>DNTB01000074.1 GCA_003499525.1 Flavobacteriales bacterium
ACTAAAGCGGATATACATATCTATCACCTAAAAACTTTTGAGAAAGAACATGCTCTGGTTGCATTCGTAGATAAGGATGATGAAGCAGATTGGAGATTCTCTTATGTCAAACTAGAATACCTCTCAGTTGTTGACGACAACACTAAAAAGGTCAAAACGAAGGAAGAAACCTTATCTGCTAAACGTTTCTCTTTTTTAGTTGGTGAGCATGAAAAAGCACACACCGCCAAAAACCAGTTGCTTCCATTACTACAAAATGTAGCCAGTAACCCAACTATAGAAGAATTAGAAGCGGCCTTCAGCATTGAAAAGGTAACAAATGAATTTTTCGGTCAGTATAAAGACTTGTACATAAAGCTTTCAGAGCATTTTGAGAATGACAGCCATATTAAAGCAGAGCTCGAAAAAGCTGACATTGACAATGCTCGTTTTACCAAAAAGCTACTAGGGCAAATTGTATTCCTCTATTTCTTGCAGAAAAAAGGTTGGTTAGGTGTTCCAGAAAATGAACGCTGGGGCAACGGAGACAAAAAGTTTGTTCAGGGCCTTTATGATGAAGCACTATCCAATGGAGAGAACTTCTTCAAAGACTATTTGCAACACCTATTTTATGAGGCATTGGCAAAAGAGCGAAACAACGCCAACTCCTATTACAAGAAGTTTAATTGTCGCATTCCTTTTCTAAATGGTGGTTTGTTCGAGGCAGAATATGAATGGCAAACAGCCAATATTTCAATACCTGCTTCTTTATTTAGAAATGAAGAAAAGAATAAAGCGGGTGACATAGGTACAGGTGTATTAGATGTTTTTGACCGATACAACTTTACCATTAAAGAAGATGAACCTCTTGACAAAGAAGTGGCTGTTGACCCAGAAATGCTTGGGAAGGTTTTTGAGAATATGCTGGAGATTACCGAGCGTAAAAGCAAGGGAGCTTTCTATACACCGAGGGAGATTGTGCATTACATGTGTCAAGAAAGTTTGATTCATTACTTGGGCAACTCATTGGATGAGAAGATAGAAAAAGACGATATCGAAACTTATATCCGTCATGGACACTTTGCTTTAGAGAATGATCAACGAGTAGCTGAAAAAGGAGAAACAAAAACCTATCAATACCAACTTCCTGAAAGTATCCGAGAAAATGCTGACCTAATTGATCAGAAACTAACTGAGATACGAATTTGCGACCCTGCAATTGGTTCAGGTGCATTTCCAGTTGGTTTAATGCATGAATTGGTTACCGCTCAATTGGTTCTCAAACCTCACTTCTCAAATAATTATCTCAATGATAAACTGGATGAATTCGGATTTCAGTTTAAAGAATCGGTAAACGAGAGTCGCTATGTGTACCGATTAAAAAGGCACATAATACAAGAAAGCATTTATGGTGTTGATATAGATGCTTCGGCTATTGACATTGCCCGCCTACGGCTTTGGTTGTCGCTTGTTGTGGATGAAGATGATCTTGACCCCATTGAGACTTTGCCTAATCTTGACTATAAAATAGTGTGTGGAAACTCTCTGATAGGAATGCCTGAAAACGCAATGCATGATTTGGGGGTTGAAAAGCAACTGGAAAAACTGAAAGAAGACTTTTACGACCAAACCGATGAGGCTAAGAAAAAAGCATTACGAAACGAGATCAATTCTAAAATTCGAGAGCTTCTGGATTCAGCAGAAACGTTTGCGGGTTACAAAATAGATTTTGATTTCAAGTTATTCTTCTCCGAAGTATGGCATGAAAAAGGAGGTTTTGATGTGGTAATAGGAAATCCGCCATATAAAATAGAATATGACACCACCGTAAAAAAAATCTATGAGGCTCTCTATAAAACATTTAAAAGGAACAATGACATTTACGTTTCTTTCTTTCAGAAAGGCTTAAGTCTTCTAACCAAAAATGGAGCATTAGACTATATAACACCAAACACTTTCTTAAATGGGGACTATTTCAAAGAACTTAGGAAGTTAATTTCTTCTAGGTTTCAGCTCAAAGAAGTAATTGATTTCAAGAGTTACTCAGTATTCAGCGATCCAACAGTATTCGTTGCTACAACACTCATATCTAAAGCAAAAAATGATGGCCATTCCAAGTATAAAATATATAATGGCAAACTGCCTATAAAAGAATACTCACAAATTGAAATCAAAACTAATTCTGAGGAATCATTTATACCTAGACACCCAATCTTCAATCAGATTCTCAAAAAGACAACTTCAAAACTTGATGACATTTTCTTGATAAAGGATGTAGGATTTAATTATTGGTCAAAAGGAGGTGGGAAAAACAGGAAAGGCAATTCTATTGGGAAAAGAGTATTTCTGAAAGAAAGAGAGCATAAGGATGACATTCCATATCTTAAGGGAACACAAATCCATAAATTTCATTTAGAAAGTGCCGCAAACTTCCTTAGGCATGATTATGAAACCTATCTAGATCCATTAGTTGATACATTTAGATTTAGCGAGAATATTCTCTGCATAAGTCCAAAAATAGTCTATAGACAAACTTCTAATAAGATTATAGCCTCACTCGACTATGAGTCTCAACTTTGTGATAAAACAGTCCATGTTATTGTCAATAAGAACAGATAGCTTTTTGATCTTTCCATTGTGACATGCATGCTTAATAGTGAGTTATTTCTATTTCTTTATAAAGAGATATCGCAAGAAGGCGAAGGCAGAACTTTTAGCCAAGTAAAAACTACTTACTTGAAAAAGCTTCCGTTCAAATATGTCAATAGTGAATCTCTAAAGGTTCTTTATAAGTATTTAGAAGCTACAGGTCTGATTGATGAGCAATCGATTCTACACCAATTTTATTTATCTGTTAATGATTCATGTTTTTATGAACTTTTCTTTTCCGATGAGCTCAAAATGGCCAACAAAGAAATCCTTAAATATTTAGAAGACTTAAAGCCAATTGATGACAGCATGAGCGAAGAAGAAAAGCTAGCTGTTATTCAAAGTGAGTTTGAGCGTTTGTATGATGATAACCACCCAGTAAAATTTGCGATTGAGACTTTGGATAGTATTGAAGAAGTGCGTATCATAAAAGAAGCGCTGAAATAGACACCATGGCTAAAAAGAATACATATACCGAAAAGGAATTAATGCAAATGGCCATTGATGTGATGAATAAAAGCATTAATGAACCTCGTACAGATGGTAAAGTACCGCCCAAAGTGGGAGCTGTTCTTGCCTTTCCAGATGGTAGAATTGAAACCGCATTTCGCGGTGAGCTCAGAGAAGGAGACCATGCTGAGTTTACACTCATGGAGCGAAAACTTGTTAATGAAAATTTAGAAGAAGCGGAACTCTATACAACCTTGGAACCTTGTGTTGAACGTAACTCACCTAAGGTGCCATGTTGTCGTAGAACCACCAATGCCCGAATAAAGAAAGTATTTGTTGGAATTGAAGACCCGGATCCAACAGTAGATGGTAAAGGAATCAAGCACCTGGAAAAGCATGGTGTTGAGGTGAAGATGTTCGATAGAGAGTTTCAAAAAATCATAGAAGAAGAGAATAAAGATTTTATCAAACAAGCCATTGAGCGTAAGTATAAAACGGAGCAAGAGGAAGACTTGAGAAACAGCATTGAAACTCCTGTTGATAACTACGATAGCAGCAAGTTCTCAAATTTTGCTTTGCAAAAATTCATTGATGAATCAGACCTTAATTACAAACCAACTGACGAAGCCTTTTTGGAGTACCTGGCAGATTTTGGGGCCTTGGAATGGGATCAGGATAAAAAGCTATTCGTTCCTACTGGTTATGGAGTACTGCTTTTTGGTACCAACCCAAGAGCAAAATTCAAGAATGCGGTACTTAAAGCCCATGTAGATTATGGTGGTGAAAAGATTGAGCCCAAAGACTTTTCAGATGCTTTAGTGTTGTTACCAGACCAAATTGAAGAATGGCTCAAGAAAGTGCTGCCACTGTCTAAAGACACCAATCAATTCAAACGTAAAGACATTCCTGATTTTCCAATCAAGGTCCTTCGTGAAGCAATTGTCAACGCTTTGGTGCATAGAGATTATGAAATTGAAGGAGCTAAATGTGAAATCAAGATTGATAACGACAAAATTGTAGTTACCAGTCCGGGCCAGCCTTTACCCGCAATTTCATTGGATGAACTGAACTCTTTTGAAGCACCTTCTTTGAGTCGTAACCCAATAATCACTTATGCTTTTAGCCTTATGGATTATGTAGAAGAAAAAGGCTTTGGAATGAAGACATTTAAGGCATTGAATAGCGAACATGGTTTACCAATTCCAAAATTCACTTTCAAAGAACCCTTCTTGAAGTTGACATTCCCAAGAACTGTTGAGGCAGTTAAGGAATTACCTACAACTGGAGCCATAGGCGAGTTAGATAATCAGGAATTGGAGCACTTTGAATTATTCCGAAGCAAAAAAGCATATTCAAAATCTGAGTTTGTTGAGCAAACTGGCATAGCAACTCGTACAGCCGAAAGGATGTTAAAACGCTGGGTTGACCTAGAATTACTCAGAAAAGAAGGTGGCGGAAAGTATTTGAAATATGTTATCAATGAATAGTTACTCGCCAATTGTTCGCCATTTTGGCGAGATAGGATTTAGATTTCTATTGAATCACTTCCTTACTCGCCACTCGCCCGCCATTTTGGCGAGCAAGAATAAACTGACAATCAATATTGAAACCGGACTTAAATGAATAGCCCTAGCACCATAGCCACACACATTACCAAGCCGCGCAAAACCCACGCGCAAACCAAAGCTTGTCAAAGAGTGTGTCTATCCCAACGCAAGGACAATAAAACGAAAAGAAAAAATAAAAAAACGGGGTACAACAAAACCTATACGCAATACCCTTCGGGATACTGCGCATAGCCAAACCGTTAGCTGTAATGCGC
>DNTB01000038.1 GCA_003499525.1 Flavobacteriales bacterium
TCTGGAGATCCGCGCCAACGGGCAAAGTGGCAAAATTGTTAATAACCCAACCGAGCGAAGAACCAAGAATTTAGAAGTAGTCCAAGCCGAAAAACAAAGCCAATAATTGACCTGAAAAACCGAAAAATGAAAATCCGAAACACAGCCAAAATTTACAAGCTGAAAAGCCCCCAAGAAGTCCGCTAAATTTGAGAAAACCGAGCCTGACAGATTAGCCGAATTGTTGAAAAGTCCGAGCCGAGAACCAAGCCAAAATTTAAGCGATTAGAAGCCAAAAAGCCCCAAAATCAAAAGCCGACCAAACCGAACCGAGCAAGCCGACAGAACAGACCAAAAACCAAGCTGATTAAAAAACCAACTGTGCCGAAATCGGCACGAAAAAAAGCCCCCTGTTCCGCCTTTGGCGGAATGAACTAACACACCGCAAAGCGGTGTAAAAAAGCCCCCTTTCTTGCTTCGCAAGAATGAAAAAAGCCCCCCAAAAAAATAGCTGCGGAGCAGCGAGTATTTAAAAAGTGATTACGAGAAAAAAGCCCGAAAATGTAAGCGACTAAAACAAGGAATTTAGAGCCAATAAAAACCGAAAAAAGCCCCTTTGCCTGACGGCAACCAAAAAATGAAAATAGAGCCAAAAAAAGCCCCCAAAACAGACCAAAACCAAAGCCGAGAACCACACTAAAAAACCAAGCAACAAAACCACTAAAAACCACCACCAAAAACACACAGAAAACCGCCCTTAAAATCCGCCTAAATGCTTGCTGAATGGGGCAAAAGGAAAAAGAGAGAGAAAAAGGAAGCAAAGCAAGGCAGGGAAAGGGTTTGGGGCGGTTTGGTGGCTGTGTTGATAACTTTTTGATTTACCGACTTTGAGCGGAACGAATAGAGCAAAAAGAAAACCCAAGCTGTGGACTTGGGTTTTGAGTTACTTCTTCTTTCTAATGGCGTAACTTGCTAAGTTCCTGCCGTAATAATTGGAGTAATTCCACTTCACTTTGCCCGACTTAGCTTTTTCGTTTTCAATGCAAAGAATTAAGGTTTCGTATTCAAAATCTTTCTTACGAAATTCTAATTCATAGAAATACTTGCAATTTTCCAACAAGATGAAAACGGTTGAATCGCTGATACTTTCATTTGAAGTTATTGGTTCTGTTGAATATCGCTTATCGCCTAAATATGGAATTGGTATTGTGTCGCTTTTACTGACTACACTAAACCTATAAAGGTTAGAGCATTTTTGATTTTCAAATTCATCACAAACCTTTATTTCAATTACTCCCTGTGAATAGAGAGAAATAGAAAAAAGTGAAACTAAGAACCCTAAAACTATCTTCATTCTCAAGGGTTTTGCTTCTTCTCAAACTTCTTCCCAAGCCTTCCTCTATCTCCGCTTGTCATATTGCTCGCATCGCTTCCTGATATACTAATTTGCTTGTTTCCTTGACTGTCAAAGACATTTATTCCACTACTTCGAGTGTCATTAACTTGAACATTGCCGTTGGGGTCAGTTGTATATCCCGCTTTTCCTTGTTTACCTACAATGATATTCATATCAAAATTCGGGAATGTGCTGTTTTCATCATCGGGCGAAGCTTGGTCGGCAGGATAAGACTCAACCGAAGTTCCCATTACTCCCTCTTTTAGTTTTGTTCCTGTTGGGTGTGAATGAATTGAAACGTCTGATTGAATGTTGGTCGGAAATCCGTCTGCTTGTCCGCTTCCTTCTTTACCCACTCCTGAATGAGTTGTAGAAAAACCGTCTCCATCACTTTTCATTACCGACCAAAATTCTTTATTCTGTCCGCTTGACATTGCATTTCCTAAAGTGCTATTAGCTTCCTTTAAAACATCGCCATGAATACCAAAAACACCTCCTGTGCTTGAACCATGTTGTATGCCGTCCAAGTTGTAGTTTAAACCTTGTTTAGTGCTTTTGACAATACTCTTCTTAACGTCTTTGTTTCTAACAATTCCAACAAGTCCATTGTCTTTACCGTCAGTTCCAACCCATTTGCCTCTAAAATAAAATTCTGTTTCTCCTTCAGGGTCAATAAATATTATCGGGTTATCAAGACCAAATTTGTAGGGCGACCAACCCGGTTGCAATCCAAATTTGGGGTCGGTACTCATCCAACGCCCTAAGCGAGTGCTATACATCCTTGCTCCGAAGTCAATAGCGTTGCCACTGCCTTTCAGCTCATCATCCTTTTCCATACCGTTAAACCCATACCTATACCCGGTGTTTTCTGCGGTTTGGTAGTTGCCTATGGTGGCTTCATACGTAGGGTATCGGGTAAATCGTTTGATGTTATAGTACAAATCTCGGATGATCAGCCTTCCATTTTGTCGATTATCCCGGAAATAGAAATGCAAAGCATCTTTCTTGAAATGTTGATTGATCTTAATATTCAATGTTGCAGGGGTGTTTCCATTTGTGGCGTTTCCAAAATCAATGGTGGCATGCACCACCGGATTAACATTGGGATCTTCGGACTCATACCAAACACGCAGCGAACTTACATCAATGTTATGCCAGGCTAAATTCATGGAAATGGATATTTCATAATGCCCCGGTGTTATTCCGTCTCCATCGTAACCGCCAATATCGTTTTGTTCTCCCAGATATAGAATGGCCTCAGTTTCGTCCGTGTACATTTCCCAATTTCTAATTAGGAGCACATCAGTATTATTGAACCAGATGTTTGAATAATAGTCAGACTGGCCATGGTGCGGAAGGGTACATTCATCAGTGTATTTCAAAAGCTTACGATTGTGCAAATCTGCGGGGTCTGTTCCCGAAAGTTCATGCCAGGGTATATTGGAATATGGCATGTGTTGTTCCCACCCCTCAAAGTACCCCGTACCATAGTAGCATCTATCCACACCACTACTTGGATTTCCTCGGGTATGATATTTCCTGTTGTATGTCTCCACGTACCTATTGCTTTCCCTATTGGCAATTTTTGTAAAATCTTCGTGAAATGAGACTGTAGTGAATATAGGGTTGTCGAAATCTGTTAGCGTCGCACTTTGGTACTGATAGTTAATCATGTGCTCTTTACTCTCCGAACGGTGTGCGATCTCCATCCCGAACGGATAATAATCCGCGTAGCTCAGCACGTCGGCATCGTAAGTACGCGGAAGTTCATCCACTGCCGGTGTCGCTTTTTTTCTATAGGTAAGCACCGTACTCACATTTCCGAGATGATCTTTGAGTTCCATGCGGGTTTAGTCACGGATCTGGAGATCCGCGCCAACGGGGTACTCCCAAAAGTTTTCGGGAAGCGCCCTAGCCAGGGGGGATCTACCATGGGCCCCCATTAGTATCATATTTGTAAACATGGGACTCTCCTAACTCGTCCAAATAAACGATGAACCTAACATCTTGAATAACATTTTCCAAAACATACCATCTTTGAATATCCAAGCTTCCAATAGATTCTAAATTTTCCTTGTTCGAACCGAAAACTGAATCACAACCTTTAAGCCAAGTGTAACCTTCATTTTTCTTGTTAAAATAGAGACGGTTAGGAAAAAAAACCTTGCCACTATTGAATGAAGTATAGCAAAAACTACTGTCTATGGGTTGAATTAGGATTTTGTTAACTACGCTTCTGCTTCTATTTGTAAGTTCTGTCGATTTAATTCTAAATATTGTAATTGAAGTCCTGTTCTTTAAGTCCTTTGGGTCTCCCCATTCCCTGCACTCAATATAGTTCCTTGTCAATTTAATTCCGTAGGAATCATATGTATCACAATTGCTGCAAATCAACAGAATTGAAGCTATTCCGATTAACCTATTCATTTTGATCTTCTAAAGACTTCCAATCCCTTGTGGATTTATCATTATCAATTTTTCCTCTCAGAAGGAAGAACTCAATTTCTTGATTTAAAAAGTCCGTTGTTCTAAAATAATCCTCAATCGTGACAACGGACATACTTCTTCCTGTAGATTCCATATAATCTATTTTCCAACTTTTATACTTTACCAATGTATTTATAAAAAGTCTAGCTTTCATTGCACCATCTTGTACTTCTCCTGAAGATTTCCAGAATTCTTGCGAGAACAGAAAATCGTCTAGTTCTTGTACCATCTGTTTGTCCGCTGCAAGAGTCCGTGTATCTTCTCTATAATTAAGATAGTTTTCGTTTGCATCTACTAAATAGTTTATATCATGTCTCTTTGAAATTTCATCTAGCATATCAAGAGGTGTTCTAGAAAAATCATAGTCGCCGAACCCAGTGTAAGTAACGGAACCAGCTCCCGAATAATAGCCATGTGAACCAATACTTCCTTTAGATAGCCACTTGCCTTGCCTTAAGTCCCATCGCTCTGGCTGATAGTCTTCACCTGAAGAAGTATTAATATAGACATGCTTAATCCCTCTTCCTTCCGGCCCAAATGAAGCAGTGTAATATCCTTTTGAATTATTTTCCGTTGTCATGTGAATCTCATGTACTCGAGAAACTTCTAATTTGGCATCAGGGTCAATGAAATGATGTATTGTTTCATATTCTAACCCCTCCAATTCAACACCATCAATCACCCTGTTCTCACTAAATGCATACGGAGAGTTATGCGGGTAATCGGGAGCTAGTGGGTCTAAGCTAAGGAACCGCCCCAGCCTCGGATCGTGCATCCGGTACTTGTAATTGATGGAGTTTCCGCTTCCTTTCCACTCGTCATCTTTTTCCTGTCCCTGGAACCCATACCTATACCCGGTGTTTTCTGCGGTTTGGTACGTGCCTCGGTTCACTATCTTGGTGCCATAGCCTTCGAACAGTTTTATGTCGTACTTCAATTGTTTGATCTTAACATATGACGGATAGAAAGAGAAGTTATTCTGTGGGTCAAACTCTATAACCAAACGGTAGCCGAGATCAGGATCAACATTCAACAAATGTACAGACATGTTTACCGCATGCCATATATCACCTTCGTTATAGGAAGTCTGGTTGTTTTCTATTACACTTATTATCGCCGGATCCACATAGTGATTGCCTTGAGCATCGGTGACATATATTTTCAAACTGCCCGGTTTAATGTCGTACGATGCAATGGAAAAACTAATGGCCGTTTCATAACCTCCTTCTGGAATTCCTTTACCTCGAAGATTTGAAGGCATATTAACCCCGCCTAATTCGTAATTCTTTCCTAGCTTAATCATGCCCCTTACTCGATTAAAAAATAATAAGCTCACTATGGGGTTCGCAGTATAACCTGTAAATTTTAAACTGGTTTCAGCAGGATCGGAATTGCTTTCCACAACAATATGTGGAGGAACCATAGTTGATGATGATGCATATGATAAGTTACAACAATCATTGTCGTTATTATTTGGATCTCTACTACCTTGGATAAGAAATGGTTCTGAAGGATAGGCTCCCCGAGCAAAGTAACAGTGAGAGATGTAGTCCGGGTCAATACTTGGATTTAGCATATACCCCCAGCCTAGAGGGTTGTACTTATTATATACTCCATTTGGCCCAACAGTCCAAGTTGCATGTGTCCCGAAATGATGATCGAAGGTATAAGAATCACCAACACCACCGTCTTCGTCATTAATTGGTTGTCGATTGTAAATCGGGTTGTCGAAATCCGTTACTTCCACATACCCGTACTGATAGTCTATTTCGTGCTCTTTACTTTCTGTTCGGTGTGCGATCTCCATCCCGAACGGATAATAATCCGCATAGCTCAGCACGTCGGCATCGT
>DNTB01000027.1 GCA_003499525.1 Flavobacteriales bacterium
TAATAGCCGAAATCATCTCAAGAGCAACCCTAATCTAGTGCTATCTTTGATGGTGAATCACGATTGGTTTCCCTATAAACAAGCCAAAGGGACGTAATCCGTTACTCCGTTTTTTATGAAGCTCTAAGAACAGGTGGTATTGTTAGGCACTATGGAGGGGCAGTTGATCCAGATCCATTGAAAACAGCCCCTTACAGCCAAAGAACTGCCCAATTGAAAAGTGTTAAACTCAAAGTATTAGGAGATTTTTACTTTGATCAGAAAGACTACAATGGAGATCAGATATCCCAGTACCAAGTATTTACATATGAACTCTTTAATGCGGAGAACCAAGAGAACTTAGTAAATGATATTGAATATAGTACTGAGCCTGTTGATATTTCTTCTATGCCTTATTACCCTGGTACGGTGAGACTAGGTAAGATGTCAAATATTCCCGATAATGCTAAAACAATTATTGGTAATGAGCTATATATCAGAGCAGAAAGAATAGAATTAGATAAGAATGCTGCTACCGGATATGCGGTCACACATCTTGAGGCAGTAGATAGAGTCGTATTATTACGTGATGAAGGAGCCCATTTGGATTCTCAATGGGGCGCTGAATGGAGGTTTAGAACAAGAGACGACTGGTTTGGACGCCCAGTAATTACAGAGGCTTCTAAAGATTATGTAAGATCATTTTGTACAGAAGGGAAATATAAAGCAAATATTATCCCGTCGAAACGAAAAATTGATCCCTCAAACCCTGAAGATATAGTTCTTTCAGAAATATCGAGTGACGGCATCATGTTTAGTGTATTTCCCAACCCCACCTATGGCCGCACCACCGTGCGTTGGAGCAGTTCAGAAATCAATGATCAGAGTGTATGGGTATCGGTGGTAGATATTAGTGGAACAGAAGTGGTTAGCCGCAAAGTTTCCGTTACTGATGAACTCATGCAGTTCGATTTGAGCGACCTCTCGAATGGGGTTTACATGGTCCAACTCAAAACCGAATCGGGGTATACCGGCATTCGGAAGTTGGTGAAGCAGTAAGGTTTTAGAGTTTCGAGTTCGGAGTTTGTTAGTTCGGAGTTCAAAGTTCGAAGTTCAAAGTTCGAAGTTCAAAGTTTGGAGTTTCAAGGTTCAAGTTTTATGGAGTCTTGGCATTAGTTCCTTTTTCGAACTTTGAGCTCTTCAATACATCCTGGTAAGGGTAGTAGATTATCTGCCTCGGCTATGGATAATAGAAAAGTCAAAACCAAATCTATTATATTTGTAGTATAATATATTATATTATGAATATTTCAGTTTATCTACCACAGGCACTAAAAATGCGCTTCGATGCATATGTTAAGAAAAACGGATTGAGCACAAACAGAGCAATTCGAAATGCAGTAGAATTATTGCTTAACAAAGAGGCTGAAAAAAAGTGGGGAGATTGGATTGATGAATTAGAATCTGACACAAACTTCCCTGATATCAAAGAGCTTAGGACCGGTTTGAATTTACCACGAGAGGATATCTTTTAGAATGACATATTTGTTGGATACATGTGTAATAATAGACTTACTGAGAGGAGATGCGAACACCATTCAGATAATGAAATCAAAATCTCCGAATCTCGTCGCATTGTCATCAATTACTGAATTTGAATTAAGGTACGGACTAATTAAAGGCAAGAACCTGAAACGCAATTCAAAAATTGCTGTTGAAGCCATTTTGCAAGAGGTGAACCTAATAAATTTTGGCTCAAAGGAGGCATATTTCGCAGCTCAGATTAGAAATAATTTGACACAAAAGGGAATCCCTATCGGCCCCTATGATGTGCTTATTGCCGCTACAGCAGTGGCGAATGAACTAATTCTTGTAACGTCAAACATCAAAGAATTTTCGAGAATTGAAGAATTGACATCCGAGAACTGGCGAAGTTTTTAGTAAAAATTGAAGGACTTATGATCTGTAATTGCTAAGCTGCAAGCTATAAGGTTCAAGGTTCAAGGTTCAAGGTTCAAGGTTCAAGGTTCAAGGTTCAAGGTTCAAGGTTCAAGGTTCAAGTAGAAGGATTGAAAATTAGGCAAAATGAAGTAGACAATGGGGTGGATGTAAGTACAGATTTTAGCATACAACGACCTGAAGATTATGGAAGCGTATCCGATCCATTTCGGATAGCATAGATCTGAGCTAAAAACCAACTAATTACCTGGTTTTCTTTTTCAAAAACCCCGTGAAGGAATCGAAGGCTTTTTCGAAAAGAAAATCAACTTATTTCCGGACTTCTTTTGTAAGCAGGATCATATGGGATTCCTGATTTGGAGATGGCAGTAATGGGTGCTATGTCAGTAATGGATGCCAATGGGGATAAGCAAATTAAACTCTATCAGGACGGAAACATAAAAGCTCGTGAAATACACGTCATGGTTTCGTCAGAAACTAGTGCGGACTACGTGTTTAGGGATGATTACGCGCTGATGAGTCTTCACGCTTTGAAGGAATACACTGCTGACAATGGCCATTTGCCCAACGTACACTCTGCAGAAGAGTTTGGGGAGTGCAGAGAGATGAACCTCGGTGAAATTGAATGGTTTCCAAAAGAAAACACAAAAGACTCCTAATAATGAAATAAAAAGAGCTGAACGGTTAATGACGGAATAATTTGATCAGAAAAAATGAAAGAAATAAAAGACGTAAAAACATGGACAGAGATAAAAGATGATGTTTACGGTAAAAAGGGAACACAAAGAAGAGATCGGCTTGAGAGAGGAGTTGAGACATACAAAATTGGATTGCTACTCCGAGAAGCTAGAGAGAAAAAAAGACTAACTCAAGAGGATCTTGCTCAATTAATCGATAAAAAGAGAACTTATATTTCAAGAGTCGAAAATGACGGAAGTAACATTACTCTTAAAACTCTTTATGAAATTGTGGAGAAAGGTTTAGGGGGCAAAGTATCAATTCAGATAGATCTATAGAAGCACGTATACCACCAGCAGCGACACCCCATGCCTGTCCGCCGGCAGGCGGGCTAACCACCTCGTTCTCAAGCGATGTAGTAATCTAGAAACCACAGGACAAGCTCGGCCGAGCAAGTGTGAAGTAGGTGGTGTCAAACAGCCTCGCGGGGTAGAGTTCGGTGCTGTTTACCGCACGCTGCGCCCTGACCTGGCTTCAGGGGGGTGCATAGACTTGACCGTTGGCAAACATTGATTGGTTCAGGTGGATAAGGAGGAGTTAATAAAATCCCAATGATACATATTTGGTGTATTTTTGCACCAAAAGATTAGAATGACTAGACAAAGCATATCACTTACCCAACCAAATGATGATTGGCTCAAAACTCAAATTGAAAACAAAGAGTATTCAAGTAAAAGTGAACTAATTAATGACCTAATTAGACAAGCGCGTAGTCAGCAAGTACAAATTGATTTTGTTCGCAACAAGCTAGAAAGAGCAGAAATGAGTGGATTTACGTCAGACTCAAAGGCTGATATTCTAAAAGCATCCAAGAAAATTTCGCGTGGCTAAATACAAGCTCTCTAATGTTGCTAAAGAAGATCTCATAAGAATTCATCAAAATGGAATTGAAAGGTTTGGTATGGATCAAGCTGATAAATTTTCAATAAACTATTTGAGTATTTTGAGATCATTGCTGAAAGACCCTTAGCTTTTGAATCTGTGGACTTTATTCGTAAAAACTACAGAAGATGTGTTTGTGGTTCAGATAGTATATTCTACCGAATCAAGGAGAAAGAAGTTGAGATCATGGCGATAATTGGAAGACAAGACACAAATCAGATCTTAAAATAAAAGTCTTATCGTTTGCCAACACCGGTAGCTGATGCACAACCCTCTTTGGTCGAAAAAACCTGACTCATTCTATGCCAGTTTAAGCGGGGCTTCTTTTTGGGTATACTCTGCATTTGTTAAAAGAGATTTTCCAGGTCAATGCCAATGATTTAGACTTCGGGTTATACAGGATCTTCAACCTGAAGCGTAAGGAGATCGAGCAGTACATTGAAGGAAGCAACCGAACAGCCTTTAGCCAATGATTGACCTGAACATAAACCACTGAGCCATGCATGCTGCCCTCGCTGAGCCCGCTGAAGCGCAGCACCACGCAGTAGGTTAGTCTTCGATCGTGATTCTTCCGAAATGGGAACTCGATGTAAAGAATCTTGAAGTTTGCTCTTGGGATCCTGCAGGGCACTGCCCAATACTGAACCCCAGCAATGACTCTCTTTTTTGATCTGATTTTATGAAATATACCTGTAGATTAGAAGCACACTTTTGGAGAGCAATGAATCGAATCACAGAAGTGCTTGAGGAAAAAGTAAATAAGTGAACCTGGTTAGCGGAGAAGCTTGGCATCGCACAACTCTAAACCCGGAACTCTACAACTTGGAGCCCGGAATCCGGAACCATTAACTTCGGGCATTCAGCCGCCACTGGCCGCTTTCGATCATTGGAAGTGCTTGTTTGTATTTCACCGTTTTTGATTCGCCGGTCATTTCATTTACTACCTGGACCTTTTCATTTCTACCAATGGTCTTTTCGGTTTTAATAAACGGTTTGACTTTCTCCTGATGTTGCCCTGCCGTGGGATCGTGATATTGCTGACCACCGGTAGCTTCGGAGGGTAATTCGTCCTTGCGTTCCTGGAGGTTTCTCGTTTTGATACGAGGTACTGGCGCTTGTCTTACCTGGTCGTTGGCCGCCTGAGGCAGATTTGCACGAATCAGGAAGGATATACTCTCCTGGCTCACCTTGTCGATCATCTTTTTGAACAGTTCGAATGATTCGAATTTATAGATCAGCAAGGGATCTTTTTGTTCGTATACAGCACTCTGAACCGACTGCCGGAGGTCGTCCATTTCGCGCAGATGCTCCTTCCAATATTGGTCAATCATGGCCAGCATAACGCTCTTCTCTAGAGCATCAGTCAGCTCAACTCCCTGGGAGAGATAAGACCGCTCGAGATTGGCCACCACCTGTATGGACTTTCTTCCATCGGTAAATGGAACTACGATGTTCTCGTAGTTGGTGCTGGGGTCTTCATGAACACGCTTAACAACAGGAAAGGCCATTTTAGCAATATCACGTTGTCGGTTCATATAGTTGTCCAGAGTTTGCTCATAGATAGAATCCGACAGTTGTTTAGTATCGCTGTTGAGGAAGTCTTCTTCGCTGATTGTGGGTTCAACGTGCAATGTTGCAAAAACGTCGAGTTTGAAAGTTTCAAAATCTTTACTACCCCGATAACTCTCCACCAACCCTTCGGTAAGGTCATAAATGGCATTGGCAATGTCTACTTTGAGTCGTTCGCCATACAGGGCATGCTTCCTGCGCTTGTAGATAACCTCTCTTTGATGGTTCATAACGTCATCATACTCCAGCAGTCGTTTTCTGATACCGAAGTTGTTTTCCTCAACTTTTTTCTGGGCGCGCTCAATAGACTTGGTGATCATGGAATGTTGGATCACTTCGCCTTCTTTATGACCCATACGGTCCATCAACTTGGCAATTCTGTCCGAACCGAAGAGCCGCATCAGATTATCTTCCAGAGAAACATAAAATTGAGAAGATCCCGGATCTCCCTGCCGACCTGATCGTCCACGGAGCTGTCGGTCGATTCGTCGTGATTCGTGTCGTTCTGTTCCAATTATTGCCAGTCCTCCTGCCTTTTTAACCTCATCAGTAAGTTTGATGTCGGTACCCCTACCTGCCATGTTGGTGGCAATGGTAACAGTGCCTGTTTTTCCAGCTTCAGCGACAATTTCGGCTTCTTTCTGGTGCAATTTGGCATTAAGAACCTGATGTGGGACTTTTCTAATTTTCAGCATTCTGCTCATAAGCTCTGAGACTTCTACTGAAGTTGTTCCTACCAGAACTGGTCGTCCTGCTTGCCGAAGTTTTACAATTTCATCAATGGCAGCATTGTATTTCTCGCGGGCAGTTTTAAAAACCAGATCCTGATCGTCATTTCGTACATTGGGGCGGTTGGTGGGAATTACAACGACATCTAGTTTGTAGATTTCCCAAAATTCGCCGGCTTCGGTTTCTGCTGTTCCGGTCATCCCCGCCAACTTATTGTACATTCTAAAATAGTTCTGGAGGGTGATGGTAGCGTAGGTTTGTGTTGCGGCCTCAATTTTTACCTTTTCCTTGGCCTCAATCGCCTGATGCAATCCGTCGGAATACCGACGTCCCTCCATCATTCGTCCTGTTTGCTCATCAACGATTTTTACCTGGTTATCCATCACCACATAGTCCACGTCTTTTTCGAACATGCAATAGGCTTTCAGCAGTTTGTCTACGGTATGCAATCGCTCTGCCTTGACCGAATAGTCGGCCATAATGTCTTCCTTCTTTTTCAGCTTATCCTTTTCGTCCAGTTCCTCATTGTTGATTTGCGAAAGAATGCTGGCAATGTCTGGTAGAATAAAAAAATCGCGATCTTCAGTAGCTCCGGTTACGAGTTCTATTCCCTTTTCTGTGAGCTCTACACTATTGGATTTTTCATCAATCACGAAAAACAGTTCCTGGTCTACTTCCGGCATTCTTTTGCCTTGCTCTTGCAGATAAAAATTCTCGGTTTTCTGCATGGCCGTTCGAATTCCTGGTTCGCTTAGAAACTTGATAAGCGCTTTGTTTTTAGGCAGTGCCCTGTAGGAACGGAAAAGAGCTAACCTTCCGGCTTCTTGTTCTTTGTTCAGTTTCTTTTTGTCAGATACATCTGATTCAGTGAGGTTTAGTTTTTTCTTAGCTTCAACAAGGAGGTTATTTACAAGTTTTCGTTGTTCCCGAACCAGCAATTCAACCTTAGGTTTAAGTTCATCAAAATGGTGCTCGTCTCCTTTGGGGGTAGGTCCTGAAATAATAAGGGGTGTTCTGGCTTCATCAATAAGGACAGAATCTACCTCATCAACAATAGAATAATTGTGTGGGGGCTGAACCAGTTCCCTGGGGGTACTGGCCATATTGTCTCTCAGGTAATCAAAACCGAATTCATTGTTGGTGCCATAAGTAATATCCGCCTTGTAAGCTGCTTTGCGCTCATCAGAATGGGGTTTTGAGTTATCAATGCAAGCTACTGTCAGGCCGTGAAACTCAAAGAGTGGACCCATCCATTCGCTGTCTCGTCGTGCCAGATAATCATTAACTGTAACAAGATGTGCTCCTCGTCCGGAAAGGGCATTAAGGTATAGGGGTAGAGTTGCCACTAAGGTTTTTCCTTCACCTGTTTGCATCTCCGTAATTCTACCCTGATGGAGGACTACTCCACCAATAAGTTGAACGTCGTAGTGCACCATATTCCAGGTAATTTCGCCACCTGCCGCCATCCAGGTGTTCTTCCATATCGCATCATCGCCTTCAATGTCAAGAGCGGTTCGAATAGGTGCTATCTCTCGATCATGATCTGTGGCTTTTACCCGAATGGTTGAGTTTTCCTTGAACCTCCGTGCAGTTTCCTTAAGTACTGCAAATGCCTCAGGAAGAATATCGTTAAGTACAACTTCTATCTTTTCGGTAATTGTTTTTTCAAGGTTGTCAATGTCACCATACATGGCCTCTTTTTGGAGAAGGTCCATGTTGTGATCGGCATCAACCTGTATTCTTAGTTGTTCTATCTGCTCTTTTTCTTCCCGGATATAATCTTCAATTTTAGACTTGAATTCAGCGGTCTTATCCCGGAGCTGGTCATGGCTCAGGCTTGAAAGGGTATCGAAGATGGCATTGATTTCCGACACCAGAGGCATAATACCTTTGATATCACGATCCGATTTATTTCCGATTATTTTCTTTAGCGTCTTATTAATGGAACCAAGCATGTGCTTTCGTTTTCATGAAAAGAGAATAACAACGTAACCAAATGCGGCCCGTTGCAAACAGGGCACAAAAATAGGGCTTTAAGCGCCCCATTTTTATAGAATAAATGCAATAATGTGGAGGAAGTTAGTATTCGTCCTCGTTGAAGAAAAAGTCTTCTTTAGTTGGATAATCTGGCCAAATATCCTCGATGGTGTCGTACAATTCACCTTCGTCTTCAATTTCCTGAAGGTTTTCCACAACCTCAAGTGGTGCCCCAGTTCGGAGTGCAAAATCCACTAATTCGTCTTTTGAGGCGGGCCAAGGAGCATCTTCTAAATACGATGCTAATTCAAGGGTCCAGTACATATAATTATCGGTTAAGGTCTTCGCTTTAAGTTTCGCAAAAGTAGCTTTTTGGATTACATAAACAACAACAGGTGAAAGTATCTCTGTATCCCTTTATTTACGCGGTATCCAGGTCACTACATCTATGTTTAATTGCATGCTCCAGAAACGTGCCAGCATGAAAAAATAGTCGCTCAACCGATTGAGAAACACAATTATGTCAGTGTAATAATCGCTGGAAGATTCAATTTCTACAACATGACGCTCTGCCCTGCGGCAAATGGTCCTACTTATATGACAATACGATACCGTTGGATGTCCTCCTGGTAAGATGAAATTGCGGAGCGAGGGTAATTCAGCATCCATTCGATCCATTTCCGCTTCAAGCGTTTCGGTTAATCCCGATGGGAATGCAGGAATTGGCACTTCCTTATCCGGTTCCTTTGCCAGGTGCGATCCTGCTACGAAAATGGCTTCCTGAACCTGGTATAGAATATCTCTTTCTTGTTCATTGGTAGAATGGTCTCGAAGCAATCCCACCCATGAATTGAGCTCATCAAGTGTGCCGTAAGCATCTATGCGAAAGTGTGATTTGGAGACTCTGGTTCCACCAATAAGTGAGGTTAGTCCTTTATCTCCGGTTTTAGTATAAATCTTCATGTTTGGTTTAATTCAGTTATTCATGATCGGTTTATTCACCGAATTGTTCAGTGTTTCCATCATTGCCCTGGCTTTTAACAGGCTCTCTTCATATTCCTGTGCAGGATCCGAATTCGAGGTTATTGCCCCTCCGGTCTGTATGGATAGCTTATTAGTGGCCGAATCATAACATATACTTCTTATGACCACATTGAAATCGAAATCGTGATGCGGATCAAAATAACCTATTGATCCTGAGAATATTCCGCGTTTTGCAACTTCCATTTCCTCGATGATTTCCAATGCTCTGACCTTTGGTGCACCGGTCATCGATCCCATGGGAAAAGCATCCTTTATGGCATCTACGGGGTGCTTTTTGTCTTCCATTTCACACTGTATTGTGGACACCATGTGATGAACATGTGCAAAGCTCCTTATCCCAAATAAATCGCATACCTCTACTGTTCCAGGTTTGGCCGATTTGGAAAGATCGTTTCTTACAAGGTCGACAATCATGACGTTTTCCTGCCGGTCTTTTTTACTCATTTTGAGTTTATTCTTTTTTATCTCGTCCAGAAAAGTGTCTTGATCTCGTGCTATTGTGCCTTTAATGGGTTCGGAAATAAGCAGTCTCCCCTTTTTCCGTAGGAAGCGCTCTGGACTTGAGCACATGAGGTAGCTATTCCTTATCCTGTAAAATGCAGAAAACGGAGCAGGGGAGCGGTTATTCAAACTGAAATAGGTCTGAAGTGGATCTAAGGAATGGATTCCTGTCCATGCATTGCAAAAATTAGCTTCATAAATATCACCTCTTTGAATGTGATTCTTAATTATTTCAACCTTTTTCAGGTATTCGCCCCGGCTGAGAAGCGGGTTTAGGGTAATGGGTTCCTGAGTATTTTGAAAGTCGGATTGGAATTCATCTATCGAGTGTAACAAATCCTTAAGTTCGGCGGCATAACTCGTCTCACAGATGATTTTGTTGTCCTGGCAGTAAAAAACCCATTTGGGAATGAAAAAAGTGAGAGGATCGAATGAATCTAATACCTGATTTTCGCTTGAAAGTCTTTCAATTTCGTTCTTCAGATCGTAGCCAAAATGCCCAAATATCCAGTCCTGATGTTGATCCGAGAAAGCTTTGAAGCTTTGGATACAAGATGATTGGGGTGAACATACGTCTATGGCATCAAAGGCAACAATCCAATCGTATTGAGTTTGATTTAGGTAGAGTTTAGTATTGCTGTTGAGTATTGAGCAGTATTCGAAGCTCGAAGCATAATGTACGAGTGAGTTGAACAACTCTTCTCCATTGCGGTCAATCCTGATTTTTGCCCGACGGAATTGGTTTTCTGATGATTTTTCTGCTGATCGCATAGATTATTAAAAGGATTCCAACCCAAAGTGATGAACGGCCTAAATAATCGCCGAAAGTAGTGTAAAACGTCGGTTGGGGATTGTAGTTCAAAGCACCGCGTATAACATCAGATTCCCACCACGAGGTTGCTTGCGAGATTTCTCCGGTTTGATCAATGAAGCAGGAGATACCAGTATTGGCCGATCGAGCAATGCTTTTACGGTGCTCTATGGCACGAAGCCTGGCATAGGCCAGATGCTGTTTGTACCCGGGTGTGTCGCGCCACCAGCCGTCGTTGGTAATGATAAAGATGATGCCCGCACCTTTTCGAATGTAGTCCCCGACAAATTCGCCATAGATTGACTCGTAGCATATTACCGGAGCTATTCTTTTTTGGTCACCAAAAACGGATCGTTCTTCCTGTCTTGCCAAACTGCCAGTTGTTCCACCTAAATCAAAGGCAAATTCCTGAAACGATCTGAAAACTGCGGGAAAAGGCATCATTTCAACCCCAGGTACAAGTTTGGATTTGTGGTAGTACTTCGGATTGTTTTTACCCGATAGATATACCGCTGTGTTACAGTTGTCATACCACGTTCTGTTGTCCCGGGCTAGTCGTGCAGTTTGAGATTTGTTCTTTCCATCCGGATAGATCATGAAAGTGGATGCACCTATGAGTAAGTCGGTTTGAGGGTGTAACATTAAAAAACGATCTATGACTTTACTTTCTTCGGTATTTCCATACTGTTCTTCATCGAAAGCGTCAGGAATGGCAGTTTCCGGAGCAATGACGTATTGGGTTTCAGGAGTGACTTTCTGCCCGGCAAGCTCGAGTATACTCAGCACCTGATCCTTAGAAGAAATACCGCTAAATTTTCCGTTGTAGGGATCAATATTCGGTTGAACCACCACTACTTCAACAGGATCTTTGGACTCTTCGTAAGTGGATTTGATCATTAGTGAGATAAGCACAGGAACCACAACTACGCTAACGAATAAGCTTACTTTCCTTTTACTGATCCCTTTTTCCGCTCGGTAGATGATCAGAATTTCAGTGGCTATCAGATTGGTAAGCAGTATCCAAAGGCTTCCACCCTGAACGCCAGTATACTCATACCATTGAATCCAACTTGTATAATTGGCAAAGCTGTTTCCTAAAGTCAACCAGGGCCAGGACAAATCCCAGTCCATGTGGAAATATTCCCATCCTAAGATGAAAACAATCATCGAAAAATTGGCAGTTGCATTTCCAAGCTGCTTTCTGGTAAATCGCACCATTTGAAACAATACGGCCGGAAATAAGGCATTCAATATAATAGCCATTACAGCTCCAAATGGTGAGGCAAACCATATCCACCATGTAGTGATCAAATTGAAAATTAGGAACGAGAGATAGATGTACGGAAACAGCCTGTTTTTTCCAGGTGTTTTTTGCTGAGCCGCTTCACGTTCAAGGAGTAGAATTGGAACGAGTGATATAAAAATCAAGGGAGAAATTTCACCGATAGCTGGCCAGGAAAGCGAGAGCATAATTCCTGCCGATACACTAAGAAGCAGTTTCGTTGACGTCTTCATAATTGTAAAGCCAAATGTATGCAGTGTAGGATTATTGACAACACGAGGCTTAAACAAATAAAATGAATATCAATAAATAAAACACATAAAACAATAAAATATTATTGATAAACAATAAATAATTATCTTTGGCAAAAATTAAAGCATGAAAGCAAAGTCCCCCTTAAGTGTTCGTCTTCTTTATTGGTTTGCCACAATAGGTTTTTATCTTATGATATCAATTCAAATCCTGGTCATAGTTCTCTTCGTAGGCCGTGCTGCAGGTGTAGTACCCATCAATGATTTACAACTAAGAGTACAGTTACCTATGAAATTTGATGTAGAAGAGCAAGGTGCAGTTCATTATGGAGGTAATGTTCATTTAGTCTATCTTGAGGAAGCATCATCTAAGATTTACTTTGTTGATACTCCAGATTTTGTGAGCAATTTTGGGATTGTATCCATGTTAGTAGCAATAACTCTATTTGTAGTGATGTTGCATAAATTCAGAGCGATTTTAGGCAATGTTCGAGTTAAACAAGTATTCGTTCACGCAAATATTAAGCACCTCAAAACCCTGGCATATCTGCTGGTTGCCTTTTGGTTGTTCACAGTAGGTTACATGTATTTCGCTTTTTATTGGATTCACGACAAGGTTGGTTTTGAAACGGTCCAGATGACCAATAATCTCGGACTAAACGGTTATTCATGGATGCTTTTTACGGCACTTGTAATATGGATATTGGCCCAAATATTTGGTTACGGTGTTCAATTAAAGGAAGAATCAGATCTTACTATCTAACCAATGGGAATAGTTGTAAATCTTGACGTTGTGTTGGCTAAAAGAAAGATGAGCCTCACTGAATTATCTGAGCGTGTTGGAATAACTATGTCTAATCTTTCGATTCTTAAGAAAGGCAAGGCGAAAGCAATACGATTCAGCACATTAGAATCAATTTGCACGGTGTTGGAATGTCAGCCTGGAGACATACTCGAATATCAGGACAATCAGGATTAATTAGGTTTGGTGCCGTTAAAATCCATTCTTACTGAAAAGACATTGGAATAAAGTTGACCGTCGGTTTCGCCAATGTTAGTTAATGCGTAGTCAATTGCAACATTTCCAAGTCCAAAAAGGTTGGATAGCATGATCCCCAGGCCGAAATTCGATTGAATAAGGTAGTTGTGACCATCTTCAAAGGGCTTGGGTTCTCGTTGTACCTGACCTACACCTCCTCTAAGGAAAATGAAGTTGTTGTAAGAAACCTCCAGACCTAATCTGGGATCCACATTTATGCCCTCGCTGCTGACCAGAGTCGGTCTCATACCACCGAAGGTCATTTCGAAATTCAACTCCGGAGTAACCACGAACAAGTCTTTAATGGGTATGTCTCTTGCTGTTCCCACCACCGCAGTAGGTAAGGTTAGTTCTGTAGTATTTGTAGGAATTTCATTTCCTGTTTGCTCAAAGACTTCCTTGGTATTTTCATCAAGGGTATAGCTCCAGGCATTTACTGTGGTTGTAATATCGCGCACTACACCGGCAAATTTCCAATACTTTTTTTCATAGGAAATTGCAGCATCAAGACCAAAACCGTAGGCCTGTGCAAAATCTCCAAGTTGACGGTATACAATTTTGGCATTGCCACCAATACTCATTCCTTCAGGTCCTATTTTGCGGGCATAAGAAACCAGAAACCCGTAGTCTACAGTGCTAAAAAGCGAAATGTTAGCATAATTAAAATTTCCATTTTGATCAACCAGATTGATGGTATTCTGAATGTCATCAATACCGAACCGAATGATAGAAACACCTATAACTCCATTATCGGTAGGAACCGCCACAGATCCGTAATCGTAATTGGCTATATTGGCGAAGTAGGAGGCATGCATGAACCCTACTTGAAATTTATTTTCAATTCGTGTAAGGTTAGCAGGATTCCAATAACCGGCATGCACATCATGTGTAGATGCTATAACGCTGTTGGCCATACCAAGAGAGCGCGCTCCAACACCAATTTTCAGAAACTCGTTGCTGTACTTTTCTTGTGCTAATAAAGTGTTATGATAACCTGAAGTCAGCAGGAAGGTGGTGAGGAAAATTAAAACCGAATGTATATTTGATCGACGTGTTTGGCCCATAAAGCCTGCAAATGTAGCCTAATAACCAAATTCGATTGAAAAAATTGCACCCCACTTGAAAAAAAGTAAAAAGACTTTCGATCCATCAACACTTTCTAACATCAGCCTTCAATGGGGAGCATTGATTCTGTCCATATTCCTCTTTATGATCAAAATTTTGGCATATTGGTTCACACAATCCAATGCCATTTTAGCCGACGGCATGGAGGGTTTGGTGAATGTACTTGGTGCTGGTTTTGGTTTGATTGCATTGTACTATGCCAAATTGCCTTTTGATCGGAATCATCCGTATGGTCACGGAAAAATTGAGTTTGTTTCCGCAGGTTTTGAGGGCGTTCTTGTACTGGCAGCCGGGCTCGCTATGATCAGCAAAGCGGTTTACAATATCATATACCCTATTGATGTTGAAATTGGAGCTTTGGGTATTTCGTTGGTGGCTTTTGCCGGAGCCATCAACTTTTTGTTGGGTATGGTCCTTGTGCGCAGAGGAAAAGCCAGTAACTCTGTACAACTTGTAAGCAGCGGTAAACACCTGATTGCGGACACCTATACCAGCATTGGAGTGGTCATTGGTTTGATTCTCATTTATCTTACCGGCCTTGAAGTGCTAGACAACATCATAGCCATAATATTTGGGGTTATTGTTACTGCAACTGGATGGAGGATAGTTAGAGAATCTTTTGGAGGAATTTTGGACGAAACGGATGACAAGATCATAGAAGACGTTGTGGATATAATTAACAAGGGGCGTCAAAGAGATTGGATTGATTTGCACAATTTGCGCATAGTTCGTTATGGTAACTCGATACATATTGATGTGCACATGACATTGCCTTTTTATTGGGAGCTCTCACAGGTACACGACCATGCTGATAAACTTGAAGAGTTGATTGATAAGAACTACATTAGCACCACCGATTTATCAGTACATGTTGAACCCTGTTCCAAAGCCTCATGCTCCATCTGCCAGATTCACGAGTGTACACATAGAATGGAGCATTTCAAAAGAAAACTGAATTGGAGTAAATATTACCTTGTAGGAACAGAAGCTCATAAACTAAAAACATGAAAGTCTATCATCTCTTATCCATAGTAATTATCGTGGCCTATTTTTCATCGTGCTACTATGATATTGAAGAAGAATTATATCCGGAACCGAGTTGTAATCTGGAAAACCTCTCCTACGACGGAGAGATCAAAGTGCTCATCGATATGAGCTGTGCTACCTCTGGTTGTCATGTTGAAAACACCGGGAGAGTGCCTATGACCAACTACGATGAAGTAAAGGCATTGGTCGATGATGGACGATTAAGAACCAGAGCAATAGAACGACAAGATATGCCCCCAACCGGACCCTTGCCAGCTTGCGAAATGACTCAGTTAGATATGTGGATTTCGGCAGGGGCACCTGAAAGTAATTAATTATGAAAAGAATTTTGATAATCTCCAGTCTTTTGGTTTTGGTGGTAGCTGTTTATGCCTATCTGCAATACAATAAACCCCATAGAGATGTTGCTGGAGAAGAAGCATCTATGGTGGTTCAGGCTTCAGTGCTGTTTGACAATTATGTTCAGGATGAAGCGGCAGCCAATGAGAAGTACCTTGACCAGGTAATGGTGGTAAACGGAACTGTGCGCAACAACGAGACATCAGAAAGTGGTTCGGTGGTGACTCTGGCTACCAGCGATGATTTTTTCGGTATTAAATGCGATTTTGATGAACCTGTAGATCTTAAATCAGGACAAAAAGTTTCTGTTAAAGGTCACTGTACGGGTTTTGCATTTGATGTAATATTAGTAAAATGCACCCTTCAATAAAACAAGATGAAAAAGACTTTACTTTTTGCTATTGCAGCACTGTTATCCATTAGTGTCTTCAGTCAACGCTATTTCACCCGATCTGGTGAGATCGTTTTTTACAGCTCCACTCCGGTAGAAGATATCGAAGCCATCAACAAAACTGTAGCCAGTGTTTTTGATGCCAAATCGGGTAAAATTGAGTTCGCTGTAACGCTGAAATCCTTTGTTTTCGAGAAAGCTCTCATGCAGGAGCATTTCAATGAAAATTATGTTGAAAGCGATACTTACCCGAAGGCCACCTTGAAGGGGGACATTCAGAACATTTCCGAGTTAAACTTTGCAAAAGACGGAAATTACCCTGTAAAAATCGCTGGCAAATTGACCATGCACGGCGTTACAAAAGATGTGGCGGCTGATGGAAATTTTGCGGTTAAAGGAAATACTGTTTTAGGTACTGCGAAATTCATGATAAATCCAGAGGATTATAACATTAAAATACCGAGCGTAGTGCGTAATAAAATTGCGGAGGAGATAGAAGTAACAGTTACAATGAACTATGAATTGATGAAAAAATGAGAATACTTTTTTTATTCTTTTCAGTTTTTCAATTCACCGTTCACATTTCGGCTCAGGAAATGGACATGCTTTCTGAACTTGAAGAGGACTCCAACAAAGTAGAATTTGTAACTGCCAGCTATAAGACCAACAGGATTATCAATTCGGTATCGTTGGAAAACACACCGAGCGGAGTATTTGACCTTAAAATCAGTCATCATTTCGGTCCATTGGGAGATGGTTTTGAAACATTCTTCGGTCTGGACAATGCAGCTACCCGATTAGGTGCAGATTATGGAATAAACGATTGGCTCCAAATCGGATTGGGCAGAACTACCTTCCAAAAGACCTGGGACAGCTATTTTAAAGTAAAGCTTATTCGTCAAAAAACCGGAGCAGTAAAACAGCCTCTGGCTGTTCAGTGGTTTTCTTCTATGGCCATTGACGCCACACCAGATGATGGTTCAAACCAATATGAATATTTCACATCACGAATGTCTTTTGTGCATCAGCTTATTTTGGGCTCAAAGATCAGTGAAGCCCTGACCTTCCAGATCATGCCATCGCTTGTTCATAGAAACCTTGTGGAGACGAAAGAAGAGCGAAATGATGTATTTGCATTAGGTTTTGGTGGAAGAGCGAAGCTCACCAATAGGCTTGCATTCACTGCGGAGTACTACTATGTTTTCCCCGATCAGCTTGCTGATCGTTATACAAATTCAATTTCCTTTGGCGTGGATATCGAGACAGGCGGACATGTGTTTCAGCTTTTTGTAACCAACTCTGTGGGTATTATTGAACAACACGTCATCACCCAAACACCAGGACAAAATGGTGATTTTGATATGCGTATAGGATTCAATATTTCAAGGGTCTTCACTGTTAGAAAGCCGAAAGAGTTCAGGTAGAATTAACTTCCTCTTTGTGATAACTTGCGCATGAGAAATGAAACTGTAGAATTGAAATCCTGGATACCTAACAGTCTAACAATCAGCAACTTAATTCTCGGTGTTGCCGGAATTGCTTTCAGTTTTATGGCTGAATTGCAACTGGCTGCAGTTTGCTTGTTTGTTGCATCAATTCTGGATTTTTTGGATGGTTTTATTGCCCGGGCTCTTAAGGCCACTTCTAAACTGGGAGCACAATTAGATTCGCTTGCGGACATGGTAACTTTTGGTGTATTACCTGGGTTTATTCTATTTCATGAGCTATCAATAGCCTATGGCGAGTACTTTCAGCCGATCAACACTCGTCCCGCCAGCCATTTATGGGTTCAATCTCTTTCATTGTTGTTTATTATAGCCGCTGCATTGAGATTAGCAAGGTTTAATTTGTCGAAGTATAAAGGTGAGTATTTCCAGGGGCTTCCTACACCAGCAGCAGCCATATTGGTGGCTTCCATACCGTTCGTGATGCATTATCAGTATCAAATCAACCTGTATTTTGAACCGGGCAATGAGCAGCTGGGGCTTATGGTCCATTTAAAGTATTGGCGACCGTTTGATTTTCATTTGGTTTACAATCTTTTCAATCCTGTTTGGTGGGGAATTGCCTCTGTATTCCTGTCTCTATTGATGGTCTCAAAAATCCCAATGCTGAATTTCAAGATTCGATCCTTTTCTTTTAAGGACAATAAGGACAGGGTTTATTTTCTTATTATTTCAGGTGTTCTCATTCTAATAGGCATTTTGCCTTATTGGGTTTACATACCATCACTTCCCTTTTTAGATTATTTACTGATCCCGATAATTATACTTTTGTACATCATTTTTGGATTCTATTTATACCTCAAAGGAATTAGAACATGAAATACCTCGCGAACATTGATGTGATGCCACTAAAAGCGCTATTGGACCCACAGGGAAAAGCCGTCACTTCAGGGCTCAAAAATTTAGGATTCAAGGAGTTGGAAAATGTAAGGGTGGGCAAGCACATCACGATGGAGGTGGAAGCATCATCAGAATCTGAAGCTCAAAGACTGGTGGAAAAAGCATGTAAGGAACTTCTGGTAAATCAGGTAATGGAATCGTATGAATATAAACTTGAAACCTTAAATTGATTCAAGTACCTGGCGCATTTCCCGTATGGCTTTAGCAGGATTTGGTTCTTTATAAATTCCAGAACCGGATACTAAGACATTAGCTCCTGCGCGACCTAATGCTTCAATATTGTCCAATTTAACCCCACCATCTACTTCTATATCTATCTGATGAAGGTCCATTTCATTGAGGAGCGTGCTAAGCTCATCTAGTTTTTTGTAGGTATTCTTGATGAATTTCTGACCTCCAAATCCCGGGTTGACCGACATAATTAATACGAGGTCAACATCGGGCAGGATATCGATCAGCGAGTAAACGGGGGTATGCGGATTTATGGATACGCCGGCTTTTTTTCCTGTTGATTTTATGAGTTGAATGGTGCGGTGAAGGTGGGGACATGCTTCTTCATGGACGGTAATTATATCTGCTCCGGCATTGCTAAAACCCTCAATGTACTGATCTGGATTCTCAATCATCAAATGCACATCCAAAGGTTTTGAGGCGCATTTTTTTATGGCTTCTACTATAAATGGGCCAAAAGTGAGGTTGGGAACAAAGTGGCCGTCCATTACATCGACATGAAGCCAGTCGGCACCGGCATCCTCTACCAGTTTTATTTGATCATAAAGTCTTGAGAAATCGGCGGATAGGAGGGAAGGGGCAATTTTGTATTCTTTGGTCATATCGTTGGATTAATCAATCTGAAAACTTTTGCGTTTCAACTCAAAATGCTGGCCCAGATAAACCCGTCGAACCTGTTCATCATTGGCCAGATCCTCAGCGGAACCGGCTTTGAGGATATTGCCTTCGAAAAGAAGGTATGCCCGATCGGTTATAGAGAGAGTTTCCTGGACATTGTGGTCGGTAATCAGGATTCCTATATTTCTATACTTGAGTTGGTATACAATTTTTTGAATGTCTTCCACAGCGATGGGGTCGACTCCGGCAAAAGGTTCATCCAGGAGGATAAAACTCGGATCGACAGCCAATGCCCGGGCTATTTCAGTTCTTCGTCTTTCTCCTCCTGAGAGTAAATCCCCGCGGTTTTTGCGCACATGACCCAAGCTGAATTCCTCGATGAGTTCTTCTAATTTTTTGCGTTGTTCACTTTTACTCATTTTGGTCATTTGCAATACGGCTAAGATATTGTCCTCAACTGAGAGTTTGCGAAATACACTGGCCTCTTGAGGTAAGTAACCAATGCCCATTTGAGCTCTTTTATACATGGGTTGAGTGGTAATTTCTGTAGTATCCAGAAATATTCTTCCATCGTTGGGTTTTATGAGCCCTACGATCATGTAGAAACTTGTGGTTTTTCCGGCGCCATTGGGACCGAGAAGTCCTACAATCTCCCCCTGCGAGACTTCCACACTAACACCTTTTACAACAGTTCGGCTTTTGTATTTCTTAACGATGTTTTCTGCTCTGAGCTTCATGTTAAAATGTGAGTTGTAGCATTATTCTTGGTGCCAATCCCTTTACACCAAAGGTTTCACTGAGTCCTGGATGATCTAAATAAGTGAATCGCTTCACCATATCAATGCGAATAAACCTAAACAGGTTTTCAATTCCAACACTTGCTTCAACATAAGGGCCATTGTTCAAGCTGTACATACGATCGGGAAACTGCAACAGTTCAGGATCATCGGGATTGGAATTGTCAGGGGAGAGGTTGCCATATAAAAGCTTGCCCGAAACTACAGCTCGAAGTTTGGTTCGTTCTACCAAAGGAACAAAGCTACTCAGGAGCCCATTGAAATGATGGGTAACCATGATCGCAGCAGTTTCATCACTCACAAACTCGAGAAAATTCATCATGTTATAAGATCGTTCGTCATACGCAATAGTTTCATTACCTCGATGAATAATTAATAATGGATATGATGCTTTTCCAAACATCTTGGCGCCTTCAAGCTCTATATCTGAAAACCCCAATATTCCCAATTTAAATCTTTTTTGAATCGAGAGCTGAATTTTGTGATAATCGTATGTACTTCCGGTTATACTTCCGGCATATTCATAGCCTACTCTAAAAATAGGTGCTGTAGTTCGAATTGGGGATCTCCGAAATCTGCCTTGAATATATTTCTCGTTGATCGCCAGGCGCGTTTGAAAGGATAAAACGTTGTTTTGAATAGATGAAAGTGAATTACCGCTACCGTTTAGCTCCAGGTCATTCAATCTCGTATCGGTAATATTCTCTGTACGAACCCCGGCCCTTGAACTCAATCCAATGAGCCACTCATGCTCATAAAAGGTTTCAAATTTTTCCCGATAAAACATATTGGTAGCAGGTGTTCTTCGGAATGAAAGGAAAATATTGTCTTTATCGGTCCAGTTCACCTCGAACCCGGGTTGATAGATATCAAAGGTGTAACCTGCATGAAGTCTCCTGCGCGGTGCTTTTTTAAAATAATAATCTACCGCCCCATGGTACTTATATTTTTCGTCCGTTATTCCGTAAGCAGCCCAAGCTGTAAAACGCCATTTCTTGTGAAAATCAATGTTGGTTCTGAATCCAAATCGCATTCTTATTCCTTCGACATCATTATAGCTCAGAAAAGAAGAAACCGGGCCTACATCGATCGTATTGACTTTGACATACCCGGTAAAAGCAAATTCTAAAATTCTTGTGAGGGTTAAAAATTCAGGTATTTGAGAAATGGTATCAGCCAATTCAAAAATCCCTTGTTCTCGTTCATTTAATTCTTCATGCCTCGCCGTATCCCAAAACATATCAGTACGATCTTCTGCCTCATCATCGTACACGGTCTTGTTGAGTCCGGCATAAAATTCTTCAGGCCTTTCAAAGCCTGTTTTGAAGTTTCGGTACATCGTTGTTTTTGTGTTGAAAATACCAAGGCCTTTTTCTGTAGGTTGAACGTCGATGGTCATTTCGTCTTTAGTAATCACCCAACCCGCAGTGTCACTAAATTCAAACGACTGTCTCAGTCTTAAATCTTCAAGAAAATTGATGTTTATTCTGCTATCCAGAGTTAGCTCGATATCCCTGACACCGTAATTAAGAGACGCATCGGCAACCCACATTTTGCCGGTAAAAGCAACAAAACTTCGATCTCTCGGTAAAAACGAGAGTTCAGTGTACTTCACCGAGTCAATTACAGTTGAATCCGTGACATAGTATCGATAGACGTTGGGCCCTAAATTGGATATGGGAGAGGTAAATGACTTGTCTAACAAGTCAATTCGTGGTTCGTAGATGTCCACCTGCGCATTTAGTTTTTCTAGAAATTGATCCATCCCCTGAGAAAAAGTACTTTCTTCAAATCCAGATATCCTGTTACCCGAAACCACCTCCCTGGAGGTTTCCGGATCGCGGCGATAATACACGGTCGAAACTCGTTCTTTGATTAACATTGGAACAAAGGGTTTACCGTTCAGGTCGGAAGTATCAATATAATTTTTAATAACCTCAAAACTCTTCAATGCCCTGCGCTCCAACCACTCATCCGTAAAGTTATTGAGGTCATATTCGCTTTTCTCATACTTTTCATATTCATAGTATTCAAAAGCCTTCATTCGGTTTGAGTCGCGATGGGCAATTACTTTTCTGATCAGTATTACAGCGGGATTATCCTTATTCTTATATCGTTTTTTATCTGCTTTAATTTCAACAGTTTCGAGTTGCTGCACATTTGGTGCAAGATGAATTATTAGCTTTTGCTTTTCACCAACGTTGACTGGTAAATCTTTGCGCTCGTATCCTACGCTGGAGATAGAAATGGTATTTGAACCCCATTGTGTATTGATATCAAACTTACCATCAACATCGGTAATACAACCTACATTTTTTCCTTTGAAAACAATGTTTACAAAAGGCAAAGGCTCATCCGTAACAGAATCTCTAACCTCTCCAAAAACACGAGTATACTGAGCCTGAACAAATGAAGTGCTGAAAAGAAGAAGAAGGACAGATAACCTTACCCGCATATTTTGGACTTCGCATCAATCACTATTACGACATATTCTCGACTAAAGATATCATTTTGTTCAGGTCACCGCCGAGTCCACCTTTACTCTTGTTACTCTTCGTGCGATGGTAATACTAATTTCATATAGGATGATCAAAGGTATGGTTACTAATACCTGAGAAAATATATCCGGGGGAGTGATGATTGCTGAAAGAATCAAGGCAACAACTATAAAATGTCTTCGGTATGTCTTCAAAAGTTCTGGGGTTAAGATACCAATTTTGGCAAAGAAGTATACAACTAAAGGCAACTCAAATACAATTGCAGCAGCCAGAACAACTGTTGTTACTGTGGTTATGTAAGTGGATAGTGTGGGTAGTGTAGTTACTTCAGAACTTATGCTGTAGGTAGCAAAAAAATTAACGGATAAAGGTGCTATGACAAAGTAGCCAAATAGAACGCCGGTAGCAAAAAGAAGACTGGCCCAAAAAATGATACCGCCACTGTATCTAGCTTCCTTTTCATGCAGCCCTGGTTTTATAAACTTCCATATCTCGTAAAATACGTAAGGAAATCCAAGAATGAAACCGGTAAGAACAGAAACCATAATGTGTGTTGTGAACTGGCCGGCGAGATTTATATTCTGCAACGGGGGAATATTCTGTCCTATGCAAAGCAGGTCAGGATCTGAAATGTAGGAAGGCCAGTTGGTCGCGAGATAACTAGAAAAATTACAAAGTAACCTGAAGGTTACAAAATCAGATGATTTAGGAGCGAAAATGATATGGTCAAAAAGAATGGCCTTATTCAAAAAGGCAAGAACTGCAATGATGATAATAGCAGCGACACTTCTTACAAGATGCCAACGAAGTACCTCGAGGTGCTCAATGAAGGACATTTCTCCCTTCTTTCTTTCTTCCCGCTCACTCATTTTTCAAACGGCCAAAGATAATTAAAAGGGTATCTCGCGTTCTTCAAGTCTATTTGCCGTCAATAAAATAAAAAACAAGGAATTCTGCGGTTTTGACAAGTCTTCTTACTTTCGTAGCCAATCAAAATCCAATTCAATCATGTTCAGGATAGTATTTTTCTTGGTAGCGCTCTTAGGAATATTGGCTAGTTCGGACAGTTCGAAGTCGTCGATCAAATATGAAAAGAAAATAACATTATCCTTTGAAGAAGGTATGACAAGGTCTGAATATCAGGAGCTTGCATCTGAAATCAAGACGAATGAAGGCGTGAGAAAAGTTAAGGTAGATCATGAGAATAATGAGATCATAGTCACTTTGGATGGAGACGAGAATGCTGATTCAGAAGCGTTGATCAGTAAAACTTCTTCCGATAAATCAATCCCCATATCAGACGTTGAACTAGAGAATAGAATCTTTTCCGAATCAGAATCAGGATATGACAATGATGACGAGAATGAAGGAGAATCCTTTAACATTACAGATTTAGATTTCTTCTCCATTTTCAGAAATCCGCTTCAGCAGTAATTTCTATTAAACTTACTTCCCTTTTAGTTGTTTATCGGTAATGCAGAAAGTTAGACCGGTTGCAATTTGGCTTTTTATAGGAGCATTTCTAGTATTCTTAACTACCGCCATTGGAGGGATCACAAGACTGACAGATTCCGGACTTTCCATGGTGGATTGGAACTTAATAATGGGGTCCGTTCCTCCATTGAGCGAAGAAGAATGGCACGAAAGCTTTGAAGAATATCAAAAGTACCCTGAGTTTCAGGCTATTCACTCCCATTTTACGCTGACCGATTTCAAGCGGATCTTTTTCTGGGAATACCTGCATAGGATGATGGGAAGATTCATTGGTCTGGTTTTCATCATTCCTTTCATCATCTTTTTGATTCAAAGAAGAATAAGTAGACCACTCTTTTTTAAACTCATGATTCTTTTTGGGCTAGGAGCATTTCAGGCATTCCTTGGATGGTTTATGGTAAAGAGTGGATTGGCTGATCAGCCCAGGGTAAGTCACTTTAGATTGGCAGCGCACCTTATAACGGCCTTTATAACGGCGTCGTATTCATTTAATCTCGGTCTGCAGCTATGGAATGGAACCAAAAAAAAGCTTTTAATATCCCCGGGAATTTCGAGGTTGGTGGTATTCTCCTTTATCATCCTTATAGTCCAGATTATTTACGGTGCTTTTGTGGCTGGCAAGGACGCTGGGCTTGTTCACAATTATTGGCCTCATATGAACCCCGGTGTGTTGGTCGCTCCGCAAGCCTTTGAAATGAATCCATTCTATCTGAATCTGGTGGAGAACAACTCAGGAATTCAATTCATACACCGGTACATTGGAATCACACTATTTCTGATTATCCTGACCCTTTGGTTTAGAACAAGGAAAAGTGGAAATTCATCATTGATCAGGAGAATAAATTATATGTTGGTCATGGTCTTTGTTCAGTTTGCGCTGGGAGTTACCACACTTATCTTTCATTTGCCTCTTTTTCTTGCCGTTCTTCATCAACTTGGTGCACTAATACTTTTATTAATGCATGTTGAGTTTGTTTCAAATACGACAACATCTTTCCGAAACAAATCGGGCTTAACCATTAACCCACCTGAAGCTCTCGGTTAACCTAAAAAGGTCTTTTTCTATAAAACCTTCTACCGGAGCGATAGAGTCTGGGTTGGGCGGTACATTGAAATACAAGGCACCACGCACAAAATGATTCACACTATCTGTGACGTAAAATTGAAAGTTTGAGGCCGTCCCTCCCTTAAAATCGTAAATCATACCAAAAACTCTGTTAGAATCATTTTTTATTTGGATTTCATCAAGTTCATCCGCCCTTTGTAAGTGTTTCATTGCCAATGAGTAGGCATCTTCGAGGTAAGTGTTTAAAACATCACCGGAAACAGCATAGTAGCTAAGATGTACAGTTGCTTTATACTTTGGGTAATCCACATTGAACCAACAATCATAAATGCCTTTCTTGACTGAAATTACAGTAGCAAATTTTGAGTAGTCAAAAGTGAAAGGACAACTCTTGGAGAATTGTTGGTATTCGTGATCCGGTAAGTCAATTCTAAAGTGTCCAAATGGTTTTGGAACAGGATTCTTCCCGCATCCCGATAGAAAAACCACTAAAACAACAAGGAGTATTTTAGGACTCATCAGAAGGATTTTCTTTGCGCACCACCTTTACGCGTTTGATTCTTCGACGATCAGCAGCTTCGATGATAAAATCCCAATTTCCAAAGGAGCACTTTTCATTTTTCAACGGAATTTTGCCCGATATTTCCAGAACAAAACCTGCCAGACTATCCGCTTCACCTTTAGATTCCTCAAAATCATCACCGGAAATGTCAAGGACCCGGTACATATCATTCAATGAGATTTGAGCATCAAAGACAAAAGTGCTGGCATCGAGTTTAGAATAATGAATTTCCTCATCATCAAATTCATCGCTAATATCACCTACTATTTCTTCAATGATGTCTTCAAGGGTGACAATTCCTGAATAGCCGCCATATTCGTCCACAACAAAGGCCATATGTATTTTACGGGCTTGAAACTCATTGAGAAGATCATCAATCTTCTTGTTTTCAGGAACGAAGTATGCTTTTCGGATCAGGGTGTGCCATGTAAAGTCCTCTTGTCCAAGAAAGGGCAGTAAATCCTTCGCATAGAGAACCCCCTTGATCTGGTCAATTTGTTCTTGATAAACCGGAATTCTGGAGAATCCACTTTCGAGAATTGTTTCACGAGCAACCTCAAAATTGTCATTCATGTCCAAATCAACCACATTTACTCGAGGCGTCATAATTTGCTTTACGTCTGTTTCTCCAAAACGGACAACGCCTTCAAGAATTTTATGATCTTCTTCTTGCATTTCCTCTTTACTGGTTAATTCCAGAGCGATTTGTAAATCGTCTGAAGTTACTTTCTCTACTTTGTTTTTTAAGCTTTTATCCAGAAAAGTAGTGCTCGATACCAATAGGTTGACAAGTTTGATGCTATCAAGTATCCGATATGTAATATTGAGGGGATATGCTGTAAGTCCAATCAGACGTAAAGGATATCTAGATGCATAGACCTTTGGAATAACTTCCCCTAACATGAGAATAATAAAAGTGATTATAAGGGTGTTTATCAGGAAGATTATAACACCAGATTTTATAACGAATCCAAAAAGGTATAAATCGTTCGGATTGAAGAGTTGCTGCGATATTAATGATGAAAGCAGAATAATAGCGACGTTTACAAAATTATTGGCGATTAGAATTGTAGCTAAGAGCTGTTTGGGTTTGGAGAGTAGTAGAGAAATGTACTCCCAACTGCCAACTTCTCCATTATCTACAAGTTGTTTCTGACCCGGGCTGAGTGAAAAAAAAGCTACTTCAGAGCCGGAGACAAGTGCTGAAATGAGCAATAATATCAACAGAACGATAACAGATAAGACTACACCTATCAATGACATTTCAACTTAGTCTGTAGAGATAGATGTAGAATTGAAAAAAGGAAGCTGTCATTAAAAAGGGAGATCATCTTCTTGATCCTGTGGAAGTTCAGGTCTATCCTGGGGTTGAGAAGGAGAATTTTTAACCTCACTTTCCGCATCGCGAGATCTTCCGAGCATGGTCATACTATCAGCTACAACTTCAGTAGTGTATCTTATGTTCTTATCCTGGTCTTCCCAGCTCCTCGTTTTGAGCTTACCTTCAATATACACGAGAGATCCTTTTTGAAGGTATTTTTCTGCTACATCAGCTAATCCTCTCCATAAAACAATATTGTGCCATTCGGTCACAGTTCTTTTTTCGCCAGTAGTTCGGTCTTTATATGTTTCGGAGGTAGCCATCGGAAAAGATGCTACAGACACCCCACTATCCAGGTGACGTATTTCAGGGTCTTTGCCCAGATTTCCTACTAAAATAACTTTGTTTACGCTACCAGCCATTTAATTGATTTTCGGCAAATCTAAGGATTATGCAACATAGAAATGTAAGTATGAAATTCCTTTGATTGAAGAAAAGTTTCTATAGGTTTTGGTACGGCAAAACTCGAAAGCTCGTTCATTGAAACCCATATAAGATCTTCTGTGGGTGCTACCTTGTAGCCCATGCTGAAAAAATTAATCGTAAGAATTCTATGACTCAGTTTATGTTTTTGACTTGATATCAGCTGGTTTGCGGGTTCGTGTAATTCTGAAGGCGAAAGTAAGTCATGTTTAATTTCCGGTAGATCATACAAGCCTCTCCAAATATCTGCATTACCTCTTTTTTTCAATGCAAGCTTGTTGTCTGCTACCAGAACAGAATAGTTTAGAGTTCTTTCTCTAACCAACACTTTAACCCTTTTTTTTGGCCATTTGTCTTGTGCATTTCGTCTAAATGCAACACAGCCTTCATTCAGCAAACACGAACTGCATTTGGGAGATTTGGGAATACATACGAATGAACCAAAATCCATTAATGCCTGATTGTAATCACCTGGTCGAGAACTACTTATGTGTTCCTGAGCTAAATATTCAACCATCTTTTTGCCTGGATTTATATCAACGGGCTGTTCGATGCCGAAGTATCGACTTATCACTCGTTGGACGTTACCATCTACAGCTGCGATGACCTCTTTAAAGGCAATGGACGATATTGCTGCAGCGGTGTAAGGGCCTATTCCCTTGAGCTTAATGAGCTCAGTGTAAGTATTTGGAAATCTTCCATTGTATTTTTTGGCAATTTCCTTTGCGGTAAAGTGCAGATTCCGGGCGCGCGAATAATAACCCAATCCCTGCCAGTGCTTTAAAACTTCATCTTCTGAAGCGTTGGCTAGGTCGAAAATAGTTGGAAAGGACTCGGTAAACGAAAAGTAGTATGGAAGTCCTTGTTCAACTCTAGTTTGTTGAAGTATGATTTCAGAAAGCCATATGTAATATGGATCATTGGTTCTTCTCCATGGCAGGTCTCTTTGGTTTGAATTGTACCACTGTAAAATTTTTTTACTGAACATCTCGGAGTCGAAGGTAAGAATGATCAAACATTTTGAGATTCAAATTATTAGGGTATCTTTGCGCCCCTTCTCTACAAAGGACAAACATGTATAAATTAAACACTTAGGGATGACAAAAGCAGATATAGTAGCGGAAGTTTCAGAAAAAACTGGCATTGAAAAAGGTCAGGTTTTAGCCACTGTCGAAGCGTATATGGATTCAGTCAAAGATGCCTTGAGCAAAGGCGAAAACGTATACTTCCGCGGATTTGGAAGCTTTATTGTTAAGAAAAGAGCTCAGAAAACTGGAAGAAATATCTCAAAGAATACTACAATCATTATTCCGGCACATCAGATTCCAGCATTCAAGCCGTCAAAAACCTTTGTGAGTAAGGTAAAAAAAGGAGCTTAGAGAATTTTCTTCTAGGCCGAAATAAGAAATAACAGAGTTGAAGATATAAAAAGAAGAATTTATGCCTTGCGGTAAAAAGAGAAAAAGACACAAGATGGCCACGCATAAGCGTAAAAAACGCTTACGCAAGAACAGGCACAAGAAGAAGAAATAGTAATCCTTTCTTTCTGGTATTTTCTATTTCGTCAATCTGATTGGCGATCTTCTTTATATTTCAACTCTGTGTTGCCAATGTTGAACAATTAAGAATTGGTGAACAAAGAGTTAGTTATTCAAGTTCGCTCTGATGCAGCGAACATCGCATTACTTGAGGACAAGACCCTGGTGGAGCTACATCAGGAGGCGCATAATAAACCTTATGCTGTTGGAGACCTCTATCTAGGTAAAATCAAGAAACTGGTACCTGGCCTGAATGCGGCATTTGTTGATGTCGGCTATGAAAAGGACGGTTTTCTTCATTATTTTGACCTTGGTCCGCTGGCAGCGAATGTCAACAAGTACGTCAAAAGAGTTAGCAAAGGGAGTATGAAGCAAGCTGAGCTCAATGAGTTTAAGCTAGAAGGGGACATTAACAAAGAGGGTAATGTACAAGACGTACTAAAACCTGGCCAGGAAGTCCTTGTGCAAATATCCAAAGAACCTATTTCCACAAAGGGCCCGAGGTTATCCATGGAATTGAGTATTGCCGGGAGATATCTCGTTTTAGTGCCTTTTTCAAACCGGATTTCAATTTCAAGCAGAATCCGGGACAGAAAGGAAAAGGAGAGGTTAAAACGGTTGATTCAGAGCATCAAACCGGCAAACTTTGGAATCATTGTTCGAACCGTCGCAGAGAATAAAAGGGTTGCAGAGCTCAACCGTGACCTTAGCGAATTGACCGAGAAATGGGCAGTAGCTCACAAAAACCTCAATGGCGCAAAACCCAAAGACAGAGTTCTGGGTGAGTTGGATAAGACGGCAGCATTTCTTCGAGATATGTTTAATGAATCGTTCAACAAAATAATTGTGGACGATAAGGAAGTTTTTGAGGACTTAAAGTCTTTTCTGAAAAACATAGCACCTGAAAAAGAGAACATACTGAAATTCTATGGAGGAAAGAAGATCAGTGTATTTGATTTTTATGGAATTAACAAAGCGATAAAGTCTGCTTTCGGAAGAAATGTAACCATGTCAAGTGGCGCCTATCTGGTAGTGGAGCATACTGAGGCACTGCATGTCTTTGACGTGAACAGTGGAAACATGTCTAAGAAAGAGGACTCGCAAGAAACGAATGCTCTGAGGGTGAACATGGAAGCCGCTGATGAAATTGCACGTCAGCTTAGATTGCGTGATATGGGAGGTATTATAGTCATAGACTTTATCGATATGGTCAAGCCGGAGAACAGAAAGACCCTGTACAACAAGCTGACAGAGGCCATGCAGAACGACCGGTCTAAGCATTATATTCTTCCGCCCAGCAAGTTTGGTTTGGTTCAGATTACAAGACAAAGAGTGCGACCGGAGATGGAATTCAAAACCAATGAAGTTATTGCGGACAAATCCGGAGAAGCAGTTGAAGTTCAGGCGACAATCTTATTGATAGACGAAATTCAGGAAAAACTCATTTCCTTATTGGAACGAAAAGAGCAGATCAAGAGAATTAAGGTGCATCCTTTTATTGAAGCATACTTCAGGGTTAACCGCAGGAAATATCAACTTTCGTGGTTTATGAAATACGGCAAATGGATCCAAATTGTACCCAGGACTTCTTATCCGCTGGTGCAGTATAGCTTTGTGAATCCCAAGAACGAAGAAATCCAACTTTGACCCAAGATCGAGCTAAGCCTGGCAAGGCTAACCTATACCATAAGTTAACCCGTTATTGTGCCTATCAGGAGAGATGCACTTTTGATGTTCTGCAAAAGATGGATCGTCTTGAAGTTCCTAAGGATGAGCAACCGCAATTTTTAAAGCTATTGACTGACGACGGATATTTGGATAATGGTCGATTTGCAAGGTCTTATACGAGAGGTAAGCTCAATCAAAATCAATGGGGTTTTATCAAAATTAGAATGGCATTGAGGAGTAAGGGTATTGCAGAACCTATCATTGAGGAGTCTATTCAGAGCATCGACAGAGAACATTATAGGTCAATTTTAATGCAGATTATTGATCGTAGTTTTGATTCATCCATGTCGTATGACCAAAGACAAAAAGAAATGGCCAGGCTGCACCGAAAGGGATTTGAACTGAATCTTATATTAGAGATTATAAAGGAGAAAGGATATGATCACATCAGATAACCTGAAGGATCTTGTAAGGCGCCTGGAAGCGCTGAGGGGGTACCTTTGACGTCGACTCGAAAAGAGAACAGCTAAAAGACAAAGAATTAGCCACTCAGGATCCAAATTTTTGGGATGATCCGAAGAAAGCTGAACAACAGCTTAAGGAGATTAGCGAATTAAAATTCTGGATTGAATCCTATGATAAAACTTCAGAATCCATTGGGGATGTGCAGGTTCTCTACGATTTTTATTCGGACGGTGAAGCGTCAGAACAAGAAGTTGATACACAATTTGCAAATGCACTGGAACTGATCGAAGACTTGGAGTTCAAAAACATGCTTTCGGCCAAAGAAGACAAGTTGGACGCCATATTAGAAATCAATCCTGGTGCAGGAGGAACTGAGAGTCAGGATTGGGCCTCTATGCTATTAAGGATGTATCTGATGTGGGCAGAAAAGAATGGTTTAAAGGCTGTTTTAGTTGATCATCAAAAAGGAGATGAAGCAGGAATTAAATCTGCTACTCTCGAGGTTTCAGGAGATTTTGCTTACGGCAAGCTAAAAGGTGAAAATGGAGTACATCGACTGGTTAGAATTTCGCCATTTGACTCCAATGCAAGACGACATACCAGTTTTTCATCTGTTTTCGTTTACCCCAGAATTGACAACACTATTGAAATTGAAGTTAATCAATCGGATATTATTTGGGATACCTTTAGATCTGGAGGCGCAGGTGGACAAAACGTAAACAAGGTTGAAACCGGAGTAAGACTGGAGCACAAACCCACCGGAATAATAATCAGAAATACCGAGAGTAGGTCGCAACTTCAGAATAAGGAAAATGCATTAACCCTCTTGAAATCGAAGTTATACGAGATGGAGTTGAGAAAACAGGAGGAGGAAAAAGCTGCGGTTGAAGGTAGTAAGATGAAAATTGAATGGGGTTCTCAAATCCGTAACTATGTTTTACATCCCTATAAATTGGTGAAAGACTTACGGACGAACTATGAGTCCAGCAATGTTCAGGCAGTCCTGGACGGTAATATTGATGACTACATCAAATCGTACTTAATGAAATTTGGAAAAGGAGCAATTAGCGAATAAGCACTACCTGCCCCAGTTCTTCCCGTCTTTGGAGATTCTCATCAAATGCTGAGATGTAAGAGATTTTCCAGATATAGACTTCTCCATCAGCATCAGTTACACCTTGTTTGCCGTCCCACCCCTGGTTTATATCGTTCGTTTCAAACACAAGACTTCCCCAACGATCAAAAATGGTGAGGTTATAATCGGTGAATTCCTGGGCACTTTTTGGAAGGAATATGTCATTTTTTCCATCTCCATTAGGTGAAAAAGCAGTTGGAACATATATAGTAAAGCAATCATAATAGTTTATAGTCGTTCGGTCTTCGTCTTGCCCACATTCATTGGTTACCGTCACACTATACGTTCCAGACTCGGTGACAATATAGTTGAAATCGGTAGAGCCATCCTGCCATACATAGGTGGTATTTGGAAAAGGCGTTTGATCATCCAATAGAATGACAGTCTGGCCAATACACGGTTCAATATACTCCCTGAGTTCAACAGTCGGGTTTACCCCTTGCTCAAAATAAATTGAGTCCCTTATACCCGTGCAGAGGCCATTCTCTGAATTGAGTTCTACCCAATACAAACCGGCCTGATTCACAAAAATTCTACTCGTAGTTTCTCCCGTGCTCCACAGGTAGCTATAGCCATCTTTTAGCACTTCAGGGTCTAATTCCATCACTTCACCCGGACAGATTAAATCTCCTTCGCCCAGTTCAGGGTCAGCTTTACCAAATGCTGTAAACTGCACAAGACTGGAATCTTTGCACAAGGTTGTCGTATCGGTTACGGTAACGGAATAGGTGCCAAAATCGGTAACGGTTTTTATGCTATTCGTAGAGTTGTCATTCCAGAAATAACTATAACCTGTCCCTCCCGGCAACCCTATACTCGCATCTAATAGGGTATCTAAAACAACATCTTCGCAGAAGACAACACTGGCACCCAGATCCACAGGTGGATTGTCGGCGGCAATGACGTTCATTTCATCCGAGTTCATGCAGCCATTGAAATCCGTTACAGTAACAGAATAGTTTCCGGGCTCAGTAACCGCCAGGACTGCATTTGTAGTGCTATCAGACCAAAAATAACTGATGAACCCACCAGGGCTCAGAATTTTTATAAAGCTTACTCCAATACATAAATTAGTGTCCGGACCCAAATTAGGATTTGGTAGTGAGTTTTCATTTACTGTCATGTCATCAGAGTTCTTGCAACCCCGGGTATCAGTTACCGTAACAAAATAAGTTGACTGTATAGCGCCAACAGTTATGGTGCTGGTCGTTTCTCCAGTACTCCAAAGATATCCGGCATAAGGCCCCGGATCTAATACCATACTGAAGGGATCCAAATAGCAATACGCGGTGTCATTGCCCAATTCCGGACGCGGAAGCACCCACTTTGTAACAGATATGGAATCAGAGTTTTGACAGTTATTTGTGTCTGTTATGGTGACAGAATAGGTCTCCATCGTATCTGCTAAAATCCCCGGAGTTCCGGAAATAGTAAAAGTTTGAAGGGAGTCTCCCGTATTCCATGCATAATTTATAATCGAAGCTCCCGGATTACCAGCGTTCAGGGTAATGGAATTATTTGCGCAATATTGAGTATCAGGCCCCAGATCAACCATTGGAAGCAAATTCTCAATAATGAATAGAGTATCACTTCCCACACAACCATTGGCATCACCCACCTGCACCCACACCGTATTAACCGTGCTGGTATCAACATTAATTAGGCGGGTATTGGCACCATTCATCCAAAGGATGGTATCCCTGTTTCCACCGGCATCAAGCAACTGGCTGAAAGTACTCCCTTCGCAGTAATTAATGTCGGGCCCAAGGTTTACTATTGGAAGGGTATCAACACGCAGGAATGTAGTGTCGCTATTCGTACAGGTATTGGTATCTACAATTGTGATGGAATAGCTGCCCTGACTTGAAATAGCTATAGTTTGAGTCGTATCCCCTGTAGACCAATCGTATTGTACCATGCCCGGTCCAGCATTTAGGATAGCACTATCTCCACTACATATGGCAGTAGTATCCTGCAGGTTAATAGGAGGTCGGGGGATGAGATTTAGGTTGAATGTGTCTGTATTGGTGCATCCATTGGTATCGGTTACTTCCACCCAATAAGTATCAGCCGCACTTGCTATAATTATTGGAACGTTGTCACCTGTATTCCAAACCCATCCGGTGTAGAGTGAACCGACAGGTGCTCGCAGTTGTGTGCTTGTGCCAGTACATATGAGATCATCTCCGTTGATGGTCGCGTCGGGAGCACTGTTCATCGATAGAAAAATGAACGAAGTAGGAATGTCACACCCATTGGTATCTGTTGCTGAAACTGAATAAACCCCAGTAGTGTCTGCAGCAAAGGTTTGATTTGTAGAAGTAAGTCCTGAGTTTAAGTCGGTCCATAAATAAGTCACATAATCAGGACCAGCATCAAGGGTAACGGTATCTCCTTCACAAAAGGATGAATCGGGTCCGAGATCGATGGAGTCCAGTGCAAAGTTTTGAAGTATAACAGTATCAGAATTCTGGCATCCATTCGTATCTGCGATCAATACCCATATGTTTCCGGGATTTCCTGCTGTTGTTGATGGTGTTGTTGCCCCATTGTTCCAGGTGTAAAAAGGATAAGTTGAAGGAATGGCATCAAAAGTGGCATTTTGCCCAGGACAAATAGTAGTATCTGATTGAATTACAATGGGAGGAACAGCCGCAGTAAAAACATTGAAATTCAGGGTGCAGGCTCCTGTTACTGCGGGATGAGATACAGTAACTCCATAATTTCCTGTAGCAGTGACAACATTGGTTGATGCAGTTGAACCGTCAAACCAGGTGTATGATGCACCTACGGATGACGCTACCAATACGACAGCAGAATCATTTGCACAAAGCGGAACATCAAGACCTTGAGCAGGCTCCCCGGTAGGGCCATATATGGAATCGCACTCAGTTTGACTCAGTGCAACGCTTATTGAACCGAAAAGAACAATGAATAACGATATAAGTCTTAGTTTGATACCTTCTATCATTCGATCTGGTTTTCGTCTATATATAGCATACACAGGGGTTAATTGCAAGCGCTTTAATGACGAAATAAAATATCTTAGGTTGCTCAAATCCAAGCGATGAAAATAACAATTTATCACAATCCGAGATGCCAAAAGAGCCGACAAGGACTGGCAGTGGTGCAGCAAAAGTTTCCAGACGCAAAAGTAGTATCTTACATGAAAGAGGGAATAGTGGCCGAAGACCTCCGTCGAATAGCCAAAAAGATGGATGTTGATATGGAGTTTTTAGTGAGGAAGAAAGAAGATTTCTATAAAAAAAACCTTGCTGGAAAAGAGTTGACAGAAAATGAATGGATTCAGATTATAAGACAACAGCCACAACTATTACATCGTCCTATTGTTGAAATTGAGAATGAAGCTGTTATTGGAAGACCGGTAGAAGCTCTAAAACAATGGATGGACAGGTTGGGCTAATCCAACGCAATTTCCTCTTCATTTACTTCATCCTCATCTTCTTTCTTGCGAAGTGCAAACGGAGCAATTAGGCTTACCGCAGCCAAAACAAAAAATGCCGAAGAGGCGATAATGATAAATATTACAAATCCAGCGAATTTCATGGAAATCTATTTGCTGCAAATATAGAATTTCAGCAGGGTTAAGCTAACGCTTGATCATGCCATTATTTTTCTCTTTTTATTAATGAAATTCAATGCCTTTTTAGAGCTTGGGATCTGGCGAACTGGATAATTTTACCAAAAAAAATATCGATCATGGAATACAGAGTTGAAAAAGACACGATGGGTGAAGTTCGCGTTCCGGCCGAAAAGGTTTGGGGTGCTCAGACAGAACGTTCAAGAAATAATTTTAAGATTGGAAGGGAAGCCAGCATGCCCATTGAAATAATTCGTGCATTTGCCATATTGAAGAAGTCGGCAGCACGAACCAATGAAGAACTCGGGGTTTTGTCCAATGAGAAAAGTGAACTGATACAATCGGTATGTGATGAAATTCTGGAGGGAAAGCTGGATGATCAATTTCCTCTGGTTATTTGGCAAACAGGGAGTGGTACCCAATCCAACATGAATGTCAATGAGGTCATAGCCAATCGTGCACATCAACTTGAGGGCAAGGTCATTGGTAACGGGGACAGAAAAGTTCACCCTAATGATGATGTCAATAAATCTCAGTCATCAAACGATACCTTCCCTACAGCTATGCATATTGCTCTTTATCAAAAGATTATGGAAGTTACTATCCCTGGTGTTCAGCTACTTAGAGATACACTTAGAGCAAAGTCAGAAGAGTTCATGAACGTGGTGAAGATTGGAAGAACACATTTAATGGACGCCACGCCCCTAACACTAGGCCAGGAGTTTAGCGGATATGCTTCCCAGTTGGATCACGGCTTGAGAGCATTGTGGAACACTATGGACCATTTAGCCGAGCTTGCATTAGGCGGGACTGCAGTAGGAACTGGAATTAATACTCCGGATGGATATGCAGACCTTGTAGCTAAACATATTGCAGATCTTTCAGGATATCCGTTCAGAAGTGCTGAGAATAAATTCGAAGCTCTTGCTGCGCATGATGCGATTGTAGAGGTGCATGGAGCCTTAAAACAGCTGGCGGTTTCACTAAATAAAATAGGCAATGACATTAGATTGTTAGCGTCTGGTCCTCGCTCGGGCATTGGTGAGATTATAATTCCATCAAACGAGCCTGGCTCCTCAATAATGCCAGGAAAAGTGAACCCTACTCAAGCCGAAGCGCTAACTATGGTGTGCGCTCAGGTAGTTGGAAATGATGTAGCTATTTCTTTTGGCGGGGCTCAGGGGCATTATGAGCTCAACGTTTTCAAACCGATGATGGCATACAATGCACTGGAGTCAGGGACCCTGATCGGAGATGCTTGCGTATCCTTTAATAACCATTGCGCTGTGGGAATCGAACCGAATTACACCAACATTCAAAAACACGTCAATAATTCTTTGATGCTGGTTACTGCACTGAATACGAAAATAGGGTATGAGGCTGCTGCAAAAATCGCGAAAACTGCACATGAAAATGGCACCACACTTAAAGAAGAAGCGGTGAACCTGGGCTACATGTCATCGGAGGAATTTGACACTTGGGTACGTCCTGAAAAAATGACGGGGAGATAGTAGAAATCTAGGTTTTGACGTTCTTAAATTTCTCTGAAGCCTTGATTCTTAGGGACTTAATTTCTTGTTCATCTTCCTTAGGAAGAATGAGAAGGACATTGTCAGAATCGACAATGATCAGGTCTTTAATGTTGTGAAGAATTACTTTTTTGTCTTCAGAAACCTTTATGATATTGCCAGTGGATTTTGACTCCACAATTTCTCCTGCAAGAGCGAGATTATTTGATTCGTTGGAGCCGTGGTATTCCGCTACCGAACGCCAGGTACCTAAATCCGACCAGCCAATATCTGCATTGATCACTCTGACATTTGAGGCCTTTTCTAAAATCCCATAGTCCAGAGAGATTTCAGGACTAGAGAAAAATGCATTCCTAATAGCATCTTTTCTGCGCTCAGATTCCGATGATAGAGCATCTGCAAACGCATTGTTTACCTCAGGAAGAAAATGATTAAAAGCTTGATTTATAGCTCTTTTATTCCAAATAAACATCCCGGAGTTCCAACTGAAGTTGCCCTGAAATAGGAACTCCTCTGCAGTTTTTCTATCGGGCTTCTCAGTAAATTGAATTACTGGTTTAATATCCGAATTGGATTTATCGTCATACTCGATATAGCCATACCCGGTGTCAGGTCTGGTGGGGGTAATGCCAAGGGTGAGTAAATCGTCATGAGTATTGCAATGCTCCAGGGCTATTTGCAATATTTCCTCAAAAGCTTTTTGTTTTTTGATGATATGATCAGCAGGTGTAACGATCATGTTAAAACTCTCTGCTTCAATTTCATTCAGGGCATAGGAGATACATGGTGCAGTATTTCGTCGTTCAGGCTCTGTAAGAATTTGATTTTCAATAAGTTCAGGTAGTTGTTCTAGAATAATGTCGACGTAACGCTCATGGGTAACGATTCTGAAGTTCTCAGCCGGAATCATGGTTTTGAATCGGGTATAGGTTTCCTGAATTAAAGATTTGCCCGTTCCCAAAATGTCTAAGAATTGTTTTGGCATTTCCGCAGTGCTTTCAGGCCAGAAACGGCTTCCGACACCTCCTGCCATTATTACACAATAGTTATTCATTGTCAAACTTTTGAATAGGTTTCACTATAGCAGCAGCCCGAAATAAGTATTCCCTCTTGTTGGTTATATCCTGACATAAGAATCGGGTTCTCCTCTTATTAAGGAGGACAAATGTACGTTCATTAAACTCAAAACGATCTTCAAAACGGAGTTGGCTTAACATTACCCCTTCTTTAGATTTAATATCGACCAATTGACTGTATAGCTCAGGGATAGTATTGACCGTGGCCTTTGGATTTTTTGAGTATTTCCGTATACTCTTTGCCAATTCATTTCCCCAAATCTCCTCTTTCTGAAACTGTGATAGAACCTCTTGAAAAGTGTACTTCCATTCTGGTCCATGAGGTCTTACTTTATTACCAAACATCAAAACGGTAAGAAAATGAGCAAATTCATGCAGGAAAGTCAGAAGCATGGCCTCAGGTAATAACCCTTGATTTAAGGTGATTAGCCCGGCCTCTCTTTCCGGATAATACCTAAAATCTCCCCACTTGGTTTTTCGGTCTTTTCTCAGCACTACTTCCACCGGCTCAGAATGGAGTAATCTTAAAACCCTTTTCCGAGCATGAATAGGAAGTGAGTTTATGAACCTATCGTTCATTTTGGAATACTTCGTTTTTTCTTTTTATCCCACGAAGGACAATTGCAGTCTTTGCCTTTTTTAGTAGCTGAACACGATGAAAGAGTTGGAACGGATGAAATAAATATCATCAGCAACAATAAGGAGAGCAACTTAGATTTGAAATTATGAGCTTTCATCTTCCTGTACTGGGCTCGAATATATGCTGAAAAATTCTTCGAGAGACAGCGGAACTAGGGTTGTCATTTTTCTAAAACTTTCCAGGCTTATTATTTGAATGAAATGACCGTGTTGAAAAGACATATGAGTTGTGAGTATTTCTACTTTCCTATTGGGTTACTTAGACTGTTCAGATCTATGCCATTGACCTTGGAATTATTAGAGGATAGCAGCCCTTAAAAAGTTGGATGGGAATAACTTCTTTGGCAATCATGATAAATAGGATTTAGAGTTCATATTGTCCGGAGTGATACGCAATTTAAATGTGATATAGTATTGGTTGCGAATAATAAATAGCTAATCTGTCGCTGTTGATTGGCTCCAATTTCACAATGCTTGAAGAAAACATACAAGCCCGATTTGTACTCTTTTTTAATGACTCAGTGAAGTTAAAATTCGGCTTTTGATAATTCATTTGCCGCATACGATAATCTATTTCAATACCAGTTTTCAAGAAGAATTTCTCAAGAGTAACACAATGACTTTCTTTGTGGGTTCAAACAGTAAAGCGGTATTGTGAATTTCCTCTTCCATTTTGGTCGGTATACATTGTTTTTGGGGAAGGTTTTTGCCCGGCCACAAAAGAGAAAGTTATTCTGGGATAGCACTTTTCGTGAAATGGTCACTTTGGGCCTGGATTCTTTGCCCATTGTAGCTATTATTTCCGTTTTTATCGGAGCCGTAGCGACCATTCAAACTGCATCGAATATTGATAGTGGACTCATTCCATTGAGCACGATTGGATTTGCCACAAGGGAGTCGATGTTGTTGGAATTTTCGCCAACGATAATTGCGCTTATTCTGGTAGGAAAAGTGGGATCCAGCATATCTTCAGAACTCGGAACAATGCGGGTATCAGAGCAGATTGATGCCATGGAAATTATGGGGTTGAACCCGGCAAATTTTTTAGTCTTACCCAAGGTTATCGGTCTCATGATCATCAACCCTTTTATTATTTCACTGAGTATTTTCCTGGGGGTGGTAGGAGGTTACCTTGCTACAGTATCAACCGGAGTAATAACCGTGTCAGAGTACGAATCTGGAATCACTCTGGATTTCTATCCTTTTGACTACGTCTATGCTATGATAAAAACTGTAGTTTTTGCTTTTATCATTACTTCTGTGCCTGCATACTTCGGATATTTTGTTGAAGGAGGATCAGTGAAGGTTGGAAAAGCAAGCACTATTGCAGTGGTGTACAGCAGTATTGTTATTCTTATTCTAAATTATATCATTACTCAACTACTTCTGCTGTGATCAGGATTGAGAATTTATACAAGGTTTATGGCGATCGCGAGGTGATAAGCGATTTTAATGCTGTGCTTGATAAAGGCATCAATAACCTGATCATAGGCGCTAGCGGAAGTGGCAAAACAACGATAACAAAATGCGTCGTAGGACTCACTGAACCTACCAAGGGAAGAGTACTTTTTGATGATGTGGACTTTTTCAGTTTAGGCCGTAAAGACCGGGCAGAAATGAGGCAGCTTATTGGATTCATGTTCCAGGGAGGAGCACTCTTCGATTCCATGTCTGTCGAAGAAAATGTAATGTTCGCTCTGCGAGTTTTTACCAATAGGTCCTATGCGGAGATGAAGAAACGCGTGGATTTCTGCTTGGATCGTGTTGGGCTCAGTGGAGTGAATAATCTGATGCCGGATGAGCTTTCGGGTGGTATGGTTAAAAGGGTGGCCATCGCCAGGGCCATTGTGATGAACCCATCCTATCTTTTCTGTGATGAACCCAATTCAGGGCTCGATCCACAGACCGCTATTCTCATTGATGAGTTAATATCTGAAATCACTCACGAATATCAAATCACAACGGTAATTATCACCCACGACATGAATTCAGTTATGGACATCGGCGATCATGTCATTTTTCTGCATCAAGGTCAAAAATGGTGGGAAGGCAGCAAAAAGGAAATTTTGGACGCAAAGAATGAACAGCTCAGGGAATTCATTTATGCATCCTCTTTCATGAAAAGTCTAAAGGATTTGCAGGAATAGTCCTTATTTCTGAATCAAAATCTTTTTGAAAATATCTCTTTCTTCAAGCTTGACATGAATAATGTAAGTGCCAGAGGATAAATTACTTACATTAATTATTGATCGATTGGCCTGATTCCTGGCGACCTGAAGAACTATACGTCCCTGAAGATCTCGAATGGATATTTCATAAGGGGTTGACTGTTCCAGTTCAACAAAAAGAGCATCACCTTTAACCGGAGTAGGATACACCCAAATGTCCTGCCCATCTATGTCATTCAGGCTAACTATACCACCAACAGAAGCTGATGCTGTACCAGAACATCCGTTTATATCGGAAACGACAACATCATAGGTTCCCTGAAAAGTAATATCATCCAGGTTTTGCTCATTCGATTTATATCCGGTTGAGTCTGTTGAAGACCATAGAAATGCATAGGGCGGTGTTCCTCCAGTTACATCTGTAGTAATCGTTCCTATGGTTTGATCGTCATCCACTGTTGTAATCACTTCAATATTAACGGTATCACAGATAGCATCATTTTTGGTTTTAATCCTAATAAATGGAAGAAATGCTTGAGACATTTGCCAATTGGTGGCCTTGTCACCAGCTCCTCTCCGGGTAAAAACTAATGATTCGGGTATTTGGCCGTTTAATTCGGTATTTGACCCTATAGAAATTTCCTGTCTTTTGAATTCCAGCCCTACAAAATACCGACCTGCAGGAAGGTCGGCAAAAGGAAGGGTAATGTTTAACCAGCCATTTGTATCATCTGCGGTAATAATATATCGTTCAAGTATCGAAAGCGTATCCAGAGCGGTAGACCCGTCTGATAAATCATTTAAAACAAAAGCCTTGATTTCATCTCCTTCGTACAATTTATGCAGCGTGTCTTCTCTGGGGAAATACGCTGAAATGCTTCCGAATGCACTGGGATTGAATAACTCATACATTACTGCAACTCCCCAGACTCCGTCCTCCGAAAGAACCCAATTGCCTTCTGTTACACTATCATTATCCCATCTGAAGTCATTTGTGGAAAGCTCAAAATCTATGGATGCAGTGCTACCAGCTGCTGGAGCAGTTAAATTTTGCGTCAATGCTTCTACTTCCATCGTAAACTGATTTGACCCGCCTAAAGCATTGACGGAACCATCCACCTGATAGATTTCATTTAACCCTGCTTCCAACGTACTTTTTGGTGAAACCAAAAGAGCAGAATCAGTTCCATTTACCGACTTGAAAAGGGCTCTAAAGTATGTGCTATCCTGATCGGAACTGCCCAGATTACCAATCCTTCCTGAAGGAGATAGGTTCATGTTATTAGATTGATTATCAGGTATTAGAGTGTAGAATATGCTCTGATAGGTAGAACCTGTTCCGTAATATACCTCCTGAAGCTCGATTAGATTCTCGGGAGGTGCGTATAATTCGATATCATCTATGGCCCAAAACCAATCGAATGATCCTTCATAATGAAATCTGATATAAACAGAACTTTGGCCTGCAGCGAGATTTGTGATATCTAAATCAGCCTTCATTGGGTTTGAACTGGAAGTATTCACTGGAAATGTGGGAAAAACATCGATGGTATTCCAGGTGGAACTATCGGTTGAAATCTCCACAGATCGGGTTTCATTGAGTTGTCGGAAATAATTGTTGAAACGCAATCGCACAAAGCTTAGTGCCGAACAATCTATTGGATTATTCAGTGTCAGATATTCAGACTGTGTTGCTCCTGTATCGGCCTCATCGGAGTCAATATATGCGAATGGCCCCGATGATGTAGAATTTATAACTGAGTCCAGGCCTTGTTGCACGAGGTTATCTGTTAACCTGATCCCTATATTCCATTTGCCCGTTCCTCCAGAGTATGCCCATTCGTTGGTGTCATTGAAATTGTCAGTCCAAAAAATACTATCCTGACTACTTCGAAAGGGAGCTGACGGTTGAGTTTGGTAGTAAATTCTACCCACATTTGGATAGACCTCTTTCACTTGGGCATTTACCGTCATATTGTAAATGACGAGGCAGAACACTAGAATTGTCCTCATATATTTTTTATCAAGAGCCCGCGAATTTCGCGAAAATAGCGGCGCAATCAAAAACTGATTGGATTCAGATCTGATTCATACGCCTCAATTGGCAGACAGCTACAAACAAGATTACGGTCGCCATATGCATTATCAACCCTACCGACAGAACTCCAGAATTTGGAATCTCTTAAATAGGGTAAGGGAAAAGCAGCTTTCTCCCTGGAATATGGCCTATCCCATTCGTTTGCTGTGATCACACCAAGAGTATGCGGCGCATTCTTTAGAACGTTGTTTTCCCGGTCCGCTTGTCCTATTGCTACCTCATTGATTTCTTCCCATATGGACAACATGGCATCGGCAAACCGATCAAGTTCTTCTCTGGATTCGCTCTCTGTCGGCTCTATCATCATCGTGCCTGGAACAGGGAACGATACGGTTGGTGCATGAAAGCCATAGTCAATAAGACGTTTAGCAACATCTTCTACCTCAATTCCGTGTTCTTTGAAACCTCGGAAATCCACAATCATTTCATGGCCAACATTTCCTCGTTCACCTGTGTAAAGGATATCATAGTGTTCCTGCAGCCTTTTTTTCAAATAGTTGGCATTTAGAATAGCTACCTCTGTTGACTTAAGCAAGCCTCTGCGCCCTAACATTTTAATATAACCATAGGAAATGGGTAGGATAAGTCCACTGCCGAAATGAGATGCACTTACTGCTTCAATACCTTCATCTTCTGGCTTGCCATAAACAGGATGTTTCGGTAGATAGGGCAACAAGTGTTTCGCTACTCCAATGGGTCCCATCCCCGGCCCTCCACCTCCATGAGGTATGGCAAAAGTTTTATGCAGATTTAGATGACAAACATCTGCTCCAATTTTACCCGGAGATGTGAGTCCAACCTGGGCATTCATGTTGGCCCCATCCATATACACCTGTCCGCCATTCTCGTGGATGATATCAATAATGTCGGTTATTTCACTCTCGAATACACCATGAGTGGAAGGATAAGTTACCATCAGCGCGGCGAGATTATCCTTGTATTGTTCCGCCTTGGACTTGAGGTCTTCTACATCTATGTTGCCATTTTCCATGCTCTTTACAATGATGACTTGCATACCTGCCATTACTGCTGATGCCGGGTTGGTGCCGTGGGCTGAGGATGGAATCAAACAAACTGTGCGATGATCATCTCCTCGTGCATGATGATAAGCCCTGATAACCATCAATCCGGTATACTCGCCCTGTGCTCCTGAATTTGGCTGGAAACTCAGTCCGGCAAAGCCGGTAATATGGGCCAAATCTCTTTCAAGATTGGCAATCAACTCCAGATATCCCTGGGTTTGATCTTCAGGTGCCAAAGGATGAATCTCGCTAAAATTTGGATTACTCAATGGAAGCATTTCACTTGCAGCATTCAATTTCATGGTACAGGAACCGAGAGATATCATGCTATGAACTAAGGATAAATCCTTGTTTTCCAGGCGCCTAATATACCTCATCATCTCTGTTTCAGAGTGATACGACTTGAAAACCGGATGCTCAAGGAAAGCTGTTTTCCTTAATAAACTCTGTGGAAGATTTGTTTCTGGAGCTGCGTTTAAAGACGGACTTGAGGAATCTGTAAACTTCAAAAAGATGTCGAACAAAAGATCCATTTCATGGTCGAGAACAGTCTCATCAAGCGATATGCGACATTCATTGTCGGTGAAATAGAAATTCACACCGTGGGATTCTGCAATTTCCTTGAGTTTTTCCAGGTCGGAATTACTCATGGGTAGAGTGATAGTGTCGAAGAAATACTCGTTAGAAATGCTTAACCCTAAACTCTTGATGTGGTTTGCCAGAGCACTTGTTTTTCGGTGTATTTCCATGGCGATGCTTTTAAGTCCATCTCCACCGTGATATGCTCCATAAAACCCAGCCATTGAGGCTAAAAGTGCTTGTGCCGTGCAAATATTTGAAGTTGCCTTTTCGCGCTTAATATGCTGTTCTCTGGTTTGGAGAGCCATTCTATAGGCATTGTTTCCATTGGAGTCTTTCGAGACTCCAATGATCCTGCCCGGAATATGGCGTTTATATTCTTCTTTGGTTGCAAAAAATGCTGCATGAGGGCCTCCAAAACCAATTGGGATACCAAATCTTTGGGTTGTTCCAACAACGCAATCTACACCCCACTGTCCGGGTTCTTCCAGAATAGAAAGAGATAGAAGATCAGCTGAAACTGCAGTCTTTACTCCTTTTGAGTTCATACTCTCGGCAAATGCCCGATAGTCTTTAATCTCTCCCTGAGCATTTGGATATTGAACAAGTGCTCCAAAATAACCTTCAGTTGCAGTAAAGGCAGCGTAATCACCAAAAGTTAACTCAATGTCAAGTGCCTCCGCTCTTGTTGTCAATACATTTTTAGTCTGGGTAAATACTTCATTATCGACAAAAAACTTGTTGACGTTCTCCTTTTTCTCCTTTCGACTCCTCAGGGCAAAGAACATTAACATGGCCTCAGCTGCAGCGGTTGATTCATCCAGCAATGAAGCATTGGCAAGAGACATTCCCGTTAAGTCCATCACCATCGTTTGAAAGTTGAGCATGGCCTCCAGCCTTCCTTGTGCAATTTCTGCCTGGTAAGGTGTGTAAGAAGTATACCATCCCGGATTTTCGAAAACATTACGGAGAATGACCGAAGGCGATACGGTATTGTAATAGCCCTGTCCAATAAACGAACGAAATACTTTGTTTTTAGCGGCCAGTTTACCGGCATGATGCAGGTACTCGTATTCTGTCATTTGCCTGGATACATCCAGGTCTTCTTCTATTAATATGTTTTCGGGAACAGTATCCTGGATGAGTTCCTCCATTGATTTATAACCAAGAAATGTCAGCATCTGTCTGATTTCGTGGTCGTTAGACCCAATATGTCTACGGGTAAAACTTCTATATTCCATATGATCAAATATTAGAGAACAATGCCTGCAAAATTATGCATTTGAAAGCGGATCGTATGCCATTGTGCATCAGGTGTAAATAAATAATTACGGGGGCATAGAGTTCATTTAAATGAAATCATTCTCTTTGCCTGTTAGGTATGAAAATCATTTGGATACTCGTTGTTTATGTTGGGGCAGTTGTCGCTGCCAGGGCACAGATCGTAATTCCTGATACGATAACACTGATCAACGGGCAAACCGTGATTGGTGAAGTTCTTGAGGTTAATCAGGACTACATTGTTTACAATTATTTTAAAAAGAAGAAAACCATCAAAAAGGGCGTTTCTCCGCTTATTGTCTATTCCATCGCTTATGCTAGCGGCCAAAGAGAGGTTATTTATGAGAAGAATGAAGAAGAAGACTTGTATTTGACTAAAGAGGAGATGCTCTATTTTATCAAAGGCCAGCAAGATGCGCGGGAGTATTATAGAACCAGAGGCATATTTATTGGAGGTTTCGCTATTGGAGGCGTTGCGGGTTATGTTCTTTACGATGAGATCTATGTGGCCACAGTACCCTTCCTTTACTCTGTGGGGGCAGGCCTTACTAACATAGAGGTTCGACAAAATCCATCAACTACAGAAGATATTAGAAGAACTGCTGCATATCAGGAGGGTTATTTGAAGGTGGCCCGCAGCAGAAAGGTATTTGCAGCACTGGCAGGAAGTGTTCTCGGTACGGCAGCGGGTATTTTTGCAGGAAATGTTACCCGATAAACTCGTCAAATTATTGCTGAGGCTGTTGTGGAGCAATGCGCATGTTCCCTTTTTGATTTTGGCCTTGTATCACACCACTCAGGTACTTTTTCTTGATGAGCTGAAATTTTCATTCTATGACCTTTTGTTGTTTGGAGCCAGTATGGCAGTCTATGGAGGACATCGGATTCTTCAAATAAGACTGGGTTGGAGAGAAATGGACAAAAGCGATATTGATGCAATAAAGAAAATATCTCTGTCTGAGATTTATTTGGGAGCATTTATTGGACTGTGGGCTTTACCCTATCTGGAACGCACTATATTATTGATGCAGATTCCGGCTGCTTTAGTCACATTGCTATACATTTTTCCGGTGTTAAAAACATCGCAAGGATCTCTTTCTTTAAGAAATAGTGGTCTTTTTAAGCCTCTTTTTGTAGCCGTTACGGCGACCTGGGTTACTGCGACAGTTCCCTTAATTCATTCCTTTAGTGAACTCGAATTAGCGTCCTATTCATTTTCTCATTTTTTATTTCTCATGGCTATTACTCTACCATTCGACCTTAGAGATTTAGAAGTGGATAGGAGAAACGGGCTAAGAACCATGGCGCACTCTGCCGGCAGAGGATCAGTAGTGAACCTGAGTTTAATGTTGCTTGGCACGGAGTTTCTGTTGTCACTATTTCTTGTTTCTGGCCTTGCCGAGATATCCTTGTATTGGCTTGCAGTTGCCATAACCAATGCGTTTGCGGTATTCGTTATTCTTCAAATTCGCAGACCGGGGAGTCCACTTTGGTTTTGGATGCTTGAGGCCTCCATTGCGCTGCGTTTTGCACTGGTTTTGGTTTTGGCAATGTAAAAGAGTTGATGGAATAATGCTCCTGTTCAGAAAGAACCTTACTCACCTTGTTGCAGCCTTCTGACTTCATCAGGGTGTCGAAATCAGGCAGTCTCCATCGCATTCGCAGGTTCAGGGGCACCGACATCAAGTAGAGCAAACTGATCAACACTTTTTGTTTCCATGAGCCATTATTTTCGAAGTCTATGATAATCAGTGACCCATGTTTTTTTAACATCTTTCTGCTGACGTAAATCATTTTGCGAATTTCTGAATCGTAAAACAGGTCTAAGAAGAATGGAAAAAAGATCACATCATACTTTTCATTTGAATCATAATTCAGAAAATTAGTCCGAATAAAATTGACAGACCTGCTTCCTGGCTGCTTTTTTGCATGCTGAATTGCTGTACAAGAGATATCGACAAAGTCAACCTGTTTGACTTGAGAATGATTAAGAATATGTTCAAGAAGTGGATCATTGCCACCCCCGACGATTAGGGCACTGGACCAATCCTTACAAAGTTGAATCCTGTCAATTATTTCGATAGGTTCTTTCCCAAGAATAACCTTTTTGATCGGCTGGTAAAGAGGCATTACCGCTGTGTATGCTAGTTTTTGCCAAGAGGACCGAAAGTTCAATGGTCTGTTAATTGATGGAAAATGGACTCAAGATCATCTTCTATTTGTTTGAGCTCCAGCACTTTAACATCAAGTTTAACGGCCAATTCAAAAACGGAGGGACGGATGTCCTCATCACTTTTATTAGCCAGTACGAATTCTGTAAGGTTCTTTTCAGAGAGCAGGTCTAATGGCAGATCCTTAAAGCTCTTTTTGTCTATAGGTCGGTCAAAAGTGACTTTGAGTTTGATAGCCTTTTTGAAGCTTTTTCTAAGTTCTTCAATGGGTTTGTCAGTCACAATTCTACCTCGGTCGATGATGATGACTCTGTCGCATATGGCTTCTACTTCCTGCATAATATGGGTAGAAAGAATAACGGTCTTTTCCTTGCCAATTTCTTTAATGAGATTTCTGATTTCGACAATCTGATTCGGATCCAAACCGGTGGTGGGTTCATCGAGAATCAAGACTTCAGGATCATGAAGAAGCGCATGGGCCAGACCCACCCTTTGCCGATACCCCTTGGACAATGCTCCTATTTTTTTGTGTTGCTCTTTTTGTAAGCCTACGCGTTCAATGAGTTCGCTTATCCGCTCTTTAGGCTTTGAAATCTTAAATAATCTCGCACAAAATCGAAGAAACTCGTGCACATACATGTCGAGATAGAGTGGATTATGTTCCGGCAGGTAGCCTATTTTTCGCTTGATGAACAGCGGAGCATCTTCAACTTTCTGACCAAGGACATTTACTTCTCCGGCATTCATATCTATATAGCCTGTCATAATTTTCATCATGGTGGACTTTCCCGCACCGTTCGGACCCAAAAAGCCCACAATTTCACCCTTGTTTAGGCTAAATGATACTTGATCTAATGCTTTCTGATCACCGTATAGCTTGGTTACCTCCTGAACTTCAATCGACATTGACTTTTGTTTGAGCGCTAAAATAAAAAGAAAGAATCCTGAACATTACTTTTGTCCGCTAACTGCAGGAGTTTTGGAAGGAACGGTAGTAAAATCAACAGGGAAATATAGTCTGGTCAAGTTAATTGACGGTAAAGTTGTGACCACCTCATTGAAAGGAAAGATGAGGTTACAAAAATCAAGGGAAACCCATGTGGTTGCAGTAGGAGATAAAGTAACCCTCGAGAAACGGAACGATGACTGGATTATTGAAGACATCTTGCCACGCAGAAATCAATTGAACCGAAAAGCCACTAAACTATCGCGTTCGGTTCATGTGGTGGCCGCAAATATTGACCAAATTCTAATTATTGCCTCGGCTAAAAACCCTAAAACTCCTCTCGGATTTATAGACCGTGTAACCGCCACTGCTGAATCCTACAGTATTCCCAGTATACTCATTATCAACAAAATAGACCTCTTGGACAGCGATGAGGATGTCGAGAAATGGACCAATATAGGGAGACTTTATCAGGACATTGGATTTGAAGTGATACCTGCCAGTATTTATGATACAGAGAGCATGGAAAAGGTGCTGGAAATCTTAAGAGGAAGGGAAACGCTGGTCACCGGACAGTCGGGGGTGGGCAAGTCCAGTATCATCAACGCCATTGATCCTGTGCTGAACATAAAAACTTCCGTTGTTTCTAATTTCAATGAAAAAGGAAAGCATACTACCACTTTTGCCGAGATGCACAAATTGAGTTTTGGAGGTCATGTTATCGATACTCCGGGTGTTCGAAGTTTTGGATTGATTGAAATCGATCGCCGATTCCTGTCCCATTACTTTCCCGAAATGGAAGCCCTTTTAGGACAATGTAAGTATTACGATTGCACACATCTGGATGAACCCGGATGCAAAGTGAAAGAAATGGTCGACCGCGGAGAAATTGCCGAAAGCAGATACATGAGCTACTTATCAATGTATTACGAAGGATGAGAGCAGTGCTTCAGCGTGTTTCCAAGGCCAGTGTGTCTGTAAATGGAGCGGTCACGGGCAAAATCGGGATGGGCTTGCTTATCTTTCTGGGTATTGAAGAAGCTGATAATCAAGACGATATAATTTGGATGATTCGAAAAGTAGCGCAAATGAGAATCTTCAATGACGATGCAGGAAAGATGAATGCTTCGCTGCTGGATGTGGAAGGGGAGGTGCTTCTGGTGAGCCAGTTTACGCTGCACGCATCCACAAAAAAAGGAAACAGGCCTTCCTTTATTAAGGCCGCTAATTCTGATTATGCCGAGCAGATGTATCTTCATTTCAAGAATTTAATGGAGGAATTTACACGCAGGAAAGTCCAAACGGGAGTATTCGGAGCTATGATGGAAGTTCAATTGATCAATGATGGCCCGGTAACAATTTTGATTGATTCAAAGAATAAAGAATAATGGCAGGACTAACAGAAGTTCAAAAACAGGTTGACGATTGGATTCAAACCATTGGAGTGCGTTATTTCAACGAACTTACCAATATGGCACAGCTGACTGAGGAAGTAGGGGAGGTTGCAAGAATTATCGCGCGCAGATACGGCGAACAGAGTGAGAAGGAATCAGATAAGGAAAAGGATTTGGGGGAGGAGCTAGCGGATGTAATCTTTGTGGCGGTATGTCTTGCGAATCAAACAGGCATTGATCTCGAAGAAGCCTTTCAACGCCGGATGGACAAAAAAACCAAACGCGATAAAAACCGTCATAAAGAGAACGACAAGCTGCGTTCCTGATTCAATGTTTTTTTTGAGCGCGGTTTGATATTCGTATTTCCCTAATAGTTTATTGCTCATAAGCATATCACGTTGTCGTATCTGTCTATGCAACAACGAGATACATGGGGTTAGGGATAAAAAAGATCCTAAAGAATGATAATGCATTCAGACTAACTACCGCTTCACCACCCGCTTTTGCTCGATGACCCCATCGTTGCGCACTATGCGGATAAGGTACACGCCCGGCGCTACATTCCAATAAATCTCCTGACGTCCGTTTCTCTCTAAAGATTTGGTAATCAATACTTTGCCGTCAATGTTTAGGATATCTACACGGTATGAGTACCCATCATTGGGTAGCTCAAGGGTAATGTGATCATCCGCCGGATTTGGATAGACCTGAATACCGGATGGTTCTGCGGGTAGTTCCGTTCCGGTGATCAGCACAAAATGACAACCTGATGTGTCTGTACATCCGTTTTCGGTGAGGATGACGGCGTAGTGGCCCGTTTGGGTTGGTGTGAATGAAGCGCCATTCGCTCCCGGAATAATTTGTTGGTTGTTGCAGTTGTACCACTGATACGAACTTGCAGTGCCAACCGCGGTGAGCAGGCTACCCGTATTTGCCACGGTTGTGTCTATTGTTCCGCATAGATCAAAAATGCGGACATGCCCTGCATCGGACCCGTTTCCGTCATTCCAAGGTGCCCCAATGGCCACGGTATATGCATCCGGCATGCTAACCGAAAATCCAGACTCGTCACCCGCTGCCTCGCCATCGATGTCTGCACCTTTTTGTATCCAAGAGGTACCGTTCCAGTTATAAATGCGCACATGGCCCGCGTCGGTTCCGTTTCCGCTATTCCATGTGGCTCCAATGGCCACGGTATGATTGTCAGGCATGCTAACCGAACTCCCTGAAAAGTCCCAAGCTGCTTCGCCATCGAGATCAGAACCTTTTTGTTGCCATGCAGTGCCGTTCCAGGCATAAATGCGCACATGTCCGGCATCAATTCCGTTTCCGTCATTATAAGGTGCCCCAATGGCCACGGTATTTGCATCGGGCATGCTGACCGACCGTCCTGAATTGTCCCACGCTGCCTCACCGTCGATATCTGCACCTTTTTGAATCCATGCTGTGCCGTTCCAGGAATATATGCGCACATGCCCGCTAGCAATTCCATTTCCGTCATTTCGGGGTGCACCAATGGCCACGGTATTCGCGTCCGGCATACTTACCGACCGTCCTGATCCGTCCCACGCTGCCTCCCCGTCGATATCGGCACCTTTTTGCTGCTATGCAGTGCCGTTCCAGACATAAACCCGCACATGTCCGGCTTGGGTTCCATTTCCATTATTATAGGGTGCGCCTATAGCCACGGTATTTGCATCCGGCATGCTGACCGACCGTCCTGACCAGTCATCCACCGCCTCCCCGTCGATGTCGGTACCTTTTTGTATCCATGCAGTACCGTTCCAGGTATAAATGCGGACATGTCCGGAAACCTGTCCATTTCCGTCATTCCAGTGTGCCCCAATGGCCACGGTATGAGCATCAGGCATGCTAACTGACCATCCGGACTCGTCATTCGCTGCCTCCCCGTCGATGTCTGCACCTTTTTGTTGCCACGAAGCGCCGTTCCACGAATAAATGCGCACATGTCCTGCAGAGTTTCCGTTTCCGTCATTCCAAGGTGCCCCAATGGCCACGGTATTCGCATCGGGCATGCTAACTGACCACCCTGATACGTTATTCGTTGCCTCCCCGTCGATGTCGTTTCCTATTTGGATCTGAGCTGAGGCAATTGCAGAATAGAGGGTGGTGGTAAGAAGAATAAGAAGGTATCGGGATTTCATAGTGGGGTGATTAAAAAAAACTTTTTCGATGAATGATATTTTCGGGGCGCAATTTACAGAAAATGAACATAGTTTGCTTGTGCTGGGCTTCGAGGATTGGGTTTTCGTATCTGCAGGATAAGGTCGTCAGAAGACAAGTAGCATCGGGTTCTCTACTGCCTCACCACCCGCTTTTGCTCGATGATGCCGTCGCTACGCACGATGCGGATAAGGTACACCCCCGGAGCTACATTCCAATACAAATCCTGGCGTCCGTTTTTTGAGAACGATTTGGTAATCAATACTTTGCCGTCAATGTTTAGGATATCTACGCGGTGTGAGTACCTATCATTAGGAAGTTCAAGGGTAATGTGGTCATCCGCCGGATTTGGATACACCTGAATGCCTAATGGTTCTATTGGTAATTCGGTGCCTACGATCACTACCAAATGACATCCCGAGGTGTCTGTACATCCGTTTTCGGTGAGGATGACGGCGTAGTGGCCCGTTTGGGTTGGTGTGAATGAAGCGCCATTCGCTCCCGGAATAATTTGTTGGTTGTTGCAGTCGTACCATTGATAGGAACTTGCAGTGCCAACCGCGGTGAGCAGGCTACCTGTATTTGCCACGGTTGTGTCTATGGTGACTACCGTTAGGTTCAGGGTTACAATGCTGTCGCATCCTGTGGCATTTACCAACGTATCAATATAGGTTCCTGAAGATGTCAGCGTGTTTCCCAGCCAAGAATAGGCATCACAAGCAGAAGCACTAAAGGAAGTAGAAGAGCTGTTCAGGATCGTAAGGTTGATGGTCATCAGGCTGTCGCACCCTACACTGTTCGGGATAGTATCAGAATACGTCCCACTATTGGTCCAGATATACTGGCCGCTGGGTGAAACCAGACTGTCGCAGGTCGAAATCGAGAGGGTACTCGTAGTAACCGTGTCACACAGATCAAAAATGCGCACATGTCCAGCCCGGCTTCCATTTCCGTCATTCCAGGGAGCCCCTATGGCCAAGGTATTCGCATTCGGCATGCTGATCGACCATCCTGAATAGTCACCTGCTGTCTCGCCGTTGATTTCCATCCCTTTTTGTATCCATGCAGTACCATTCCAGGCATAAATGCGCACAGAACCGAGAATAGTTACAGGTCCATTTAAACGTCCAGGTGCCCCTATGGCTATGGTATTCGCATCGGGCATGCTGACAGAACTTCCTGAATAGTCACCTGCTGCCTCCCCGTTGATGTCTGCACCTTTTTGTGCCCATGCGGATCCGTTCCAAGAATAAACGCGCACATGTCCTGAACCCGATCCATTTCCGTTATTCGTTGGTGCCCCAATGGCCACGGTATTCGCATTCGGCATGCTGACCGACCATCCTGAACCGTCACGCAATGCCTCCCCGTCGATGTCCGCACCTTTTTGTATCCATGCAGTGCCGTTCCAGGCATAGATGCGCACATGTCCGGAATTGGGTCCACTACCATCATTCTCGTATGCTCCTATAGCCACGGTATTCGCATTTGGCATGCTGACCGAATATCCTGAAAGGTCACGAGCTGCCTCACCGTCAATGTCCGTACCTTTTTGTATCCATAAAGTACCGTTCCACGTATAAATGCGCACATGTCCTGCACTTACTCCTTTTCCGTCATTCAAGATCGCTCCAATGGCTACAGTTTGGGCATCGGGCATGCTGACCGAATATCCTGATTGATCACCTGCGGCCTCACCGTCAATGTCCATCCCTTTTTGCACCCAGGTGGAGCCATTCCAGGAATAAATGCGCACATGTCCGGAATTGGGTCCACTGCCATCATTCTCGTATGCTCCTATTACCACGGTATGGGCATCCGGCATGCTAACAGAAACTCCTGAAAGGTCACGGGCTGCCTCACCATCGATGTCTGCACCTTTTTGTTGCCAGGAAGTGCCGTTCAAGGTATAGATGCGCACATGTCCCCGAGCGTATCCGTTTCCGTCATTTCGGGGCGCCCCAATGGCTACGGTATGGGCATCCGGCATGCTGACTGAATGCCCTGACCTGTCGTCCGCCGATTCACCGTCGATGTCGTTTCCTATTTGGATCTGAGCTGAGGCAATTGCAGAATAGAGGGTAGTGAGGAGGAGAATAAGAAGGTATCGGGATTTCATAGTGGGGTGATTTAAAAAAAAACTTTTTCGATGAATGATATTTTCGGGGCGCAATTTACAGAAAATGAACATAGTTTGCTTGTGCTGGGCTTCGAGGATTGGGTTTTCGTATCTGCAGGATAAGGTCGTAAGAAGACAAGTAGCATCGGGTTCTCTACCGCCTCACCACCCGCTTTTGCTCGATGATGCCGTCGCTGCGCACGATGCGGATAAGGTACACCCCCGGAGCTACATTCCAATGAATCTCCTGACGGCCGTTTTTCGCGAAAGATTTGGTAATCAATACTTTGCCGTCCATGTTCAGGATATCCACACGGTATGTGTAACCATCATTGGGTAGCTCAAGGGTAATGTGATCATCTGCCGGATTTGGATACACCTGAATGCCGGATGGTTCTGCGGGTAGTTCCGTTCCTGAGATGACTACTAAATGACAACCTGAGGTGTCTGTACATCCGTTTTCGGTGAGAATGACGGCGTATTGGCCCGTTTGGGTTGGTGTGAATGAAGCACCATTCGCTCCCGGAATAATTTGCTGGTTGTTGCAGTCGTACCATTGATACGAACTTGCAGTTCCCTGTGCGGTGAGCAGGCTACCTGTATTTGCCACGGTTGTGTCTATGGTGACTACCGTTAGGTTCAGGGTTACAATGCTGTCGCATCCTGTGGCATTTACCAACGTATCAATATAGGTTCCTGAAGATGTCAGCGTGTTTCCCAGCCAAGAATAGGCATCACAAGCAGAAGCACTAAAGGAAGTAGAAGAGCTGTTCAGAATGGTCAGGTTGATGGTTAGGAGGCTGTCGCAACCTGTGCTGTTTGGAATGGTATCCAGATACGTTCCGGAGGAGGTAAAAACTTTCCCCGAAGGACTGAGGTATTGATTACAAGCCGTTTCGGTGAGGGTACTGGATGTACTTTGCAAGATGGTTAGATTGAGTATGAACACGCTGTCACAACCCGCTAAAGTTACCAACGAGTCGAAGTAAGTGCCTGATGCAGAGTAGGTTTGTCCGTGCCAGAGGTAGACATCACAAGCGGTGATGACGTCGGTTTGACTGAACGAGGAGTTGACCACTAAATTCAGGGTAACCACGCTATCGCACCCCACAGCATTGACCAATGTATCGACATAAGTACCGGAAGATGTTATCGTGTTTCCAAGCCAAGAATAGGCATCACAAGCAGAAGCACTAAAGGAAGTAGAATAGCTGTTCAGAATGGTCAGGTTGATGGTTAGGAGGCTGTCGCAACCTGTGCTGTTTGGAATGGTATCCAGATACGTTCCGGAGGAGGTAAAAACTTTCCCCGAAGGACTGAAGTATTGATCACAGGCCGTTTCGGTGAGGGTACTGGATGTACTTTGCAAGATGGTTAGATTGAGTATGAACACGCTGTCACAACCCGCTAAAGTTACCAACGAGTCGAAGTAAGTGCCTGATGCAGAGTAGGTTTGTCCGTGCCAGAGGTAGACATCACAAGCGGTGATGACGTCGGTTTGACTAAACGACGAGTTGACCACTAAATTCAGGGTAATGATGCTGTCGCATCCTGCGGCATTCACTAAAGTATCGACATAGGTGCCCGAAACCGTCAGGGAGTTACCCTGCCACGAATAAGCATCACATGCTGAGGCATTGTAGCTAGCAGACGTGCTTTGCAATACGGTCAGGTTGATGGTCATAAGGCTATCGCACCCTGCGTTGTTCAGTATCGTGTCTTGATAAGTTCCCGAAGCGGTAAAAACTTTCCCCGAAGGACTGAAGTATTGATCGCAGGCCGTTTCGGTAAGAATACTTGAAGAGCTTTGGAGGATGGTTAGATTGAGTATGTACACGCTGTCACAACCCGCTAAAGTTACCAACGAGTCGAAGTAAGTGCCTGATGCAGAGTAGGTTTGTCCGTGCCAGAGGTAGACATCACAAGCGGTGATGACGTCGGTTTGACTGAACGAGGAGTTGACCACTAAATTCAGGGTAACCACGCTATCGCACCCCACAGCATTGACCAATGTATCGAC
>DNTB01000048.1 GCA_003499525.1 Flavobacteriales bacterium
ATTCAGACGGACATACATTATGTAACATTAAAAGCAAATATGTTGCGTTTTACTCCTTCTTTGGTATTAATGCTTGATGGGAAAACGGTTAGACCCTATGCCAAGGTCGGGTTTGTGCTGGGCACCGGAAAGGTGTTCGAGGAAATTGTTGCAACGGATATGGGAACAGAAGTCAAACTAAAAGGGGAACTTTCTGGTAATTTGGCACCCGGATTTGCAGCGTCCATGGGAACTATTTTTGCGTTAAGCGAAAAGGTTCAGCTATTTGCAGAATTTAATTTTATCAGCATGAGTTACGCCCCAAACAAAGGTGAAGTAACAGAGGCAACAGCAAATGGAGTAGACTATTTAGGTTTACTAACAACCTCTGAAAAAGAAGTGGAATTTGTAGATTCTTACTTTGTTTCAGATGTAATTGCTCAGGATCCTAACTCACCTTCGAAAGAACTAAAGCAGTACTTGCCATTCAGTAGTGTAGGGTTAAGAGCTGGAGTGCGAATCAACTTATAATATTTATTGAAATAGCAAGAAAGGCCTCTCTTCGTAGAGGCTTTTTTTTTGCAAGAAGTTTTACCACTGCCAACCCAGCCTCAATTCCAGAAAGTCCGCAATATGCCCATGAGCTCTCAATGCGACACCAATTAAAAGTCGTTTCTGAATAGCATAGGTGAGTACGTACCTCTGGTAGAAATCGTAGTCTTCACTCCTAAGTTTCAGCAGATAATAACCAAATGACTGGCTGAAATAGAACTTACCTAAGGGGAAATCATTAGTAGCTGCAATCCCCAGCTGCCAGGCTGCACTTTCTAATCCACTGTTCTCATAACGTTTTTGTTGAGCGATGTTATGCGTTACTTCCAGCTGCCCGCCCACAGCATTGATTCTCGATATGGGCCAATATGCCGAGCCCCCAAACCCCCACAAAGCTCCATGGTTATTCGTCTCAATTTCCTTTCGAGCGATAAAGGTGTATAGCTCCATCCTGGGGGAAAGTGAAAAGTCATTGACGATATCCTTGTACGGGTTTACCGATGGAACAGGCCGGTGAACGTAGTAATTCACTCCCAAACTTGCGGTAGGGTAGTTGATGCCCTTATTCGGTTCCTTGAGTCCTCCATTGGAAATATGGTTGTAATCCACTCCAAGCTTAATCGTCCACTGGTTTTTAAGACGGTAGTTGACGAACAGAGAAGCCTGTAAGGGAAAAGCCACATGGGTAGAATAGGATAGATTATCGGGGTTGGAGACTTTGTCATAGGGTTTTGTCAAATAACTAAACCCAAGGCCAGCCCGAAAGCTGAAATGCAGGTTCTGCCAAATGCCAAACTCAGGTTCTACGAAAAAAACAGAATTTATGGCCATCCCTAATATGTCCGGACTGTTGAAATTCCAATAGGTGACAGACAAACCAACAGTAGGAAAGCATTTACATTGGTTCCATGTACTTGGGCTGCTGGTTGTACGCATTAGATCTACGCTCAATCCTATTGGAAACGAGTTTTCTACGGAGCGAACATCTTCGGAATGCACAATAACAAAACCATAATGCGCTTGTACACCTGCGCTGAAATATGTTTCCTTATTCTGAGAAAATAGATTTGAGTAACAGAATAATAGCAATATATGTAATAGAAAACGAATCATTTATTTGAGTCTAACTCCTTCATGGTTCTGCGTACAAAATACACCAGCTGACGGACTCATTTTAAGATTGACTTGATAAAAACTAATTTCCTAATCAGTGCTGTGTAGGTTCAAAAATTTTTACCATCAGGATATGTATTATGGCCACTGTGTTATTCCAAAATGAGGATATTGGGAACTCTAAGTAGATTGGGTTTTGTCAGTAATAAGGGTTATGAACTACCAATGATATAATCTTGAATCTTTGAGGGGTAGGGTTGATGAGGAGAGAGTTGGCGCCGAGTGATTTACCAAATAAGATTATTCTTCTATGTATGACGGATACACTTGTTTCAAGATGAGGTTAGGTATGCACAAAAAAAAAGCCGCTCAGAGCAATGAGCGGCTTTTTCTTTAATGAGTATATTTTAGAATTCCACTGTAAATTCTACTCTTCTGTTTTTTGCTCTGCCGGCTGGAGTGCTGTTATCAGCTATGGGGTTAGCCTCTCCAAATCCGTCACTTCGCAGTCTGCTTGACTCAACCCCTTTACTTTCGATGTATTTTCTAACTGAAGCAGCCCGGTCTTTCGAGAGTTTCAGGTTCATATCATCATCACCATCGCTACTTGCATATCCTGCGATGTACAGCTTATAGTGAGGGTTGGCTTTCATAATATCCACAATATCATCAAGAACATCGTAGGAGGAAGATTTGATCTTGTCTGAGCTTGCGAAGAAAGTAATTCCCGTCAGCGCTTTTGTGAAGATTTGTACATGCTCCACTTTAACCTCAGGACATCCTTTGTTTTCAGGTATGCCAGCTACATCAGGACACCTATCGTCAATATCTGCAATGCCGTCGCCATCTTTATCTGGGCATCCTCGAAGTGCTACCACCCCTGGTACTGTTGGGCATCTATCCAAAGTATCTAATACGGTGTCTCCGTCAGTATCCGGACAGCCATTAAATTCCACCGGTCCGGGAACTTCAGGGCAATCATCTCGTACGTCCGGTACGCTATCGTTATCCATATCAGGACATCCGTTAAAGACGGCAAGACCGGCTTCAGTTGGACATTCGTCAGACGGATCGGGAATGCTATCGCCATCTGTATCCGGGCACCCCTGGAACTCGGCTAGTCCCGCTTGAGTAGGACATTGGTCATCTTTGTCTGCAATTCCATCCTTATCAGTATCCGGACATCCATTCAGCTCTATCAAACCTGGTGTATCCGGGCATTCATCTTTTTGGTCTTTCACACCATCACCATCGCTGTCTTTACCAAATCCGAATTGGAACCTGAGTCCAGCAGTGGCATAAAAAACCCAATCTCCAGATTTCACGCCGAAATCTGGTGGATTGTCTTCATTGACATCGTCCGAAAAATTATAACTACCTACAATTCGTAAATCAGCAACCCATCGCTCAGATAAGTTGAAATCTACTCCGACCCCTCCGTTTCCGGTCCAGTTTAGGCTATTCGCAATCTTATCTCCATAGTATTGATAACCTCCGGGACCAATCACTACATAGGGTCTTATAAAATCCTCCTCTTCCATGAAACGATATTTAAGAAGAAGCATACCCCCGTTAAAGCCCCCTGTAAAACTGGGTTTATCGTATTCGAGGTAACCTATTTCACCCCTAACATAATTTCCCATTAAGCTCAGATTATCATTCAATCGAATTCTGAGTTCACCACCTACATGTCCGTAAAAAGACTGATCGAAACTGAAGAAAGAATTTCCTAGTTCGCCGGAATAACCGTTGTAGCCGGCTATTACACCGATACTAACCGGATAATCTTTAGTTTGGGCCTTTAAATGCCCACCAAATACCATCAAAAAAAGAGAGATGGTGAAAAACGTAAAATTTGATTCATATTGATTGTTTAAGTATTAATACACTACAAAGCACGAAAGTAGTACGGGTTACAAGGTACAGGTTTAAATCTATGTTATTCTTATATTTAATATTTCCGCAAAATTTAGAAAGGCCACATTTTGCCGAACTTGACCTCGGGTTTTATGCCACGCTATAAGTCGGCAGCGCTGTAACAGTTTGTACGATAATTTGTTCTAAGTGAATTTTATCGAAACTAAAAATTCCTGGAAAGGGAAGTTATGGATGATCTGGATACTTTGGCCTTTTATTGGAATCCCTCTAGCATTGCAGTCATTTACGATTGAAGAGTCATATTCAATTTACATCAAAATTGGTCTAATTATTCTATGGATTATTTGGATATATTTTGCGAGAAAACCCGCTCAATTTTTGTTGGATTTATTTAAAACCAGGCGTTGAAAGCTGAGAAAAATGGAAATGTTGTATGGACGAATTGATTTAAACATATGACTTTGTAAAAGCTATGGAGATGGATAAAGAGGGAGCATTGGTAAAAGATTTGATGGAGAAAATAGCTTTTTGTTTGTATGAAATTTTGAAAAAGGAACGAACATTCTTAAAAGAAATTGACCATAAAGCATGACCAAACAAGATCACCTGAATTACATATTGGATCACCCCTTTATCTTCGACGTTCCCCTACACGGGTTTTCTGAAGAAGAAGAGCATTTTCTCAAGACCTGGGGCAGTTGGCTGGAAGCTCTAACGGATGGAACATTAAAACCCATTTCAGAGCGGCAGAAGACGTTTGTAAAAGAAATGCACCGCAGGGAAGAGCCGACCTTAGCTGTTACTAATCTTTGGAAGCACTACCTCAGACGAAGAATAGAAGAAAAAGACACAAAAGGAGTGCTGAAAGCACCGCCACCTACCCTCGACGATGATCCGGCCGGTTCTCGTAAGGATTTTGAACGCATGCGCAGAGGGCAGTACGGTACTATTTCCGGCACGCATAGAATGTAGAATAAGGAATATTCTCAGCCACTTATCCCTTATAAGTGCGATTACGTTAAAATAAGATCATAATAACATGCTTATATATACATTTGTGTAAGATTAACGTGATTTTATGGAAAATTCATACGCTATTCCAACAGAAAAAATACTGGAGCGGCTTCGGTTCGAAAACCCATGGTGGAGAACGGGAGCCATTGCTGCACAGTTCAATGATATGAACAGGCGGCTGTATTTCGATTTATTCTTTCCTATGGTACAGGACATAACCGTTCGGCGTGCACTCATTTTAATGGGGCCAAGGCGGGTCGGCAAAACGGTTATGATGCATCATGCCATACATGCACTATTGGAATCAGGTGTTCCTGCTTCATCCATTGCTTTCATTGGAATCGATAACCCCATTTACATCAATATGGGGCTTGAGGAGCTTTTTCTTAAGACTTTGGAAGCCTCGGGAAGTGGAGAAGCGGAAGGAAACTATGTGTTTTTTGACGAAATACAGTATTTGAGAGATTGGGAGCGGCATTTAAAAGTTATGGTAGACTCCTATCCTAAAACTAAGTTCATCGTATCTGGCTCGGCCGCTGCAGCCTTGAGAATGAAGAGCAGCGAAAGCGGAGCCGGAAGGTTTCATGATTTTATGTTGCCACCTTTAACATTTCAGGAGTTTATACACTTGCAGGATTTGCAATATCTGGTGCAGCCCAACGAAACAACTTTTTTAGGCACTACAGTACCGTTTTATAAAGCCATAGATATTAAAGAGCTTAACCAACAATTCTTCAACTACTTGAATTACGGGGGGTATCCCGAGGTGCTCTTCGATGAGAGGATTAAGGATGATATGCCGAAATTCATAAAAAATGACATTATCGATAAGGTCTTGTTGCGCGATTTACCCAGTATTTATGGAATCTCAGACGTTCAGGAATTAAACCGCTTCTTTACCTACCTGGCTTTCAATACGGGCAAGGAGTTTTCTTATCAAAAGATTGCCAAAGACAGTGCATTGAAGAAGGAAAAAATCAGAGAGTATTTGCAGTACCTCGAAGCCGTATTTTTAATCTCCGTAGTAAACAAAGTGGACGTGAATGCACGCCACTTTAAACGAGTGACTGGTTTCAAAGTCTACTTGACAAACCCATCACTTCGAACGGCTCTTTTCTCCCCAGTCAGTTACACCGATGATGAAGCAGGTGGGATAGTAGAAACGGCTATTTTTTCGCAATGGATGCACAGGGAAAATGTTCGCTTGTACTATGCGCGGTGGAGATTAGGACGAAAAGAAGGAGAGGTAGATATGGTCCAGTTGGATGATGTAAGTCAGAAACCTTCTTGGGCTGTAGAAATAAAGTGGTCCAACCGCTTTGCAGATAATCCAGGTAAGTTGAGAAGCCTTATTGAGTTTTGCAAACAGAATAGAATAAAGGCAGCAGTTGTTACATCAATAGATAGACAAACACAGCTGTTGCAAGACGGAATAGAGTTAAATTATCACCCGGCATCGTTATATGCATATATCATTGGAGCAAACACACTAAATCAAAGCAATGAAAAACCTACTTTCTGAAAACTCTATAGAAGAACTGGCCATGGAACTTCTTGGAGGATTGGGCTATGATTATCTTCATGGAACAGTAATCGCACACGACGGAGAAAACCCTGAACGCGCCAACTACCAAGAGGCACTTCTCCAGAATATACTGTCTGATTCAGTACGTAGAATCAACCCTGATGTGCCAGCTTTTGCACAGGCAGAAGCCGTTAAAGAAATTCAGCGGATTCATTCGCCCGAATTGTTGGCAAACAATGAGCGTTTCCATCGTATGCTGACGTTTGCCGTCAGCGCGTCATCATCCTGGCTAAACGCCAGGGCTCGAACTCCATCCAATTCTATTAATCCGAATCTAAAATTTGCTCAGCCAGTTTTCTTTCGTTTGGGCCCGCAAAACCTTCGTTGTATTTAAGCATGAATAGCACCAGTCGCTTTCTGGTTAGGTTTTTCAGTTTCATCTCCAGTTTATATGCTTCACTTTTTGAAGGCTTTTCAGCGCTCCAGATCAAGATCCAAGGCGTGCCATGCTTGGTAGATTTTTCGCTTTGTGCGTTATGTCTTTGAATTCGTACATCAAGGTTGTTGGTAGAGCCTTTGTAGAAAGCGTTGGTACTCTTGGAATAAAGGATGTATGTGAAGTGCTCCATGGTTCGAAAAAAGCCTCTCATTTCTGAAAGGCTTTCTGTTCTATGCGGTCCGGACGAGACTCGAACTCGCGACCCCATGCGTGACAGGC
>DNTB01000036.1 GCA_003499525.1 Flavobacteriales bacterium
ACCGGACTGCGCTACACCCCGAAACAGTGCACAAAAATATTCGATAGATCGATGATAATGTATTTACTATTCATCAAATATCCACCCGCTCTTGAGTATTTTTAATCGAAATATCTGGTCTGAGGAAGCAAAGGCTGAAGAGGGGAGATCTCTACTCCACCAATACATGTATTCGAATTCGATGATCCATTTTTCGCTGTAGACATAGCCCAAACCCACCATTGCTCGTGATTGAGAAGCCCAAAGGTTATCAAGACCATCGTTTGCTGACCCCAGCCACTCGTATGCAAATGGAACATAAACCGTTTTCTCGGCTACATAAGGTTTGTTGATCGGAAGCTTCGCTTTGATCTGATAGCGCAATCGATGAAGAAAATCGTTCTCACTGCCTTCATTTAAAAATAGGCGCTGCTCGAGGCGCACATAGTGCTTGAATTTCAGTCTCCAGAAATCCGGATACCCAATTCGAACGGCTTGCCAGGGTCTGATTTCTAAGCTATTCGTATCTTCCTGAAAATCGTTGTAAAACAAACCAACCCCTCCATGTAGCGCCAGATAGGGGTTAAACTGCCATCTTATTGAGGGTCTGATCATAAGTGTGGTCCTTTGGTCCACAGGTGTTAAACGGATACTTCCATCCCCGTAGAATTCAAAGTTTTCACCCAGCTCAAAATGGGGAATGACGTCTAACCAGAATTGATTGGAAATTTCTTGCTGGTCAGAATTGACCTGAGTGAAGGAAAGTGTTGGAAGCACTAAAGACAGGAATAGGAAGATTGGAATTTTTTCGAGCTGAGTTGCCATCATTTTAGAACTGCCGATTCTTTTGCTGTGCAATAGTAAGTTGGATTTTATCTCCTCCTGCCTGTGTAGGACATGGCTTCCCCTTTACCGAAACTATAACTGAATCCCAAGGTTATGAACCTTCCTCGCTGTGCGAAATTGTAGAGCTCAAACGTAGGTTCATAAACAAATCTTTCTCGTATACGAGAGGCAAAGACGTCCCGTATACTCAGGTTGATGACCCCTTTCCCTTCCCAGAGCTTTTTACGTGCTCCAAGGTCTGCAAAAGCAAATCCGGACATCTCTCCCTGGACGGTATTGTATGGTGAATTGTACTGACCTGTGACCTCAAACTCGAATCCTGCTTTCGATTTAAATCTACCCGTCCATCGCGTAAACCATTGTGTCCCGTTAAAATCAAAATTTTGATCTTCGAAATCGCCGTTACGCACAAAATAGCCAAAGTTGAAATCGCCGTTGAGGGTAAACCAATCGACGGGTGTGTACTTGCCGTTTAATTCAAATCCGGCCTGATTTCGGGTGCCTATGTTCACCGGCATGGTAACGTTTCGATTGTCGACCAGAACCGATATTCGTTCAATGATATTGGTAGTGTAGAGGTTATATATGCTTGTGTTGAAAGAAGCTTTATTAAGAATGAAAATTGCCGTAACCTCATAAGAATCAGAATATTGAGGTTCGAGCTGTGGGTTGCCCATTCGGATGTTGTAGTTGTTCCGAATGTTGAAAAATGGATTCAGATCCCAAAGTCGTGGGCGATATATTCGTCGCGAATAACCAGCCTGAAGAGATATGAGTTTAGAAACTTTGTAGGTCGCATGAAAAGAAGGAAATAAATTGGCGAAATTTTGACTGTTCGACTGATTGGTCGTTACTAAAAAGGTGTTCAAATCGGTCAATTCTACACGTGCACCCAACTTCACCCCCCATTTTTCTTTTTCATAGGATCCCGTGGCATAGATTCCCAGGACTTTTTGATCGTATCGGAAATCATTGGTCAAATTAGAATCGATCACGAATTCGCCGTTGGGAGATTGATTGTAGACGGCATAATCATTTCCTACGTCATTAATATCGTATTGTGCGCCAGCCTCGATTTTATAGATCTCAGTAAGGGGGTTGACGTAGTCCAACTTGAAGATATAGTCGCGCTGATAGAAATGCGTTTCTGTTTGCTGATTGGGATCACGCTGCGCTCCTTCGACGGGCGTATTTACAAAATCTGACTCCTGATCTTTACCGAAATAACTGCCTTGAGCGCTGATCTGTAAGACATGATCTTCATTATTGGCAAACTTTTTTTCGTATTGCAGGTCGTATTGGTATTTGGGGTTTTCTGCTGTTGTTGTTTCCGACCTTTCATACTGGGAGATGGTCTGACCTTCTGCATCCGTAATGAGAAAATCGGTTTCTGAGGGTTGATCTTCATCTTCAAAGGCGAAACTTCCAGACAGAGTTAGCACGTTTAAATCGTTGATGTGATAGTCCGTTCCCAAAGTGATATTGAAAAACCTCTCATTGCGGTATTCTGTCCCTTCGCTCTCTACACGAGTGCCGTCTTCGAGGTTATTATTGACACTTTTACGATATCGTGGAATGGACCGGTACCCCGCACCAAACTGCGTAAAGAAGTTGAAATTTTCCGTCCTTCGGTTGAGGCTGACGCCGATGCTGTGGTTGTCGGGAATTCCGGTATTGAGCGATACAGATCCGTTGAATCCTTTCTTTTCTTCTTTTTTGAGGATGATGTTGATGATACCTGAAGAACCTTCCGCTTCGTATTTCGCAGATGGGTTGGTAATGACCTCGATACTTTCAATCATGTCCGCCGTGATGGTGCTCAGAGCGGTGCTTCCATCATCCGAGAGTACCGATGGCTTTCCATTGATTAATATTTGTACTCCGGCATTTCCCCGAAGCGTCACTTCGCCCTCAATATCTACATTTACCGATGGGACATTATTTAGAACATCTAATGCACCCATGCCTGTGGTGGCGAGATCTTGACCTACATTAAAAACACGACGATCGAGTTTAAATTCTACAACCGACTTTTCGGCCCGAACTTCAACGACATCTAAAATTTCGGCATCCTCATCTAAGGCAATAGTCCCTAGTGATATTCTTCCGCTTTTCTTATTAAAATCTCTAAATCTCTGTGTTTTGAAACCGATAAAGCTTACCTCAATGTAAAATTCGTCCAACTCAACAGAAAAGGAAAATCTACCTGACTCATCCGACGTGGTTGCGGCGACCAATTTCTTTGTATTCTGGTGATGTGCCGCAACTGTCGCGAAGGGGATTGGTGCTCCGGATTTTGACTCAATCACAGTTCCAGACACAACGACTTTATCCTGAGCTAATGTCTGGTTAAACCCAAGTACAAGGATTACAATAATCCATCTATTGATGACGAAAGTTTTAATACTCCTATTGCTTTTACAAATTTCTAAAGGCAGAATTACGTTTTTTAATCTTCCGTTGTTAAACAAGCCATGACAAAGCTGGTTCACAATAATGCATTATCCAACTACTTTGGCTTCACAAGCGCACGTAGTTTTCATCGAGTTCAAGGGTGATCATGTAATCTTTGCGGTTCAGGGGTTCTCGCCAAATTTGATCGAACTAAAATCCACTTACATCGGAAATGATTTTTTTCATTGGACCCTGAAATCCGCTTACGACAGAAGCTGCAGCACCTTTTGCACCAACGATTGCGGCAATAGTGCATCCTACATATTCATCAAACCCTTCAGTCCACCACCAGATAACAGTTACCCCGCCAATATAGGCAACAGAACCCATTATACCAGATGACATGTCATCTTCTCGCAAGGGTGTCGATGTAGGATTAAAACCTCCAAAAGCGATAAACGCATCTACTCCCAGCTGAAGGCCAATGGAGGCGCTGCTAAAACTGTAGGAATAAGAATTCAGGAATGAATCCAAGCCTACCATGACTCCTTTCTCGATAGAACCTCCAATAATTAAGGCGACATCGAGGCCCGTTGAGAAGGTTAGATACCCTTCCGGAAACGATGGATTAAACGGATGATAAGGTGTTTCTATCGGAGGGGAAATCAGATCTAAGGGTTTCGGCAGTGCATCAAAGCTATGTGAAATAAACTCTGAATAACCCGAGCGGGTAGCCATCCTTGAATCATCCGGATTGTAGATATATCCGGTTCGATCACCGGCACTTTTCTTTATATATGAGCCCATTTTATCCATATCTACCAGTTTTCTCAAAGTGGTCATGTCTTTAGCTTCAATGGCGTTTTCTATTTTGCTCATTAACTTGTCCTTCTTGGCCAGTTTACCCACATATTTGATCATTTTGTTGACCTGTACATCCTGTTGCACCGTGGTCAGATCTTCAGGAAATTGACATTTCTGATCAAAATGTGGATTTAAGGTAGTTCCGAGAATTCTGTAGCATCCATTTTTGCTAGGGGCATTGATAAAAAATTTACTGAAGTCCGGGCCATCTATACCGGATAGGTCAATACCGCCCATTACATCCACACGAATTTTAATATTTGAAGAGTTTGAGGGGATACTCAGAAACAGGTTAGTATTTATAAGTGCATCCAAATTTTCGGAATCGTACTTTCCATTTTTTAGTTCACCACCAAAGGTTCTGTATGTATAGGTTGCAGAAACCCCAGATACAAACCCAGCCTCATTGGTCAGATTTATGACTATAGGTAGATCTTGATAGATGTATCGGGTAAAAGTGTATTTCTTGCCTTTGTATTTCAGTGTAAACGCGTAATCTGAAAAATCAGAGATATCTTCAAAATCAGTATTGACCGAGCCATTTTGGTTAAAGAACTTCAGGTTTCCTCGCTTGGCGATGCATATGACTTTGTATCCATCCTCGAACTCAATGCTCATTTTTTGTCTTGTGCCGAACGGGCTCGGCTCCTCTTCTTCTTCCAGAAAATCAATTGTAATCCCTGAAATATTATTGCCGTCAGCGGAATGGAGCACGTGTGGTGAGGTTTCCCATCGGCCTGAAAATGAACGAAGATCGCGAGGTCCTTTTCCCAGAAACATGGGCTCTGGGTTGAAAAAAGTAATATCATCCGGTTTGATTTCGCGATGGATTTTGATTTTTTGCCCATTTCCGAAAAATGCGCTGTTTGCGGGTATGTTTTTACCTTTTATGGTGCCCTTTTTATCCAGGACTGCAAACTGAACTATATTGTACGAGAAGCTGATCTCGACATTATTAGGATCGGTTCTATCCACGAGCATCACGTCTTTTATTCCTTGCACCGTAAACGCTCCAAGTGCAAAAGAATAATTGTCGGCCCCAGATTTAGCGGGCAGCGTAAAACGTTCTTTCTCTATTTGAAATTTATCTGATTTTAAGAAATACTGTAGACTAATAGCACTGTCTCCTATAGGACTGAACACGGCCAACTCTTCTTCACCGTCCATATTATAGTCACTGAAGTGAAAGGCCATTCTGTTGTTTTCGTCAGAAAATTGCAATGAAAAACCGGTTAAGTTCTGAGTGAAAGCGGAAAATTGATCATCACTTGCGCCCGAAAGAACAGATAATTGAATGGGTTCTTTTCCGTTTCGCTGGAACACAACAAGGTCTGGAATTTCGTCGTTATCCCAGTTGGTTACCGCAAAGTCCGTTTGCTTATCGCATTTTGGATAAGCGACAGGTTGTTGTAACAAAAAGCTTTGGAAACCTGTTGCTCCATCAAGTATATAGATATCTGTGCTGCTAAAACCAGAACGGTTGACCGCGAATAAATCCATGATTCCGTCTCTGTTCCAATCGGCATAGAAAAATGAGTATTCACGCTCGGATGCAGGAAGTAACGTGGGGGTTGACTGGGTCACTTCAATACCAGTTTTTCCCAGCTCTAACTCCAATATCTCGGTATGCTCTGAGCCGTTTGGCCTAACTCCCACAATGTGGGCAGGTGGGCTACAAAAGCTCATGAAGAGTGCAATTGAACCAAATACGAAAGCGATTCTGATGTGTTTTAAGGAAAAGATATCCATGTTCCTGATTAGGATGTTAAAAGCTGAAGGTACGTTAATTGTAATGCTTAAAGGTGTCATGTATCCATAATTAATCTCCACTCACAATTAGAGATGATCTGAATCTGACCGAACATAAGTGTCTTACTATTAAATACATATATTTGATTATCAGATAATTAGCACAATGAAGGTCATGTGGTATTTCCATTTTAGTCATCGGACACTTCAAAAAACATATTTTGGCCATCTCGGAGGAATGAGAGATGAATTTTGGATTACTTAGTACAATTGGAAATAATGCAAGGCAAATGAGACGTACGATATTGATGTGGATCGTATTAACGGTCGCAATTCTGCTTTCTGCAAAGGGAACAAGTCAGACTAACAACAATGAAGTAACCGATTCGACCAATGTCGAAGAGCCTGTGGCTATTGAGTCGACTGAAATTGTAGAAGAGGCAGAGAATGAGAGAGAGCGGCTAAATATTATTCAGCAAAGCATTCAACCTAAGGCAAGTGTACTAGAAGTAGACTCTTTGTACAAAGCCCAGAAGGTTTTGGTTGATGATGAAACCCGGCAGGCACGAATTTTTCTAAAATCAAATCCGAATAAGCAAAAAGTCACCAATATCATTAGAGAGTGGAGGGGATACAGCAATCAGGTAGATTCCTGGCAGGGGCGCGTGAAATCGTATGTGGAAGACCTCGATGTTCATTTAAAGACCCTGAAGTTTCAGGAGAAGGTATGGGACCTCACCCTGAAAAAAGCTCAGGAGGATGATTTGCCCTCCGAAGTCATCCAAAGTATTACAACAACCCGCCGTGATGTGTTGGATCTGAAGCAGCAGATCGAAAAAAACTACGATGATTTCCTTGTTCAGGAGGCTGCTCTGAATGAACTGAAAATCGAGATTAAGGAAAACATCGAGGTATTGGATGAATTCAAACGGTCGGAAGTTTATCATTTCTTTTACCGAAGGCACCCTCCGCTGTGGAGTACAAAGTTTTTCGATAAATCAGACGATAACGAGGGTAAAGGTGCGCTTTCGCTTGATGTGAGCGGGCAGTCTATCCGCGACTATTTTAGAAAAAGTGATTCCCTTATAGACCTTTTTGTTCTGAGTATTATCCTACTGTCTCTTCTAATGTGGTACCTGCGCCGCTCATTTCTAAAATATTCGTTTGATGAGGAAAATGGCGATTTACAGCGTGCCAAAGAGGTCATCCTCAAGCGAGCAGGCCCTTCTCTCATATTTATCATTTTTATCAATGCGCTGTTCTTTTTCAGTGGCATGCCAACCCTGCTGAACAACATTTTAATCTTCGTTGCGATCATCGTGGCTATTCCGGTAGTTCAGCCTTATCTCTACAAAAGGTTCAAATCGATCCTTTTTGTCATACCGGTTTTTTATGTCCTCGATCATATCAAAACCTATATCTGGTTTACCTCGAGTAGCTATCGAATCTACTTGTTGTTTGAAGCCGTAATGGTCATGGTGGTTATCTACTATTACGTGCATCCCTATATTCAGACGAGGAAAATGAAGATTGGGTATTTTGGCAATGCCATCATAAAGTCTACCCCGCTGTTGTTTATCCTGGCCATCGTAAGTATTGTTTCTAATCTGCTGGGGTTTACGAACCTCACTGATATCACCTTGAAAATATGCACAGAGAGTGCGGTTCTAACCGTTCTCTTTTATGCTGTGATGAATCTCGCAGCCGGTATAGTTACCGGTATTCTGCACGCCTATTTTACGAATAAGTCGTTTTTTGAACCGAGGTATAAACTGGAAGTGGAACTCAAGGCACTGATGATTGTTCGGTATACAGTTCTCCTTATTTGGTTCATCTATTTCCTCGGAACGATTGATCAGCTCAAACCTATTTCGGAGTGGTTGATGACATGGATGAACGAGCAGCGCACTATTGGAACAACGACTTTTACTTATGGCGCCGTATTTCTCTTTCTCACCATTCTGACTTTATCATTCATCATTACGAGTTTTATATCTATCGTTATTGAAGCGGGGGCACTCAAGGTTTTAAGGCTTCCAAAGGGTGTGCCTGCTGCTATTTCACTCGTTATTCGCTACCTAATCATTGCTTTTGGCTTTATCATTGCCCTGTCTGCATTGGGGGTCAACCTGAGTCAATTTAACCTTATGGCCGGAGCTTTGGGACTGGGTATAGGATTTGGACTGCAGAATATTGTCTCGAATTTCATTTCCGGATTAATACTGGTTTTTGAACGACCGATTCTTACAGGGGATACGGTAGAAGTAAACAACTTGCTCGGAACCGTACATCGCATCGGCGTGAGGTCTTCTAATATCCGAACATTTGATGGCGCTGAGGTGGTTGTGCCCAACAACAGCCTTATAACTAATGACTTGATTAACTGGACTTTATCTGACAATGTCAAAAGATTAGCTCTTTCAATAGGCACCGCTTACGGTTCAGACCCGAATAAGGTTCTTGAGATTCTGACTGCCGAAGCAGAAAAATGTGAGTACACCTTGGAAGACCCGAAACCCAGAGCATTATTCATCGAATTTGGCGAAAGTTCACTCAATTTTGTTCTTCATTTCTGGGTTCCCTATGAAATTAACCTGGAGGCTAAAAGCACCGTCATGATCGGCATATACAATGCGCTCAAAGAAGCTGGCATAGAAATCCCCTTTCCTCAGAGAGATGTGCATATTAAAGAGTTGCCGGATAAAGCAGAAGAATAGGTACACGATAAATCTAAGATCGTGGGCTGATTTGTAGAAGTACATTAAGGAAGCTTTTCTTGATGAAGAGAAAAAAATGTCTTAAACCTGTACATTCCACTTTATTTAGAAGAGATCATGGACGATACCCTCCTCAATGTTGAATAAGTGCCTGTTGAATCGAGAACGAAGAGGATAAGGGTGTAAAACGGAGGAAAAGTTCAAACCAATTTTGATAAATTATATCTATTCGCATATAGAATATATCGAGTACCTTTATTTATATGCTTTGGCATATACTTGAGTGTGTTTCACTATATTTGTATGTAAAAGCATACAAAATGAAGGAATTATCGACCTTTGTAAGAACCAGAAGAAAGCAATTGGGCCTAACCCAGGAAGAATTTGCTGAAAAGGCCGGGGTTGCTCTTACGGTTATTCGAAAGATTGAACAAGGCAAAGAAAACCTCAGTTTGTTAAAGGTCAACCACGTGCTACACCTATTTGGCCATGTTTTGGGCCCAATAAATGAGAAGGATGCGACAAGGAATAGTTAAATACAACAACATAAACGCTGGTCTTCTCACCGAAGAGGATAATGGGGAATACCTCTTTGTTTATGACGAAGTGTATGTCCAAACCTACCCGAATCAATTCGTCACTTTTCAAATGCCGGTATCAACAAGACCATACAGAAGTAAAAGACTGTTTCCGTTTTTTGATGGGCTAATTCCTGAAGGTTGGCTGCTGAATATTGCCGCCGAAAGTTGGAAAATTAACAAGAATGATCGCATGGGTCTTTTGCTTGCCTGTTGTCAAAATACCATTGGTGCGGTAAGTGTTCATCCAGTGAATCCTGAAGCCGATGTCTAAATGCCTGTACTGTTATAAGAGTTTGGATGAAGATCAGGTGGACTATCACCCGAAGTGCATTAAGGCATTTTTTGGAACCAAACATGCGCCCCTATTACCCTATCATTTATCGGAGATGGAAAAATTGGCGAAAGAGGCCGCAGAATTATCCATTACGGTTCCGGGTGTTCAGCCAAAATTGTCTTTAGGGTGGATAAAAACGGCCTTAGAAAATGGCCATCAGGGGCAATTGACCATCATGGATGCTTTAGAAGGGAACTATATCCTAAAACCACAGAATGCCGATTATTCGCAGATGCCCGAAAATGAGCACCTCACCATGAAATTGGCCGCATTATTCAAAATCGACATTGTGCCTATAAACATGATTCGTTTACAATCGGGAGAGCTTTGTTTTATTACCAAACGCATTGATCGTAACCCGGATGGATCCAAAAATCATATGATCGATTTTCTGCAAATTCTTGAGCTGGCCGATAAATACAAGGGCACCATGGAATCACTCGGTAGTACCATAGGCGTTTTGTCCGCAAATACCTTGTTAGACAAGCTCCGTTTTTTTGAATCTGCGGTTTTCAATTATGTCATCGGGAACAACGATATGCATCTGAAAAACTATTCTATGCTTTTATCAGAGTTTGGCTGGGTGCTTTCGCCTTTTTACGACTTTTTGAACGTGAAGCTAATCTTACCAAAAGATAATGAAGACACAGCCTTGCTACTGGGTGGTAAAAAGGAAAACTTCAATAAAGGGTATTTCGACCGCCTCGGCGCAGGATTACAATTGAACGACAAACAAATCAATACGGTATATAAAAGGCTGCAAAAATGGCTCCCGGAAGCTATTCAATGGATAAACAGCTCTTTTCTTGATTCAGACCGACAAAAGGCTTACAAGGATTTGATTAATGATCGTGTTAAGCTTTTCGCTGCAATAACCTAGACCAATACAGATTTAATCTGTGAAAATCAGAGAGAATCGGTGGTGGACCATAATCTACCATGATCCAACAACCTGATTTATTGGGGGATCATTATTGCCACTAGCGATTTGTTAGGATTGCATGGCATTGAAGAAGGGTATCGCAGTTCCCTCTTTCTTCAGAGCATTCGATCTATTGAACACAGAAAAGGAACCGTAAATACACTACGTTATCGGGAATTTCTTTTGTCTAAGAAAAAGCCAAGTATGCGCAATAAAGAGTCAAAGAACGATCAAAAACAAACGAATAATTAAACACTGTCCTCATGGATCGCAAAAGGTCTGTTAACTGGAAGCATCTTATTCAATGGCTACAATGGGCATTTGACGCGCCAATCCATGAGCCTGACGGATAGCAGGGAAGGATATGATGAAGAACACTATAATTATGGCAGATTTGATTAATTTTTGCCACTATAAAGATATGACCAGCACCACCATTTCCGACTGTGAACACACGATCAAGGGCATACGAGCGCGTGATCTTATTTCTTTCAATCCAATTGGCAATTATTTAATAGAGTATTTGAGCGATCCCTGAATGGGTTTGAATTGATCAAACTTGACAAACTCGATCGAAGTTTTATGAATGATAGAATACATGAACCAAACCCCCGAACAAATAGCACGAGACAAAATTGACCAAATGTTAGTTGATGCCGGCTGGCTCGTTCAGTCAAAGGATAAAGTAAACTTATCTGCTGGCCCTGGTGTTGCACTACGAGAAACAAATACATCGTCTGGTTCAGCCGATTACATCTTGTTTGTAAACTCAAAAGCAATTGGAGTCGTTGAAGCTAAAAAAGAAGACCTTGGTTTTAAATTAACGGAGGTAGAGGATCAATCTGTCAGATATGCTAATGATGCCATAAAGATTGGTAGATTTAAATTAGAAAGCGAAAAGCCCTTTGTGTATGAAAGCACTGGAACGGTTACGAGATTTACAGATTACAGAGACCCAAAACCAAGAGGAAGAAACGTTTTTAGTTTTCACAAACCTGAAACCATAGCGGAGTGGATTAAGAAAGGGCCTGCGCTGCGAGAACGACTATTAGATTTGCCAGCGCTAGATGCCACAGGGCTTCGACCTGCTCAAATTGTCGCCATTGAAAACCTAGAACATTCCTTCAAAAGGAATCGACCACGAGCATTGATTCAAATGGCTACGGGTGCCGGAAAAACTTTTACGGCTGCAACTTTTGTTTATCGCCTATTAAAACATGCTAATGCAAAACGAATCTTGTTTGTAGTGGATACTAAAAACTTGGGAGAACAAGCAGAACAGGAGTTTATGACCTTTCAGCCCAATGACGACAATAGAAAATTCACCGAATTATACAATGTTCAGCGGTTAACATCCAGTTACATCGCTTCGGACAGCCAAGTTTGCATTTCAACCATACAGCGCCTCTATTCTATTTTAAAAGGAGAAGAACTGGACGAAAGCGCAGAGCTCGACAATCCTGAGGAAAACACCTGGTTGAAAAACCAGATGAAAAAGAAAAAGGCCATCCCTGTGGATTACACTCCAAAAGTGCCGATCGAGCAATTTGATTTTATTGTGATTGACGAGTGCCACCGCTCCATTTATAATTTATGGAAACAGGTTTTGGATTACTTTGATGCATTCTTAATTGGCTTAACGGCCACACCCGATAAAAGAACCTTTGGCTTCTTTAACGAAAATGTGGTGAGCGAGTACACTTACGAAGAATCCGTTATTGATGGTGTAAATGTACCCTATGATGTGTATACTATTGATACGGAGATTTCTCAAAAGGGAGAAACCTTAAAAGCAAAACAACTTATTGGTAAAAGAGATAAACTCACTCGAAGGGAACGTTGGGAGCAGTTGGATGAGGACACCAGTTATGCTAAAAATCAACTGGACAAAAAGGTGGTCAACCCGAGCCAAATCAGAAACATCATACGCGAATACAAACATGCATTAAAGACAGCAATTTATCCCAAGCGTTTTGATGCAGCCGGTGAATATGAAGTGCCCAAAACACTGGTGTTTGCCAAAACTGATAGCCATGCCGATGACATTATAAAAATCATTCGTGAGGAATTTGATGAGGGCAACGACTTCTGCAAAAAGGTAACTTATAAAATTGATGAAGACCCGAAATCGGTCTTGAATCGTTTTCGAAATTCCTATTATCCGCGTATTGCCGTTACGGTAGATATGATTGCCACAGGCACCGATGTAAAACCTTTGGAGGTATTGCTCTTTATACGTGATGTAAAAAGTGTCAACTACTTTGAGCAAATGAAAGGTAGAGGTACCCGAACCATCCATAACGATTCCTTGCAAATGGTTTCGCGCACTGCCAAAAGCAAAACCCACTTTGTGATTGTAGATGCGATTGGTGCTACCAAATCTAAAAAGACCGATAGCCGACCGCTAGAACGCAAACCAAATTTAGACCTGAAGGATTTACTGGGAGCGATAACTATAGGCGTTGCAGATGAAGATTTGTTTTTGTCTTTAGCGAATAGATTGATACGCCTAGAAAAGCAAATCACCGAAAAGGAAAAAGACAAGTTGTTAGAGTTTTCAGGCGGTAAGAACCTAAAGCAAATGACCAAGGAACTGATCGCCGCTTACGATCAAGATGAGATAGAGAAGAAAGCGCAGATTGAAATTGATAAAATTCCTGTGCCAGACCAAACCCCTGAATTGATTGATGAAGCCAAGAAAACCGCACAAGAAGAATTGGTGAGACAAGCAGCATCTTCCTTCAATGGCGAGTTAAATGATTACTTAGAGAATGTGCGTAGAGAACACGAACAGATTATTGATAGTGTAAACATTGACACCGTTACCAAATCAGAATGGGACACCACTTCAGTAGATAAAGCAACGGCCATTGTAAAAGACTTTTCTGAATACCTGAAATTGCATAAAGACGAAATAAAAGCCTTGAGCATTTTCTACAACCAGCCTTATAATCGTAGAGAGATAACGTTCAAAATGATTAAAGAGGTGTTTGATAAACTGACTTTAGAAAAGCCCATGCTTGCCCCCGACTATGTGTGGAATGCTTACTCAGCTCTGAGCCAGTCGAAGGGCGCCACCGTTCCAAATCAACCCAAAGATGAACTGACGGCATTGGTATCATTGATCCGCAGGGCTTGTGGTATTGATAGCGAACTGAAAGCATTTGATAAAACTATTGATGAGAATTTCAAAAATTGGATTTTCAAACAAAACGCAGGGCAACACAACCGCTTTACCAACGAACAAATGGCCTGGCTACGCATGATTAAAGACCATGTAGTAAGCAGTTATCACATAGAATTAGATGATTTGGATTACACGCCTTTTGATAGCCAGGGCGGAAGAGGAAAAATGTTCCAATTGTTTGGAAACGAAATGAATGGAATCATTGATGAATTAAATGAGGTATTGGCAGCATAGTCAGTTGTCCGAATGATGGAGAAATTTAAAGGTAAATATAGAATAGAATCCAATCGGTTAAAGGGGTGGGATTACAGTTCCAATGCCATGTATTTTATTACGATTTGCACCCATGACCGATTCCATTTTTTTGGTGAAATTGAGAATCATAAAATGGTGTTATCGGAAATGGGGGAAATGGCACAAAAATATTGGTTAGAAATACCCGATCATTTTCCATTTGTGAAATTGGATGCATTTGTGGTAATGCCCAACCATGTACATGGAATCATCGAAATTGCAAAAAATAATGATGGTCGCAACGTAGAGACGCAATATTTTGCGTCTCTACGTCCAACCATTGAACCGCCATTGCCATCAAAAAATAAATTTGGTCCACAATCCAAAAATTTGGCATCCATAATCCGTGGATATAAATCTGCGGTAACCACCTATGCCCGCAAAATGAACATCGATTTCGCCTGGCAATCCAATTACCACGACCACATCATCCGAGACGATAAATCGTATCACAACATTGCCAATTACATTATCAATAACCCCAAGCATTGGAAAGAAGAAACATTCAATCCCGTACAAGCGCAAGATAGTGCGTCACAAAAAGGCAGAACATGAGCAGTACACTAAGAGAAGATTGGGGACTTGTAAAATTGGCAGAAATTGGAGAGATTTATTCTGGTGGGACACCTAAAACAAAAAATGAAGAATATTGGGGAGATGAAGTATCATGGATTTCACCATCTGATTTATCCGGATACGCTAGTAAATTTATTTCAAAAGGACAAAAGAGTATTACGGAACTAGGATTAAGTAAGTCCTCTGCAAAACTAATTCCTGCTGGGAGTATTCTATTTTCCTCTCGTGCACCTATTGGTTACGTAGTTATAGCAAATAATGATTTATCGACTAACCAAGGTTTCAAAAGCATAAGCCCCTCCTCATTTATTTTCAATGAATTTGTCTACTATTATTTAAAATCTTCAAAGAACTTAGCAGAACAAAATGCTAGTGGTACTACTTTCAAGGAGATATCAAAAAAGGCATTTTCAGAACTGCCTTTCCCTTTACCATCCCTCCCCGAACAACGCGCCATAGTCGCCAAAATAGAAGAACTCTTTTCAGATTTAGACAAAGGCATAGCCGACCTCAAACGCGCCCAAGATCAATTAAAAGTATATCGCCAAGCGGTTTTGAAAAAAGCCTTTGAGGGGGGTGGAAAAGGACTAGCGTGGATGAGCTATTTGATTTCGTTGGCGGAGGTACGCCAAGCAAAGGCAAAAAAGATTATTGGAATGGTAATATACCATGGGCTTCTGTCAAAGACATAAAAGGTGACTATTTAGAAAAAACACAAGACTGTATAACTGAAAAAGGCTTAAAAAATAGTTCGGCAAATCTTGCACTAAAAGATGACGTAATTTTAATAACTCGAATTTCACCAGGGAAAAGTTTAGTCACAACAATTGATACTGCTATCAATCAAGATTTAAAAATTGTTAAACCTAAAAACCCAATGTTTAACAAGTACATTCACTATTTATTCAAATCTATTGAACGTATTTGCATAAAGTTGTCAAGTGGTACAACAGTGAAAGGCATAAATCTAACCAACCTAAAATCAATTGAAATTCCCGTTATTGAAGAAAGGGAACAACACCAAATCGTTCAAGAAATCGAATCACGTTTATCCGTTTGCGATAAGGTAGAAGAAAGTATTACCGAGAGTTTAGAAAAAGCCAAGGCATTACGCCAAAGCATTCTAAAAAAAGCCTTTGAAGGCACGTTGCTTTCAGAAGAAGAAATAGCCACCTGCAAAGCCGCACCAGATTATGAACCTGCCAGTGTTTTGTTAGAAAAAATTAAAGCAGAGACCCTTCGACAGGCTCAGGATAAAAAAAAGAAAAAGTAGATGCAGGAGCAAGAACTAAATAGAAGCAACAATTTTTTACTCTATCGAAACGAAGATGGAGATGTAATAGTAGATGTTCTTTTAAAAGACGAAACCATCTGGCTAACCATCAACCAAATGGCGGAGTTATTTAGTATAGACAAAAGTGGTATTTCTCGCCATATCAAAAACGTTTATGATACAGGCGAACTGCAGCAAGAGGCAACTGTTGCAAAAATTGCAACAGTTCAAAATGAGGGTGGAAGAAACGTAAATCGCCAGCTCGAATTTTACAACCTAGATGTGATTATTTCAGTAGGGTATCGGGTAAATTCAATAAGAGGTACTCATTTCAGAATGTGGGCTACAAAACAACTCACTGAACTCATCCGTAAAGGCTTTGTCTTGGATAATGAAAAATTAAAAAATCCAGACAATCCTTTTGGCAAGGATTATTTTGACGAATTACTAGAATAAATAAGAGATATACGTTCTAGTGAAAAACGCTTCTACCGAAAAATAACCGATATCTATGCCTTGGCGGTTGATTACGAACCCAAGACTGAAGAAACACAGGAGTTTTTTAAGATTGTGCAAAACAAACTCATTTTTGCCGCTACAGGAAATACAGCAGCAGAAGTAATTGCCCATCGCAGTGATACTACAAAAGACAATATGGGGCTAACCACTTGGAAAGGCTCGAGTGTAAGGAAACAAGATGTTATTGTTTCTAAGAATTATTTAAACAAAGAAGAGTTAGATATACTCAATAGAATTGTGACTATGTATTTAGACTATGCAGAACTGCAGGCTAAAAATCACAAACAAATGTTCATGAAAGATTGGCGAGAAAAGCTAGACGCCTTTCTTCAATTTAACGGGCAAGAAATTCTCACCAATGCAGGTAACATCACCAAAAAAGTGGCAGACAAATTAGCAGAGAAAAAGTATGAGGAATTTCATCAAAATAGACGGATTCAAAGAGGTGATATAAGGTCCGATATAGATGAAGCAATAAAGCAATTAAAAGACGAAAAATGACAGACTCAAGTATCGTATCCAAAATTTGGAACCTCGCGGGCGTATTGCGTGATGATGGGGTGAGTTATGGAGATTACCTGGAGCAGATCACCTATTTGCTATTCCTTAAAATGGCAGATGAACTGAACAAACCGCCCTATAGCAAAGGATTAAAATTCCCCAAGCTTAAAGATATAGAAGGAAACGAAATTACACATGGAGAAACCTGTGATTGGGAAACTCTTTCTAGCAAAAGAGGTGCAGAATTAGAATCTTTTTACAGCCAATTATTGCGTAGTCTATCTACAGAAAAAGGAATGCTTGGTCAGATTTTTACCAAAAGCAAAAACGAGATTCAAGACCCTTCCAAACTTTTGAAGGTTATCGATCTAATCGACAAAGAGAATTGGAACATGATGGGTGCCGACATCAAAGGAAAAATCTATGAAGGGCTGTTGGAGAAAAACGCCATGGATAGCAGTGGCAGCTCAGGTGCAGGCCAATACTTTACACCCAGGGCTTTAATCAAAACCATTGTTGCTTGTGTGCAACCAAAACCCAAGAAAACCGTTGCAGACCCTGCTTGTGGCACGGGAGGTTTCTTTTTAGCTGCTTACGATTGGATTGTAGCCAACCACAAATTAGACCGTGAGAAAAAAAACTTTCTAGAGAACGAAACCTTCTACGGAAATGAGATTGTAGCCAATACACGAAGGATGTGCTTAATGAATATGTATTTGCACAATATTGGTGATCTAGAAGGTGATCCGACTATAAAATCGGCAGATGCCTTGATTTCAGATGATGGCTTTCGAGTGGATTATGTGCTAGCCAACCCTCCTTTCGGTAAGAAAAGTAGTATCACCATTACCAATGAAGATGGTGAAGCGGAAAAGCAAGACATGAGCTACAACCGCTAGGATTTTTGGGAAACCACATCCAACAAGCAATTGAACTTCTTGCAGCACATCAAAACCATGCTTAAAATTACCGGTGAAGCTGCGGTTGTATTGCCGGATAACGTGTTGTTTGAAGGTGGAGCAGGTGAGGAAGTGAGAAAGCAGTTATTGAAGACCACCGAATTACACACCATACTTCGTTTACCCACAGGAATTTTCTACGCACCAGGTGTAAAAGCGAATGTACTTTTCTTCAATAACAAACCCGCTAGCAAAGAAGCTTGGACAAAAGACATTTGGTTCTACGATTACAGAACCAACATTCACCACACCCCTAAAAAACGTGTGATGACCGTGCAACACCTGGAGGAATTCATCAAACTCTACAATCCCGACAATCTGAATAAGAGAAAGGAAACATGGAGTGAAGACCCTTCGACAGGTTCAGGGTCAGAAGGCAGATGGCGTAAATATTCTTATGAGGAAATCATGGCAAGAGATAAAACGAGCTTGGAGATCTTCTGGATTAAAGACAAAAGTTTAACCGACTTAGACAATCTTCCTGACCCTGATATTTTGGCTAATGAAATTATCGACAACCTTGAATCCGGATTAAATAGTTTCAGAGAAATTATGGAAACGATTAACGGAAATGAAAAGTGAAGGGACGCCGATAATTATCTGATTTATTGAATCTTCCCGAATCAGGTAGTTGAAAGTAAATTGAATAAAGCTAACAATACAAGGACTTTCTCTAATGCCACGGAATGTAGCCTAACAAATCAAGCCCATTGGCTCATGTCTATTTAAATGCTCAATTTAACGTCGATCGTGTGATCATGACATTCAATTTTGTCGATGTTATTGCTGGTAGATTTCCACATAAATGATAAATATTGCACCTCAGTAAAATGAATTTTTAAACCACTTATGAATCATCGAAGAATGGGAATTACACTTATGATCGCGGGCCTACTGGCATTTATCATTGGCCTTTGGATAACCACAAAATCAACAAACGATAGGCGAGCTGTTGCCGGAGCCGATGCAGAAGAACAGATGGAAAACCTTATCACATTGGCCACAGCTGATGGCGTTCTAACTCCAAACGAAGAAAACAAACTCAAAGAGAAAGCACTTCAGTTCGAACAGGACCCGGAAGCATTTGTACAAAAAGCGAGACAGATAGCCGCAGACAGCACAGCGCCGAGCGAGGCTGAAATAGTCGATCAAAGCAAGAAGAAAGGAGATGCTTTTGAAAGCTTTGTGGTCTCCCGATTAGATGAAGAGCACTGGACCATTGTTGAATGGGCTGGAGACAAATTCGATAACGGTCGGTTTGCGGAAACCACACTGCACCCCGATCTAAAAGTTCAACTTAATACGTTTATAGACACTACCATACTGTGGATTGAGTGTAAGTACCGAACTAGTGCTCCGGGTGGAAAAGTGAGTATATCCTATCCCGATCAACTCGAGCGGTATAGAAAATATCAAAGCGAGTTTGAAATACCAGTCTATGTTGCCCTTGGAATAGGTGGTACTCCCTCAAAACCAAAAGACTTGTTCTTAATACCCCTGGATTCAATAAACGACGTTCAAATACGACTTAACGAAATTCAAGAATACTCGAAACCACCTTCTGAAATGTTCTTCTACGATGCCGATCAAAAGAGATGGAGATGATCGCAGGTTTTCAGATTCATGTATGTATAGAATAGTGGTCAGCTTTCGGTGACGGAGCGTGAACGTTCTCCGTTTTGCACCCCATGACGCTTTAGTTGGAGCGGGGAGTGCTGTACAAAGAACTGAGGTCAGCCCTGCGTGCGGGCCCGCATGCTAGCGGGGAAGAATGGGTGTTGCCTTTTTTAGCTCCAGTGTTCTAGAGCATTCTTTATGTCATCTAAATCTTGTCGATTATCTTTTATGTAAATAATCTCAATTTTAGAATCTCTAATTCTATAGAAGTAGGAAGTTTGTTTTGTGAGAATGCATTGATGTAATTCTGGAAACTCCTCTGACCGAGATCAACTCTCTGGAAACTTCTCTATTCTCCGGAAGGACTTTAGAGTGGTCTTCATGAATTTTTCTCTTACTACTTTAGACCATTCTATTTCAAGGTAATCAAGTAACATGTCAATCTGAGTTTGAGCTAACCTGGAGAGATAAACCTTATACATTACTGGTTAGCTTTCGCTCATAGTCATCCAATGAAATGCTATTTCCCGCATCTAGTTGGGCAATGCCTATTCTGATGAATTCCCTGTCTTCATCTGACAATTCATGCCAAAAATCTGATTTCTCAGACTTCAACGAATAAAGCAACTTATCTATAACAGATTGATTATCAATGTTCAATATGAGCTTTACTAACTCTAGCTTAGCAGCTTGAAGATCCATATTCTTGCTTTTCTCAAATGTAACGATTCTTTGCAGTGATTAAACAGTTCGGCATTGGAGCTAACGTTCCCGGTTCTGCACCCCATGACGTTTTGGTCGGGGAGGGGAGTGCTGAGGAAAGCACCGAGGTCAGCCCTGCGTGTGGGCCCGCCTGTCGGCGGACAGCCCCGGGGTATAAATGCTGTTTTGCAATGTTTTATGTCTGCTTCAATAGCTGAAGCAATCGTTCTGGATTCTGTCTGTTATCCCAGAAAGAGACTATCTGAATTGTGCTATTATCAAACGAATAAAAAATTGAGTAATGTTTCATGGAAAGTGCTCTAACCCCTTTTACTGTTGTTTGAATACCAATTTCAGGGTTTTGTTTCAATAGACTTAGCCGATCCCTTATTTGTCCGTTCAGTTTCCTGGCGTAGCTCTTACTTGCGTTTCGCTTGTTCCAATATTCGAAGATCGTGTTTCTTTGTCTGAGCGCAGTTAGAGTCCAAATTATTGTTCTCCCATCCATTTCGCATCCTGCCTGTCAAGTTCATTTTGAGAGATCGTGTTCCCATTCTTGAGATCCTCAAGTCCCATTTCTATCATTTCAATTTGATAAGAATTCAGTTCAACTTTGTCTTCATTATTTGTCGACTGAAAAATGTCACTAATAGCATTTAAAAGCTTCTCATTTTTTGTCAATAGAATTTGATCTATCAATCGGTTTCGAAGTGCGTCCAATGATGTCATGCAGTAAATTTAAGAATTTCCATGTATGCTGAGATCAATGATGAATAACGTTTCCGGCATTGCACCCCATGACGCTTTGGTCGGGGCGGGGCGTGCTATTGAAAGCAACGAACCTCTTCCTGAAAGGCAGTCTGATACGACCTACGCTGCACAAGTTCAGCCGAGTTGGCTTCCTGATTTCTATATTACTCATTCGACTGAATTCTTGGTTAGTGAGCCCGCCAATTTGGCCAGCAAGAATAAAAAAGCTCGAAAACAGGAAAGATGATCCTTCGATTCCGCTGTAGATATCCGTTTTCGCTGCGGTCGATAAATGGCAATCAAAGCATTTAATGAACGCAGCAGCGAACTGCACTATATCATCCACCAGCTGAGTGGGTTGAATTACTTCAAATTCTTAATTCGCGAATTGCAAATTGTCACATATCACACCGCGATTTTATTTTCGTCAATTTGCATAAGTTCATATAAAATAGTTTATTATCGCATATCGCGATACGCGATAATAAGTAATAACCTATTGTATATCAATTATTAAACATATAATATTGCATATCGCGATATGCAATAAATATGAATAACAAAGCCATTCCTATCATGCGACCACAGGATATTGTGGTCCTTCTGAAACTCGTGCAGACCAATGACCCTTCCTGGACCCAGACTTCCCTGGCTCGTGAGCTATTTATGAGTCAGTCGGAGATTAGTGAATCCATCAAGCGTTCTACCTATGCGCGGTTGGTTGTCGACAAGGGTAGACTGGTTCAGCGACAAGCCTTAGTTGATTTTATCAAGTCCGGATTGCCTTATGCATTCCCCCAGCAGCCGGGTAGGGTGCAGCGGGGGTTTCCTACCGCACACTGTGCACCACCACTTTCTGAAGAAATCCTCAGTGATGAAAAATACGTTTGGCCATCCGCTAAAGGCACTGCCAGAGGGCATTCTATTTTACCATTATATCCCTCTGTGGTAGAGGCCATTCAGTCAGATCGAGTACTTTATGAAGTATTGGCATTGGTAGATGCCGTGCGCGTAGGACGTGCCAGAGAGCGAAACATAGCCATGGATATGCTCAAAGACCGACTGTTGTGAAAAACACGCTCATAAATCGAAAAGCGACCATCAAAGTGGCAAAGGCATTGGGCGAGCTTTGTGATGAAGTGGTTTTTGTAGGTGGGGCTATGGTCAGTCTCTACATTGATGACCCTCATGCTGAAGATATCCGGCCTACCAAAGACATAGACCTTACCTTTCAGATAACCACAGCAAGTGAACTTGAGCGCATAAGACTAGCACTTAATGAAAAGGGGTTCAAGGAAGCAGCCGACTCGAAGGTAACCTGCCGTTTTCATTACGAAGACCTATTGGTTGATGTCATGTCTACGCAAGAGGTGGGTTGGGCACCAGGCAATCAGTGGTTTTTAAAGGGATTCGATCAAGCCATGGCGGTTACGCTGGAAGATGTTAGGATTAACCTTTTGCCACTGCCATACTTTGTTGCTACCAAGTTTGACGCATTTTTTGATAGGGGAGTTGATGATGTGTATGGAAGTAAAGATTTAGAAGACTTGGTGTATCTATTTAACCATACCTCAACGGTTGTTAAAGATTTAACAGTTGCCCCTGATGATGTTAGGCTATATTTGATTGAAGCGGTCAATCGATTAAAAACTAACGATTCAGCCATGGCTGCTATCCCGGGTCATCTTTTTTATGAAAACATGGAAGAACAGTATCAGGAGATCAAACAAAAATTAGAGGATTTGAGCAATGAGCTTTAACGAACTCAATAGCGTAGAGCATTACATCATCCACGAGCTTTGGCTACGTGACCTAAAGCAGTTATAAGATCATCTGTGTTTCCTTCCTCTAAAACAGTATTTAAATACTCTGAAATCATTGAGTCTTCGTGTAAATATTCTGCAATTTCAAACTTTGTTGTTGCCTTAGTTTCCATTATTTCTGACTATTTTTTAGTTCCTTCCAGATCTGCTTTGCTTTAAGAATATCTTCTTGCTGCTTGGACTTATCACCGCCATTCAGGAGGATTACAATTTTACCATGAACATCTTTCAAATAAATTCTGTAACCCTTTGCGTAGTGAATTCTTATTTCAAGAATCCCATTTCCGACTGATTCACAGTCCCCCAAATTACCATGGTCTTGTATTCGTTTGGATACAGTTTTGCAAGTTTAGTTAATATTGACACTTATGCCTCACATCGTTCCCGGCTTTGCACTTCAAGACGCTTTGGTCGGGGCGTGGCGTGCTATTGAAAGCAACGAACCTCTTCCTGAAAGGCAGTATGATACGGCCTATGCTGCACAAGTTCAGCCGAGTTGGCTTCCTGTTTTCTCTATTACTAATTCGATTGAATTCTTGGGTAGTGAGCCCGCCAGTTGGCGAGTAATAATAAAAAAGCTCGAAAACAGGAAAGAAGATCCTTCGGTTCCGCTGTAGATATCCGTTTTCGCTGCGGTCGATAAATGGCAATCATAGCATTTAATGAACGCAATAGTGAAGTGCACTATATCATCCACCAACTGCGAAGAGTGAATTGTTTTGGAGCATATTTCGTGTTTCGCGAATGGCCAATGGATTAATTGTTCCGTATTCCAATACGGAATAAGTGAAAATGTTGAACTAATGTTGAACTGAAACAAAACAGGGAGCCAGACATTTTATCTAACTCCCTGATTTTCAGTGTCGGGATGAGAAGATTACCTGCGGTGATCTTTAGGTGGGGGTGTTCCATCTTCATCAGCCAGCTCCGCCCGTTGGTCGGCTGCTGCTTTTTCATTGAGCTGCACTTACAATCATTTTATGCTTGACACTTGCCAATAAAAAACCAGCAATGCTAATGCATGCTGGCTTTAATGATGGTCGGGATGAGAAGATTACCTGCGGTGATCTTTAGGTGGGGGTGTTCCATCATTCGCAGCCAGCTCCTCCCGTTGGTCGGCTGCTTTTCATTGTGCTGCACGTACAATCATTTTATGCTTGACGCCTGCCAATAAAAAACCAGCAATGCTGTCGCATGCTGGCTTTAATGATGGTCGGGATGAGAAGATTACCTGCGGTGATCTTTAGGTGGGGGTGTTCCATCATTCGCAGCCAGCTCCTCCCGTTGGTCGGCTGCTGCTTTTTCATTGAGCTGCACTTACAATCATTTTATGCTTGACGCCTGCCAATAAAAAACCAGCAATGCTGTCGCATGCTGGCTTTAATGATGGTCGGGATGAGAAGATTCGAACTTCCGACCCCACGCCCCCCAGACGTGTACTCTAACCGGACTGAGCTACATCCCGAAAATGAAGGCGCAAAGGTAATGGGATTTCGTGAAAATTGGATGTATGTGGTATTCTTAAGTTTTTGAAGCTTACTCAGACGTGTACCACGCCACAGGCGTGGCTACATCCCGAAAATGAAGGCGCAAAGGTAATGGGATTTCGTGAAAATTGGATGAATGTGGTATTCTTGAGTTTTTGAAGCTTACCCAGACATGTACCACGCCACAGGTGTTGTGGCAACTTGAAACAGACGGGGGGAAAAATAAGTTTTCTTTGAAACTGGATTCTAATCCCTTAGTCCTGGATTTAGATCAAAATTTATATCCGAAAGAAATCTTTTGGCTCCTCTTTTCTTAATTCTTCTTTCCAATTTTAGCGATTCTCCTCTTTCCATTGCAGGGCTTGTCCATATCAATTTCCATGGGATTCCATTCTTCGTGCTTTTGTTCAACCCAAGGTTATGTGATTCAATCCTTTTAGAAATATTACTGCTCACCACTGTATAGAACTTTTCATGCTTCAGACTCAACAGAATATATACATTCGAATTCATCAATTCATCTAATACTTCATGTGCTCATGGAAACAACTAGCAAGTTCTCTTGTTCTTTTCAGGTCGGCCAGACGTGTACCACGCCACAGGCGTGGCTACATCCCGAAAAAGAAGGCGTAAAGATACTTATTTGAATAATCTTAATTAGCGGCATTGTGGAATCAACAAGATTAAAATAAGTGATCAAATATCATAGTCTTGAAAAACGTAGATTGACTAATGAATTTAGGTTGATAGACATTGAACGGGGCGTTAATAGTCCAAATATGTCATCTGTTAAATATTTCAGAACTTTGTTACAGTGAAAGGAGTTGAATGTCGAGGCAGGTATTTACGGTAATTAGCATATTGTATGCGTTAGGCATCATCATTGCGAGTATTGTTTTCGTTAGTAATTCACCCTATTTATTGGCTATTGCAGCTGTTCTTCCTGAGATAACCTTGTTGTTTTATTTGATAAATGTGTTAGTGCTATTTGGAAGAAATAAAGAGCTAATATTCCTTACAGCTGGTATGTTCTTCGCTGTAATATCTACCTTCTTTGCTGCTCTTTTCTCCAATGATGAAATGTATTCTGCTGCCACTTCGATTTCCAATGTCTTACGGCACTTAAGTTATATTCTTAGTTTGGGATATGTAGGCAACAAACAATTGAGTATCAAATCCTTAAAGAACATCTCCATATATTTACTAATACCATTTACCCTAGCGGTTTTATTGCCAGCTTTGTATTTAAATGGTATAGATGATGGTACGCATGAATGGGAAATAATTGCAGTCTTTTCTATTTCGTATATTTTTGTTATTCAGGCCCTTAGACGGAGGGATTTTATAAATCGTAAATCATTTACACTAATTATTGCTTGCGTTCTATTCTTTGTTATTGGAGATACTCTATTTGGTTTTGATCTGTATCACAATATGCCCTATGTGTATGAAATATCTAATATATTCTATTTCTTGGCGCAGTATGTATTGATTTATAGTGTTCAGGCTCAATATTTTGAGAAGCCTGAGCTCAAAAAGTATGTTGATGAAAGAAAAACTAATTCCAAGAAGGAAGAGAACATGCATCTACGATGAAATCACAATCCAAAAAGACCCGCCATGGCGCTCAACATCAACTAGATTTGGGTGTTTCCAAAAATCAAGAAGTAAAGAGCTAAGTTCCTCGTCTTCTGAAATAAAATAATTCGGCAAAATGGTCTTGTATCTTTGCGGGTTTTCGATCATGGCAATGGAAAGACCATACTGTTCCGAATAAAATCGGTCACACATGAATTGAGGATAGTCGTATGGAATATAGATGTCATGGATATGAACAATTACCCCGGGCTTCAAATTAGGAAGAATTTCCAAAAAGAAAACCATGGCATCAGAGTTAGGTAATATTCGATGTGAGTTGTCTATAAAAAGGATGTCACCTTTATTAAGCTCTGTGTATTGGTGTGCATCAATACGCTCAAAAGGGTGGCGAATGATATGGTCTGCTAAGTGGTCAATTTCCGCTCTTGGATGAGGATCGATGGAAGTTATTTCTAAATCTAGTCCTTGATTCTCTCTAGCCAGTTTGGCAACCTTAGTGGAGTTTCCTGAACCTACTTCAATGTAATGTTTCGGTTTATATACGCTCAAAATAGTATACAGTCCAAGTATGTCCAATCCGGGCAGGAAGCCATTGTTCCAAGCAGGTTTACTAGGATTTGATTCGTTTCCCTGTGCTTTGATTTCTTGAAGAATTGGCCAAAACTCCCTGGAATGATTCAGGAGCTCTCTATAATTCGCACGTTCTCCGTTTACAATTCCATAAAGTCGATCATGTGCCGCTTTTCCGTGTCCGTATCGAGGTTTGAATTCAACTGGATATTCATTAAAAAGCGTTTGGAATTTGGGTGAAGTGAATCGATATAAGCGTTGCAGGATAGATTTCATAAGAGTGGATCTGGTTGGCTTGGATCGTGTGCAATAGTGCAATAAACAAAGCACAAAGGTAATTTAAAACGTATCGTGCCTGTGGCATAGTTTAAATAGCATGTAGAGGTACTTATACAACCAAACACCATTTTATTTTTTTGATTTTCAATGAAATATATTTGGGCTTATGGAAATCAATCCTATCATACTTTCTATTCCGATCTACTTCATCCTCATTTTTGGCGAATGGATTTATGATTCTGTTAGAAACAAAGGTTGGTATCGCCTGAACGATGCCATCGGGAATATTGGTTGCGGAATTACAGAACAAGTTACTGGGGTAATGGTCAAAGTAGCTACCGTGGCTTTGTACACTTTTTTCTACAATGAGTACAGAATGTTTGATGTGCCGCATACGTGGTACTTCGCGGTTCTTTTATTTATTGGAGTTGATTTTTTCTATTACTGGGCACATCGAATGAGCCATGAGATTAACCTCTTCTGGCTTGGACATGTAGTGCATCATCAAAGTGAGGATTATAACTTTTCGGTAGCACTGAGACAGGGGGCATTACAGAAAATCTTTACGGCTCCGTTTTATATTCCGTTGGCGCTCATGGGTTTTGACCCATACTGGTTTTTATTCATCGGGGCGTTCAGTACGTTGTATCAGTTTTGGATTCATACTGAAGCCATAGACAAAATGGGATGGTTTGAGTACATTTTCAATACGCCCTCTCATCATAGGGTACACCACGGAAGAAATCCAAAGTACATTGATAAGAACCACGGAGGAACCTTTATCATTTTTGACCGGATCTTTGGAACATTTCAACAAGAGGAAGAACATCCTGATTACGGAATAACTGTTCAACTGTCTTCCTTCAATCCCATAAGAGCTCATCTAAAACCATTTTTTGATCTAAGCAGGGAGCTGGGCAATGCGCGAAGCACTTCAGATTTCATGAAAATACTCTTTGGAAAGCCGGGAAGTATAAAACATCAAGTTCAAGCATCTAACTTTTCCAAGTATCGAATTCCACTGAGTCGCTCGATCAATATTTACGTGGCTTTTCAATTCCTGCTGTTGTTAGTAGGGATAGCCATTTTTCTTTTTAATTATGTCATTTTTACTAAGGTCTTTATCTTTCTTTTGGTTGTGTTGATTCTTTTAAATATGTATTTAATAGGTCGGGTATTGGATGGAGATTTACGTATTCTAAAATCAGAATTAACCCGTCACTGTATCAACGTAGTGGGCCTTTCAGCTATCGTTTTGTTTATGGGATCACCTTTGATGTTGACGCTGGCTGGTGCTCTGGTTTATCTAATACTCAGTGCTGGATTAATGCTGGGGTTTCTGAGAAATGTCAGCTCCTATCGCACAACACTTGATTTTTAACTTCTATTGAAAATCATTGACGCAGGATTGAAAACCGGGCTGATGTTTACCTTATAGATTTTAAAGACCTTTGTAGGTTGAAAGGATTCGAATGTTTAGATCGGTTTTTATAGCCGTAAGTCTTTTTTATATTTTGGGTTTGCTGTTGGCAGGCATGGTTTACATCATTCAGTCTGCACAAATAATCGCAATAGCTGCGCTTTTGCCCGAAATATCACTGCTTTTCTATCTGGTTTTTCTTACCATCCAGGTAGGTAGGAATGTCCAGTTACTGCTGGCTTCGGTAGGGATGATTTGTGCTATTCTTTCTACGTTTTCTGTAGTGTACTACGCTGAAAATGAAGGGTCAGCATTGGCCTCCCTTATTGCCAATGCTTTAAGGTTCACATTTTACATATTGAGTTTTGGCTATGTCGCCAATAAAAATCTTGGGATGGAGTCATTTAAGAGCATTAAATATTGGTCTTTGATCGGTGGAAGCATAGTCGTATTTCTTCCTGCACTATACCTGTTTGATCTTGACTATAAGGGATTCAAAATGATTATCGCAGTTCAATTTGCATTTTCCTATGTATTGTTAATTCAGTCTTTGAGAAGGTACGGTTTGGTATCCTGGAAGGCCTATCTAGCTGGAATAGGCTCGGTACTTGGATTTGTTTTAAGTGATACCTTTTTTGGATTTGCCGAATACCATGGGATGCCACTTGCTTATGAGTTCTCGCATATTGTTTACTTTACCGCTCAGTATTTATTTATATTGGGAATTCAATTACAGTATACTTCTCGTAAATGGGTACGCCCAGAATTACAGTCCTGATTTTAGTCTTTTTTCTTAGCTATTTTGTTCAGGCTCAAAACCTTGTGCCTAACGGAAGCTTTGAAAATCGACGAGGTAAGAGATATTCGCATCGACCGTGGAGATTCGTCAATACCGTTGATATTTTCATTAAATCGTCTTCCAGGCCAAGAGGAACCGACAACTGGAACTTACCCGGACCCAAGGATGGAAATGTATTTGCAGGGTTGAGAATCTATCCGGGATACCGTGAGTTTCTTCAGATTAAACTCAAAAAAAAACTAACTGCCGGCAAGAAGTACTATTTCGAGATGTGGGTTAGATGGAGTGATCATTCTAACTGCTATGCAAAAAGCATTGGGGCTAGTATCTATCACCGTCGTCCGGCTTATACCAACGATGAGTACCTATATTCCAGTCCTCCACAAATTGAATATTCTGATAAAATGGGAATTCGAAACGATTCCACCGTCTGGATGCGAATATCAGGGGTATATCGAGCCTCGGGAGGAGAAAAGTATCTGACAGTGGGAAATTTCAGCAAAAGAAAATTCAAAGATCGTCTCAAATCTTCCAATTGGTTTATGCCGCACATTTTCAGGAATGAGGCCTATTATTTTGTGGACAATATTCAACTAATTCAGCTATTGGATCAAATTGACAAGGATACTATCCCACTTGCCTCAATCGATACAAATGTCGTAGTTCCGGATACGGTTCCTTACAATATTTACGAAGAGAATAAGGTCTATCTCATTGAAAAGGAAAAAACGATCAACCTTGAAGATATCCGCTTTGAGTTTGCCAGTGATGATCTTTTTCTTTCTTCCTATCACGATCTGGAATTACTCCTGGAATATCTTAACGAAAACCCTCAATCCAGAATCAGGATTGAAGGGCATACCGACAATGTTGGTAGTGAATCCTTTAATAAGCGACTGTCCGAAAAAAGAGCCCGGGCAATCCATAACTACCTGGTCAGGAACAGAATTGATAAAGACCGCATACCTTATGTCGGCTTCGGCGAGGAAAAACCGATTGCAACCAATGATACCCCGGCAGGCAGACAGAAAAACAGGAGAGTAAGTCTGACTATACTTGAATAAAAAGCCCCGACAAGTTCATCGGGGCATTTATCTTATTACAAGTACTTATCCAGAAAAACGAAAAACTTGTTCTTGATTTCTGTGTATATCCGAACGAATGTGTCGAATTCCTCGCGCAGTCTCGCATGTTCATTAAAATACTCATGTTCTGGATCCGACTGAACATCGGCAAGATTCCGCATTAGTTTTTTTCTATGCTTTCTTACTTTTTGGTTCAGGATGTCCCAAACCTCATTTTGACGAATGAACTGATTCTGAAAGTGTTCGAACTCACGCAGGAAATCCCGATTTTCTGATCGACCTATGATTTCTTCCATTCGATGATCAAAGATTTCCAGTTCGTTTCGGAAATATTTCATTTCATTATCCCACAATTCATGGTCAAAACTGAGATCCTTGAGAATTACCCTTGATTCAGTCGGTACCGTTTCTACACTCATAGCCTTGAAGAATTTTAAGTGAACTAATTAGCTATCGTTGACTAAATTACGCTTTTTTAATGGCATTTTTAACGCAATATTGTCCAGTAAATCAAGTAGACTTTTATGGACGACATTCGTCATATTATTCCATTGTTTTAACTAGGATCCATTGACGCTTATTATTTGATATTCAAGGATATAAGGGTGTTTAGTGATCGCGGATTGTTCTTTCGCAAGAGCTTCTTCCGCTGGGGATATATTGGAGTGCATTCAGCAACTCAACAACTCATAATTCTGCTTTTCAAATACGATAAAGACTCTTCTTTAAGATCAAATCGCATGAAACCCGACGAAGTCAATTAATTAGTTCATTTGGTGCATACTTTAGGGTAGAAAATATCCGTAGTTCTGTTTTACAGAGTCACGCCTATTGGCAATATTTCGCTCAGCTGAGTGTTTGGATCATGATTCAAACCGCTTTGTATCAAAACATGGCTAAACAGGCTTTATTGGACAAGTTCCATGAATATTCTTCTTTGAATTGGCGATGGTAATTCAGAATATACAGAACTTTGTTATAAAGTTCGCATTGAACTTTTGGGAATTGCGGTTATGGGTAGGACAGTCTTTTTAGCGATTTCTTCATTCTATGCCCTCGGTCTGGCAATGGCCGTTTTGGTGCTTAAAAATGAGACGTTCAATATCCTTGCACTGGCAGGGTTGATGCCAGAAGTTGTCCTTCTTTTTTTCGTTTTGACAATGATCCGAGAAACGAAATTCAACCGTCAATTGCTGCTTCTTTCTATTGGTCTAACATTTGGAATTCTCTCAACTTTTGGAACAATTACTTATGATTTATACCACGATATGAGAATTCTGTCAGGCACATTTAATGTGCTTCGCATGGTCTTCTATATTGGATCCCTTGCATATATTTCAGATATAAAACTTCCTCTGAGCTCTTTGCGGCATATCCCTTTAGTTATTTTAATTATCTGCCTAATCGCAGTACTTATACCAACATTATATCTGGTCCAGATAGATAACAGGGGATTTGAATTCTATCTTATTCTGCACTTCAGTTTAAATTTTATTATGCTAATTCAGGCATTAATAAGGAAAGGAAAAGTAGGAAATCGGGTATTCTTGTCAACAGTAGCGGCCGTATTTCTTTTCACCTTGGGAGACTTCACACATGAACTAAACGAACATATTAAAAATACACTCTTGGTGATAAGTGCACATATACTCTACTTTTCAGGACAATACCTTTTCGTTGCGAGCACCTTTTTCTATTTTGACTCGAATGAGCATGATTAAAACACTCTGAAGGAACAAAATTTTAATAGGGACTAATTTGAATTAACGAATTGACTTTAAATCTCTGATTCAACACACTGACCCAATAATAAATGCGGCTATGGAAACGCGGCCTTACAAATTGAGATCTTTCTATTTGGAATATTGATTATGTCGAACAAAGTTTTTGCTCAGGACAAAACCGAATTCCTTGAGAATAGTTTGTGATTCAGTCGGTATCGTTTCTGTATTCAAAGCTTTGAAGTATTTTAAATGAAAAATCAACTATCGTTGACTATATTATCTTTTTTAAATGGCATTTATACTGCTTTCTGATAAAGTTTGAAATGGATGCAAATCAAATCAAAGTACCTCTATTTTATCTTGCTCCGATATCTTATTATGGGTTGATATTCAATAATATAGCTCATTTTAGCAATGCCGGAATGTTCATGCGAAAGAGTTATTTACATCGCGGTTTTATTTCTAGTTCGTCTGGAACTCAGGAACTCATTATTCCGCTTTGCAAACACAAAGAAGACTCCTATTTCGAAGACATTCGAATATCGAACTATAACAAATGGCAAAAAAACCACTGGAGATCGATAAAAACGAACTACAATTCTTCACCTTATTTTCAATTCTATCAGGATGACTTTGAACGCATTTATAAAACGGATTATCATTTTCTAACCGATATCAACCGATCTATGAATCAGGTAATATGTACTTGTTTGTCCATGAGTTTTCAAACTTCAGAGAACCCGTTTAATACAGGCCTTCTGACGCGGGATTTTTGGAAAATGGAACTGCCTGAATACCATCAGGTGTTTGAAAAGGAGCATGGGTTCATTTCCGGTCTCTCAATTCTTGATTTGCTCTTTAATCTGGGACCCGAATCCAGAATATATCTCCAGAAAATAAGTCCACTTCCCCAGAACCGAATCACTACATTTGAACCATAAAACAGGCATCATGGCTACTAATGATTTAGAGTTCAATAAATATGAGGACAAGAATAAATTGAAGCTTGCCGAACTGCGGCGCACATTAGCCAGAATATACCTCGGTGGAGGAGAAAAGCGCATTCAAAAACAACACGATCAGGGTAAGCTCACAGCTCGAGAGCGCATCAAATATCTTTTAGATGACGATGATACCAGCCTTGAAATAGGAGCTCTTGCCGGCTATGAAATGTATAAAGAGTATGGGGGATGTCCTGCGGCAGGTGTTGTGGTAAAAGTCGGCCATGTCAGCGGAAAGCAATGCATCGTAGTGGCCAACGACGCAACCGTAAAGGCGGGGGCATGGTTTCCAATTACGGGTAAGAAAAACCTTCGGGCTCAGGAAATTGCGATGGAGAATAATCTACCCATTATTTACCTCGTAGATAGCGCGGGGGTATTCCTGCCATTGCAGGAAGAGATTTTTCCGGATAAAGAGCATTTCGGTCGGATATTCAGAAATAATGCAAAAATGTCTTCCAAAGGAATCATACAAATAGCCGCAATTATGGGTTCATGTGTTGCCGGAGGAGCCTATCTGCCTATAATGAGTGATGAAGCCATGATTGTGGATAAAACAGGAACTATATTTCTTGCAGGATCCTATTTAGTCAAGGCAGCCATTGGAGAAGATATTGATAATGAGACACTTGGGGGAGGAGTAACCCATTCTGAAATATCGGGTGTTACCGATTATTTGTGTGCGGACGACTATGATGCACTGGACCGAATCAAGTACCTGATGGATAAAATCGGTGATTTTGATAAGGCTGGATACAACCGTGTAAAGCCCAAAAAACCCGCGAAGGACCCAAACGAATTGTACGGAATCCTTCCTATGGCCCGCAACAAACCTTATGATATGAAAGAACTCATAGCCCGGTTAGTGGATGACTCTGAGTTTGAGGAATACAAAGAACGGTATGGAAAGAGCATTATAACGGCCTATGCCCGAATTGACGGTTGGTCGGTAGGCATTATAGCCAACCAAAGGAATATAGTGAAGACTAAAAAAGGAGAAGTCCAATTTGGGGGTGTAATCTATTCTGATTCAGCAGATAAGGCTACTCGTTTCATCATGAATTGCAATCAAAAGAAAATTCCGTTGGTATTTCTTCAGGATGTTACAGGCTTTATGGTAGGTTCAAGATCGGAACATGGTGGAATTATAAAAGACGGAGCAAAGATGGTTAATGCAGTTGCCAATTCTGTTGTTCCGAAGTTTACGGTGGTAGTCGGAAATTCATACGGAGCCGGAAACTACGCCATGTGCGGCAAGGCATACGATCCGAGGTTAATAGTGGGTTGGCCCAGTGCAGAAATTGCCGTGATGGGTGGTGCGCAGGCTTCAAAAGTTTTATTACAAATTGAAGAAAGCAGATATAAGGCTGACGGCAAAGAACTGGATGAGGAAAAACGGAAGGAACTATTGGCTTCTATCCAGAAAAAATATGAGGATCATACCAGTCCGTATTATGCTGCGAGCCAGCTGTGGATTGATGCCATAATCGATCCATTGGAAACACGAAACTGGATATCCAGAGGTATTGAAATGAGCAACCATGCACCTATAACGGAACCCTTCAATGCCGGGGTAATTCAAACTTAAATAAATATAAATGGCAGAGCGCCAATCACTTAAGAAAAGGATAAAGGCGTTACTTTATTTCTTTCCCATTCGGCTCTTTTTCTTTCACTTCCGCAGTGGCCATTTGTTGTTGATATTGTGGGTATTTCTTTTCGGAATCGTCCTGAAGAAATTTCTTGTAAAATACGGCGCGTACAATCTTTTTCTGTACCCCGAGTATCTCGACAGGGTCGGCATATTGTCACATCTCATTCTCGGATTTGGTATTGGGGTATTCATTATGGGCTATCAGATTTCGTACTACATCCTTTTCGGACGATACTTTGCATTTCTGGCCACCCTAAGAAAACCGTTTCTCGTATTTAGCCTCAATAATGCGTTGATCCCGTTGGCCTTTGTTCTGGTGTACGGTCTGGAGATGTATGATTATCAGCACCACGAACAATTGATGAGCAGCACGGCCATTTTCATTAATCTTTTTGGTTTTTTGCTGGGACTTAGTCTTTCTATAACCATTACGTTGACCTATTTCACCCAAACGAATCTCAACATTGAACGGACGAAACCCAAAGAAAAAATGAGTTATCGCCCGATTCAGTCGTTGCTGACACGGAGGGAAAAATGGTATCTGAATTTACCGACTAACGAATGGAGGGTGGGCACCTACCTAACCCCTAACTTTTCAATTCGTGCCGCACGAGGAATAGAGCATTATTCGAAAGAGACCATCAAACTGGTTTTTATGCAAAACCATATCAATGCGACCCTCTTCGATATTGGTCTGATCATCGCTTTACTGGTATTCAGCTTTTTTAGAGCCTCAGAATGGTTTATTCTCCCCGCTGCTGTGAATTTTCTCCTGCTTTTTTCCATTTTGCTCATGTTTATCAGCGCGATCTATTCCTGGTTTAAGAGTTGGTCTGTTCTAATTTTCTTTATTCTTTTCGTTGGGTATGATCAGTTGGCCAATCGCGCTGGAATTCGCTATGAGAATTATGCATACGGGTTGCCCTATGACCAAAAAGTACCCTATTCAAATGCTTTTTTACAAGGTTTAACCTCGGATACTGTTGCAGTGCAGGAAGATGTAGAAAGAGAGATCCTCATCCTTAACCGTTGGAAATCAAGTCAGGAAAAAGAAAAACCAAAACTTCTAATCATCAATGTTTCAGGTGGGGGTTCGCGTGCTGCTCTCTGGGCGATGAGTGGTTTTCAAAAAATGGACAGCGTTCTGGATGGTAAGCTCATGACCAAAACCCACCTTATCAGCGGTTCTTCGGGGGGCTTAATAGGAGCAGCGTACTACAGGGCATTATATCGGTCGAGTAGTAGTGGAGGCCCGGTTCAGCCCAATGACCCGATGTACCGTGAGGCCATTAGCCGGGATTTGCTAAATCCTGTTGCTTTCGACTTCAGTCTTAACGATTGGATTTTTCGACTTAGGGGCTTGACCTATGCAGGGTACAACTACCCTCAGGACCGGGGCTATGCTTTTGAAAATCAGTTAAATAAAAACACCTATGGCTTTCTTAAAGGTAAGCTCTCAGATTATCATAACGCAGAAAAAAACGGTCAACTGCCCACCATGATATTTGCTCCCAGCATAGCAAATGATGGCCGTCGAATGATCATTAGTACCAGAAGAATGACTTTCCTGACCAAGCGGTATGCTTTAGACCGGCGCAAAAATACCGCGCTAATTGATGCAGTTGACTTTCACCAATTGTTTCAACCCATTAAAAGAGACAGCTTGCGGTATCTGTCAGTCTTGAGGATGAATGCCACGTTTTTCTACATCCTTCCGATTGTGAGTCTGCCGACAGAGCCACGCATAGAGGTGCTCGATGCCGGATTTCGAGATAATTTGGGTATGCTTACCACTTTGGCCTATGCACGTCAATTTAAAAATTGGATCATGGAGAATACATCCGGTGTGGTGATCGTGCGATTGGTGGATCATGAATACCAGACCTTTGTGCAGGAGCAACCCGAAAAGAGCTTTATTGAATCTGTCAGAGGGCCGGTGGCAGGGTTATATCAGAATTATCTCAATATTCAGGATTTTAATCAGGATTTGCTATTGAATCAGTTGAATACGGAATTGGAAGGAAAAACAGAAGTGATAACTATTGAAATACCCAAGAATGAAACAAGAAGGGCATCGCTGAGCTGGCATCTGACCAACTCAGAAAAGAAACTGATTGTGGAGAGCTTTTCGGCTCCGTCCAATCAGAAAGCTCTACAGCGCTTGAAAACCCTGATGGAATAAAAAAGAAAGGATGGCCAGCTGCACCATCCTTTCAAAATTGCAAATTCATAAGCCGGATTCTGTTTCAATGCTCATCATTTATCTCGACGTTCCGTCACCGAAACGCTCTATCAGCCTACCCTCCGCGATCAGGCGGGCTACCTTCAATCCGCGGTTTACATGGCCTTTCAGCACCTGAGGTTTACCTGGCTGCGCATGTTACCATGCACACCGGTGGGCTCTTACCCCACCTTTTCACCCTTACCGCGCCACTGCGGCGCGGCGGTTTACTTTCTGCTGCACTTGCTGTCTTCCGATTGCTCGGAATCCTTCCCGTTAGGAAGCAGGCTGCCCTCTGCTGTCCGGACTTTCCTCATAACGCCAAAGGCGTCACGCGATGAGCCGATTTGCCGTGCAAAATTAGCCTAATTATTTGATATTACGGGGTTTATGGATTTTCATCCAAATATTTTGAAGCATCTTTTTTGGTGCCTAACAGAATCGCAAGGTTCCTGGTGTCATCTCTGGATTCAAAAATGATCTTAAGTACCATAGTCAGTGGAACAGATAAGAACATGCCTACACTACCTAATACCCAACCCCAAAAGATTAAGGACAGAAAAACAACAAGTGTGCTGAGTCCCATACCTTCACCCATCACTTTGGGTTCAACCACAGAACCAATTACGAAATTGATTATTAAATAGCCCACACCTGTCCAAAGTGCAGCTCCAGAGCCCATTTCTACAGCTGCAAAAAGTACTGCTGGAACAGCAGCGATAAGCGACCCAATATTGGGAATGTAATTCATTAAAAATGCAATCAGGCCCCAAAGAATCGCGTATTGTACCCCCATAATCCAAAGCCAAATTGCAATGAGCAGACCGGTAGAAAAACTGGTTAAGGTTTTGATAGCTAAATAGTTACGTATTTTTCTGGAAATTTCATAAGGACGATTGCTCGGCTCATTTCTATGGGTTGAAATGGCTCTCAGCTTGGCAGGAATATCGTCCATTTCAAAGAGCATAAAGACTACAACGAGCAAAATGATTAAGGCATTGCTCATAAACCCCGCCAATCCATTAAGGGCACCTGCCGTGAATTTCATTACCGCTCCCGGATCAAAGGAGTGTTGGATTTGATCCAGCGAAAGAGACATTCCGAGTCGCTCAAAGAGAGCAAGGGTTCCTTTCATGAAATCCACAACTGATTCTTCGTATTGAGGTAGGTTTTCAGAAAAATTTGCCAATGAGGAACCGACCAGTCCGCCCAACCCGCTCAGCAGGACGATCAATCCTATAACAACGGATAAAATGGAAGCGATCTTTGGGACGCCTTTCTTTTGCAGCCAAATTACGGGTTGTCCGCTGATCACCGCAATGAAAATGGCAAGCAGAAGTGGGGTAACAATGGTTGTAGCACTTTTTAATCCTGCAACGAATATGACTATTGCTGCCAGTACATAAATAGGCCTGAGCTCTGCGAAGACTTTCGGAGGTTGATGCATAATTCCAAATGTAGTGAAAACTAATTCTGATATAATCCTCTTATAATCACTTTCAGAGCACCATACGCATATTCCTCGTAGGAGGCCGGTTCGTACTCAAGGTCACCGTGTTCTTGGAGAACGCGCTTTACTTCTGCAGAAAGAATGCCTTTTCCAACGCCATGAATCACTACAAACTCCCGGATCTTTTGTGCGCGACAATCAGCAATGAAATGCTCTAACTTCTGGAGTTGAAAGGATAGAGCATGATCCCTTGGTATATGGCCCGTATGATCGATCAATCTTTCAAGGTGAAGATCAATCTCCGGAATACCACTTCGATTTTTACCGGTAGGACGGAATGGAATCTTTTTATTTCGTTGTGCGACCTCATGGGTAATCATTTCATCTACGACGATATCCTGATGTGTGATTTCATTTCCAGAGGTCTTGATCACCTGGTCAGCCGTGTAGTCGTATTCAAAGCCGTCAATTTCTATCACCAGATTTCGACCAGAAACCTTTCTGATTACTCCTTCAAGTGGTTCATCCAATATTTTGACCTTGTCTCCTGCAGCGAGCATTTCAGAAATAAATTGGATGAAAAATAACTTTACCCCTGGAGTTAACCTCCAGTGTTGGAAACGGAATTTTGATGAAGCTCAGCACGATAAAAGTTCCTTTAAGAAATTTAGAACGTGTTTTAATCCGCTTTAGATCGACATCAAGGGATAAAAATCCTTTTCGATACCGCTCAAATTCCGGATAGGGCTCACCGGTTTCTTCATCGAAAACCGGATTTTCATGACCTCCCAGCATACCTTCTGCGCCATATCCAACAGCCACATTGAGCCATTTCGGAAAACGGGTTTCTCGTCGCATAAAGGAAGAAAGGTTCATGGAGAGCCAATAAGTGTGCCCATTGTAGTCTTTCAGCAGGCGCTCATTCCATGAACTGCCCAACAATTCCGGACGATATTGAGCATATTCGGTGGCATGATATGAGAATTTCATTTGAAAACGCTGCTCTTTCCACGTGAGTTGTTGTGCGAGAAAGAGTCCAGTTCCCAGTGTATTTGCTGCAATATCGCCCCAGGAAAAACCATATCCTGTAGAAAAACCATCAAATATCTCGATGGTGGTCATGAACCCAACACTATAAACGGATCCCCAGATCGCCGAGTTTTTGTTGTTCATACCCGTCCACCAAAGGGCCTCATGGCCTAAATGTGCCAGGTAATATCCCGTTTGGATATGCCCGATTTTATCTACACCTTCCCATTCTGCGTTGTCATCAAAAGTTCCGAAAGATTGCGATTCGTGATCGGAATACCACAAGGTATAGAGGCCGGTCATTCCTAATGCATAACCGCCCAGTCCTACCGACATTACGCCAATTTTTCGGCCTTTGTGAACCGTTTCCGGGCGCCATCCATCGGGATAGAAATCCAGGTTTTGCCCAAAGGTTAGGAGCGGGATTAAAAGCAGGATAAAACTGGCGAGGCGCATGCGGCTAAAATACAATGGCTGCGCCATGAGACCACGAGAAATGGCGAAGCATTAAAGGAAAGTTTTCTACAACCTATTCCAGTTTGATATTGCAGTAGTAAAATCAATCCTTAGGTCATGTAACTCAAAGCACCCAGCGTTCTTATGGTTTTATTTTCTTTTGCCGCTTATGACGGGTCGAGACGTTTTAGGAGGAATAAAGGAGGAGTTCATACGTATACAAAACCCGGAAAAGGCTGGCCATATGAAAGCCTACATGAAGAACAGATATCCTTTTTTTGGAATTCAAGCTGGAGAACGAAAGGCCGTTCAGAAGAAGTTTCAGAGGGAGATAAGAGCGCTTTCCAAGGGAGAGCGGTTTCAACTTGTGCGAGATTTATGGGGGCGAGATGAACGAGAATATCAGCAGCTTGCCGTCGATATTCATTCTGATCGATATAGAGAGTTGACCATAGAAGATTTACCGCACCTGGAGGAGCTGATTACCCAAAAATCATGGTGGGATACCGTTGATTTAATTGCAAGTCGATTGGTAGCACAAATATTAAAGGATAATCAGAAGGAGCAGCAGAAATACTGCAACCGGTGGTTAAACAGTCAAAATATGTGGTTGCAGCGAACAGCTATTCTCTTTCAACTTAAATACAAGAGAAATACGGATTTTAGTTTACTCCAGAAAATCATCATTGAACTGATGGGGTCGAACGAATTTTTTATTCAAAAAGCCATTGGCTGGTCTCTCAGAGAATACAGTAAGACAAATCCTGAGGCGGTTAGGGCATTTATAGAGCACAACACACTAAAACCGCTTTCCGTAAGAGAAGGCTCAAAATATTTGAAATAATGACCGAAGAGAACTCAATCGAGATCGAAGAGAAGAAAAGGACCAAACGCATTAACTACCTTACTATGGGCATTTTCGTGGGTGCCTTTGCGGCGGGTTATTTTTTCAGCTGGGTGTATGCTATCATAATGGCTTCTGCCGGGAGTTTCGCCATGGGACTGGTTTTCGGCAGAGCGCAAGAGAAATTCTTAAAGCAGTTTTACAACATCGGAGGGACCTACCTCTTCGTGCTGTTGGTCGTCGTCATCAATCCGGTTGTTCTGCCCTTTGCTTTGGCAGGAATCCTATTTTCCGCATTGGGCTTGTTTCTCAAAATGAGAGGAACATCGCTAACGCAGAGCGCGATTATTGGAGTGGTTCTGTTGGGATTGACTTCCTGGGCTTCGATAGAGTTTTATTCCGGTTTTGCACAGCAATTTATGGCAGAAGAAACTACGGTTGAACTCAAGGATTTTCGCATTGAGGATTTAGAAGGTAACCCATTGACATTAAGTGACTTAAAAGGAAAAGTGGTGATCATTGATTTCTGGGCCACCTGGTGCAGACCTTGTTTGGCCGAATTTGAAGAGCTTGAAGAGTCTTATGTTCAGTACAAGGACGATCCTGAAGTTCAATTTGTCATGGTGAATGCCGCCGGCAGTGGTGATGACATTTCGGATATCATTAAGTTTCAGGAAGACCATAAATTCGACCTGCCGTTTTATCGAGAAATCACTCGAAACCTGAGTGACCAGGCAGGCGTTAGTGCGTTCCCGACATTAGTGATTGTAGACAGGGAAGGGAACATTCGCGTAACCCATAAGGGCTATACTCGCGGTGAAGATTTGGTGGGATTTATCGATGGTTGGATTGAGAAGTTGAATTAGGCTCTTATAGTCCTAAAAGTAAACTCGATTTATTGATCTTCTTTACTTGACTGTCTATTTTTTTGAGCTGTTCAAATTCGGTTTTAGGTATATAATCGGTGAGATAAATCAATCTGCTCAAAATTGAAATAGTTCTTGAGTTCACCTGTTTTATGCTAAAAACATAGTTGCCGTAAGTCAAGCTCAAACTGGTTTCTAATTCAGAGCCATTAAGGAGCTCTATATCTTGATCAAAAGTCAAATAGTAATTGAGTTCGTCAGAATACGCGTACGGAAGATACACATCAAAATATCGCTCATCTCTGTCCAATGTTATTGTTTTATGGTTTATCCAATGATCAAGTTCAAGGGAATAGGTAGAATCATCAATTTGGATGAGTTCGCTGGTTGTATCTAATTCAGCGCCATATGCAAATTTGTAGGGAAACTCGGTTGATTGCTCCGAAACGAAAGCTGTATCAGTCATTTCCACTTTTAAGTTTTCTGTGAAAGAACCTTTACCTTCTTTCAAACTATTCGAAGCCTTTTTGTATCGGAGTGATGAGATAGTGCCGGCATATGAGCCCCTCCAACTAATTTCTTGTTTTCCATTTTTCAGATTAAACGAAGCCTGAACACGACTTTTGTGATAATTTGATTTATAACTATTTGATGGGATTCGTACCAACGTAGTTGTTGCTTTAAGAGCATCCTGCTGCTTTTTAGATACCACGGCTACCGTAGTACCCTGGACAAACCATGGTAATTCATCGAAGTGAAAGTTGACACTAGAAGTTGATGGAAAAATAAATCGTAAATCTCCATTGGCGTCATCGATTCCGTAAAAAATATCCGTAACCATATGGGTGGCAATCATCTGTTCGTCAAGAGTTCCATCGTATTTCGATCGGTAAAAGCATACATGATAAGGAAGCTCAAATCGTTCAAATATTTTTCGATACAAGATCTTAAGGTGCTTATTATCAATATATCCGTGCTTTAGAAAAAATCCAATGGACTTTTCTGAATCTTCCGGGGATAATTCCTTAACTTCTAAATTCTCACTTATATCCATAAACAAGAGAAAAAGCTGATCTGTCTTGGGCCGGTCATAGTTGCCCTTGAGCGTGTTTAAGAACCACTCATCGAAATACTTTGAATCCTCAACCCCAGAAGCAAGTTTGTCTTGATAGGTAAATAGATACGCATCATACAGATCAACCCAGGAGCTCTTCGAAATCTCATCAACTCTGCTGTTTGTGGCAGATATGTATTGACGAAGCGCAAAAGACAAATAAGGAATCTCATTAGTGACGATTGCGAAATACTCTTGATTCAGAGGAACTAAATCATTCATACTCCACTTGTAGTGTTTAAAGTTCATGTCTTCCTCCATTTCCGGAGCCGGCAATCCATTTCTTGAAGCAATGCTCGTCGTGAATCGATTAGATACTGAAAGTGTAAAATTCGATTTTAGTGACGCCAAATAGTCATTAAGTATAACATCCCTTCCTGTCATCAGCCTATCAGTTTCGAATGATATGATATACTCTACTACATCACCAACTTCAACTCCCGGTATTGCTACTCTGAACTCATCTACCTCTCTGTCAAGTTCATATTTGCTCTGAGTTGAGATCTGCTTCAAATCATTAGCATTGAAATCAACTACTGAACCATCAGCTTTTATAGTCCTGGCATCAATGGTTGTCACACGTCTACTACTGGATGATCTTGTGTAAAAAGTGGAAAAGACATTTAATCCATTCTCATTCAATATTTTAACTCTTTTAATAGTAGTTTCAGTTACTTTGAATTTGTAGAAACTAAGAACCTCAATTCTTATAAATTCGTCCTTCTGAATGATGATAGCATCCTCCTGTTTGAATTGTTCAGGTATGCTAATTTCCGTGATTTTGTCGGCTTCCCGCCACGTATGCTCAGTAGTTTGAGCAAGTATTACTGAAGGGGTCAGGCACAATACGAAGAGACTAATTTTCAATAACCACATATTTATCCAGCGTTTTGAGTACCTCAGAATTGAATTCAGATAAGCTATTTCTTTCCTCAGGTGTGAATATCATTTGGTCAAGTCGGTAATTGTATGTCAACTCAAATTCTCTATTAGATACCTTTCTACCTTCTAGAGAAAATGATCCGAATTGACAAAATTTTTCAATAGACGGTACGGTTAAAGCAGTAATATCTTCCGCTAGTTTAAAAGTATAGATGTACTTGCTATTAAGGGTTTGATAGGTAGTGTAGTTCCCAGCTCTGGTTTCTGTGAACTCCAGCTCAAAAGGGTTTAAAAGTAGACCCAGATCAATGTAAAGATTGTTTCTTGCATTCATCGATGCATTGGGCTCTACATAAACCTCTCCCTCTAGTTTGACCGTTCTGTCATTTTGTGCGTTTATCAATTGATAGCTCACATTCTTTGATCTACTAACTAAATACTTCTCAACAATATTTTTTGCATCATGGAATGAATACTTCCTTGTAATTCGTTTCATTTCTACCGCACCTATGCCATTAAATTGTGCCTTAAATGACCCCTTGAAGCTCTTATCAGACTGCTGAGCAATTTGTATTTCAATTAATGAACTGTTCTCAGTAGACGTCAACTGAGGAACATTGTAAATAAATCCTCCAGTATCGTTAATTACATATATATTCCTTCCCTGAATTTGAGTACTGGGATTTCCATAAACGCAATCGTCTTCTGTGGCATCCAATACAATCACGGAGTCATTTTTGACGACAACACAAATCAGGTGATTTGCTGACGACAATGACGGAAAATCTAAATCATACAAATGCGATATGGTACTAGACAGGGCTAAATAACTATCAATTCCGTTTACCTTCAATATTTCATTAAGAAGGTTGGCCATGTCTTTACAATCACCATATTTATTATCCAATACACTTTGTGCCTCGCGAGGACAAAATGCTCCTAATCCATTCTCGATATCCAGATATCGAATCTCTTTTTGTATTAACTTAAATGCTCTGTAGGCAATGGAATCTTTGCTGCTCGCACCATCAAAGAAGCTTTCTAATTCTTCATGATCTAATCGGTCTACATCAAATTCACTTAATAGATTTAAATACCAATTATTAATGTACTTGAATGGCTCTTGGGCAAACTCATTGGGCACAATCGATAGACGAAGCCTCGTTGCTTTGTCAAATTGATTTTTAATCGGCAATTGTGTCTGAAGATTATATATCTTAATTCCAGAATCAGAGGATTCTGCTGAAAAACCTGCTGTTCCTTCATCTTCATCATTCTCAGAAATCAAGCTGAAAGTTGAAGGCATTTTGACAATACAAGAATACTGAGCTGCTTCATCTGGAAACAAGCTTGGCACTCCTGAGAAGTACAATAATTGATCACAATTGATTATGTATGATATTCTGAACTCACCAACGCTCTCCAAATTAAAACTCACAACTCGACCTCCAATGTAGAAATTTTCAGATCTGACACCCTCAATTACAATGTTCTTATCGGGTTCCTTTTTAAACTTCCCCTTTTTAGAGGTTTCTAAAACAATTGATTTGACTTCTTCCAGTTCACTGAAATAAAGGGATAAAACCTGATTATCGACTAGACTAAATCCATTAATCACTACCTGTTGTGTATATCCCCTTTCTTCATCGAGAACTTCAATAATTTCGTTTACGCTTTTTAATATAAAGGCCTGCTGCTCACCTGAAATTAGGTTTAGTGGGAGGATAAATAAGGAAATTGTAGCAAGTAGAAATCTCCTTGTTCGAGTAACAAAAGATATTGGTTGGTGGTCTTTGATTGCCATGTTCTGACCAGAGTTGTCGAAACAATATTGACAGATATTCTTCTTTACAACAATGATAATAATCAAATAAAAAAACCCGAACCCGCTTTGTAGGTCAGGTTTTTACATTTGATTGAGTTACTTATTGATTTAATTCACCACAAACTTCGTTGTTTTCCTAGTAATATTATTAATAACACTCAAAATATAAACTCCAGCATTCAATTCTTGGTCTGTTGAAAACGAATATGAATCCTGCCCCTGTAAGTTTGTCAATTTGTGTGATATTATTTTACCATTTACATCCCAAACAAAGATGTCACTCCATTCTTCAGAGCTTTCTTGATTTCCTTCCATTCTTAGCGTAATGGTTTTATTCTTATAAATAACTGATTTCAAGACAAATTGATCCGAGCCAGATAAATCTTCATCTGGGAACGAAATATCTCCAAGTTTTTTTGTTGGCATTCCACCTGATACGCCAGTCAAAGTGACAGACTCTTGCTGACTTGGTCTGGCTAAGCCGCATCCATTTAAAATATTATTTGCGTAGATTGTAATTGTATTATCAAACTGTTGGTATCTTGTCTTAAAAATCCATCGAGTTGAATTTTGAACTACATTATGGTATATGACCCCAGGACTAGAAACTGTCCAATTACAACTTCCATTACCAATTGAAGAGCCCACAATATAACCGAGAGTATGCGGAGTGACGTCAACTTTTAGGTCAGGCTCTGGAGGAGCTGTTTGACCTAGTAACTTTGGGCTTCCAGAAGGATACTCCTCAGGCGCACTATAGCTATTACTGTAAGCTTTGACTTGAACTGAATTTGGGCTATATATATTTAAATTATTTGCAACGAATGTCTTTGAAGATGTAATGCTTGTAATCCCGTTGACAATCCATTCATATCTGTTAAAATCACAAGTTTGAGTAGAGTTAATTATAAGAGTGCCGATTGGATCACATCCTGAATAATCAGATCCCACAGATATTGAATTGATTGTTGTTTTTGGATGAGTCTCCTTTACTTGAAGACTCTTACTGAAATAGAACACTTCATTACGCATCAAGTTAAAATCTAATTTTTGAACAGGAACTCCATTGGTGCGTATTATTGCCTGTATGTTATTTAATTGAGTTGCATTTAAGCCAGTTAGAGTTGTAGTTAATGACTGGCTGCCAGCAGGTTGGTAAACACCGTTGACTTGCCAAATCACATCTTGACAGCTTGGAAGATTTGGAGCGCCATCGGAAAGAAGAATCCGTGCGTTTGCTGTGCTATTACAGTCCTGAAGATTTGACACAACTAAAGACGTTATAAAAGGGATTTGATCGACTGATATCACAGATCTATCCAGATAAATGTAACCATTATTCGGATCCGTCCTATCTGGATCGTAATATAGTAACAATTCAATTTGACCATTATCGTACCTAGGATCCCATGTAACACTAATTGGAGCCGTAAAAATACTAACATCTTGAGTCGGACTATCTGCCCAGTGGTAATTATCATTCGTTTTTAGTTGTCTGTATGACTCTGTATTTCCATCAGTTCCTGTATGAATACCGTGTGTCAAAACAATTTTCAATCCATAAGAAACATTTGGATCTGTTAGATCAAGAGATGCTCCTGTTAGGTAATTAGTAATATTTGTTGTCAAACAGCCCGATGGTCCTGTTAGTGAAATAGTGCTAGAATTAGTTTTAAACATTTGAAGGCCTAAGTTCGAGGAACCAATTTGTGAAAAGACTTCAATCGAAAAAAGTCCAACGAGAAATGTAAGCAAAGAAATTTTGACTGAATTTAAAACAGATTTTTTCATGGTGAGGGAATTTTTTATTTAAGAATTGAATTTAAATTTTAATTGAAAGAAAAATTTGATTATCCGTTTTCATACC
>DNTB01000013.1 GCA_003499525.1 Flavobacteriales bacterium
AGGGAATGCATCCCGATTCCGCTGGAGCGGAATTCGCGTTTTTTATTCGTTTTACTTCATAAGCGAGCTTATTTCGTAAAAGCTCATAAAAAAACCGATGCCGATAAAATCGGCATCGGGATGCATCAGTAAGTGACTCTGCAGGGATTCGAACCCCGAACCTCCTGATCCGAAGTCAGGTGCACTATCCAGTTGTGCTACAGAGCCATTGAGGGGCGCAAAAGTAGTGGTTTCTTCTAACTTATAAACTGTGTGATTCAGATACTATTCTTAGTCTTTATCAATAAACTGTTTAGCGAATTGACTTTTGCTTTCCTTTTAAGGTTTTTCAAGTGAAACCTGATGGCATGTTCTGATTTATATAGGTGATGCCCTATTCGTTTTACATTCCAACCTAATTGAAACAGGTTGAGTATTTCCTGTTCTGCACAGGTTAGCTTTTCATGAAAGATTATCTCTTTCGTTCGAAAGTGCTGTTTTCTCCATTCTGAGCTAAAAAATTTGTTTTCATGAAAGCCCGTTCTTTCAATGTTGTGGATTACACTGCAGATCGCATCACTGGACATCTCATGAAAGGTTACGTAGCCTCTCAAGGACGATTGAAGCAGAATGGGGGTAATTTCAGCATTGGTATCGGGTCCTATTAAGACTGGATAGATGTTCGGATAGCGTTTTCTAAAGTCGGCAGCATACAGTTCAATGAAATCCTTATTGACATCGAAGAAAAGGACACAATCTAACCTGAAGTTTCGGATTTTACTGATGGCGTCCTGCAGACATCTACCGGAGTAGCACATTGGATAAGGGATGCTTTTCTTAAAATCGGAGAAAATGGAGGTTAAGTAGTCTTTCTTGCTGAGTACAGCAAGTCCGATAATCTTTTTCATAGCAACAATTCAGGATGGTACCTCCCAAATATATAGGATCGTAGAGGGAAAAATAAACCCCTTATTCACTTATGTTGTACTTCCCTGAAATTCAATGAAATCTTCTGTGTTCGCTTTCTGGCACAGTATTACCTTTTGTTTTTAAATCCAAACGGAAAAGAACATTTGGTTATTCCGTTTATTCGTACAGTGGTTATTTCAATCCGCTAACCAATCACCTTAGTTATTGCGTTTTATAGTTTTCTGCAATAATGAACTCAGGACTCTAAATTATGGGAGAATTTCTGCCTTTATTATTACTACCGGATCAACAGGTACATCCATATGTCCATTTCTGTGCGTGGTTTTTACGGATTCAATCTTTTGAACCACGTCCATTCCTTCCTTTACTAACCCAAATACACAATAGCCCCATCCATCTTGTCCGGGATAATCCAGAAAAGAATTGTTAGCAGTGTTAATGAAGAATTGTGAAGATGCAGAATGGGGTGCTGATGTCCGGGCCATAGCTATACTGCCAATTTCATTTTTTAAACCATTATTGGCCTCATTTTCAATAGTTTCCCGTGTAGGTTTAGCGACCATCTCCTCATTCATGCCTCCTCCCTGAATCATGAATCCTTGAATGACTCTATGAAAAAGAGTCCCATCATAGAATCCATCTTTTACATACTGTTTAAAGTTTTCAGCACTTATTGGAGCTTTTTCTTCATTTAACTCAATAAGAATGCTTCCCAATGAAGTCGTCAGTTTGATCATGGGTTTTGTGATTTAGTATTTGAATTTGGTTTATGTGATAGGTATTCTCCAGTTGAATGGATCTTCGATATGTCCTTTTCTGAGATCTTCAAGATAAGTATTGATCTTAACCTGAAAACTATCTTCAGAAATGGGCGGAAGATCATAATCTACGCCGTCGAGACCTATAGATTTAATTTGAGCCACAGTGGCAGCTGTGCCCACACCGAATGCTTCTTCAACTGTACCGTCTTGCAACCCTCTGATGAGTTCATCAACGGATATTTTTCTCTCATCTGTTTCCAGACCCCAGCTTCTTCCAATTTCAAGAACGCTATTTCGAGTTACACCTGCCAAAATGGTATCAGATAGGGGAGAGGTAACCAATTTACCTTCTATCTTAAACATGAGATTCATGGTTCCTGCTTCTTCAACATATCTGTGCTCCTGAGCATCGGTCCAAATGAGTTGGTGATACCCTTCCTTTGCTGCCAGTTTAGCCGGATATAGCGACCCACCATAATTTCCGGCCGCTTTTGCCATTCCCGTTCCGCCATTCGCAGCTCGTGTATATTTCTGTTCAATTTTTACTTTCACAGGCTCAGCATAATACATACCGGCAGGAGAGCAAATAATCATGAATCGATATGACTTTGATGCTCTCACACCGAGGAAATTATCCCAGGCCATCATGAATGGTCGGATATACAGAGAGCTTCCTTTTCGATCTGGTATCCATTCTTTGTCCAGACTCATTAATGCATGTAAGCCTTCCAGAAATATTTCAACCGGTAATTCAGGCATACACATTCGAATTGCAGACCGGTTAAGGCGATGAGCATTCATTTCAGGCCTAAATAAAAACGCCTCACCGTTTTCATTTTTGTAAGCCTTCATTCCTTCAAAGATAGATTGACCGTAGTGCCACATTGAATTGGCCGGATGGACTTGAAGCTTTCCGGTTGGGACTATGCGGATATCCTGCCACTCATCGTTGATATAATCAGCAATGAACATGTGATCGGTGAAGGTGCTGCCAAAAATAATATTATCAGGATCGAACGAGGAGAGGTTGGAATTAGTGGTTTTTTTAATATCAATATCAAGAACTTTTGTTGACATAACCTCAATTTTTAGCCTGTCGAAGTTACAGAATTAATGAAAAATTTACAAGGATATTACCTCTTGTAAAATTGGTGTTAGCACAATTTTTCGGAATATTATTTGCTATATGACGACAGTGGCAGAATTTTCAATCCATCCTATACTGCCATTGGGAAGAATGATTCTGTCCCACGAACCCGTAGATTCCAGAATTTCCACTTTCAGGCCTTCATGAATTACAAATAAGGTGGTAGAGCCTTCTTTTGGTCCGGATAGGACGTTCACTGTACCTGAGAATACAATCGCTTCATTGGTTCTTCTGATATCATTCACTTCTATTTGGCCGAAGATGAATGTCATGATGCCAAGAAACAGGAATAACATCCCTCCATAAAAGCCCAGTCTTCTTAATTGCAATCTCCTGGATATTAAATAGATAAAGAAGAAAACGAAGGCCGTTCCTGTGAGGATGAGGTTCAGGATCGCCCACACATCGGAGTGGAATGTGAATACAAAGCTGCGAAACCACGATACGTAGAATGGTACCGGAAGGGTTTCGATTTCATCGCTGATCTGCCCTCTGGCCAAGTTTAGATTGTACATTACATCTTTATCATCCGGACGCAGCCTTCGGGCTCTTTCATAGTTTAGTATGGCTTCAGGAATATCACCTGTTCTGAACCAGGCATTGCCGAGGTTATAGTATACTTTATAGCTTTCGAATCCGGCCTCTATTATTTGCTGATAATTCGATTTAGCCGCTTCAAACAGGCCGCTATCCATAGCAGTATTGCCCAAAACAAACAAGCTGTCGTAAAACTTACTCTGTGCGCTTACCTCGAGGCTAAAAAGCACCAGTAGTATTGCAATCAGCCCTTTCATTTTAATTTGTTTTCCAGTTCAACAATTAATGCGGAAGATTTTTCAAGAAGATCTTCGGCCTGCCCTGAGCTTTGGGGTGCGAAACGTGCCATTTCGCACGCTTTGATGACTTCTTTCCATCTCGATATTAAATCTTCAGGCACTTCTTTATCTCTAAGTTCCAATTCAATGTTATCGTGATTTAGCGCCCCGATGGGCAGGGAGAGTTTATCGGCCACGTATCCATTTATCGCCTTGAATAAAGCTTCGTAATAGGCTTTTTCGTTCCCTGTCTTTAACTCGACACTGGCCTTCCTGAGCGTGTTGCGGGCAATTTTACTGGCTCTTCTTTTTCGAATTTCGCGGGTGTTGGAATAGAGTTTTCTGTTCCTTTTGACTATGAGAAATAATAATCCCAAGGCACCAGGTGTAAAAAGTAGCCAGAAATAATGCCAATTGGAACCGAAGAAGGAGGCACCTTTTTCGCGAAGAGCCGGTTTGCCTTTCTTTAGATATCTTATATCCTGCCCCATCTGCCTAACCTCCTGCTTGTTGAGGATTCGCGAAGCGCCGGATGCATCGCCCTCTAAGTTTCCGCTGCCTCCTACGGAAATCGTAAATCCCTTACTTTTCAATGTGATGTAAGACTCAGATGATGGATTGAAGTATGTAAATTCCAACGGTGGGATAGTATAGCTGCCGCCATGCCTGGGAATAGCCAGGTACTCCCAACTCCTTGATCCTGACATAACGCCACTTTTGTTGCTGATGTTTGATTTTGTTTTCGGGTCGTATAATTCGAAGTCTGAAGGGAATTCTGGGGCATCAGGATCTATTAGAGAAATATTTCCAGATCCCGAGAGTGATACGACATAATTGAGTGCATCATTGACTTCAAGATTTTCTTTGTCTACCGAACTGCTTAATTTAAATTTTCCAACAGCTCCATTAAAAGAGGCTGGTGCACCAGCAGGAAGTCCTTTTACGGTGATTTTAATGCTATTGCTTTTCAGAGTTATTTTTTTGTTGACGTAGTTGTATTGGGGGCCAAATAAAGTATTGATTGGTTTTCCCTGTCGCATTCGAACGTTAGCACTGAGCTCTATGGGTTTGAGTTCCAGACTTCCGGTAATTTGAGGAATCAGGATGGTTTTTTTGATGGTGTATACGTCAAAAACCTGATTACCAACCGCTTCCTGTCTTCTGTTTGTTCTGGTGTTGATTTCAATATCTGAGGTATAGAACCCATTGAACTCTGGAAGTTTCTGACCTTCAATCCCGTTTAAGCTTGTTCTATTATAGAGTTTGTATGTCGCTATGAGCTGCTGTCCCTGATAAACTGCTTTCTTATCTACCTCCACTCGAATAAAGAGTTTGTCACTCAAGTCATCTTCCTTGCTTTTTTGTTGTTGGTCTTTTTTCTTTTCTGATGCTGCAACAACTTGAATATTTAGAGGTTGTGATTTATAGGTTTTGTTTTCAAATCTGATTGATGCCGGGCCAATAGTGTAATTCCCCTGGTTTAGCGGTGAAATCACATATGAATATGCTAACGTAGAACTGACTTTGCCATTGACAAAAGACATCTGCGATGATTTATTCGGCCCCGAAAGAACTCTGAAATTCTCGCTCAGTGAAGGAGGTGAAAAGCTATTTCCGGAAGCATTGAGCTCGAAACTTAGCGTTAAATAATCTCCAACAGCAAGCTTGTCCTTATTTGTAGTTGCCCGAAAAACAATTTCCTGTCCTGAAGATTGGATTGCAAGAGCAAGTAAGAATAATATCAGGACAGTTTTTTTCATCACCAATCTTTTTCGATCTTCTTAGATTTTGAGGACTTTGCTTTCAAGACATTTAATTTCTCCAGGGTTTTATCTTCTCCTTCTTCGCTTGCCTTAAGCATGCGTTCGGCATCTGCCTTGCTCATTTTTGGTTGCTGCTTTTGCTGATTCTGCTTCTGTTCCTGATCATTTTTATTGTCCTGCTCGCCTTGATCTTGATGGTCCTCTTGATTTTCCTTTTGGTCTTTATTTCCATCTTTTTGATCGTCTTTATTTTTATTCTGATCTTTTTTGTCCTGATCTTGCTTATCCTGGTTCTCCTGGTCTTCTTGATTCTTGTCCTGATTTTGATCCTGATTCTTTTGTTGTTCTTGAGATTCTTTCAAAAGTTTTTGGGCATAGGCCAGGTTGTATCTGGCATTTTCGTGATCAGGATTGTTTCTTAGTGCTTCTTTATAGGATTCAATAGCTGGCTCAAGTTTCTGTGCATTGAGTAACGAGTTGCCCCTGTTGTAGTAGGCCTCAGCCTTAAGCTCCTTATCGGTAGTCTCCTCAGCAGCCCGCGTAAAGGTCGTTGCCGCATCCATGTACTTTCCACTTCTGAATTGACTTCCTCCCAGGTTAAACTGAGCGGTATTGAACTGAGGATCAGCAGATAAGGCAAGGTTATATGCAGAATCCGCCTTGGCATAATTTCCATTCCGATACTCAGCATTGCCGCTTCTTACAAGATCTTTTGCTTCTTGTGAATAGCTTTGATAGGTAAGTATCAATCCTACTATTATGAGTAGAGGTATTTTCATTGTTTCTCGAACAGTTTTATACGATCTCTAAGTTTACTTCTCTTCTCCGGCAATAGTATTTCCATAATTAGCAATAAGAGCGCAATGGAGATAAAATACTGATAACGGTCTTCATATTCACTAAAAATTTTTGATTCAATTTCCTTTTTGTTCATCCCTTCGATACTGTCCAAAATTTTCTTTAAACCGGCATTTCCACTGTTTGCCCTAATAAATATACCATTGCCAATTTCTGCCAGTTCCGTGAGCATTTTCTCATTTAATCGAGTCACTACTGTAGTTCCATCACGATCCTTTTTATAACCAATTTGCCTTCCTGAAGAATAGATGGGAATGGGGGCTCCTTCTGCTGATCCCATTCCGATAGTATAAATTTTAATACCTTGATTTACCGCCTCTTGTGCGATTTCAATTGCATTGTCTTCATGGTTTTCTCCATCGGTAACCACGATAATTGCTTTCGAAGTTTCACTTTCCGAATCAAACGATTCCATGCTCAATTCGAGTGCTGCACCTATTGCCGTTCCCTGTTCATTGATGAGTTCAGTACCCAGATGGCTAGTAAACAATTTGGCCGCGGCATAGTCTGTGGTTAATGGAAGTTGAACAAACGCCTTTCCAGCAAAAACAACCATCCCAATTCGATCCCCTTTTAGCTGGTCGATCAGCTTTTCGATTCCCCTCTTGGTTCGTTCAAGCCGATTGGGCTGAATGTCTTCCGCCTGCATACTATTGGAAACATCAACAGCGATGATAAGGTCTATCCCTTCTCTTTTTACTTCCATGAGTTTGCTGCCAATTTGAGGATTCGCTAAACCAATGACAAGAAAGAACCAGGCTAAACTGAGTACAACAAATTTTCCCCATCTCGCGGATACACTGTATCTCGGAATAATCAGTTCTCTGAATTTCGATGAAGAAAGTTCTTGTACTGTTTTCTTATTCCATCTGTTTCGGAGCAAAAAAATGACCAACAGAAGAACCCAAATTAAAAGTCCCCACAAGTATTCGCTATGTGCAAATCGAAACATCAGTTTAAACTAACAGATTTAAAAACAAGCTGTCGAATAAAGTATGTTAAAACCAGAAGTGCTGCAGCAGTCAAAACCCAGGGGTAGAACTCTTCTGTTTTTTTTCGGTACTCCTTTACATCAATTTCAGTTTTTTCTAACTGGTCAATTTTGGCATATATGTCGGCAAGCGACTCATTATCCGTTGCTCTGAAGTATTGCCCATTAGTCTGTTGTGCAATACCTTCAAGTGTTTCTTCATCGATAAAAACCTTTTGGCGCTCATATACAATTCGTCCGTCGGGGTAGCGCATTGGCATTGGGGCCATACCATTGGTACCGACACCAATGGTATAAACTTTAACCCCGAATGTTCGTGCTATTTCGGCAGCTGTTAAAGGAGGAATTTCACCTGAATTGTTTGAACCATCCGTGAGCAGAATCACCACTTTGCTCTCAGCTTTGCTATCCTTGAGTCTGTTTACCGCTGTTGCCAGGCCCATACCAATTGCTGTTCCGTCTTCAATCAGGCCATTTTGTAGATCTCCTAAAAGGTTTTTGATCACAGAATGATCTGTAGTCAGCGGTGACTGTGTGAAGCTCTCTCCGGCATAGACCACCAGTCCAATGCGATCGGAATTCCTTTTATCGATAAAATCTGCGGCCACCCTTTTTGCTGCCTCAAGCCTATTGGGACGAAGGTCACGGGCAAGCATACTTCCTGAAATATCTATTGCCAGCATGATATCAATACCCTGTACTTTGACGCTTTGACTGCTGGATGAAGACTGTGGTCTGGCCAAAGCAACGATAAGGAGTCCAAGAACTATGGTTTTCAGTATAAATGTTATGTGATAATAATAGATTTTGTTAGAACCTTTTGGTTCAAACAAGGATAGAGTAGGCAGCACCAGGGGAACCTTCCTGTACGATTGCCTCAATATGTACCAAACCCAAAAAGCCGGAAGTAAGAGCAGTACCCAAAGTACCCATGGATTATTGAAGGTTACATCAAACATGGTCTGAATCGTTGGTTGTTTCTTCTTTTGGGGCTGTTTGCTCTACAAACTGAACTATTTTCTGATAAGCGCTCTCATTTTCAGAAGCAATGGGTTTGTATTTGGCATATTTCGCCAGGTCTGAAAGTCTAAGACTTGACACCACGGAATGAACGGATTCGCTCGTGATCTCCTTCTTGTCAAGAAACCGCTTGATCTCCTCAGTAGTAGATTCCATAGCAGGAACATTCAGGCTCAATTCTATGTACGTCCGCACGATTTCGCTTAACCGAATGTGATACTCTTTAACCTTATCCTGTTGCCACAATTTTTGATCCTCCAATTTTTTCAGCTCTTGCATTGCCCAAATGTGAGGAGGGACGCTTATTTCGACTTTTTGTCTTGTTATCGGTTTCTTTTTTCTTTTCTTTTTTCTTTGGTCAAGAATGAAAAGTAAACCGATAAGAACAGCGGAAGAAATCAGCATAGGAATTCCATATTTCCGAAACAACTCCCCGAAAGTGTAAGGAACGCCAATCGGCTCAGTTATATCCCGAATAGATTGTGTAGTGTCAATTTCAACGGTACCGACCTCTATAAGGAAGGGTTTCGTTTCAAAAGTATCCTTGTGGATGTAGAATTGGATAGGGGGAAATGCCCAAACTCCTGAATCAAATGAGGTAACGTGCCATATTTGTTTCAGTTGAATGCTGCTCGAGTCTTGTGAATATACAGAGTCAATTGACTCAATACCAGTTATTTCTATGTTTTTAGTTATAGTATCACTTAAATTAGGAAAAGTGATTTCATCACCTCTCAGACAGGTGATTTGCAGTTCTATCTTGATGTTTTCACCAATTAGAATTTGTTGTTTGTAAGGAGTTAAAATGGCATTTCTTTCGATAGCAGTTAGACTGCCAGAGCCCAGAATATAAAAGATGACTACTAAAACTGCAATTCTCATCTTCGCGCCTCCCGTTTCTTGAAAACCGACATGAGCGGTTGAACATAGTTTTGATCTGTTTGGATAGAAACGAAATCAACCCCGGATTTTTGCATGATCCTTTCATTCCTCGAATGGTAGTGAGAGATCGTCTCATTGTACTGTTTCCTGAAACTCCTTAATGAGGTGTCCAGCCAGAGGTAGTTACCTGTTTCAGGGTCGATAGCTTTGACCAATCCAACATTTGGCAGATCGTGCTCTAAAGGATCTGAAACACCAAGAGCGACAATATCATGTTTACGATTTGCAATACTTAGGGCGTTTTCAAACCCCGAATCGTAAAAGTCGGATAATAGGAAAGCAATGCTCCTTTTTTTGATCACATTAGTGAAATAGGCCAGGGCATTGCCAATATCAGTTTTTTTGCTTTCAGGTCGAAAATCTATGAGTTCACGGACAATATGAAGAGTATGGGATTTCCCCTTTTTTGGGGGTATGAATTTTTCGATCTTATCTGTGAAAAATACCGCACCTACTTTGTCATTGTTTTGATTGGCCGAAAATGAAAGAACAGCACATATTTCAGTAATGAACTGCCTTTTCAGATACTCTTTAGTGCCAAACTCCCCTGAACTGCTTAAATCCACAAGAAGCATTAAAGTCAATTCCCTCTCTTCTTCAAATACCTTTACAAAAGGCTTATCGTACCGTGCCGTTACGTTCCAATCTATTTGCCGGATATCATCTCCATGCTGATACTCTCTTACTTCCGAGAAGGTCATTCCACGTCCTTTAAAGGCACTATGATATTCTCCCGAAAAGATTTGATTGGATAATCCCCGGGTTTTAATTTCAATTCTTCGAACTCTTTTTAACAGTTCTTTGGTATCCATAGCTGTAATGGACAGTCTAGGGGACTTCTACAGTGTTAATGATTTTATTTACAATATCTTCAGAGGTGATATTCTCAGCTTCCGCTTCATAGGTTAAACCTATTCTGTGCCGAAGGACATCCATACAGACCGCGCGAACATCCTCAGGAATTACATATCCGCGTCTTTTGATGAACGCGTAGCTTTTGGCAGCAATGGCAAGGCTGATGGAAGCACGGGGTGAGGCACCAAAATGAATCAATTCCTTTAATTCTTCCAGTTTGTAATCTTCGGGATTTCGTGTTGCAAAAACGATATCCACAATATATTGCTCAATTTTCTCATCCAGGTAAACCTGCTTCACAGTTTTCCGTGCCCGGTTTATTTCTTCCGGGTTTGTGACGGCCTGAACTTCCTGAGGTGCAATAGCTCCAATGTTCTGCCTGATAATGAGTTTTTCTTCTTCTTTTTTTGGATAATCTATGACCACTTTAAGTAAGAATCTATCTACTTGCGCCTCGGGTAGAGGATAAGTACCCTCCTGTTCAACAGGGTTTTGTGTTGCCAGCACCAGAAATGGAACAGGAAGTTTGTAAGTCGATTCACCAATCGTCACCTGACGCTCTTGCATTGCTTCTAACAACGCACTCTGCACTTTTGCAGGAGCACGATTAATCTCATCGGCCAAGACGAAATTGGCAAAAACAGGCCCCTTTTTATTAGAGAATTCTCCTGTTTTGGCATTGTAGATTACGGTTCCTGTCAAATCCGCGGGAAGTAGATCCGGTGTAAATTGAAGACGGCTAAATTTTGCTTCTATCGTTTTCGCTAATGTGGTAATAGCCAGAGTCTTTGCCAAACCAGGAACTCCCTCCAAAAGAATGTGTCCATCCGCCAAAAGGGCTATCAAAAGCCGCTCTGCCATGTGATCCTGACCGATGAGCACTTTCTTCATTTCCATCTTAATGAGGTCAGTAAAAGCGCTTTCCTTTTCGATCATCTCATTGATCATTCTAATGTCGGTACTCAAACCAGAAGAAGTAATGTTGTCTTCCATAAAAATCTGATAATTAGATACTTAATAGATTACAAGGGTTTTTAAAAAACAGAAACAAAACTGTTAGAATTTCAGGGTAGATTATTTCAGATGGCGTTAATTTTTGTTAACCACACAAATTCCACATTTTTAGCAAATTAGGCCTATTCAGGACGAAATAGTATGACATTTCAACGGTACTAAAAACATTCCGACTATTATTGATCCATGAATTTTAAAGAACTCTTTGACAAGGCAGGTAAGTCATCCTTATGGTTACTGATTGTTAATCAAATAATGTGGCGAAAAGTTCCTTTTAACAAGCCTCATCGAATAAAGATCACCTCTTTTTCATCCCATTCGATATCTGCCAAATTACCTCTGTCGCGGAAAAACAAGAATCATCTCGGTACTATGCATGCTTGTGCAATGGCGGCTTTGGGAGAATACATTACTGGTGTGCTTTTACTTTATCATCTCGATCCTGGGAAATACAGGTTGATCATGAAGGATATTTCCATCTCTTTTTTCTATCAATGCAAATCAAGTGCTCATGCCACGTTTAGTTTGGAACCTAACCATCTGATAGAACAGATTAATTCGAATTTAGGGGAGGAAGGTAAGACCTTACTTCCGTGCAAGGTGGAAGTGCATGACGAAGAGCACCATCATATCTGCTCAGTGAGCACGGAATGGCAAATCAAGGATTGGAGCATGGTTAAAACGAAATAATTACCCCTTTTCAAACAGTTTTCTTCTTCCTTCTGTAAGGAAACCAATGGCATATGCACTCAACTGAATTGTTGAGGTCACCATGGCGAGTATAGAGACCCCAAGACTCCTAGTTGCACGCAGAGCATCAAAGAATAGAATGAGATAGTAGAATGCAAATATTCCGGCTCCGAGCCAAAATACAGGTTCATAAATGAAATACCATAAGGGCAGACTTACCAGTGAAAGGAAGAAAAAGGCTGGAAAAAAGTGCACTAACTTGATCTCCTTTGGAAAAAACCGGCCTATGTTGATTCGTGCTCGTCCAAAAAAATGCAACTGTTTATAGAATTGTCTAAGGTTAGTTCTTCTTTTATGGTAGACGAAAGCATTGGAAATCAGCCCTACATCAAAACCGTTTTTGATGATTCTGATGCTGTACTCAATGTCCTCTCCCATACGGGTAATGATGTAGCCACCGACGGTTTCATAGACTTTTCTGGAAGTTCCCATATTGAAGCTGCGCGGATGAAACTTTCCGGCATGCTCTTTTCTTCCTCTTATTCCACCGGTAGTAAACAGAGAGGTCATGGAGTAGCTGATCGCTTTTTGAATGGTTGAAAATGTTTCGTGCTCTTTGTCGGGGCCGCCATACGCATCCAGCCAATTTTCCTGAAGCCGTGAATTGACTTCTTCAAAGTATTGGTCTGGAATTAGGCAATCAGAGTCGAATACCACAAAATAATCGCCTCGGGCGCGCTCAAATCCATAATTCCTGCTGAACCCTTGCCCGGAGTTTTCTTTGAAAAAGTACTGAATATCCAACTGATCAGTGTACTTCTCAACCACAGACTTGCAATCATCGGTTGACCCGTCTTCGATGATTACAACCTCAAAATTCCTGTATTTCTGTTTTACCAGTGATTCAAGCAGTTCGTCGACTTCCTGAGGTCTGTTATAAACCGGAATAATAGCACTGAAGAAAATATCCTTATCGTTCATCCTTCGTTTTAGTTTTTAGGTAATCATCAACGTTAGTGAATTGAAAATCAGGATATTCTGATAAAAATTTGTGAGATATTAGTCCACCAAATAATGGTCGGGGAGCTGGCGGGTTAATTTCAGATGTAGATTTCGGGACTATGGTCATGTTATGATGAGGAAAGTAATCCAATACTTTTTGTGCCAGTTGGACTCGGTTTACATAATCCGTACTTGCAATGTTGTAAACCCCTGACTTACCGTCAATAATCAGGAGTTGAGCGGCTTTTGCAACATCTAATGCATTTACCGGAGTTGCATATTGGTCATTTGGTAAATACAAAGTTTGTGGTTCACCTTTTTGCAGGTTGGTTAGGAGTCTTGCAATGAAGTTTTTCATTCTGATTTCATCACCGTATACATTGGTAACCCGTAAGACAAGATTTTTTGGATTAGCATTCAGTACAAGCTCTTCGGCTTCCAGTTTATGTTTGGCGTAGACACTGATAGGATTTGTAGGATGATCCTCGCGATAGGGGCCTGACTCACCGTCGAAAACGTAATCTGTAGAAATGTATAGGAATGGAATTCTGAGTCTGGCTGCAATGGCTAGGGCGTTTTTGGTGGATAAGACGGTTTTTTCGTAGCTCTCTTTAGGGTGCTCTTCGCAATAATCTACCCACGATAATGCCCCGCAATGAATAATCCAGTCGGGGTTGAAATCAAGGATGTCGAAGTTTTCAGGATTGCTTGGATTGAGCGTGTCGAACGCCACTGTATCGGTAGTGCTGAAGCTAAAATGGGTTCCCACCACTTTGAAACCAGGATAGGATTCGTAGTGCCGCAACATGTTTCCTCCGATTAAACCAGAGGCACCTAGAATTACAATTTTCATTTAAATGGACTATTGAAATCTTGAAATGAAGGAAACGTCATATCCCGATCGGACAGGATTGGATTGTCGATTTTCCAATCAAAACCAAAACTGTCGAATCTTATGCCTGCATCAGAATCCGGATGGTACTCTGTAGACGTTAAATAGGTCATTATGGTTCCTTTTTCTAATGAGGCAAAACCATGTGCCATGCCAGCGGGAATATAGATTCCTTTGAACGAATTTTCCTTTATTAAAAAACTCATGCTTTTACCGAAGGTCTTGGAATTGCTACGCAGGTCCAGAACTACATCAAGGAGTTTGCCTTTGGAGCAATACACGATTTTATCATGATCGTGGGGAGGCAATTGAAAATGCATTCCGCGAATTACGTTCTCCTCATTTATGGAGTAAAAACTTTCAGGAAAGTGAGCGGTTAGGCCCAGATTCTCGAGACTGGATTGATGAAAGGGCTTTACAAACAGACCACGAGAATCAGTAGAATTAAAGAACTGCAGTTCAAATAAACCTGCTATTGGTGTTTCTTTTTTTTTCATGATAACACCCCGAAGTAATCTCTGATTTGAAATTGACTGTATTCGCGTTCATTACCAGGGGCATTTTTATACCATTCGATAGTTTTTCTAATAGATTCACGGGCATCCCAATTTGGTTTCCAGCCCAATCTGGTCTTTGCTTTAGAATTATCAAGTAGCAGAAGCCCTGCCTCATGAGGCTGAGGATTTCCAGGAGTGGAATAAGTTCCATCACCCCACACATCGATGGCGATATCGACCAAATCTTTAACCGTAACCGGTTTGGATTCATCAGGTCCAAAATTGAAAGCTTCAGAAAAGTCTTTGGGGTTTTCATGCATTCGGGCTCCAAGAAGAAGGTAACCGGTAAGAGGATCGAGTACATGCTGCCAAGGTCTGACGGCTTCAGGGTTTCGGACTTCAAGTTTTTCTCTATCATTAAAAGCGCGCACCAAATCTGGTATGATTCTATTGTCGGAATAATCACCGCCCCCGATTACATTGCCACTTCTTGCTGTTGCCAGTGAAACCTGGTGCTTGTCATAAACTTTCGGATTAAAAAATGACCTCCGATAGGATTGTGTTACGATTTCACTTCCTGCCTTAGAGGCAGAGTAGGGGTCATATCCTCCGAGGGGTTCGTCTTCCTTATAGGGTTTCAGACTTTCGTGATTCTCGTAAACTTTGTCTGTAGTAACATTAATGGCAACCAATGGAGGCTTTGCAGAACGGAGCGCTTCTAATAAATGAGCAGTACCCTGAACATTCGTACGAAAAGTTTCTACCGGATTCTCGTAGGAGGTTAACACCAAAGCTTGTGCTGCCATATGAATGACAAAATCCGGATGGAATTGACGTAGCTCTGTTCTTAGGCGCTGTGCAAACCTAATGTCTGAAATGACCGAATGGCAAAGGTCATCTCCCCCTATTTTAAGATATAAATCGTCTTCTTTTTCAGGTGGTAGGGCCAGACCTTTAACCTCTGCGCCTAATTCCTGAAGTAAGAGCAGCATCCAGCTGCCTTTAAATCCGGTATGACCGGTCAGAAATACTCTTTTACCGCCATATATTTTGCGGAGATGATCTATCATGACCAGTTTTTCCATTTTGGATTTTCTTTCCAAAGCGAGTTTAGTTCCTGATTATCGCGCAGTGTGTCCATACACTTCCAGAACTTGTGATGCTTGAACGCCATTAACTCGCCATCGGCTGAAAGGTCTTCAAGAGGTTGACGCTCCCACATTATATTATCCGCATCATCATGAAGATATCTGAAGACCTCTGGTTTAAGAATAAAGAACCCCCCGTTGATCCATGTTCCATCGTCTTTTGGCTTTTCAGCAAACCTTTTAACGTTATTTTCCTCGCCTAATTCTATCATTCCGAACCGACTCCCCGGCTGCACAATAGTCATGGTGCAGACTTTACCATGCTTTTTGTGAAATTCCAATTGCTGATTCATATCTATATCTGAAACTCCATCGCCATAAGTTAGCATAAAGTCCTCATTATCAATGTATTGTTCAATTCTTTTAAGCCTTCCTGCGGTCATGGTTTCCAATCCTGTATCCACAAGAGTGACTTTTAGCGACTCCGACTTGTTATGATGAACTTCTACTTGATTACTGCTTAAATCCACGGAAATATCTGCATTGTGGAAATAGTAGTTCAGAAAGTATTCTTTAATCATGTATCCTTTGTATCCAAGGCAAATAATGAATTCACTATGACCGTATGATTCATAGATTTTCATGATATGCCAAAGGATAGGCTTACCACCAACTTCTATCATGGGTTTTGGACGCAGGTGTGACTCTTCTGAAATTCTTGTCCCTTTTCCACCTGCAAAGATGACGACCTTCATTTGATTGGGATTTGGGCAAATATAGTCATTGGCCTTGGCGGCTATTGAATTATTTCAAATAGCTTAAGGAATCCATTTGATATTCTTAAAATCTGGTTTTCTTTTTTCCAGAAATGCGTTCCGGCCCTCTTTGGCTTCATCGGTCATGTAGGCCAAACGTGTTGCTTCTCCAGCAAATACCTGTTGACCTACCATTCCATCATCGGCAAGATTAAAAGCGAACTTCAACATTTTAATCGAAGTTGGAGATTTTTCCAGGATCTCTTCAGCCCATTGAAAAGCGGTATCTTCCAGTTTATCATGTTCAATGGAGGCATTTACCATACCCATTGCTACACCCTCGTCTGCAGAGTAGTTTCTTCCTAAAAAGAAGATTTCTCTTGCCTTTTTTTGCCCGACCATTTTGGCGAGGTAAGCCGAGCCGTACCCGCCATCAAAACTTGTTACATCGGCATCGGTTTGTTTAAATATGGCATGTTCCTTGCTCGCTAAGGTAAGATCGCAGACTACATGAAGACTGTGTCCTCCTCCCACAGCCCAACCCGGAACCACGGCAATTACAACCTTGGGCATGAACCTTATCAAACGTTGAACTTCAAGAATATTGAGACGGGGCATGCCGTCTTCGTCAATGTAACCTTGATGACCCCTTGCATTTTGATCTCCTCCCGAGCAGAACGAGTAGACCCCGTCTTTTGGCGAAGGTCCTTCAGCTGACAATAGGACAACACCTATAGAGGTATCCTCTCGGGCGTCTAAAAAGGCTTGATATAATTCTCCTACAGTTTTAGGACGAAAAGCGTTTCTAACTTCCGGTCTATTGAATGCTATGCGTGCTACGCCTTCGCTTTTGGCATAGGTAATGTCCTCGAAATCCCGAACTTTATTCCAATTTGGTAATCCCATATTTAGGTCTAGGTTAAGTTAAAAGCTAGATTCTTTTGATTCTGTTGTAATCGTAACTCAATGAAATCATTTCGAGAACGGTCATAGCTGCCTCTACGCCTTTATTGCCATGTTTTCCACCTGACCGGTCTATAGACTGTTGCAAGTTGTCGTCTGTTAGTACGCCAAAAGCTACCGGCTTATTATATTTCAGACTAACATCTTTGATACCTTGACTTACCGCCTGGCTCACATAGTCAAAGTGACTGGTTTCTCCGCGAATAATTGAACCCAAACATACCACACCATGGACATTCCAAATTTCAAATGCCCATTGTGCACCCAAAGGAAGTTCGTAGGAGCCGGGCACTTGATACAGGTGAATATTTCCCTCTTTAAGTCCGGCTTTAACTAGAGTTTCAACGGCCCCATCTGCGAGCTTTTCAGTAATTTCCGAATTCCAGGTACTGCGAATTACTGCAATCTCCAATTCTTCTGGAAGATTTAATTTGTCATAACTGACATTGGACAAATTCTTTCCGAAAGTGGCCATTATTCGCTGAATTCACCTGCAAGTGCTTGAGCACGAGCGAGATATTTTTCGATATCTCTTGCCTCTGTTGAGTTTTGGTAATCTCGTTTAATGGTTTCGTAGTGTTTGGCAGCCTCTTTATATTCTCCTAATTCTTCAGCAATGAGTCCTGCTTTTTTCAAATAGATAGGTGTAGTGAATTCATTTTCATAGGCCTTTGAAGCTTTCTCGTATTGAGATAATGCCTTTGGTAAATCCCCAAGCTGGGCGTAAGCGTCTCCAATGGCACCCCAACGAACGGCTGAAGTCATTTTATCATCCGGATTGTATGATTTCAGAACATCTATGGCTTCCTCATACCGTTCCATATTGAGCAAGCAAACACCAGCGTAGTATCTGGAAGTATTTCCAGCGGGAGTAGAACCATACTCCTCAGCAATTTCTTCGAAACCTATGTAACCCTGGGCTAAATCTCCCTCTAAAGCAAGACGAAAAGAATCCTGGCGGAACATACGTTGAGCTTTGAATATTTCCATTTCGGCCTCCTCGGCCAACGGAGGCAGGTACATATTGAAGTAGTAGTAAACCCCAAGCACTACTGCCAGAAGCGCACCAAGGGCAATGCCCAGAGATCTTTTGTTATCCTCGATAAACTTTTCGGCTTTACCATACGCTTCGCCAATATTGATATCTTCTTCCTGCTGTTTTTTAGACATACCTCGATTTTCGGGGTGCAAATATAATCTTTTGGACTTACCTTGAATTGAGCAAACTCCATCTATTTCATGGGCAGGTTTCACCTAAATTTGGCCATTCGCATATGAATGAAATGTACTTAAGGAAGCTATCTCTTCTGAATTTTAAAAATCACCCAGAACGTAATGCAGATTTTTCTGACCGTATTAATGCCATTGTAGGAGATAACGGCTCGGGTAAAACCAATTTGCTTGATGCGATCTACTATTTATCCTTTGGTAAAAGCTTTTTAAACCCCTTTGATTCGCAGAATACAACGCACGGGAGCGAGTATTTCATGATTCAAGGTTATTATTTTCGAAAAGGAAAGGATGAAAAACTGCATGTCGGATTTTCCAATCAGGGAAAAAAATTATGCAAGAAAAACGATAAAGCATATTCCAGATTGGCAGATCATATCGGTCATTTGCCTTTAGTAATTATCGCTCCATATGATACAGAACTCATACTTGGAGGAAGTGATTTGAGGCGAAAGTTTATGGACGGTATCATTGCTCAGTATGATAAAACTTATCTCGAGCACCTTCTACACTACAAGAAGGCCTTAAAGCAGAGAAATAATCTCTTAAAGGCTTTTCGGGAACACGGCAGATTTGATGAATTGACCTTAAGTATTTGGAATGAACACCTCATAGCCAATGGCGCTCCCATATTTGAAAAGAGGAAGCAACTCATGGATGAGATTTCTGAAATATTTGTCTCTACATATCAAGAGTTGTCGGGAGGTAAAGAGCGACCTTCGATACTTTACAGTTCTGAGCTTCATGATAATGATTTTGAAAAATTACTTTCTGAAGCTCTTCAGCGAGATCGCACTGCGATGAATACAAGTGTAGGAATACATCGTGACGATCTGATTTTTGATCTTGAAGGTTATCCGATAAAAAAAACGGGATCACAGGGCCAACAAAAGACTTTTTTGCTTTCGTTGAAGCTTTCTCAATTCGATTTGATTCACAAAAAGCATGGAATTAAACCTATACTTCTTCTTGATGACATCTTTGATAAGTTGGATGAAAACCGAATAAAAGCCTTGTTGAGGATGGTCAGTGCGGATCATTTTGGACAGATTTTTATTTCAGATACGAATCAGCAGAGGGTGGAGCGCTGGTTTTCAGAGATTGAAATTGAACCGAGGATACTAAAAATTGAAAGTGATGTCCATTAAGCGAAACGATATTTCAATAGGTGACGGCATTAAGGTTTTTCTTTCGAAATACCGATTGACGAGAAAGTTTAATGAGCAAAAGATCAAGGAGATATGGCCTGAGGTCGTAGGAAAGAGTGTAGCTAATCACACAAGTTCACTTTCACTTCGCGGTTCTGCTTTATTGGTGGAGGTTGATTCTTCCATTGTCCGAAATGAGCTGCATTATGCCAAAAGTTCTGTTCTTGAAAAGCTAAATGAAGCTATTGGTGAAGATTGGGTTGATGAAATCAGGCTGAAATAAAAAAAGCCCACATCATGCGGGCTTTTTCTTAGGTTATATTCCTTTTAGTAACCTCTTTGCTTTTCAAGCTTTTCCATTTCAGCGTCGAAAGTTTCTTTAAATTTTTCGTAGTTGTAGTCTGCTTTGAGCAATTCTTCTTTTGAGAGGCGTTCATTATATTTTGCCAGGACTTCGTCAGCCGAAAGCTCTAAGGCTATGTATGTTTTGTACTTACCCTCTTTGGTTTTGGTTTGCTTTTCGCAAATAACCCGGATTCCCTGAAGAGTTTGATCTACAACGGTACGGGCATTTTCCTGGAAAGTCTCCGTTACCTCTTCTTTGTTGTTGAATTCCGAAGATTTCACATAGTTATCACCTACGATTTTCATGGTAGATTCCATATCGGTAGCTAATTGTGCACGAGCATTGCTCATAGCTTTTTTCTTGGCGGTCATTTGGTCGAGCGACTCACCAATGGCATTTGATCGGAAAAATTTTTTGGAGGTGAAATAATCCTCACCAGAGCAATAAACTTCAACCAAAGTTTCGTCTTTAATGTCAACTTCCTTTTTCTTTTTGCAGCTTATCGAAGTTGCGACAAGAACTGCTGAGGCCATTAAGAGGGGTAGTATGTTTCGAGTTTTCATAATATAAAATTTAAATTATTTACTTCTATAACAATCGATGTGCCAAAATTAGTTGTTCTGTATCAACTCGAGCAGTTTGGCGGTATTAGACTTCCAGGAAAACTTCTCCTTTACAAAGTTTTTAGCATTTTGTGTGATTTCATCACGAAGGTTTTGATCTGTTAGCAGGCTATGGATACATTGAATGAATTCTTCATTGCTATCGGCAACTAAAAGTTCATTGTTATGTTTCGCTCCTATGGGCTCAGCGGCCAATCTTGAGGTTACAACTGGAATTTCCATAGCCATAGCTTCCAAAATTTTGTTCTGCATGCCACTACCAATCTCCATTGGGGCGACAAAAACACGTGCAGAACTGTAAATGGGCTGGATTTTGGGAACCCAGCCGGTGATAATTACCTGATTGTTCTCCAGAGCTTTGACCGTTGCATGAGGTGTAGCACCAGCAATGGTCAGTTTTATTTCTGGAAAACTTTTCGATAGTTCTGGTAGAATTTCCTTTGCCAATCTTTTGGCAGCGCTAACGTTCGGAGGATAATTCATATTACCTGTAAAGAGTAGGTCTGTAGTTTTTTTTGCTAGTTGGTCTGGTGAAAAAGCTGCGAGATCGACCCCATTTTTTACAATATGAATTTCGTTACGGTCAATGTGATGAATGTGTTCTCTGTCTTTTTTTGAGATAATAATCTTGTGTTTAAATATGTCAAAGACTTCAGCCTCGTATTTGGCCAGACGTTTTGATTCGAGCTTGAAAAGGGGTTGCAACAAAAATGTTGTTTTGGATATCCGTCTGTTTGCACCTTCCGAAAATGCGTCCATATAGTCTAGTGTAATGGGAAAAATTGAGTATTTCTTAAGGTATTCGGCTGTTCGGACGAGTTGTGTAAAGATATGGTTGGGCATCCACTTTTGGATGATTCGGTCTAGCTCCTTTCTTGTTTTAGTCTGGTAGAAGTAATTGATTTGCAGGGGTTTGGAATCAAAAAGGCCAAATACAAGACTCAAAAGAATTTTAAATCTGCTCAACCTTAAAAAGTGCACTTCGGTGCAGAATGATTCTAATTTTTCCATGGCTTCAGGATGTGGAGGCCTATCGGTAAGACACACCAGGCAGATTTCGTGACATTTGCTCAGCTCCTGTAACTGATAGTATGCTCTTAGTTTATCGCCCTTTTCCAGAGGCCACGGTATCCGGGATAATAATACAAGTATCCTCATTTATTCAGCAAATTGCTTAGAACCTCATCTGCACGTCTGATATCAAAATTCTTTCGGGCATAGTTCGACGCTTCTTTGGAAGCCATCTCCAGTTTCCGCCCAGATTTCGAGAAAAGTAATATAGCATTGTAAAAGTCTTCGGCTGTATCGCAAGTAACGGCAAAAGAATCATTGTTCAAAGCCATTCCTCCAAAAGAGCTTGTAGTTCCAATGACGGGAAGCCCCAATGCCAAAGCTTCAATATTTTTAATCCTTATCCCTCCAGCCTCGAAAAGTGGAACTACGAGAAGGTGATTCGTCCTGAGAAAGTCAATCATACTAGCCACTTCCCCATGGATGTTGACTGTTCCGGAAGTAATATTTAAAGTATTGGATTTTAGACCTTTACCAGCAATGTTAAGCTCAATATCAGCACCGGAATCTTCTATCAATGGCCAACATTCTTCCAAAAACCACTTCATGCCAACAACATTTGGAAGCCAGTCCATAGAACCTACCATAGCTATTTTCAAAGGTCTGTTTCCCGTTGGTTTCCTCGGTTTATATTGAGCAAGATCAAGTCCGAAAGGGAGATAAGTGGATTGTATTCCTCGTTGGCTCAATATTTTCTGATCAGCGATACTGATAGTCGAAATCTTTTGAAAATTCTTAAAAACTTCACTCTCGTATTGCTCCAATTTGTCAATAGATGAGTTCATAAACTTCTGTTGTAATGGACGAAGGGTGGTCATTCTTTTTTTCCATAACTCGGCTTCAAGATTGTGCGCTCTGTACAACAGAATCAAATCAGGGTAGTCCTTTAAAGCTTCCCTGTACAGGGTAGTAAACAAACCATCAAAGATCACTCCCTCTATATTGTATTTCTCAATGATTCGTTGAAGTGCTGTACTCACTTTTTTGCTCTTATACCTCGACAGAATCCAGCCGTCGCTATCAATAAGGGAGCTCAGATAGTTGGGAATTGATGGCTCACTTTTAAGTTTTATAGTTTGCTCATGTAAGAGCTTTAAAGGAAGCTTATGGTACGGATGTTTTTTACTCGAAAGGCTAAAAAGGATAAGCTCATTTTTTGTACGCAGTATCGATTTAGCCAGTTGCAGCATGGCGAGCGACCCACCGTCCTTAGGGGGGTATGGAGGTTTATGACAGATCTGCAATATTCGCATTCTTCTTCTTAAACAAGAGTTTAATGAGTTTGATTATCGGCGAAAATACCCTGGCGAGCTGTTCCACAAGCTTGTTGTAAAATGTTGCGTCCAGCAAGACTGAATCCGTGGTGGATTTATAGGTAAGAAAAGCACCAACCGGTATCAGTACCAAAGTGGAAATCCACATTCCGATGAAACCTGGTAATTCTCCCTGTCGAACGAGTTTTTCACCAGACATTGAAATGATGTGATAGATAATAAAAATCAAAATGGAAATAACAACGGGCATTCCAAGCCCGCCTCTGCGAATGATCGCTCCAAGAGGAGCACCGACAAAAAAGAGAACGATGCAGGCAACTGAAAGGGTAAATTTACGATGCCATTCAATCACATGTCTGTTTATTCTTTCTTGTCTTACCCGCATTTCCTCGGCAATGGTCATGGAGTAGGTTTTGGCAGACCTTACGCTGTTTATGGCTGAGTTATAGATATCTAATTTGTTCCGATAGGAAAGGTCAGAAAGCAAAGTGAGCGTATCAGCATCCAGAAGACTGTCCATGGTGTAGTTCGTATCGCTGTAGAACAAATGTCTCTTTTTCATAGCTTCAGAATAACTATCCAATCTGGTTTCCTTTTTAGAATCCAGGGAATCTATGGATGTTTGAAGTTGAGACAGGTTTAACATTTGATAGTGGTCCTTAAAGAGGTCCTCATCGGTTCGGCTGAACTGAAAGGAGGATAGATCAAACCTCACCGTATGCTTGTCCATCGTCATAATGGCCAAGGGATAAGATTGCCCTTTAATTTCATCATAAGACTTCACTTTATTCAGCTCAAAAATCAAGGCTCCTCCATCACCAGACATGTACATTTTCCCTTTGTCTGCAAGAGTCACTCTTCGGTTTCCTTCACCAGACGAATGATCGAAAATCTGTACGCCAAATAATTCACCTGTTTCCTTATCCTTATCTCTTATCCGGATCACATAACCATCAATTCCATCATAAAAGACCCCCGGTTTGAATTCAAGGGCGGGTCGCTGGTGCATGATATCGTACAGGAGGGACTTGAACTTTAAGTTGGAAACGGGCAGCAGGTAATTCGAATGATAGAATGCCAGACCGCTGAGAAACAAAACCAAAACAAACAAAGGTCTCATAATTCGGTTTACCGAAATTCCCGAAGACTTCAATGCGACTAATTCATAATTCTCGCCCAGACTCCCCATGGTCATTATAGAGGATAGCAGAATTGCCAGTGGTAATGCCATCGAAACGAGCGAGGCCGAGGCAAAAAGAAATAGCTCTACCAAGACGTATACTTCCAGCCCTTTTCCCACCATATCTTCCAGGTAGTTCCACAGAAACTGCATCTCTAACACAAAAAGTGTTATAAAAAACGTCAGAACGAAAGGACCTATGTAGGTCTTGATAAGGAACAGGTCGAGCTTTTTCAAATCCTTTTTCTTCGTTTACGAATTGCGGAAGAATAGGTTGAATGCGAAAGTACAATTACGACCCGATAACGTGCTTTAATTCTTCAATTTGGCTGTCCCAAAGCATTGCAGATTCTTCTATTTCATCAGCTTCAGCATAGTCGGTAACGATTAATGCAACATCCTTGGTCAAGGAGTCAATTTTGATCCTCATCTCAAAATATGCATTCGTTCCTTCGTCCTCAAGCCACCGAAACCGAGCGTATTCTTTGTCTTTTCTTCCGAGAAGGTGAGCCTGCTCCTGACTATCATCCCAGTGGAAGGTATAGACATCATTTTTAATGGTGACGTTATCGCTAAACCACTCTGATAGTCCACTTGGAGTGGCTATGAAATTGTATAAAACATTGGGTGATGATCGAATGGTATATTCTCGCTCGTACTTTTCTTTCTCTGCCATACACGCTATTCTATAATTGGCCTAAAATAGAAAATTTGGACATACTGAACTTGGAACTGTCATTAATTTACAACATTAGTTTGTTGAACAAGGGTTGATCGAGCCGCTGAGCTTTTGAAAGGCCGCTATTGACAAAAATGAAATAACAAAGGATCGCTGAAATAATGCCCAACCAGCTGCCCGCTATTGTGTCTTCTACAAAGTGTTGAGAAAGATATACTCTGGAATATGCCGCGAGAACAGCTAATAAATAAAGGATGACATTCAATCCAACCTGCTTTGAGATCATGATGATTGAGAACATTATTGCAAAAGCCGTTGCACTATGTCCTGACGGGAAGGTATAAATTGTTGCCATGTCCACATTTTCGACCAAATGCAGAGCTATGTTTTTCTGCTCGAAATATGCCGATGGCCGCGGCAAGGGTCCAAAAACTACTTTTTTAAAAAACTGAGACATCATCCCGGAAAGTAAACCGCTAAAACCGATGATAAGGCCGAACCTCACATTAAACAGAAGAGCAACTAATGCTACAACGCCTGCTGTAATTCCATCTCCTAACCAGGTGATGTAGGGAAAGAGAAGGTCTCCCGTTTCCGAATAGTGTGAGTTAATCAAAAGATGAATTTGATCTCTGCCCACATAATAAATGACAATATTGAGTAATATACTGACAATCAATTGTATGGCTAGGAAGATCCAAATTCGACGTTCAATTCTGGAGAGACCCATGGCTCGCAAAGATGAGGAATCAGAAGCAAAACTGGGGACGAAAAAACGCAAAGATTGTACACGCAGGATTTGCTATGTAGATTGGCGAATAAGGCTATATTTGCAGCCCATTTTTAGAAGGCGAGGTAGCACTCCCGATAGTACTCCCGATAGGGATCGGGAGG
>DNTB01000012.1 GCA_003499525.1 Flavobacteriales bacterium
GCTGATATCTCTGTTTCGAAGTGCAAGCTGGATCGTATCGGGCAGCTTGAGTAGTCTTAAATAATTTGCAACAGCGGATCGGCTTTTGCTCACTTTTTGGCCGAGCTCTTCATGTGTTAGCCCAAGCTCCTCCACCATTCGTTGAAAACTTTGGGCAATCTCAACCGGGTCCAGATCGTCTCGTTGGATGTTTTCGATCAGTGCCAGTTCGAGCATACTGTCATCATCAGTCTCGCGAATATATGCTGGTATTTGCTCAAGTCCGGCCATCTCAGCTGCTCGCCATCGTCGCTCTCCTGAAATTAGTTCATAGACTTTATCTGAGCGCTTTCTGACCGTTACGGGCTGGATGAGGCCAAATTGCTTTATTGAATGTGCGAGTTCATCAAGTGCGCTTTTGTCAAAACTTTGACGGGGCTGCTTTGCATTGGGTTTAATGTGCTTTAAGCTAATCAGGCCTATCGGAGTTCGCGGTGTGTCGCTGGCCAGACTCTTTGAAGAGCTGAGCTCGGATCCTTCAAGCAAGGCACTTAAGCCTTTGCCGAGCGCCTTTTTTTTACTCATGTATCTCGATAATCTTCTGGTCCTGACTCAACTTTGTCATGTTGTTTTTCTGAAGGATCTCCCGTGCCAGGTTCAAGTAGTTTATCGCTCCTTTGGAACTTGCATCATGCATGATGATCGTTTCGCCATGACTCGGAGCTTCGCCAAGTCTCGTATTGCGATGAATAATAGTATCGAATACCAATTGATGGAAGTGCATTTGGACCTCTTCAACTACTTGATTTGCAAGACGTAAACGCTGATCGTACATAGTTAGCAACATACCTTCTATGCCCAACTCGGGGTTCAGCTTGTTTTGTACTATGTTGATTGTATTCAGCAATTTACCTAATCCCTCAAGCGCAAAATATTCACATTGAACGGGGATAATAACGGAGTCTGCAGCAGTTAATGCGTTGACAGTAATCAAACCAAGAGAAGGGCTGCAATCGATCAGAATAAAATCATACTCTTCCTGCAACTTTTCCACCACAGAACTCATCATTTTTTCTCTGTTGGGTAGATCAATCATTTCAATTTCTGCGCCTACAAGATCTATATGAGCAGGAATGAGGTCAAGGTTGGGACTTTTTGTCTTGAGTATGATTTCCTTTGGATCTTTTTCACCTACGATACACTCATAAATGCTGGAATTGATATGCCGCGGATCAAAACCTAACCCTGACGTGGCATTTGCCTGAGGATCTGAATCTATTATCAGCGTTCTCTTATCCAATACTCCCAGACTGGCACCCAGATTAATAGTCGTTGTGGTTTTTCCTACACCACCTTTTTGATTTGCTATCGCAACAATTTTTCCCATTCCGTTCTTTATTGACTGATTCGTTTTGATGAAGAACCGTCGAGAATCAAAAGTTGATACATTTGATAAGCCGAGGTTATCTGTCTAAAAGTATTACGAAAGTAAGCCAGGTAGGCTGATGCGAAAACCTGAATTTTAAACATAAACCTGTTAAAACTGACATGATCTCTGTAATATCCGGCACGAACAGGCCTCATAACACTACATTAAAAATTGCACAACACTATTTTAACGTGTTGAAAAAACGCGATCAGGAGGTGAGTCTGCTCTCAATTCTCGATTTACCCCATGATTTTGCCTTTAATAATGATGTTTACGGAGAACGAAATGCTGATTTTTCAAAAACAATCCGTGAACATATTGTACCAGCCGAGAAACTGGTAATAGTCTCACCCGAGTACAACGGAAGTTTTCCGGGGGTGTTGAAATCTTTTATCGATGGAATATGGCCGGAAAATCTGAAAGGGAAAAAAGCAGCACTTGTTGGAGTTGCTTCCGGTCGTGCAGGCAACTTAAGAGGAATGGAACATATGACCGGAATTTTACATTACTTGTCGGTTCATGTCCTTCCGATGAAGCTGGCCATTTCGAAAGTAGACAAGATAATCAACGATGAAGGTGAACTTACCGATGAAAAGGTACTGGGATTTATCGAACGTCAGGTGGATGCATTAATTGACTTTTAGAGCATATTCTTGATAAAAGATTTTCGTCCAACCATTTGTGTTATCACATCTTTTTCAATACTGTACCCTCTGGCTGGAGCGTATTCTCTCGCGTAATAGATAATTTGCAGATGAAGCTTATTCCATAATTCTTGTGGAAAAAGTCGTTTGGCGTCTTCTTCAGTCTGTTCTACTGTTGTACCTGAACTTAATCCCCAGCGCCACATGGTTCGGTGTATGTGGGTGTCTACGGGAAAGGACGGTTCTCCGAAGGCCTGTGACATGACTACACTCGCAGTTTTGTGACCCACACCAGGCAGGGCTTCCAGTTGTTCGAAAGTATTGGGCACCATACCCCCGTGTTCGCTCACAATTTTTTGACTTAAGGCTTTTATGTTCTTTGCTTTGGTTTGATAAAGGCCGCAACTTCTAATAAAGTTCTGAATTTCGCGTAATTCCATGGATGCCATAGCCCGAGCGTTGGAAGCTCTTTTAAACAAGGCCGGAGTTATTTGGTTGACTCTGTCATCCTTGCATTGGGCTGAAAGCAGCACGGCAATAAGCAGTGTAAAGGGGTCTTCATGATGAAGCGGAATAGGAACTTCGGGATAAAGCTCTTCAAGCTTTTTTATAATGAATTCAACTTTTTCACTCTTGGTCATGTCAGCTGTATTGAGTTACCAGAATTCTTCGAGATCCTCCATGATTCCTGAACTCATAGAAATAGATTCCCTGCCATGTTCCCATACACAAAGTTTTTTTGGTTATAGGTATGGTTATTTGATGGCCTATCATCGCAGATTTAATATGACCAGGCATGTCGTCAGATCCTTCCTGAACATGTTTGAAATGCTCCTGATTCTCCGGAACCATATTCTCAAGTGAATGGTGCATATCGCTTCTCACATTTGGGTCTGCATTTTCATTGAGCCCTAAGGAGGCCGATGTATGAAGTAGAAATAAATGAATGAGCCCCTGATCTGGTAATTCTTTAAGTTGCCGTTCAATTTCCCCGGTTACCAGATGAATACCTCGTTCTTTGGGCATCAGGCTTATTTCATATTGCTGAATCATGAATAATTTATTTGTAAAGTTATGATTATCAGGTTATTGCATTTCAAATATTTGAATTTACAATTCAAATGGTTTATTCAACAGTTGGCATATAATGTAGTTCAACACCCGTGACAGTCGTGGTACGTTTGGCTTGTGAAATTAATAATCAAAAAAAAATCAGTCATGTCACAAAACTCAAAACTTAACGGAATCGCACTAGCAGGATTGCTGCTTTTAGGAACAACATTCTCATCTTTTGCCTCTTTACCAGAAGGAAAGGAAAATGAGAAATCATCTAACGTAGAAATGAAGGTACAGGTAATTAATCAGAACGGTGAAATCGTATTGACCGATGTCGTTGCCGAGAATGACCCCATCCTTCAGTACAATATGTAAAACTTACCTGAAGGTGAGTACAGTATTGAAGTAATTCAAGGTGATAAAGTTATCAATACAACTTCGGTCGTGAGGAAACCTGCCAAAAACGGAGTTACTGTTGAATTCTATAACAGCAGAGGACAGATTGTTATGTCGAAAACGGGAACAGCTGGCAACTTATCCTACGACCTCGAAGGGTTACCAAAAGACGAATACAGCATTGTTATCTATAACGGTGAGGAGATCGTAAACAAGGCGAAAATTAAGAATTAGCACCTGTTGTGATAGCATACAAAGCAGGAATGGAACCCCGGTATTGCCGGGGTTTTTTGTTGTTTGGTATACCGTATTGTGGAGTAGTATTGCAGGATGTTTTACGGATTGATAAAAGAGACTAAAGAGCAGCTTCCGAATGAAGAAGTGCTCAACTACTATACGCACCTTATTGGAGCCTTTTTAGCAATAATTGCAGCTGTTATGTTATGGGTGAAATCATTTGGGCAGGGCAATTTGGCCGTCATTTCGGCGATTGTTTACGGACTGAGTTTGATTGCTTTGCTAGGCTCTTCGGCTATCTACCACCGGGAAAGGGACCCGCTGAAAAAGAAAAAACTTCGCATTCTTGATCATGCCAGCATATTTCTGCTCATTGGAGGAACCTATACGCCATTGACCTTGTTAGTATTAGATCAACCAAAAGGTTTGATCTATTTCAGCCTGGAATGGGGAATGGCGATAATAGGGATCATTTTGAAACTCTTCTTTACCGGAAAGTTTCAGGTATTAAGCCTGGCACTTTACCTGATTATGGGATGGTTGATCATTTTCGATTTTGCTGAAATAGCTAATAAGGTTACTAATGACGGGTTAGAGCTGATCATTTTTGGTGGTATCGCGTACACATTAGGAGCTGTTTTCTACGCCTTCAAAAGACTTCGGTTTTCACATTCTATTTGGCACCTATTTGTCCTTGCCGGTGCATTTTTGCATTATTGGTTTGTGTATAATTTCACCCTATGAGTTTTCATGATTTATCTCCGGACTCCATTCCTGAGAAGGATTTTGAATTGAAGTTTTCTCGCAGTTCAGGGCCCGGAGGACAGCATGCAAATAAAGTTTCAACAAGGGTTTCTCTAGTTTTTAAGCTGTGCCAAACCGAAATTTTGAAGGAAGAAGAGAAAGACCGAATAAGGGAAAAGTATGCAGGATATATAGATAAGGATGGTAACCTGCATCTTACGGAATCCTCCACCAGGAGCCAGTTTAGAAATAAGAAATTAGTTCTTGTTAAACTTGCAGAACTCCTGAATGAATCCAGGAAAAAGAAAAAGCATAGAAAACCTACGAAACCCTCCGCTGCGGCAAAAAGACGTCGGCTGGATCAAAAAAAGAGAAGGTCGATCATAAAAACAAACAGAAAATGGAAGAACGTAGCAGAATAAAGAGCATACTGGAAAGAATGGTAGTCATGTCCTTGCTCTTGGGGTTCTTAATTACGACCCGTGCTCAAACTGTCATTGAAAATAGCTCCTTCGAAGATTGGGAAAACAGCGGTTTGATTGAAGAGCCGGTTAACTGGAATTCAGTTCAGACTGGAATACCTGAGTTCCTAGCTTCAAATGCACCAAAAGTTTTATTCAAGAGCACAGATGCGTTTGGTGGAGCCTTTTCCATTCGAATAAGAACGACACAGGCAGGAATAATTACTACTAATGGATATGCGACGAATGGATTGATGAACCTGAGCACCAACAGCGACAGCATATTTACCCAAACAGACTTATCCGAAAGCGGATTGAATACTCCATTTACCGGAAGACCGGATAGTTTAAGTGGCTATTTCAGGTTTAGCACTCAGAGCAACGGAACTGCAAGAATTCGGGCAGCGGTGCACACGGGGATCGCTCGTATTCCTGATACACAAGTACCTATTGGTTCTGCCGATACCATATTTAGCATTAATGACACGACCAACTTCTGGACTCGGTTTTCAGTTCCTTTTAATTATTCATCCACCGACATACCGGAGTATCTTCTTTTATTGATCAATACTGGCCCTGAGAGCAATCCAGAATTAGGTACCACATTGGATGTAGATGAGCTTGAATTAATCTATAGCATTTCTTCATTAGAAGCAGGAATCTCAACGAGTGATTTTAGTATTGGGGCCTTAGCTAATCAGATTGTTATTCGATTTGGAACAAAGTCATTTCAAGGCAATTTTGAATATGAAATATTCACTGTTACTGGACAGAAGCTGGATGTTCGAGTGGAAGAGTATAAAAGCGAAACAAGACTAACAGACATACCCTCAGGCCCGTGCATACTAAGAATGGTTTCAGGCGATCGGGTCTTCTCAAAAACAATTGTAGTGCTCTAATAGACGATAAACTTTCTTTTCAACTGGAAGCCATCCGGACCACTTGCATACAATATATATGTGCCACTTTCAAATTTTGAAACATCCAGACGCATGTTGGATGAGTTAAGGTTAAAATTTCCCATCAGTTTACCCATAGTATCATAAATAAAAAGCTCGTAGCCGATTAAATTATCTATGAGGACTTGCACATTGAGCGTATTGTTTGTTGGAACAGGCCCTATGAGCATTTTTGTATCAGGAGATTCGGGCACATACTCGGACAAGTGATGAGTGGGGTTGAAACCAAGAATAAGCTGATAATAATTAACTACACCGGGGGATGCGTTTGAGTCAATGATGGTGTAAGTGACACTGCGGTCTTCCTCGCCACATATACCCGGATCGACAAATACCTCGGAATATTCAGTACTGAGCGTATCCGTTGTTCTCAAGAGTTTGAGCCCAAGGCAAAAATTTCCGGGTTTGATCGTCCATGAGACAAAGACACCTTCTTTTAATAGTCTGGAATCGAAAGAAGAAAGTATAGTTGCCCCATCCTGAGCTAAGACAGATGAGGAAAAAAGCCAGAACCCCAGAATGAAAAGTACTCTGTACATACTACAAATAACAACATTTTGCCCTTAGAGGTTTGTTCTCTAAACGACAGAAAGGTCAGTATTTTACTGTGAATATATCCCAAATACCTTTCGGATGTGGTGCAAATATTTTTAGGTACTCCTTTTTAACTGGGTGTACAAAACCTATTTCATTGGCATGAAGATCTATAGACCCGTCCTGGTTGCTTCGTTTGGAGCCATATTTCAAATCTCCCTTTATCGGGAGGCCTAGGTTTGAAAGTTGTGCCCTAATCTGATGATGTCTACCGGTCATTATTTTCAACTTCAGGAGTTGATACCTATCTGATTTATCCAGGGTTTCCACATGGGTTATGCCTTCTTTGTAACCTTCTTTTGGAGTTTCGGAGACATAGGATTTGTTTTGTTTTTCGTTCTTTTTCAGAAAATTTCTGATCATTTCCGGAATCTCTATTTCTGGGGATTTTGGCACAATGGCCAGATAAGATTTATCAATTTTTTTTTCTTTAAAAGACTGACTCATCCTGCTTGCTGCCTTGCTGGTTCTTGCGAAGATTACTACTCCGGAGGTAGGTCGGTCGATGCGATGGAGAACTCCCAAATAGACATTTCCTGGCTTATTGTACTTTCTTTTCAGGTAGTACTTAATGCTATCGCTCAGTGGAGTATCTCCGGTTTTGTCGCCCTGGACCAGCTCGCCGGGCAGTTTATTTACGGCTATGAGATGATTGTCTTCAAAAAGTATACGGTCCTGAAGTGCCAAAATCTACTTGTAAGATTCTTCCTTGGAAGGGAAATCTCGCTTTTTGATGTCCGAAATGTACTCTTCTACGGAACCCAATATTTGCTCAAACAGATTGTTGTAGCGTCGAAGAAATCTCGGTGAAAAATCGATATTCAAACCCAGCATATCATGCAATACGAGTACCTGCCCATCTACGTCCGGGCCTGCTCCAATACCGATTACAGGGATTTCAACGCTTTCTGCCACGCTTTTTGCCAAGGCAGCAGGGACCTTTTCCAGAACAATTCCAAAACAACCTGAATCTTCCAGCATACGTGCATCTTCTAAAAGTTTTTGCGCTTCTTCAGTCTCCTTGGCTCTTACACTGTAAGTCCCGAATTTATAGATGGATTGTGGTGTCAGACCAAGATGTCCCATTACCGGAATTCCGGCAGATAAAATCCGATCTACTGATTCTTTTATCTCGCGGCCACCTTCCATTTTTATGGCATGACCGCCTGCTTCCTTCATAATCCTGATGGACGATTCTAAAGCGATTTTCGAATTTCCCTGATAGGTTCCAAATGGCAGGTCTACAACCACAAAACAGTTTTCGATGGCCCGGATAACAGAGGCGGCGTGATAAATCATCTGGTCCAGGGTGATGGGCAGAGTAGTTTCGTGTCCGGCCATCACGTTTGAAGCAGAATCGCCCACCAAAATGACATCAATTCCTGCTTTGTCCAAAATCTTAGCCATGGAGTAATCGTATGCTGTCAACATGGATATTTTTTCGCCATGTTGTTTCATGGCTTTCAGCACATGAGTCGTGATTTTTTTGGCAGTACTGCTTACGGGTTTGAGGTCTTTTGAAACCATTCCAGCGTTAATTTTATTACCGACGGTATGCCATGAAGTCCATTTAATGGTATTTTAGCCGTCTTTTGAATCGACGAAAGTAAAACATCACATGAAAAGGATTAAGTCTTTCATTTTCATTTTAATGGCATCTGTTACCCTTTACACAGGATGTAATGATGAGATCGACATTTATGCTGAATATGAAGATATTCCGATAGTTTACGGACTCTTAAATGTTGCTGATTCGGTGCATACGTTTAAAATCAACAGAATATTCCAGGGGACTGCAGCAGTGGAAGATATGGCCAAAGACCGGTCGCTATCCGAATATGAAAACTTGAGCGGTCAACTGATAGAGTATCGCGTAGATGGAAATGCTGATACCGTACCTATCGGCGTACCCATGAATTTAGAGGAAATAGAAATTGACAATAAAGATTCGGGAATATTTTACTATCCTGAGCAAAAACTATATCAGGTTGAGGCGGTTCTTGACGAGAACCACATCTATGAGTTGGTCATTAACTCCGAGGAAGGAAAAATTACCAGGGCCAGAACTTCTATCGTCCCTCAGAATGATGTCCTTCTGGCAGATGAAAGGCGCTATACTATTGGCGGATTCAATACTTTTAGTCAATCTACCGATATCCTCATCGATGTCCGACCTCCTAACAATGCCAAAATTATAAATGCACTCATGGAATTCCGCTACAGGAATGAATTTCAGGACGGGACCGTTTCCGATGTCATAATCATCCCATTTTCTCTAGGAGATTATATTGTATCAAAAGTTGGTAGAGAAGGTAATGAAGCTGAAGAGATTACAATGAGATTTACTTCGAGGTTTTTTTATCAGACCATCGCTGAAAATACTCTTCCCATAGTCGAGGAGCCGAATGTAAAGCAGAGAATACCGTTAGATGAAACCATTCGACTTGTTTTCACTAGTGGTGACCAGGAGTTTTACACGTACGTGGAGGTATCTGCACCACCGGAAGGAATACTTGAGGATAAGCCCATTTATACCAATGTGGAGAACGGAGTTGGCATTTTTACCAGCAGATCTACTGAGGAAAGAGCCTATGGTATGACCAATCAGTCTTTTACGGAGCTCGTCGAAGGAGATTTTTATGGTCTGACCCGAGACCGGGGTTTCTGTTATCTCACCGGAAACGATGATCGCAGCTGTTTTTGATTAGCAAAGTGGTCTAATTGGCGGAAATCTCTGCCGCTGCATATTCAAAACCTGACAAAATAGCATTGACATCACCAAATTCAGGTGGAGGCATAATTGTTGTCCTCGTTGAGCGAATCTTAAAATTATCGAAATGGGAAAAATTATTGGTATAGATCTGGGAACTACCAATTCATGTGTAGCAGTTATGGAAGGTAATGAGCCCGTTGTTATTCCGAATAACGAGGGTAAAAGAACTACACCGTCCATCGTTGCATTTGTAGATAACAATGAGCGCAAAGTTGGAGACCCAGCCAAAAGACAGGCAATTACAAATCCAAATAAGACTATCTACTCCATAAAAAGATTTATGGGGAATACCTACGACGAAGTGACTGCCGAGCGAAAAAGAGTTCCGTATAGCATCGTTAAAGGGGATAATAACACTCCACGTGTCGATATCGATGGAAAGCATTATACACCTCAGGAGATTTCGGCAGTTGTTCTTCAAAAAATGAAGAAAACAGCTGAAGACTATTTGGGAACAGAAGTGAAAGAGGCGGTAATTACCGTTCCTGCCTACTTCAATGATTCTCAGAGGCAAGCCACAAAAGAAGCTGGAGAGATTGCCGGTTTGACGGTTAAAAGAATCATCAATGAGCCTACAGCTGCAGCAATGGCGTATGGTCTTGATAAGAAACATAAGGACCAGAAAATAGCTGTGTATGACCTGGGAGGTGGCACATTTGATATCTCGATTCTTGATCTTCAGGATGTGGACGGAGATACTCTCTTTGAAGTATTGTCTACGGATGGAGATACTCACCTCGGAGGAGATGACTTTGATCAGAGAATTATTGAGTGGTTGGTAGAAGAGTTTAAAAATGAGAATGGTGGACTGGATCTATCCAAAGATCCAATGGCACTTCAAAGATTGAAAGAAGCAGCTGAGAAGGCTAAAATTGAGCTTTCCTCAACCAATTCCTCAGAAATCAACCTGCCGTATATCATGCCTGTGGATGGAATTCCAAAGCACCTTGTTAAGACTTTGAGCAGGTCCAAGTTTGAGCAATTGGTTCATGACCTAATTGAAAAGAGCATCGAACCGTGCCGTAAAGCACTCAAGAATGCCGATTTGACAACTTCTGATATTGACGATGTTATTCTAGTAGGTGGATCTACAAGAATTCCGGCAGTTCAGGATGCTGTCAAGAAGTTTTTTGGCAAAGACGCATCAAAAGGGGTAAACCCGGATGAAGTTGTGGCTCTGGGAGCATCTATTCAAGGAGGCGTTCTATCGGGAGATATTGATGATGTCGTTCTTTTAGATGTGACACCACTATCTCTCGGTATTGAGACTTTAGGTGGCGTTTTCACTAAGCTCATTGAAGCGAATGAAACTATTCCCATCAAAAAGTCGGAAGAGTTCACAACGGCACAGGATAATCAGCCTTCTGTAGAAATACATGTTTTACAAGGTGAAAGAACCCGTGCAGCTGACAACAGAAGTATCGGAAGGTTCCATTTAACTGATATTCCTCCAGCCCCAAGAAATGTCCCCAAGATTGAGGTGATCTTTGATATTGATGCCAATGGAATATTGCATGTAACTGCAAAGGACAAGGCAACTGGAAAAGAACAGTCTATAAGAATTGAAGCCTCCTCTGGACTAAGCGATGAGGAAATAGAAAGAATGAAGAAAGAAGCAGAGGCCAATGCAACTGCTGATAAAGAAGCTAAAGAACGCATTGATAAACTAAATGCAGCAGATTCTTTGATTTTCCAGGTGGAGAAACAACTCAAAGAATTTGGAGATAAGCTTCCTGAAGACAAGAAGAAGCCAATTGAAGAAGCTCTGGAGGAGCTGAAAAAGGCACATCAGGCTCAGGATATTCCGGCTATTGATTCGGCTACTGAAAAACTGAATACAGTATTTCAGGCTGCCTCTCAAGAAATGTATGCCGCTCAGCAACAAGCTCAAAATCAAGGTGCTGCAACTGATAAAGGTAATGAATCCAATTCCGAAAACGGAGATTCAGAAGTTACCGATGTCGATTTTGAAGAAGTGAAATAAAACAGATCAGAATGAAGAAAAAGCCCCTGAGCAATCAGGGGCTTTTTTTGTTCAATAGGGTTGATCAATTTTGAAGTATGAACCTCAGGGAAATCATTTCGGGTGCATTGTCAGGAAGAACTCCGTACATTCTTATTCTTTTGGTGCTCATCTTCTTTGGATTCTCTATCTGGGGTTTGACCTTCATTAAGTTCAACTACGAGTTTGAGGATTTTTTTCCAAAAGGAGACGAGACCTACGATTTCTACCAGGAGCACAGAGATACATTCGGTTCTGATAATGATTTTGTACTGGTCGCTCTCATCGACTCCAATGGAGTTTATCGACCTGAGTTCCTGCAGGATCTTGAGCGTTTGGAAAATGAACTTAATAAATCGCCGTATATCATCAGCACCACGAGCCCAGTAAGTCTCTCGTATCCGGTTATTGGTCCTTTTGGCGAGCTCATTCCGATCCCATGGTTGCATCCTTACGATAGTTCCAGAATAGAAAAAGACCGGGAAAGAATTAGGCTTTCAGATGAGTTGGATGGGAGTTTAATTTCAACCGACGAAAAATCAGCAATCATTATAGCTCAGACGGTAAGTGGTATTTCCAAGAGCAAAAGCGATAGTGCGGTTGCCAGTATTGAGAATATTGTAAGTCGCTCATCCTTTGATCATTATAAGCTGGCAGGTAGAATTTTTGGTCAGCAATACTACATTCAGAAAATGCAGTCAGAGTTGGGTTTTTTCACGTCCATCTCTGTATTTATTGTCGTTGTATTTCTCATAGTAGGATTCCGATCATGGTGGGGCGTGCTTATTCCTCTTGCTGTGGTGGCTATTTCGGTAAGTGGTTTGGTTGGATTCCTATCCCTTGCAGGCCATCCTTTCGATCTTTTATCAGTGCTCTTGCCAACAATTCTTTTTGTAGTTGGAATAAGTGATGCAGTGCACTTAATCTCAAAATACCTCGAGGAATTAAGACTGGGCAGAGAGAAAATGGAATCATTGATCAACACCGTTTACCATGTGGGAAGAGCTACCTTTTTGACCTCGGTGACCACCGCCGTGGGTTTTCTTTCTCTACTCACCTCAAGCATAGGTCCGGTGCGATATTTCGGGCTTTTTATCGCCATTGGAGTAGTGCTGGCCTTTGTGGTAACTTTTACATTATTGCCTGCTTTACTTGCCTTATTACCGAAACCTGCCGCTGCCGGTATTCAGTACGAACAGTTGTTTTGGACCCGGCAAATGCGCAATGCTTTTAAATATGTTGTTAAACATCCAAAGACAATATTGGCTCTATCCGGTATGGTGGTTGGAGTCAGTCTCATCGGTATTTACCGGATGGAGGTCAACAACTACCTGCTCGAGGATCTTTCAGAGGATGATCCTGTAAATCAGCAATATATCTTCTTCGAGAAGCACTATGACGGGGTTCGGCCGTTTGAGGCTCAACTGGCTTTTGGTGAGGAGAGTTCTCTCTTTACTGCTTCGAATATCAGAATGATGGAGGCTTTAGAAAATGCCTTGAAAGAGAAGTTTGGAATAAACAAAATGAACTCCCTAGTGCAGGTGTATAAGTCAATAAACCGGGCTATTAACGGGGGAAAAATAGAGTCTTATCGATTACCGGAAACCCCGACAGAATGGAGCAAAAGCCACCGTTTGGTAAAACGATTGTGGAAGACGGGAAAGCTTTCGCCTTTGCTTTCTGACGATGGACAAAAAACCCGACTTACAGCTCGAGCTGATGACCTGGGAGGTAAGTATTTCAACAGTGGATCAGAGGAATTCCTCGATGAGTATGAGAACCTATTGAAAGAACATCATGCTTCCATTTCTTTCACAGGTATGGGGTATATGATCGACCGGAACAATTACCTGCTTGCCGGTAACCTCATGTGGGGACTGGTTTTAGCATTTTTAGTTGTAGCCGCATTGATGGGTGTTATTTTTAAGTCGCTCAGAATGGTTCTTATTACATTGATTCCCAATATTATACCATTGCTGATTGTGGGCGGATTTATGGGACTTGCCAATATCGATTTGAAAGTTTCAACCTCCATTATCTTTACTGTTGCTTTCGGAATAGCAGTTGATGATACCATACACTACATCAGTAAACTAAAGATTGAGCTGGACAAAGGAAGAACCTTGATTTACGCCCTTAAACGCACAGGGATTTCAACGGGAAGAGCCATTGTAATGACCAGCCTCATACTCATTAGCGGTTTTATCGCACTGATATACTCTGACTTTGCCAGTACGTATTACATTGGGCTATTGTTGAGCTTAACGCTGATCGCTGCCGTACTTTCGGATTTATTTTTGCTACCTGTACTCCTCCTTAAATTCTACCGACCTACTCGGGCCTATACTTCGTAAAAGCAGTTTCGACAGACGCGGCGTAAAAAAATCCAAGTGCTCGATTGTCGAAATCTTCAGAGCGATAAATGTTCCCTCGAATTGGGGCCGGAGGCGAGTCGAAAGGTCCTCCAATGAATGCCGTTTGTTGCTGAACGATCAAAAGAAACTCGTAGTAGTTTCGAGTGATGGTGGTTTGATCCAGGACTATTCTAATAGTATCTTTTCCAGTGCTTTTAACCAATTCATCATACTTTTCCTCATCAATGCTTGCCAATGGTAACTCACCTATTACATTGCCATCCACTAAACGGTCTTCAGCAAATAGTAGATCAAAGGGCTGGTTTTGATATTCACCGTTGTAATATAATTTCCACTGGTAATTATCTCCAACACCGGCGGGTTCTCTCGAGGTGAAAATGATGTCATAGTTACCTTGAGTAAATCCGCTCGTGGATTTTTCTACCCACAGGGTGTCAATGGAAGGGACTCTTCTTGTGCGTTCCTCTTCGGAGAGATATGTGGTACCATCCGCTAATTGGACTTCAAGAACGTATGTCTTGCCAATGGTTGCACGGAAAGTGGACTCGAATTGTTTGGTCGAATCGTTAAATTGATATTGAGTTGCCAAATTTCCATCTTCATAAAGATTCACAACCGCATCTTTCTCGTTCGTAAAATCGGGTTTTTCTGAGGATAGATAATTTTGTGTACTGGAAATACGGACGTAGTGAACAGTATCTTTAGTGGTGATACACCCGTCGATCACTACTTGAGGCACGGGATCCGTGAGTTCCAACTGAATTTCATCCTGACAGGAGGAGAACAGCACTGTAAAACTGAACAAAGCGTAGAGGAACTTCTTCATAACTAAAATTTAAAATTGTAGGTAATAAACGGAACCGGGATCCCAACTATGGCAAGCCTCATTGACTGCGTACGTCCCGGGTTATCAGGGTCTTGTCGAAAGAATACGGAATAGGGGTTTTTTCTACCATAGACATTATAAATACCGAAGGATAAAGAGGATTTCCAGCGCTTGCCTTGTCTGACAGGAGTCCAGGTTGCCGAAAGGTCTAATCTGTGGGTATGCGGAATCCGGTTTTGATTTCTAGAGTCGTAAAGAGGAACGGTTATGTTATCCCAGACATAAGCTCCTGACGGGTATGTCGCGGGTCGTCCGGTCACATAAATAAAGGTTCCAGAAATCACCCATTGCGTGGTGAGATCATACTGCGCTACCACTGATAAATCATGCGTTTTATCCCAATTACTCGGATACCATTCGCCTTTATTAACTCCATTTTGTGCTCCATAATAATCCGCCACTTGAAATCCGTCTACTTTCAATTCTGATCTGGACAAAGTGTAGGATACCCAACCGGTAATTCGACCCGCTGTTTTACTCAGCATGAGTTCAAGACCGTATGCTCTTCCGTCTCCCTGAAGAAGTTCCGTCTCTAGGTGCTCGTTGAGAATGAGTTCGGCTCCATCTCTGTATTCCAGAACATTTTGCAAGACTTTATAATAGGTCTCCGCTGAAAATTCCCACATATTCCCCTTGAAATTCCTGAAATAGCCTACGGCGAATTGATCGGCAGTGGCGGGTTTAATATAATAGCCGGCAGGTTTCCAAATATCAAATGGAGTAGCTGCTGTAGTATTGGATACGAGTTGCATATACTGCCGTGTGCGCATACAGCTTACTTTAACAGACTGTTTTTTATCGATGAGATAGTTTGCTGCAAAGCGAGGTTCCAAACCATCGTATTGTGCATTGATCTCTGCCTCTCCATATCTAGCCACTCCGATGATATCACTTTGCTGAGTGGGAACCCCGTAGCGGTACAGGTTGACATCCAACGGTCCAATATTGTAGAAAATGGCGTATCTCAATCCATATTGAAGTGTAATCCTATCTCCAACCTTTTGCTCGTTGCTTAGGTAAATGGCCGGCATTACCGTATATTCTGCAGGGACTTTGACTTCAGAGAAGATGGTTTCATCCCCTAGTCCTCTTGCTTCACCGGGCAGGAAGTCAAAAAAGTGGAGATCAAGTCCGTATTCGAGTTTGTTTTTGGGATTCAAGTAATGGGTAAAGTCAACTTTGAACTCTGTGGTAAGGATTTTCGCTCTGAAATCGAAGGCTTGAGAGCCGGACGGGATTCCAAGATTGTACTGGTAATCTGAATAAACCCCCGTGATGTTCATGAACAGTTTATCATTGACGAGATGATTCCAACGGACACTTCCGGTAAAATTTCCCCATTCAACCCTGAAATCATCGCCAAATCCAAAGATGTCCCGGCCAAAATATCCCGAGAGGAATATCCTGTTTCTATCGTTTATGGTATAATTTACTTTGGTATTGAGGTCGTAGAAATAGGCCTGATTGTCCCTAAAATCTTCCGTCAATCGAAGAAACAAGTCCGCGTAAGACCGTCGACCTGAAATTAGAAAAGACATTTTGTCCTTAATAATTGGCCCTTCCAGAGTCAACCGGCTGAACAATACCCCTATACCGCCCTGACCTGAGAATTGACGGCTGTTTCCTTCCCTTTGCCGAACATCCATTACACTGGAAAGTCGCCCGCCATATCGAGCCGGAATTCCGCCCTTGTAAAGCGTAACCTCTTTGACGGCATCCGGGTTGAACACCGAAAAGAATCCGAAAAGATGGGAAGAATTATAGACCGGTGATTCATCCAAAAGAATCAGATTCTGGTCAATATTACCTCCGCGAACATTGAATCCTGAAGCTCCTTCACCCACCGATGAAACTCCCGGTCTTAGCTGCAAGCTTTTAATGACGTCAGCCTCTCCAAGTAATTGAGGTATCTTCTTAATAGTCTGAATATCGATTCTTTCCACACTCATCTCAACAGAAGTAACATTGGCATCGTTCTGCTCCGCAGTTATGACCACCTCCTTCAGTACTTCTTGATTCAGCTCAAGATTGATGTTTTTCGTAACGTCTTTTTTCAGATCAATTTTTACTGAGATCGATTTGTATCCCACATAAGAGTAATTTATAGTATACTCGCCCTCGGGCAGCGTTACAGAGTAAAACCCGTACACATTGGTAACGGTTCCACTGCCGAGTTCTGAAACAATGACAGAAGCACCTACGAGGTTTTCATTGCTGGTCACATCACGCAGGTAACCTTTAATCGTATGCTTCAAAGAGGATTGACCCGTGGCTGATGCAGTAAGAATCAAAAAACTGATTAAGAGTAAGTTGAATTTCATAGCAAAAATGAAAGCGCAAAGGTCATGAGTATATTCGATTCAGAATGAAATATTGTACGAACGGTGAATTATGATTTTGTAAAGATTCTGTATTTGGAGATTATTAATGAATAAGGTATTGTATGCTCATACGGTTCACATTTTCGTGGAGAGCTAGTTCAATAATGAATCGATCTGAAATGCACCGTGCATTCTCGATGAGGTTTATATCACTGCAAGGTTTTTTTTCCAACTTGCAATTTATCGCCTAAGATGTGGCTATGCATTTGAGATTTCTATGTGATCCGGAAAACCTGTACTACTCATTCGCTTAGGTTCCGACTGGGGTTTTTCAATGTTTTCCCACGCACAGAGAGTTATAAAGAAATGTGTTGACTCAATGGATTAACCGCACTTCTTTTTGCAGCTGGTCAATTGAGCTCGTTGGCTTCTTGTCCTTAGACTGTTTTCGTTAAAGTTACCCAACAATCTCCTTGCCTCATCGCATTCACCATTGTCGCAGTACATTAGAATCAATGAAAAATGAATCTGAATGTCATTCGGATTTAAATACAGTGCACGCTCAAAGTGCTCGATCATAAGTGGGTAGTATTTTGTGTATAGCGATTTGTTCTGATTAATTAGGTTTTGGTAACACGTTCCCATCCCGCGCTCAATATTTGCATTAGATCTATCTTTTTCTCGAGCTTTTTCGAAATATTTAAGTGCCTGATCGTACTGACTGGTGAACAGAGAAGTAGATGCCAAACCGATAAGGCATTCAGTTCTTTCTTTATCTAAAGTATACCCATTGTAAAACGCATCACTCGCCATTTGAGCATACCGCAGTTGATCTTCCTTAGCCTTTTTAATTCCACCAATTGTCAAGTACATCTGCCCGAGATTCCGGTATCCATCATATCTGGTTTGGGGGTTGTTCAGCATTTTAAAAGCCCATCTCTCAGCCCGGTCAAAATCATAAATCTGCTGATAGAATCGCGTCGTTTCTGCAAGTGATGATTTGGGTCTTCTGGAATTATAGAAGGGCCAAAATATGTAGTTAAGTATCCTGGATACAGAGCTAGGTGGAATTTCCGCCGGATCATAGAAATAGCCAAGGGTGTCGTTTTCCTGAAGGGAATATTTTGCTATGAGCTCTTCATTTTGAGAATTGTGCTTGAGATATATAGCGGCAATAGGATCCGCATAGACCAGACTCCAATCCGGATGGTAATTCAGGTATCGGTGCAGTACCGGAAAATTAGGAGAATTGAGCATGACATGATTGAAGCCATACTTCTGATCAGCCTGTTCGAATTCATCAGGAATTTGGGTAATACGATTAAACTCCTGAAAGAAATCAGGGGTAAAAACATCAAGGTCTCTCAAATCAATAAAGCTTTGAAAATCAGGAGATAATGACCAAAGAAAGTACGAAGAAGTCAGATAGTCAGAGAATGCTCGTTGATGATTAAGGTTGTTTTCAGCAATGAACTTTGCCGCACCAATTGGATTTTTTTCCTGATAAACCTCCAGACCATAGCGATCAGGACTTTGTGTAATGCTGTAGTACCCATTGGTAACCACTGAAAAGAACAAGGTCAGCCCAATGACAACATTCACTAAGGGTAGAAATTTTGATAGAGATTCTTTACCGCTAGCCTGTGCAGCCACAAGAGCACTTAACAAGGGTACGATAGCGATAAAACCAAAAACGATGCTTCGGTGCCAGGTGAGACTGAGGTATAGTAATGCAAAAACAGCAAGAATAAAACCCATACCGAGGTTCGAAATGACCATTTTGAGTCTTCTTTTCTTAATTTCTATGATCAGAGCGAAAGCTGTAAGGACAACGAGCAAGATGAGAACGATCGTTTGATATTGACTGAAGTAGTACGAGGGGTTTTTAAATGCCGAGTTCAGTTCAGTGGTGAACGTATTGGCCCCGATCATCTCATATACCTCAATAGGATGTACTAACAGATAGCCCCCACGGGGATTAAGGACTGTAGCCAGAATAGAAATTGCAGCTACAGCAGTCAACTTTAAAACAGCTTCTTTACGAATGGATTGAAGGTATAAATCCGTCCATGACCCGAGGGTATAAATGATGAGAAGAGCGATTCCGGAAACATAGCCGTCGTGCATATTGCTCCATAATACCTGGAGTGGTATGAGCAAATAGATGTGTTTATCCTGTGTTTTTCGGTATCTCAGAAAAAGTAGCAAATACGCTGCTACAAGCATATGGGAAATCATTTCTGGACGCCCTATCATTCTGAATTCTGTTCCTGTGAGATACGCGAAAGCGAAGAGCACAAATATCATCGAGCTTTGATCGGTGACTTTTTTTCCGAAGAGCTTTATGATTTCTTGTGCTAGCTTGAGAACAAGAACTACGATTACTATATTGGCTATAACCTGAAGAAAGAAGACAAACTCGGGTCCTGTGTTAGCGCTGATGAAGTAGGCTAATAGTTCAAACATCCATTTGATATTTACCCATTCCTCACCATGAAATGTATACGAGAATGGGTCGGTGAACGGAATGGACATCTGTTCCCAGATCCACTGACCACTGCGTATGATCCAGAATAGATCAGGTTCTCTTAACTGCTTCATTCCCAGAACTATAGCAGCCATAAACAAGGATATGGAACCAGCTTTCCTCAACAAGGTATTCGTACTGGTAGACATCCTATTTTACTGAAATATTAAACACCTCCTTAGTTTCTATAAATCCTTGGAGAACGTCTCCTGCATTTACTTTTCCGACTCCTGCAGGAGTACCGGTAAAAATGAGATCGCCAATTTTAAGCGTGAAGTACTGAGATACAAATTCAATGATTTGATCTACAGTAAAAAGCATTTCGTCCGTTTTACCTATTTGAACTGTTTCAGAATTCTTTTTTAGCTCGAAATTCAATTCCTGAATAGGAGGTAAGTTGTTTTTTGAAATCATTTTGCCGATTGCAGCAGATCCATCAAATGCTTTTGCTAATTCCCAGGGCCAGCTTTTTTCTTTGCATTTGCTTTGAACATCGCGAGCAGTAAAATCAATGCCACCCGTTAGTTCTTCATAATATTTGTAAGCAAATTTCCTTTGGATGTTTTTCCCAATTCTATTGATCTTGATGACTACTTCCATCTCGTAGTGAACATTGTCAGTCCAGTCGGGAATGTAAAATGGTCTTTTTTTTAGCAGAACAGCTGAGTCAGGCTTCATAAATATGACGGGCTGTTCAGGCAGAGGATTGTTAAGTTCATTGGCATGTTCAGCGTAATTGCGCCCCACGCAAATAATTTTCATATCAGTGTTGTTGTTGGCGTATCAGTTTTTTCTGATCCTGAAGAACACGTTTGGTGTCTTGCGAAAAATCTCCTTTCATCATCCAACCATAGTAGGAGGGTTCTGTTTGAAGCACCTCAGTAACTACTTTGCCCTTGTGTTTACCGAAGTTGAATACCACTGCGCCTTTATCGTTTTTTACGAATCGGCCATGCAGATCAACGTTGTTGTGCATTTTGGAGAATTCAGCAAGTTTTTCCGGGTTTGGATCCAGGTCATTATATTTTTCCAGCTGGGCCAAAAGAACGTCTAGTGTTGCTGAAGTATCTGCTTCAGCTGAATGAGCATTTTCGAGTTCCTGATCACAATAGAACTTAAAGGCGGCACTCAAGGTTCTCGGTTCTTTTTTGTGAAAAATGTTTTGTACATCGATGAGGTTTCGATTTCGAACATCAAATTCATAGCCCGATCGGTGAAACTCTTCAATGAGGATGGGTATATCAAACTTATTGGAGTTAAATCCCGCCAAATCACATTGATGTAAAAAGATGAAGAGAGCAGGAGCCAGATCATTGAACGTGGGGGCGTCTTTGACCGTTTCATCGGTTATACCATGTATTTCACTTACTTCCCGTGGAATGGGCATCTGAGGGTTTACTCTGGATGTTTTGGATTCTCTTTTTCCGTTCGGATGTAGCTTGATAAATGCTACTTCAACGATTCGATCTGTTGTGGTATGAGTTCCGGTAGTTTCGAGATCAAGAACTACCAGAGGTCTTTCTAGTTTTAAACGCATAAAAAAACCACGCAATGGTATGCGTGGTTTCAAATATAGCCATTCCGAGTTTGGATAGTATTATTCTTCCTCTTTTGGTTTGATTTCCATTTCAACCCTTCTGTTTTTTGCGGCCAATCTTTTGATATAGCCACCATCCTGAGTCGTATCTGCCACTATTAGTTGGGACTCTCCGTAACTTTCAGTTATAATACGATCTGGAGATAGACCTTTTTCCTGAAGAGATTTAGAAACGGATTCGGCTCTCCATTGTGAAAGCAATTTGTTGTACTCTTCGGTTCCCATTGAATCTGTATGACCTCTTATTACGATTACGAAGTAGTCGTAGTCATTCAAGAATACAGCTACTTTGTCAACAATAGCTTCTGCTGCTCCATCAATGCTCCATTTATCAAAAGCAAAATAGATGTTATCAAACTGTTCTGCTGCAACCATTGCTTCGGTATCTATCTCGTTTATGTCAACAATGGGCTCTGTGTAATTGGGGTCTGAGGGATCTAAAGTTGCTATGTATGACTCAGGCTCCTGATCTCCTCTCATCTCATCTACATTGAAAAACGCATTGTTCAGCACGCTTCTTTGTTCAACGAGAAGTCCATCTTCGTTGGTCACCATGTCGAGCTCCAAGTTCTGATAAAGATCGTACTCAGAGCATTGCTTAGGAATAGCTATGGGGAAGTACTGGTTGAAATAGTTTGGAACCGAGACTTCTAAAACATAGTCCTTTTCTGTTTCTACATTTAAGGTATATACCCCATCAAGGTCACCCGGCTCTGTACTGGATAGTTCATTACTGTCTAAATCAAGAAGGTTGATAACAGCTTCAACGGGCTCTCCTTTGGCCAGAAGTTTTCCTTTGATTCTGGTATTTTTAATGTCGTAGCAGGTCCAAAATCTCCAAATGTCCATATCACCGACACTTTGCATGCGATCAGAAGAAAGATAGCCGAATTCTTCTTTGTCACCGGTCATGCTAAAGTGGACGTCATTGGCAGGGGAATTTATAGGAACTCCCATGTTTTTGACGTTACCGTAAATTCCTGCCTCGTTTTTTGTGGCCACAAATATGTCATGCCCCCCCATGGAATTGTGTCCTTGTGAAGAGAAGTACAATCTTGAACCATCTTTTGAAAGGTAAGGGGAGTCCTCATCAAAAGGAGTATTTAAATTTTCCAGGTTTTCCCAATCAGTCCATTCATCAGAAGTTTCATCAAGAACGCTCATATAAATATCCAATCCTCCTTTGCCATCTTTATGATCCGTGACAAGAAACCTTGAGTTTTCATTGTCATTAACATATAACGCCACTACCTTTTTGGGCTCAAAAGGCTCTAATGATATGGCTGTTTTTTCAGGTTCCCCCTGGTTTTTTGAAATCCACAATTCATTTTCTCGGAGGAAGTAAAAGTTGCTTTTGCTTCTGTTTAAGTGAACAGATGATTCGTTGGCCTCAGTATTCACATTAGCATTGATAACAGTTCCATCCGGGCTTTTGCGAGCCAACCATTCCTGGTTGATCGGATCATATACTGAATAGAAAATATCTTCATTCAATCTGGATTGGTTACCAACGTACTGAGACTCCGGCCAATTGATGTTGGTACCGGTGAAAACTATAGTTTGAAGATCCTGAAAAATAACAGGTGCGTATTCCATCCCTTTAGTATTAACATCACCTCCGAGATTGTCAAAATTCATTCCTTCTCTTGGGGCTCTATATAGCTTTTTACCATTTTGGCACTGGACGATTCTTCGGTCTACTTCGGCGAGGAGTTCCTCACCGGGTTTATTCATTTTAATATAGGGCTTGAATTTTTCATAATATGCTATAGCAGAATCAAATTGTTCTGTATAATGATAAGCTTGCCCTCTGAGAAAATATACTCCTTCTACCTGTTCCGGATACACCTTTGCTAAGTATGGAACTGATTTGTCCACATCTATTTTACTGTTGAGATAGGCTAACCCCAGATATAAGTTGTACTCAGGGTCATCAGGGTCGATTTCAACAAGTTTATGATAAACTTCTTTAGCTTTTTCCCATTCACCATCTTCAATGGCAACCTGACCTTGTCGTTCAAGTTTTGCCGGGCTGGGTTCCTGCGAAAAAGCTGGGCATACAGCACCAATTATGATTAAGGAAAGAAAGAGGGTTTTGAGCGCGTTTTGCATTTTTGAGCACTATTTGGATACTTCCCAAAAGTACTTAAAGGCCAAAGGGGCTGATTTTTGCTAAACGTTAGTTATTCACAGTATTGTTTTGATAATCACGCAGATGTATGAGACGCCTCAAATCTCTCTGTTTACATCGAAGCTTTCAAGATAATCTGCAACTCGCCGTACAAACATCCCGCCAAGAGCCCCGTCTACAATTCGGTGATCATAGGAATGTGATAAGTACATTTTATGTCTTATTCCTATGAAGTCTCCATCAGGAGTTTCGATCACAGCTGGGACTTTACGAATGCTACCCAATGCTAAAATAGCAACCTGTGGCTGATTGATTATTGGGGTTCCCATTACATTGCCGAATGTACCAACGTTCGTTACTGTGTAGGTTCCATTCGCTATTTCATCCGGGTTTAGTTCGTTGTTCCGCGCCCGCGTTGCGAGGTCATTGACTCTCTTTGCCAATCCCATCAAGTTGAGCTGGTCGGCATGATGAATGACTGGTACAATGAGATTGCCACTCGGCAATGCCGTTGCCATACCTACATTGACATCCTTCTTTTTAATGATATAATCTCCCTGTAAAGAGACATTGACCATTGGAAAATCTTTAATGGCCTTGATGACTGCTTCAATGAATATTGGTGTGTACGTAAGTTTTTCTCCCTCCCTTTTTTGGAATTCTGTCTTGACTTTGTTTCTCCATTGCACAATAGAAGTCACATCGGCCTCAACGTATGAAGTTACGTGGGGTGAAGTGGACATGGAGTTTACCATATGCCGGGCAATGAGCTTTCGCATTCGGTCCATTTCTTCAATTTCGACATTGCCAGAGAAGTCCTCCGGTTTGGGAATTGAAGTTGGATCTGCCTGAACGGGTGCTGTAACTTTAGCCTGAGCTTGATCTACCTTCGTTTCAGATTGAACTGTTGTAGTGGCCTGAACTCTTGGTCCCGATAGGTAATTGAGTATATCTTTTTTAGTAACCCTATCATTCAATCCAGTGCCCGTTATTTGCTCAAGCTCAGCCTGAGCAATACCTTCTTTTTGGGCAATGCTGCGTACCAATGGGGAGAAAAACTTGCCATTGGAGTTTCTTTGAATCTCATCTCCGGTGGCGCTTCCATTGTTAGTTTCAGAAAGAAGGTTCGTTTCGATGGTTTCAGATTCTACAGGAACAGAAGTATCAATGGTTTTTTCTGGCTCAGCATCCGAATTGCTCTCATCTCCTTCGCCGCTTATGGTCGCAATAACATCACCAACCTGGGCTACATCTCCTTCATTGAAAAATATTTCCTGAATAACACCTGACACGGGTGAAGGGACCTCAGAATCTACTTTATCAGTGGCAATCTCTACCAGCGATTCTTCTTCTTCAATCTCTTCTCCTACTTGTTTCAACCAGGTTGTTATCGTTGCCTCAGCAACACTTTCCCCCATTTTAGGGAGTTTCACTTCGATTTGAGCCATGAAATGAATTCGTTTTTTTGAAGCGACAAAATTAGCATATTTTGATCAAGGGAAGTCTTAAGGATCAAACCTAAACAGGACGGCCAAGGGACCTCAAATTTTTCATTATAATCTCCCCATCTTTTGAAAGAGAATATTTCTCAGCATACTCCATATTGATTTGTTCTAAATGATGAGTAGAATTCTCATGTTGATCAGATAATGAAGCTGTACTCAATATCCCCGGTAATAGTGCGGGTAATTTTCCGGCCTGAGTATCTATTTTTTCAAAGCCTACCCAAGTGTTACGGCCTCCGACAACGCGTATTGCGTTAATGATCAAATATTTGAAGTTGTTACCGAACAGAGTAAGAACCGGACTAAAAAACAAAACCAATATGGATGTGGAAAAATCCAACAGCTTTTTTGACCTTCTGTTTCTGGGGTGATGAATATTGTTGAGATTAGGGATATGAAAAAGGTCAGTACTGGTGCTTATGGATTGGCTTCCAATGATGAAATTGCTATTTGCAGGAGATATCCGGAACTCGAGAGAAGGGTTGTCGAGCCGGATCATTTCTCTGATGATTTCCTCTGAGTTCATATCCTCCGAACAGTAGATTATCTCATTCAACCGAAACAGATTTATCGCCTCTTCAAGTCTGCTGAGGTTGGTAACAAAGTGGTCCTTTTTGTTTTGGTAAACATAGTTCGGGTACACCTCTAATACTACTTCAGGGTTCCAAACAGCTTTATCAATGATACCCCGAACCCGAATTACTCCATCGGTTTTTCCGATTATCGCAATTCGACGTCCTTCGTGACGAAAAACGAAGTGCTTTTTCTTGCTATTGAGGTGAATGATCCATTTTATGAGTACCATTGAAAACAACCCTAGTGTTGAACCTGAAAGCACAACGAAACGGGAGAATCTTAGACTTTCAGGAAGAAAAGCATAGAGAACAAAAACGGAAATAACACTTACCATGCCTCCTCTGAGCACATTTCTAATGAACGTTGGCCGATCATATCCTCCATGAAAAAAGGAAATGACAACCATGAGTGCCGAGAGAAAAGGAAACATTTTCCAGTAAACCATGTCTGGAAACGATATACCTCTGTATTGCTGGTAGAGCAATGCAACGGCTATGAACGATAGATAGGTAAATACAAAGTCTAATGCCGGAAAAATAAATGCACTGAGTAACCTGCGCAGCAATGAAAAAGAGGCTCTCAAATAAATTGCACCTTTTATGAGAAAAGCGAAGATGCCCGCATTGGATTTGGAGAAATGTTTGCGGGCAAATATGATCATGGCATTGTAGAACACCAAAACATAATTGATACTACTTTTTTTGGTACTTTCTCCTTTATAATGAATGATTTGTGTGTGTGGATAATAATAGTTTTCATATCCTCCTAACTTGATTCTCCAGGAGAGGTCGATGTCTTCACCATACATGAAAAAATCCTCATCTAACAACCCCACCTTGTCAAGAGTCTCTTTTCTCATGAACATGAAAGCACCTGCAAGTATGTCTACGGAATGTGTCTCATCCTCACTCAAATAACCTAAATGATATCGTCCAAACCGTCTTGATTTAGGAAACAATGAACTCAATCCGAAAACCTTGTAAAAGGCTACCATGGGAGTGGGGAGCCCACGTTTTGATTCGGGTAGAAAGTCTCCCTTTCCATCTACCATTTTTACCCCCATAGCGCCAGCCTTTGGATGCTCATCCATAAACTTGATGCAATGGTCAAAGGTGTCTTCCGCGACTAAAGTATCAGGGTTTAATAGCAACACATACCTTCCCTTTGCCGAGCGCATAGCCTGATTGTTAGCCCGGCTGAAACCCACATTGTTTTTATTGGCAATAAGCTGTACCTCCGTAAACCTCTTTGCGATCATTTGAAGTGAACCATCAACAGAATTATTGTCCACTACAAACACCTCCACAGAATGATTCCCCGCAGCTCGATATACTGAATTAAGGCATTGTTCCAGAAAATGCTGAACGTTATAATTGACGATTATTACTGAGAGGTCGATCAACTGCTATGTGTTATTGGAAAAATTGTTTTTATAAGGCACGCGTTGCAATAAAGATCGTCCAAGCGTTATTTCATCGGTGAACTCTAGTTCGTTTCCTATGGGCACGCCACGGGCCAATGAGGTGATCTGCAGCTCGTCAGAATCCAACTTTTTATAAAGGTAAAAGCTGGTAGTATCCCCCTCCATAGTGGACGTTAACGCAAGAATGATTTCCTTGATACCTCCGGATGCCACTCGTTTTTCAAGTTGAGATATAGTAAGTTGATCCGGACCGATACCATCGATGGGTGAGATGCACCCACCCAATACGTGGTAGGTTCCAAAATACTGTTGCGTGCTTTCTATGGCAATAACATCTCTAAGATCCTCAACTACACAAATAGTGCTCTTGTCTCTCTTTGAGTTACTGCAAATTGAACACATTTCTGTTTCTGAAATATTGTGGCAAACCGTACAGTAATTGATTCTTGACTTTAAGCTCTTTAATGACTCGCCGAACCTTTCAAGTGAGCCTTCGTCCTTTTGTAATAAGTTTAGAGCTAACCGGAGCGCTGTTTTCCTGCCAATGCCAGGTAATGATGCAAAATGCTCAACTACTTCTTCAAGCAGTTTCGATGGAATTTCCATGCGTCAAATTTAGCGGTATTGACTGATTGCCATATGCATCAAATAACAAGTGATGTGAAATTGATTAATTTGCCCGCATGTCGCCATGGTTGGTCATCCTTCTCATACTCGCGTATTTCGGACTTCTGTTGTTGATAGCTCAAAAAACCAGCGATAACAGCAATGATGGTTTCTTTACCGGACGCCGAAATTCTCCATGGTATGTAGTTGCATTTGGAATGATTGGGGCATCGCTCTCCGGAGTGACGTTCATTTCCGTCCCTGGGTGGGTGGGCGCACAAGAATTTGCCTACATGCAGGTAGTATTGGGGTACGTTGTTGGTTACATAGTCATCGCTACTGTCCTTTTACCTCTGTACTATCGACTGCATCTGACCTCTATTTATGAGTATTTGAAGCAACGATTTGGAACGTATAGCTATCGCTCGGGAGCCTGGTTGTTTTTAGTTTCCAGAATTATCGGAGCATCATTTCGCTTGTACCTGGTTGCAATGGTTCTGAAAATTGCAGTTTTCGACCGGTTGGACCTTCAGGTTCCTTACATACTCATTGCCGGCATTACTATTCTTTTAATATGGGTCTATACCTCGAAAGGTGGCATCAAGACGATCGTCTGGACAGATACACTTCAAACGGCCTTTATGCTGCTGGCCGTTGTCGTCACTTTATATGCTGTTTCTGAAACTCTCACCGGTAGTGGATGGTCATGGCCCCGACTGGTTGAGCAAAGCGAATATTCGAAAATTTTCAATTTTTCTGATTGGAATGCCCCTCACTACTTTTGGAAAGACTTCATTTCCGGCGCTTTCATTGCAATTGTTATGACTGGCCTTGACCAGGACATGATGCAGAAAAACCTTTCCTGTAAGAACGTCAAAGAAGCCCGGAAGAACGTGCTATGGCTTTCGGTTTCATTAGTTATGGTAAACCTGCTTTTTCTGTCTCTGGGAGCCATGCTTTTTATATACTCAGGTTCTAAGGGAATTCCGATACCGGATAAGGCAGATGAACTGTTTCCTTCACTTGCTATGAATGAGCACTTTGGTATGATGGTTTCTCTATTCTTCATATTGGGGATGATAGCTGCGGCTTACTCCAGTGCCGACTCAGCTTTAACAGCGCTCACAACATCATTTAGCGTGGATATTCTCGAAGTTCAAAAGCTATCACCAAAAAAGGCAGAGAGAATTAGAAAGCGGGTTCACATCGCTTTTTCTGTTGTTTTATTACTGGCTATTACGATCTTTCGGGAGGTGAATAACGACAGTGTGATCGCTGAACTCTTTAAAGCTGCAGGATACACCTATGGTCCTTTGCTCGGTATGTTTGCTTTTGGATTATTCACAAATTTCAAAATATGGGATAAAGGGGTGGTAATTTTGGTCATTCTGTCCCCTTTCTTAACCTATTTTTTTATGCTCAATGCGGAAAACTGGTTCAATGGGTATAAGCCAGGTTTCGAATTGCTTATTCTTAATGGCCTATTGACATTCATGGGCATGTATGTACTTAAAGTGCTGAAAACCAACAAGTAATATGTCACAACCCCTTCTGGTTTAGTAGAGGAGTAGAGAAGAAATAAAAGATATTTTTGCCAAAATTCATTGAATATGGAGTCGTTAAAAGGTAAAACTGGCATTGTTACAGGAGGAACCAGAGGAATTGGACTGGGTATAGTACGAAGATTGAACCAGTTAGGGGTAAATGTAGCCTTTACCTATGCAAGTTCGGCGGCGAAGGCAGAGGAAATAGAAAAGGAGTTAGATTCTGAAAAGGCAATGTGCAAGGGATATAAAAGCAACGCAGCTGAGTATGTTGAAGCTGAGAACCTTGTAAAAAGTGTCGTAGAGGATTTTGGTACAATAGATATTGTGGTAAACAACGCCGGAATCACCCGGGATAACCTCCTCATGAGAATGACAGAGGAATCATTTGATGAGGTCATCAATGTAAACATGAAGTCCGTTTTTAACATGACAAAAGCTGTTCAAAGAACGATGCTGAAAAACAGGAATGGATCTATAATCAATCTTAGTTCGGTGGTAGGTGTTAAAGGAAATGCAGGTCAAGCCAATTATGCGGCATCGAAAGCCGGAATTCTTGGGTTTACGAAGTCCGTTGCCCTTGAATTAGGCTCAAGAAATATCCGTTGCAATGCCATTGCACCAGGATTTATTGAAACGGAAATGACCGCAGCCCTTGACGAAAAAACCGTCGATAGCTGGAGGCAGGCTATCCCTTTGAAAAGAGGAGGAACTCCATTGGATGTAGCAAATCTTGTGGCTTTTCTGGCTTCTGATGAATCATCCTATATAACCGGCCAGACTATAAATGTTGACGGCGGAATGCTGACCTGATCCTATGCGGATACTATTTGAATATTCGCCATGGCTTATTGTCCCCATCGCTCTGCTTGCCGGCCTGTATGCCTATTTGCTCTATTCAGGCAGAAGTGCCGAACTCTTTGGGAAAACCTACATTAGACTTCTTGCTGCAATTCGTTTTTTGGTAGTTCTTTTTATTGGAACTTTATTGCTCAACCCAAGAGTACTAAATGTAGATGAAGTAGTAGAAAAGCCAGTATTCATCGTTGCACAAGACAATTCCAGATCGATTGTTGGTGCGTCTGACTCATCATTCAACAAAAACGAACTGGGTGATGCCTTGAAGAATGCAATGGGACAGCTTGAGGAAGAAGCAGAAATCATTTACCTTGGATTTGATAGTAAAGTAGTTCCTGACGACAAATGGGGGTTTGGAGGCCGATCTACAAATATTGCCGGAGTATTTGACTATGTCAGAGATAATTTTGCAGACAGAAGCGTTTCGGGCATACTGCTTTCTACCGACGGGATCTTTAACCTCGGACTTGACCCTGCCTACTACTCGTTTAAAAAAAATATTCCCGTTTTTACATTAGCCCTGGGAGATACCAATAAGTACCCCGATATTTCTATTGACCGTATTACGGCCAATAAGATTGCTTATTTGGATGATGAATTTCCGGTGGAGATTGCCATTAAGTTAGAAAATGTAAGCTTAAAATATGTTGATTTAAATATTTATAAATCAGGTATTAATGTTTATTCATATAAAGTTAGAGTTGATGAAGGTGCTGAATTTATCAAGCATCGATTTAACCTTAAAGCCAATCAGCCCGGTAAGCACTATTATACAGCTGCAATTTCTGAAATGGATGATGAAAAAAATGTCATCAACAACAGAGGTGACTGGTATATCGAAGTGGTGGATACCAGAAAGAAAGTATTATTTGTAGCGGGTGAAGTTCAGCCGGATATCGGCATCATCAAGACCATTTTGGACGAAAAACAGCGATTCGAAACCGATCTGGTTTTTTTATCACGAGGTGAAAATGTTTCGAACCTGCCTGATTATGACCTAATCATTACTTCCGGACTTCCATCGAAACGCTATCCTGAAGTTTTTGACAGAATAGAAAGAAGTGGGAAACCTGCAATTCACCTGATATCCTCTCTTTCATCCCCCGAAAACCTTCCGGATTATCTGACCTTCGACGGCCGCTCCAGAATGGATAATATGACTAAAGCCAGTTGGAACCCGGCTTTTACTGTTTTTTCACTTGAACCTCAATTGTTGGAGCGACTGGATAGAATGCCTCCCGTGAGAACTCCCTTTGGCGAACTGCGAGGTTTTGAGCCCGGTAATGTTGTGTTCTATCAGAAAGTAGGCAAGGTTCAGACGATGCAACCCGTAGTTTTTTTCACGCAACTGGATACCAAAAAAGCATGGTTTTGGGGAGAGGGGTTTTTCAGGTGGTGGATGTACGAATATCGCGATTTTGAATCGAGAGATCTCTTTACATCATTGATAGACAAGACAGTCCAGTATCTGACCATTGACGATCGGGAGAAACGAATTCACGTTTCCACAAAATCGAGAATGGATGAGGATGAGGAAACGATTTTCACCGCTGAGGTGTATGACCTTACCTATAACCTTATCAATGAGCCTTCTTTAGACCTTACTATTTATGATGAAGACCGGAAAGAATACCAATACAGCTTTGTACCTGACGGCAAAGGCTATCGGTTGAATGCGGGTCAGTTGCCACCTGGAGTTTATCAGTATGCGGCACGAACCAATGTTGGAGGAGAATTATTGATTGATGAAGGATCGTTTGTCATAACACGAATGGAAAGAGAAATGGCAGATATAAGGGCACGCTATGGAAGCTTGTACATGCTTTCGGAGCGAACAGGAGGCAAAATGTATTCTTCTCGTGACTTAGATAATCTTGGTGAAGACATAGTAAGCTCGACAGATTTTTCAGGAATACTGAGAACCACAGAAAATGAAAAGGGGATTTTGGATTATACTTTAGTCCTGATTCTATTACTCGCGTTGGCGACCATAGAATGGGTCGTAAGGAAGAGAGAAGGGAGTTATTAACCTACTTTTTTACCGTTTTCTTTACCGTTTTGGAATCATTTATCTCCAATTCAATAAAGTAGATTCCCTTTTTGAATTCCTCAAAATCAATTCGTAGCTGTTGAAGCCCGTTTGTTGTTTTTTGAGATTGTTCGTAGAGTACTTTTCCAGATAGATCTAAAATGCGAACGGTAGTTTCATCTCCTCCCAACGATTCGAATTCAACCCATACCTCATCATCTATCGGGTTAGGATATATCCTGACTTCGTCCTGTTTTATTGGTGTATCCAGGCTGGCACATACCTCTACATGAATATAGGAGACTTTCGTTTTTGAATCTGATCCGCTGGAATTACTCGCAATCAGGTTAACGGGATAATATCCTTCTTTTGAATAGCATATTCCTGAAGGGTTTTGAGCTGTAGACGTACTTGGTGAGGCTCCTGGAAAATTCCACTGCCATGAGGTTGCCCCAATACTGTTATCTGTAAAATCAATACATGTAGTTTCACAAAGGGTAGTATAAGCAGTGGAAAAATCGGCTGAAAGAATTTGGTGAGGACCGGATTTCCATAAACCCCTGCCATAAGTTCCCGCATAGAGCATACCGTCTGCTTCAGAAAACTTCAGGTCATTAACAATAGTATTGGGCAACCCGTTGTCAAAAGGTATCCAATCCGGGAGGTTATCATTCTTGTAATAAACTCCGATATCCGTACCAATATAAAGCCCATTCGAACTATTCGGCTCATAAACAATAGTGTTGACACCTACTCCGGGCAGAGAGCCGGTAATGGAAGTCCAGGTCATACCGCCATCTGAAGAGTAGGAGACTTTATCGGTAGCGCTGAAACTGCTTTTGGTCATCCAAACTTTCATCGGGTCTGTTGGATGAATCGCCAAGGAGCTTACTTGAAGTAGCCCAGTTGTAACTGTATTCCATGTTTGTCCTCCATCATCGGAGCGCACCACATTAGTTCCTTCACTCACATAGATCACATTGGGGTCTGAAGGAGCATAGTAAACGAGGTCAATCTGTGCAGTACCCGGATATATGCCGAGCTGATTCCAGTTGAAACCTCCATCTGTCGATTTGTAGACTTCATCCTTTCCGATAATCAGTTCTTGAGGATTTGAGGGGTTAAGATCATAGGGTGTGACCCAGCTTGAAAATGCGTTTACACCGCTTCCGTTATTCAAGACAATCGTACTTCTACTTACCCATTGGTTTTCTGTTTTATACAGTTTTCCATTTTGAACGGAGCTGCATTGAACCTGGTTGTTATTGTAATCTATAATACAGTGCATACCGTCCCCTCCGGTACGATCATCCCAGACTCCATTATAGATTTCCTTAGTGCCGTTATCTTGCAAGCCACAAAGAACGTTGCCCTGATTCATGGATGCCGTGCTAATTCGGTATATCTGACTAATTTCCAGTCCATTAGATATATCCATCCATGTATTGCCGTGATCATCCGAATAATATAACCCTCCGTCGTTGCACTCAAATAGTCGGTTTGGAACTAGCGGGTGAAACCTCATAAAGTGCTTATCTGCATGGACTTCCTGTACGAGAGAAGTTAAATGATCAGACCATATGCTCTTTAGACTCCATGTACTCCCCCATCAGAAGACCTCCATGCGTTAATTCCCCCAAGAAAGACTTCATCCGCATCTAATGGGTTAAGTGTGAAAGAAAGATCATAGTAACCTTGACCTCCACAGCTGGATCCATCGTCTGACCAGTCGAGGTAATTATTCGAGCATGTTCCCTGCAGATATTTCGTAATTGTATTTCCACCGTTGGTGGATTTAAACAAGCCATCCAGTCCTTTATCAGAGCCAGAAGAGAGTATCTGGATAAGTTGCGGATCATTCGCAGAAACGGCAATATTAGCTCGCTTACAGCCATTGAGTGAAGCCTGCATGGTCCATGTTGTCCCGCCATCAATAGATCTGTATAATTCGACCCATCCGTTAAAAGGACGTGTGGTTGAATAGACCGTATCCGGATTGGAAGGATGGAATTCTGCATCTAAAAACCTTCCGGTTCGGGCCTTTGTCCATGAACCACCTGAGTCTTCAGTGCGATATATACCATCAGTGGTAGTTGCTATTAAAATCGTCGGATCACGGGGATCCATGAGAAGTCGACCAATAACCTCGTAATCTCCAAATTCATTGAAGCTCAGGCCTGTTACCGTCCATGTTGCTCCTCCATTGGTTGTTTTAAATACTCCGGCAGAGTAAGTGTCATAACCGTCACGATCTCCTGTTGCGATGTATATTTCATCCGGGTCATTAGGATTCACTGAAATGTCACTCACGCCCAATGAAGGCAAGTCATCAGTAAGACTTGTCCATGTTGTTCCATTGTTGGTAGTTTCCCAAATCCCCCCGGCCGGCGCTCCTACCCAATAGGTATTCGGATCGGTAGGGTGGAACGCGATGCAATTCAAACGGCCGATTCCTCCATAACCACTAAAACCAGTTGATGGCCCCACAAATTGCCAGTTTCCAGCGTTGCCCGACCTGTTTTTGTATGCAGGATTGGATTCTTGATAGGCAAGCCATTCACGATATAGTTCAGATTTTGTAGAAATGCGGCCATCTTTCTTCATTCTATTTTCGATAAACCACTCAGCTCGCTTAAACTGTTTCCAGCCATAAGCTTTCTTCTTTACACCGTCTTCAAAGTAGTACCCGTTTTCAATGTTTTTGTCTTTCCAATACTCATTGAAAGCCTTCTGGACCTCACGGAAATCGCTTGGATTGTCTTCGAACCCCTGCATCCAGGGTTGAGCGAATATTGAAATGGGGAATAGGATTACGGCAAGAGCCATGAGAGTGTAGTGTCTGCGCATCAGAAAAAATATTGGGTGAGGGAAATAGGATTATCGAAAGGTGGATTCAATATTAAAGGTTGTTTTCAATGTGCAAAAGTACAGCGAAAGTGACAATGAATCAGGATTATTGTCAATCATTAAGCTGTTCATTATCAGTTCACAAATGGACATCTTTACCTTATTAAAATGGATGCATTATTTAATTCACATCTTTACCGTCTTCCAACATTTTAATCATTCTGCTGAGATTTTCCCTATTGAGTTTATCCGGCGCCTGTTCAAAAGCCTTTTCAGCATACTTTTTGGCCTTTTTATAGGATCCCAAAGCAGAGTAACCCCTTGCTAGTCCGACATTGGTGGGCCATGCACCCTTATGTGCTTTATGGTTGGCCTTAAAGACTTCCAGAGCGATTTCCGTTTTACCTTCTTTCATCAAACTTCGCCCATACTGATGTACCTTGAATGCGTTGGAGCCCGGAAAATTTGCCGCCTCAATCGCCAGTTCTTTTGCCTCATCATCGCGTTTGAGTGCAAACAGGACGCTGGCCTTGGTCTGTAGTGTTTGGAAATTTCGCTCACCAACAAAAGGACCATTAATGGCAAAATCAGCCCATTTCAAACCATCTTCAAGGTGGGTGTTGTAGTTTACACAGAATGACGCCGCCGTTACCCAAGCCTGCCAGTAAAACCCGATTTCAGATCTTAGTTCGTTTTCGATTCTCTCGATATAAACGGCCTTAAAATCAGGAACGGCAATCTCGAACGGCACGGCCAGATTTTCCCATCGCATTTGAGCCTTGCAATGCTCCAGGTCGCGTTCCGTGAATTCAAAAGTCAAAAACTCATTAAATTCCTTTTGAACTGGCTGTGATTCAATTCTTAGTTCATCCTCACTTGTGGTGTAGAAATAGCTGCCCCACGAATTGTAATTTCTTGAAAAGATGATGGTCCAGACACTGTCTTTGTCCGGAATCATAAACAACCCGTATTTGCCAGCGCTCAGCGGCTTTCCTCCAACTAAAACATCATGAGAAAACTCAATCGTAGTGTTTTCGTTGGCACCAACACGCCAGGGCGACGGATTATCGTCCGTGCTCCACCCGAAGCCGAGGTTTTGCATACCAAAAGGCACTACATCACCCCATATCTTTCCTGATCTATCCTCGCCATTCGGACCAGTAACATTAGGGCTATTGTATTCTATGGTGACAGAAACCAGGCCCATGTATTGTGTAACAATGCTCTTTTGGTTGTCTCCGCTTGGTGGATAGGAGATGACCTGGGCATGTAAGTTAAGAGCCGTGAAGAAGGCAAGAGTGGCTGCAAACAAGCCGAAATATGCTCTCGTTTTTCTCATTTATTTGATATTCAGTTTTTTACGTATGTTTTTCGGGATAGCGTCCTTGTGAATTAAAATGTTGATGGTTTTGTAGCGGACATAAGATTCCGATGCGAAAAAGTAACCGTCGTTGTATTTCGTTCCCCAGGAGTTTTTAACGATAAAGTACTTTGTCCCAAATTGATCCGAAGCGATTCCCGTAAAATGCATTCCATGATCATCTGTGGTTCTGTAATTATCGAAAGCTTTTTGACGCAGTTCCTGATCTATGACCAGTTCCTCTACCGGTGCATCAAAGACATCTCCTTCTTTTTCAGCACCGGCATCGCTGAAATTCTGATTATCCGCACCTTTTACTTTGATCTCATCAAAATCTGTAGGAACTATAGCCAGACGATCGCGGAATGAGAACCCTTTTTCACTCACATCTGCACCCCAAGCCACTGAATAACCATTCTCAACTGCTGACTCCATTACCTCCATTAGTTCTTCCAATGGAAGATTGTACGAAGTACCCCACATCCAGTTATCTGGAACTTCAATTGCAAATTGGCTGTAAAACGGATGATGTGTAAAAGAGGTCAATGATATATAGTCATCCGAATTGAAACCAATACTTCCGGCATATTCTTTTGGGCTCATTCCGTTGTATCCTTCTGGGAGTTCTCCCAGATATGAATTAAGTGTTCCTTCTACAGCCCCTAACCATGCCGTTGACAGCTCTTTGTTTGGGTTTTTGATCACAGTCTCAACCATCGCGCTAAGAACTTGGTCCATCTCGCCGTGAACATGTTTTTCCGTGCCGTAGTTTAACCCAGGATATTCACTCTCCGGCACTATTCCGTATTTGTCCATCACGTACATAACATCATGGAATGCTCCTCCCGGACCAAAATTTGTCTCGCCATGCATTCGAACCGCTTTTTCTGCTTTATCACGGTAGGTATGCCATACCACAAACATTTCCGAAAGGTCGGGCGTATCGTATCCCATTCTTTTAAACTCAGATTCAAAGAATGAGAGAGCAGAAAAGCTCCAACACGTACCTGAGCGATATTGATTCTCAACAGGAGCCGCTTCAATGCTGTTATTTATTGTAAATAGATAACCACCACCCTCAACGTTGCGGACTGTATCCTGAGCAGTGGATTCGAGAAAAATTAAGGAGAGAATTGTAAGGAGTAAAAAATGTTTCATGTATAGATTTTTCGATCGACTAATTTTGGCGCAATTTAAGAGTAAAGCTCAATCAGAAATTTAAAAATGGACAAGCGGAAAAATTTGGGAAGGAATTTCATATTTGCAGGTGCAACAATACTATTCTTGATGGGAGTTTCTCCTCACCCTCATCATGCTTCGGTAACTGAAATAAGGCTGAACACAGACCGGGATGTATTGGAAATCTCCTTGAAGTTCTTCTCGCACGATCTTGAAAAAGCACTTAAAAAACTTGATGGTACTGTTCTCAAACTAGGAAGTGAGAGCCTCAATTCGGACGATGAAGAGACTGTAAATCAATATGTTTTGAAAAGTTTGACTTTTATTGTGGATGGCTCCCTGATTGATTTAAAAAAGGTTGGAATTGAATCAAAGCCCGATGACACTCATTGTTACTATGAGTATGAGATCCCCGATGAAGTAAATTCAGTTATTGTTCAGAATAATTTTCTTTTTGAAACTTTCAAGGATCAGCAAAATATCATTCATTTTTATCGGGATGATCAGAAGATTCAAAGCATAGTTTTTGCGGAAAAGGGAGATCAATTCACCATTCCTGTTAAGAACCGAAAAGAGTAATTCGAAAATTTCAAACCGTTAATCTGATCAACTACCCTATGATACCATTGAGGTTTTCATCAACAAAGTTTTAGTTTCATTTGTTGCCCAACTCTATGAATTCAAGAATTTTTACCCTTACTGTAACCCTGTTTGTATTGACGGGGTTTTCACTCACCGCCCAGGAGTTTGATGGGTATTACACTCCATTCTACACCGATAAGTTTCGCCAGCTAAAGGAAGAGCTGCCCGGTCCGAATTCATTTAGGACGGCGTCGGGAGCTCCGGGTAGCCAATACTATCAACAAAAAGCAGATTATCAGATCAATGTATCTCTAAATGAAGCGGAAAAAACGATTGCAGGAACTGAAACTATAACCTATCACAACAACAGCCCGGATGATTTGGATTATCTATGGATACAGCTTGATCAGAATATGAGAGCCCTGGATTCCGACCGGAAGAAAATTGAACAGGTGAAGATGGAGGACAGAGCGGACGGGAGTCAGAAAATGACCTTCGGAAGGATGAAAAGACTAAGAAATGAATTTGATGGAGGGTTTCGGATTGAAGAAGTCAAGAATGCTTCAGGTAAGGATTTAGCCCATGTGATCAACCAGACCATGATGAGGATAGATCTGCCAGAGCCCCTCAAAGCGGGAAATAAGACACAAATCAAAATCAAATGGTGGTTTCCTATTAATAACAGGATGGAAGTAGGAGGTAGGTCAGGATACGAATGGTTTGAGGATGAGGACAATGGTATCTTTACCATTGCCCAGTTCTTTCCTAGAATGGCCGTATACAATGAGATTGAAGGTTGGCAAAACAAGCAGTTTTTGGGCCGCGGTGAATTTGCTCTTCCATTTGGCGATTATTTGGTAAACATAACCGTTCCGGCAGATCATATCGTGGGTGCAACCGGAGAATTGCAAAACACTTCTGTTTTGACATCAGAGCAGAGATCGCGCTTTCAAAAGGCTAGAACATCTGATAGCCCGGTTTTAATTGTTACCGAAGAGGAAGCTCGTGAGAACGAGAAAGAAAAAAGTACGGATATGAAAACATGGACCTTTAAGGCACAAAATGTTCGTGATTTTGCATTTGCCACATCGCGCAAATTTATTTGGGATGCTATGGGAGTTCAGATCGGAGGGAAAACCATAATGGCAATGAGCTATTACCCCAAAGAAGGAAACCCACTATGGGAGCAGTATTCGACCGAAGCAGTCGCACATACAATACACACTTACTCGAAGTACACCATTGACTACGATTATCCTGTGGCCATATCAGTCCATACTAAGTGGATCGGAATGGAATACCCCATGATTTGTTTCAACGGCGGACGTCCAGAGCCAGACGGAACTTATTCTCAAAGTACCAAATACGGGATGATATCGGTGATCATACATGAGGTAGGACATAACTTTTTTCCTATGATCATCAATTCTGATGAACGCCAATGGACCTGGATGGATGAAGGGCTAAATACCTTCGTGCAATTCCTGACAGAGCAGGAATGGGAACCCGACTATCCTTCAAGAGCGAGCACGATAAAAATTGTCGATTACATGAAGAGCGATCCATCAAGAATGGTTCCTATTATGACGAATTCAGAATCATTGATTCAATTCGGACAAAATGCATATGCCAAGACTGCTACAGGATTGGTGATACTTCGGGAAACCATTATGGGGCGGGAACTTTTCGACTTTGCTTTTAAGAAATATGCCCAAAGATGGGCTTACAAACACCCCACACCAGCAGACTTTTTCCGAACTATGGAAGACGCCTCAGCCGTTGACTTAGATTGGTTTTGGCGTGGTTGGTTCTATTCAATCGATTATTGCGACATAGGATTGAAAAGCGTTAGTTGGTTGCAGGTTAATGACGGTAACCCTGAGATGGCCCGAGCAAATGCTGAAACATTTCGCTTTGAAAAACCGAGAACACTTACAGCTTTGCGAAATCAGGAAGCTGGCATGATTACCCGTGTTGAGCAAAATGAAAACCTTCTGGACTTTTATTCCACCTACGACAAGTACGATTTTGATGAAGAAGATATATCGAGGTTCGAAAACTATCGAATGGAGCTTGATGAGGAACAATCGGCACTGCTGGATTCAGAATTGAACTACTATGAAGTGGAGTTCGAACTTGTTGGAGGTCTGGTCATGCCGGTGATATTAAATTTTGAGTTTGATGATGGCTCCAACGAGATTTACAGAATACCTGCTCAAATATGGCAGAGAAAAAATAAGACAGCTACCAAACTGTTCTGGTTCGACAAACCCATAAAGGGTATAACTTTGGATCCGTTTTACGAAACTGCTGATGTAGATCGCAATAATAATTATTGGCCGCATAAAACGGAGCCCTCGTCCTTTGAACTATACAAGTCCAAAAGGGCATATAAAAACAGAAAACGAGGGCCAAATCCAATGCAGGAGGCCAATGAAAAGAAAGTAACGAAGTGATGATAAACCCTTTATAAATCAAAAGCTATGATTAGAATTACGTTAACTCTGGCACTGGCAGTGCTGATCGCAGGACTAACATCCTGTGGTGAAACAAAAAAAGAAGAGAAGAAAATGGAGAAAGCAAAGAGAATTCCAGTTGAAGAGTTCTTTAAGAATCCGGAGAAATCCAGCTATCAAATTTCCCCAAACGGAAACTATGTTTCGTACATGGCCCCGTGGCAAGACAGAATGAACATTTTTATCAAGGAGATGGATAAGGATTCCGCAACTCGAATTACAAGCGTTACCGACCGGGACATCGCTGGTTACTTCTGGGCCAACGACAACAGATTGGTTTATTTGAGAGATGACGGTGGAAATGAGGACTACTATCTGCTTGCCGTAGATCGGGATGGGAGCAACGAATTAGCCCTGACTAAAATGGAAGGGGTAAAAACCCAGATCATTGACGATTTAGAGAATATTCCAGATGAAATGATCATTGGATTGAACAAGAGAATTCCTCAAATATTCGACCCGTATCGCATAAATATCAATTCGGGTGAAATGGAGATGGTTGCTGAAAATCCAGGAAATATCATTGGTTGGATGACAGATCATGACGGGAAACTCAGGGTAGCCTATACCTCTGATGGCGTAAACCAGTCATTGCTATACCGCGAAACAGAAAGTGATCCTTTTGAAGTTATCATGACCAATAACTTCAAGGAAACTATGGAGCCTTTATTCTTCACCTTTGATAATAAGAACTTGTATGCTTCCTCAAATATTGGACGGGATAAATCTGCCTTAGTGGTATTCGACCTGGCGACTCGTCAGGAAACCGATACCATTTTCCAACATGATGAAGTAGACGTAAGTGGTCTTTCATATTCCAGAAAGCGAAAGGTTTTGACAACCATTAATTACTACACAGACAAGCCACAGAAAGAGTTTCTGGATGATGAGGCGAAAGCAATTTATGCTTCAGTTGAAAAGCAACTCGGAAATGAGCGATTAAAGTTTGGTTTGAGTTCAGCCAATGATGAAGAAGACAAATTCATAGTTAGGACTTATAACGACAAGACCCGAGGTAGTTATTACTATTATGACAAAGTTGCAGATGAACTCACCTTAATCGATGAGATTAGCCCATGGATAGATGAAACCCAAATGGCCGAAATGAAACCCATCACGTATACTGCTCGGGATGGTTTGAAAATAAACGGCTATCTTACCCTTCCTGTGGGGTATGAAGCCAAGAACCTGCCTGTTGTTGTAAACGTTCATGGAGGACCATGGGCAAGAGATTATTGGGGCTTTAATCCTGAGGTACAGCTACTTGCAAATCGTGGATATGCGGTATTGCAGATGAATTTCAGAGGCTCAACAGGATATGGACGCGAGTTCTGGGAAAAGTCTTTCGGTCAATGGGGCCGAACCATGCAGGAAGACGTTCAGGATGGGGCCAAGTGGTTGATAGAGCAGGGTATAGCTGACCCAGAACGAGTAGCAATTTACGGTGGCTCCTACGGCGGGTATGCTACCTTGATGGGCCTGGTGAAGGATCCGGATTTCTATGCATGCGGAATTGATTATGTTGGTGTATCAAGCATCTTTACATTTATGAGCAGTTTCCCTCCATACTGGGAGCCTTTTCGCGAAATGATGTACGAGATGGTCGGACATCCTGAAAGCGACAGCTTGATGTTGGCTGAGGTATCTCCTGCATTGCATGCCGATAAGATTACCGCGCCACTCTTTATCGCCCAAGGAGCGAATGATCCACGTGTGAAGAAAGCGGAGTCTGACCAAATGGTTGAAGCGCTTAAAGCCAAAGGAATTGATGTTGGTTATATGGTTAAGGAAAATGAAGGCCATGGATTTAGAAATGAAGAAAACAAATTCGATTTCTACAATGCCATGGAAGAATTTCTGGCCAAACATCTCGCGGAGAAAGAGAAGGTATAAGTACAACAGAAATACTATTTTAGACAGCCGCTGTTCCTGTATGGGGCAGCGGTTTATTTTTGCTTCAATTTCATCTTATGAAAAGAATTGCTTTAATCACTTTTATTCTATGGCCGGCTTTGATCCTGGCACAATCGGCTTTAGAACTTTCACAGCAAATGGCGGGCATGGTCCGATCCGAATTGGATGTTTCTGAAGAGCAGCAAAAGATTGCACAGCTTGACATGAATGAATTGGCAAAGGAGCTGGATTCAGATGCCAAAAGGAACTCGTTCTGGTTAAATATCTACAACGTATATGGTCAGCTCGCTTTGAATGCATACGGAGGAAAGTGCGATAACAAGTGCAAAAAGAACCGAAACATCAATATTGGTGGATACTTATTCAGCCTGGCAGACATTCAATATGGAATGTTGCTTAAAAACAAACAACCTCACAAAAAAGAAGATTGGAGCAGTAAAGTACAGGTTTCTGAAGTAGACAGACGCGTGATATTTGCATGGGATATGGGGCAGCAAGCAGTGCAGGATGTGGGCTATTTTGACCCTAATGATCTTGATAATCAGCTCGAAGAAGTCATGAAAGGTTATTTGGAAGCAAATGCTCGATATGATAAAAATAAAAATACCATCATTCTTCCGGGTTGGCTCATAACGTATTCCGTTATGTGGCCAAAATATGATTTACTTAAAAAGATAAAAGAGTTCGAATTGGTCAATTCGGCCAGGGCAACTAATATCAAGTACGATATATGAGCAGCCTGAACTATAGGACTGCAGTTTTAGGAGCCTCACCCAATCCGGATAGATATGCTTACCTGGCTGTCGAAAGGTTAAAAAGCCATAATATTCCAGTTATACCTCTTGGGTTTAGAAAAGGTGAAATAGTCGGAGAAGAGATCATCCTGGATTGGCCTCAGCAAATTGACAACCTGCATACATTGACGCTTTACATTGGGCCAAAAAGGCAACCCGAATTTTATAACTACATTGCACAGCTCAAACCCAGTCGTGTGATTTTTAATCCCGGTACAGAAAACCGTGAACTGTATAGACTGCTTCAGGACAACCACATTCAATTTGAAGAAGCATGTACTCTGGTATTACTCAGTACCAATCAATATATGATTTAAATGAAAAAGTTTCTGGTTTTACTGCTCCTGATACCCTTTGTCAGCATGGCTCAATATAGTGTTGAGGTTTTCAATAACAGAGTGATGATCAATGGGATATTGAACGTCGATACCTTTCTTGTTGAAAGTCAATCAAATATCGTTCAGCTTGATGTTCAGGAACAGAAAATTGATGTGGAATTTCATAGCAAAGATGCACGATTGGTAAGTGAAGCTGCAGTTAGATATCACGACGAAAGTGAGGATGTAGATGTGGAAGTTTTCTTCTCCGGATCATACAGCTGGCTTATCGACTATCTCATTTCGGATGCACCTGAATTGAACAGAACGGATGAAATATCCATACGAATAGAGGAGAATGAACAATCGGTACCGGTTAGAATGACATTTAATCGATTGCCTTCCAATACCAATAAGCACCTGAGTATTATGCAGATTTCAGGTAATATTGACCCTGAGTATTTCGGATTGAATCACGACGACTACTACTTCATAGAAGATCTAAACTTCATCATTAAATTGACGATTCGTTTCGCTCAGCACTAGAATGCCTCAATTCAGGATATAACAGAATGAATACTCAAGTTCATAGAGGAATACAAGTATTGCCGCGGCAGCCTCACATTTTTATTTCGTACTTCAGGGTAGGTCGTCTTCTTTATTATTCATTGGTCTTGTTCATCCTTGAATCCTGGGTTTATGGAATTCAATTGGAGAAAGCATGGAGGGGAGGCTCTACAGTCTGGATATTATTCTGGTTTTCTTTTTTCTTGTTTTCATTCCTACACATCTATTTGGTTATCATGGATGGATGGTCCAGATTTCAAAATTACAAGCGGGCGAAGGATCAATTTTACGAACATGGCTTTGAACCGCGAATAGCCAAAATGTATTTACGTTCGAAGTGTCAGAGAAATGCCGCATTGGAAGCAGCAGCAGAATTAGGTATCCGGGATGACCTTGAGGAATATTTCGACCAACAAGGGGTCAAGTGGTATCATTATGTACCCTATTTCATTTGGCAAGACCCTCTGATATTCTTGAAACGTGATTTTTGGGATCGAACTTTTCTTGAAAAAAACTATGCCCCAAAATATGAATACAAACAGCTTTGCTTCGAGCAATATTCTGAAGTTGAACTGATCACTTCAAGAGGATGATCTTCCGGAAAAGCCCGATTGATTCTATCAAATTGCATAGTTTTCCACAATAAACAAAAATGCCATGAATACAGGCGATGCGGTTCAAAGGTCCATTGAAATTTTTTTAAGACTTACCCTGCTCTCTCTCTTAATCGGATGGTGCATCATGCTGCTTTACCCCTTTACAGGTGTGATGCTTTGGGCCATCGTTCTGGCCGTGGCAACAGCTCCCTTGTACCTCGCATTATCCCAAAGACTGGGAGGGCGAAATAAGCTTGCGGCTACAATTCTTGTATTTGCAGGGTTGTTGGTGATCGCTCTTCCAACATGGTTGTTTCTGGATTCATTGGTTGCTGGTATTCAGGACCTTACAGGTCAGTTCGAAGCCGGAGAACTTACTATTCCTCCACCCGAAATCACAGTTAAAGAGTGGCCGCTGATCGGAGAAGATATTTACGTTATCTGGTACAATGCCAGTACTAACCTTGAGCAAACACTGCGCGAATATCGAGATCCAATTGCCGAGTATGGAAGTGCCTTTGCCGGTCAATTATTAGGAATAGGAGGGAGTTTGTTGCAGCTTGTTCTGGCAACAATAATTGCTGGCATATTACTCGTTGCGAGGGGTACAGAAGACCGGGCAAAAGTATTCTTTCACAAGATTGTGGGTAATAAAGGGGATGAGTTCACTCAAATCATTCAAAAAACTGTCAATAACGTTGTTCGAGGCGTTTTGGGTGTCGCCATAATTCAGGCCACAGCAATAGGTCTTGGTTTTTTATTGGCCGGAGTGCCCTATGCCGGACTTTGGACTTTATTGGTACTGATTCTTGCTATACTCCAATTGCCGCCGTCCATCGTAGTAGTGCCCGTGGTCATTTATCTTTTTTCCGTTATGGGAACTATTCCCGCTATTCTTTGGACCATATATCTTGTAGCCGCCGGTGCATCCGATAGTTTTTTAAAAGCCATTTTTCTTGGCAAGGGAGCTCCGGTTCCTATGCTCATCATCTTTCTGGGTGTAATAGGTGGATTCATGCTTAGCGGATTCATCGGGTTGTTTACCGGCGCTATTGTACTCTCACTGGGCTATAAGCTTTTTCAAGCCTGGATGGTGCATGAGCCCGGGGTAATGGAATCAGGGGGTTAATATGCTATTTGATCACTTATCAAATCAAGCTTAGATCATAAGACCGCGAAGAGGTAGTACAGCGATTCCGTTGTGTCCACATGAAATTTTGTTTAATCAAACCTTGAGAAGGTCAATCAAAAATAAAGGGACAAAAAATGACCCTATAGCCCATGTTAATGCCATCATATAGTGACTTTAAATTCTTCACTATTTGAAGAAAGCTATTCACATTTCGCTAAAATGTTTAACAAATACATCTAATAGTTAAACATTATTAAAGGTTTAATGTTATCTCCAAATAACTTTAAACTTAATTATCATGACTTTATTAGATGTTCTAACAATTCCAAAAGATGATCCCATCGCTTTCACCTTTTTCACAGGGTATATGGCCATGATGGCGGCATCAGTTTTTTTCTTCTTTGAAAGAGGAAATGTAGAGGGTAAGTGGAAATTATCACTACTTGTTTCCGGTCTTATCACTTTCATTGCAGCAGTGCATTACTACTACATGAGAGACTACTACCTCGCTACTGGCGAAAACCCAACGGCATTGAGGTACATTGACTGGACCCTAACTGTACCGTTAATGTGTGTTGAGTTTTATCTACTAACAAAGGCGGCAGGTGCCAAAATTAGCCTCCTGTGGAAGCTCATAGCCGCATCTGTTTGGATGCTCGTAGCTGGATATATTGGAGAGGCATTCAACCCTGCAGGAGGAAGTGCTTCACATTCGGTATTGTGGGGTGTCCTTTCAACCATTGGCTATGTGTACATCCTGTATACAGCTTGGTTTGGCGAGGTGGCTAAATTGGCTGAAGCCAGCAACAATGCTGTAGTAAAGCGCGGTGTGCGCACCTTAGCTTGGTTTGTGTTAGTAGGTTGGGCTATTTATCCGATAGGATACATGTGTATGCCCGGCGGATGGCTGAATACCGCTTTTGGTTGGGGCTCAGAAAATGTAGATCTATTCTACAACATAGCAGATGCCATTAACAAAATCGGTTTCGGATTGGTGGTTTACAATATTGCTATTAGTTCAGGAGCAAAAGCTCAGGCTGCCTGATATTAATCACACTAATGAATCTCCGCGTCTCGCTGGGGCGCGGAGATTTTCTATCATGACAAAAGCAACCTTTGTCTTCATTTCCTGTGTATTGCTTAGTCTCCCTCTGGTGCTCAGTGCTGGGCAAATTTCTATTGAAACTCAATTGCTGATTTGCACACCCTTTATTTTGATTTTGGGTATACCTCACGGAGCGATTGATAATACTCTATATCTCCGAAACAATACCATCAGCAATACGGCCTTTATAAGTTCGTACTTAGTCTTGATTGCAGCTAACATAGCTATTTGGATATTTTTACCCGCCTTAGCTTATCTTATTTTCTTACTCCTATCGGCATATCACTTTGGTCAATCACAGTTTTCGCATCATTTTTCAAAAACCAGCATAGCTGAACAAGCACTCTTTCTCTTCTGGGGTGGTAGCTTGCTCACAGGTTTTGTATATTTCAATCACGCCGAAATCAGTTCCATTATCAATAACAATATTGAGTTTTCCGTATTCCGGAATATCCATGGACTCGATTTGACACTCTATCTATTAGTAGCATTATCAACACTGACACTTTTTCTATTGGGGGTTCTCTTCGTCAGAAAATTAATAAAACTGGAGGCCATCTTGATGGAAATATTGGTGCTATTGCTTGTAATGGCGAGTTTCTATTTGATGCCATTGCTCATTGGTTTTTCTTTGTACTTTATCATCCTTCATTCGTTCAAAGTCCTTCGTGAAGAGTACAACTTCCTGAAAAAGGAAGAGATAACCAGCTCACTTTTTGATTTTACAAAACTCATCGCTCCATTTACCATCCTTTCCATTTTCGGAATTCTATTTCTATATGGCCTGATATATTTCGATTTTCTTGGATTATCATACGGCTACGGCTTACTCGTTATTATTTCCTCCATTACACTTCCCCATGTCTTTGTCATGAATCGCTTTTACAATCTCCTTTCCAGAAAAAACTTGGTGGAAACAATGAGCTGAGTGGTTTACAAATTCTCCTGAGCGAAAATCTTTCCCTACCTTCAGTTGTTTAGCTTCCATTCCTCTCTCATCCTGTTATTTGAGGCATAACATATTGACAATGCTGGCCAGGATAGGTAAATCCGCTTGATGTTGAAGAGTCCTACGAATGTGAAAATGAGTGAAAAGCCAGCTTAACCATTTGAACTTAATCTATTTTTCGAGCTCTGAGATAAGTTAATCCTCCGTTTATCATGAATATTTTATTCCCAATTATAGCGCTGATAATGTTTCCAAATCAAAAAGATTTTAAGAAAGATCAACTTCGGTATCCAAGGGTACGCGTAGCATACGAAGATAAAGAGGAGAGTATGCTAAAACTCCTTGAAAATCAGGGGATTGAAAGGAGTACTTTATCTGTTTATTTGAGGGCCTTCAAATCAGAAAAGGAAATTGAACTCTGGGGAAGAGATGAAGCATCCCGATCTTTCAAGCTCATCAGGACTTATGAAGTTTGTGCTATTTCGGGCAAGATAGGGCCCAAAAGAAAACAGGGAGACCTTCAAATTCCGGAGGGATTCTACCACATCGACAGGTTCAATCCTTACAGTAACTACTACCTCTCCTTAGGGATAAATTACCCCAATAATTCAGATCGAATTTTAGGAACATATAGCAATCTTGGGGGTGATATTTTTATACATGGCAATTGTGTTACCATTGGTTGTTTGCCCATAACGGATGAGCAGATCAAAGAGCTTTACATTTTCTGTGTAGAAGCTCGGAGCAACGACCAGGAAAAAATTCCGGTCACGATTTTCCCCTCAAGGTTGGAGGATGCCGAATTTGAAAAACTCAAAAACACTTATGCCAATGACAAGGACAAATTGGGCTTATGGGAAGACTTGAAAAAAGGGTATGATCTTTTTAATGAGAAAAAGACACTACCATCGGTCCGTTTTTTGAAAGATGGACGACATTTAGTTCAATAAAACCTATTCAATATGAGACTTTTTTTAAGGTTGTTGCCCGCAGTTCTGATGAGTCTGATTTCTCAGTCTCTTTTCGCACAGGATTCCTTTTTTATTGCATTTGCCGATTCGGCTTATCAACTCACCAAACTACGAGTACAATATGACCCGTCGTATTTCAGCATTAATTATCCCAACGGAGATATCCCCGCTGATAAAGGGGTATGTACGGACGTGGTAATACGAGCCTACAGAAAAATGGGTATTGATCTGCAAAAAGAGGTACATGAAGATATGAAGGCCAATTTCGAGAAATATCCAAAGAACTGGGGACTTTCCAGAACAGACAAAAATATAGATCACCGAAGAGTTCCGAACTTGATGAAGTTTTTTGAGCGTAAGGGAACGATGAAGGATATTTCGGAAAACCCCGATGATTATCTGCCGGGAGACATAGTTTGCTGGAATTTGGGTGGCGGTATTACTCATATCGGAATCGTCTCCAATCAAACTAATTGGCGAGGCTCACGGCATAAAATCATACATAATATTGGTGGAGGTCAGGTTATCGAGGATATGCTGTTTGATTATGAAATCATCGGGCACTATTCATACCCGAAGTAATAAGATTGAAATAAAGAAATTAGTCTATTGTTTTCTGGATAAACGCTAAAAGAAAGCCCCGCACATTGCCATATGAATAATGACTAGGATGCAGGTTGACATTAGCTCCCGACAGCTGTGTGGGAAAGAATTTCTAAACGCGCCAAAGCGCTAAAGAATTCTATAATGCCAACCTGCATGAGGAGGGTTTGACGATGTGGCAAATTAAACTTAATTCTTTGCTATTTTTGGAAATATGGATATACAGGCAACAAAAATCGAGCTTGCACAAAAAGTACTTAGTGAAACCCGAGAATCTGTTTTAACTAGAATCGCTCAGTTGCTCTCGATAAATGATGAAATTGTAGCTTATAGCGGCTCAGGAAAACCTCTAACACTAAAGGAATATAATGAATGTTTGGTAGAAGCCGAAGAGGATATTAAGGCAGGTCGTGTAATAAGTCATGAAGACCTAAAAAAGAGAGTTAAAAGTTGGGGGTAGTTCAGAAGATAACCTGGACTGAGAGATCTAGCTTGGATTTAGAAGAAATCTTCAATTTCTACCAACAAAAATCCATAACGGCAGTAACAAACATCGTAAACGAAATCATTGATCAAGTAGAGTCCATAGGTTTTACCCATCAATACCAGAAAGATGATTTAAATCCAGACTATCAAAAAGCAGTTATGCGACACTTCAAAGTGTTGTATCGAGTGAATGGCAGTGAAGTGTTCATAACAAGAGTCTTTGATACAAGGAAGGACTCGAGAAAACAAACCGTAGAAGACTGAATTGTTGTCGCTCGCACCTCACCATATAGTTAAAAACTAGGAATACAGGTTGGCATGTAGACATTTGTTCCAAATTCCGAGTTCCGGGTTAGCTCCGCACACAGGGGGTATGAACCTCAAAACTTTGAACTCATTACTCTTAACTCCTAAGCAAACCCCATAAACGCCATACTCAGAATTCCGGCAATAATCAGCGCTACAGGAACCCCCGCACCTCGCCATATTCCAACCTGCATGGGTGCATCTTGTGTCTACAGGTCCACACATTCTATCCCAACAACCCCACCAAGGCTCTATGCTTCTCTTCCGGCAGGTATTTCAGGAAGGTTTTAGGATGTAGGAGTTCAAACTTAATTCTTTGCTATTTTTGACCTTATGGATATACAGGCCGAAAAACTTGATCTGATTAAATGGATAACTCAGTTAAACGACTTAAAGGTTATTAATGAAATCAAAGCTTTGCGTAAAGAGAAAGCCGAATCCATTGTATTAAGCTCAGTTCATAAAGCCATTTTAGACGAAAGAATTGCAAGTCATGAGGCCAATCCAGAAAGCGGAAGTACTTGGAAAGAAGTAAGACAGCGTATTACTTCAAGATAAGGTGAGCTATCAGCTTATAGTAAAACCGGAAGTAGAAGAAGATATCAAATCTGCTTATGACTGGTACGAAGAGCAACAGCTAGGACTTGAAGAGTCTTTTCTGGATGGAGTTGATTTAGCTTTTGATCAAATCCTGAATAGTCCAAAAAGCTACCAAGAACGCTACAAGAAAACTCGAATACATTTTACAGATCGTTTTCCTTTCGGAGTGCATTATAGAATCGAGGGAATCAGATTAATAGTGCTAGCGGTATTGCACACGAGTAGAGATCCTAAGAACTGGAGTGGGTAATCAAAGGCTGCCGCTCGTGCACGAAGGCTTCCGGGCGTCGCTTATCCGCAGTACACCAACAATCCCTCAGCTCTGAGCTTCTTCCCCCCACACTTCGTCATATGAATAAAAACTAGGAATGCAGGTTGGCATGTAGATGTTTGTTCCAAATTACGAGTTCCGGGTTAGCTCCGCACACAAGGGGGTATGAACCTCAAAACTTTGAACTCATTACTCTAAACTCCTAAGCAAATCCCATAAACGCCATGCTCAGAATACCGGCAATGATCAACGCTACGGGCACGCCTTTCATCACTTCTGGGATGTCGAGTTCATCTAAGGTTTCGCGCATACTGGAGAAGAGCACAATGGCCAAGGCAAAGCCTGCCGCATTACCCACCGCAAAAAGCACACTCTCGAACAGGTTGTAGTCGTTCTGTATGACAAGAATGGCCACCCCAAGTATCGCGCAGTTCGTCGTGATGAGTGGGAGGAATACCCCCAATGCGCGGTACAAGTCCGGGCTCACTTTTTTCAGGATGATTTCCACCACTTGCACCAAAAAGGCAATCACAAGGATGTAACTCACCGTTTGCAGGTAGGTGATATCAAATGGCACTAGAATGAGGGTGTAAATGAGATAAGTGATGATGGTCGCCAGTGTCATGACGAAGAGCACGGCGCCGCCCATGCCTACAGCGGTTGAGGTATTTTTAGAAACGCCAATAAACGGGCAAATGCCCAGAAAGCGCGAAAGCACAATGTTGTTGACAAATATGGCGGAGAATATGATGAGGAAATATTCCATGATCAGGCTGTTTTGAGTTTAGCGCGGTTTTGCAGGAAATTCATCAGGGCAATCATCAGCCCCAGTCCGATAAAGGCACCGGGCGCAAGGATGAATACGATCATGCCGTCTGCGTCGATTAGCTTAATGCCAAAAATGGACAGGCTGCCCAACAATTCGCGGATGGCTCCGAGCACGGTCAAGGCCAGTGTAAAGCCCACACCCATCCCGATTCCGTCGATAAGACTGGCCGAAATGTTCTGTTTGGAAGCAAAAGCCTCTGCGCGTCCGAGGACGAGGCAGTTCACCACAATCAGCGGAATGAACAGCCCCAACTGCGCGTGCAGGGTGGGGAGGTAAGCCGCCATCGTGAGGTCCACCACCGTTACAAACGACGCTATAATCACAATCAAAGCAGGTATCCTCACTTTCGGGGCAATCAGATTTTTAATCAGCGACACCACGAGGTTGGAGAGCAACAGGACGAACATCGTCGCCAGCCCCATGCCCATGCCGTTGATGGCCGTTGAGGTGACTCCCAGTGCGGGGCAAAGCCCCAACAGGAGCACCAGTACGGGATTTTCTTTGATGATTCCCTTGAGAAAATTCTCTTTCTTACTCAGTTCTTTCTTCATCGTTCAAATCGTTAACAGCCGCATAGGCTTTGTTTACCGCATCGCAATAGGCCCGTGAGGTGATGGTGGCCCCGGCAATGGCATCGATGGTGCCGCCGTCCTTGGTCACCCGCAGATCGTCTTTGGACGGGTTTTTATTCATAAACTGCTCGTAAAACTTGGGCTCTGTCATCTTGGTGCCCAGTCCGGGTGTTTCCTTGTGGTCGAGCACCTGTATGTTGAAAATACTGCCGTCGGTTCGGTAACCTACCATAATTCCGATCTCACCGCTGTAGCCGAGTCCGGTAATGGCTTTTACGGCAATGCCACTAACCACCTCATTGTTTTTGGCGGGGTAGATTGTCAACGAATCGTCGGGCTCGAAGGCCACTTTGTAGTTTTCGTTCAGTGGGTCGTTGCTGTATTCCCCCTCGATTACGGCTTCGATGGCGCGCATTTGTTTCTCGATCTGCGCTTTAAGAATGGGGCCTTTGGTGAACTCGTACACATAACCCAGGGCGAAAGCTGCCACCAGCGCAATGCCGGTAAGGGAAAGAATCATTTGCAGAAAAATAGATTTGATTTTCATGACGCCACAACTTTTTCTTCTACAACTACTTTGGGTTTGACGTAATGCGTTTTGCTGCCGTAGCGGCGTGGTTTGGTGTATTTGTTAATCATAGGTACAAAGGCATTCATCACAAGGATAGCGAAGGACACGCCTTCGGGATAGCTGCCGAACAGGCGAATGAAGACGGTAATCACACCAATACCCACCCCGAAGATGATCATGCCGCGATAGGTAAACGGCGAGGTGACGTAATCGGTGGCCATGAAGACGGCACCGAGCATAACACCACCGGTGAGGATATGGAAGAGTGGATGCGCATATTGGGTAGGATCATACAACCAGAATGCCCCGGTGAGAACCACAATGGTGAGCAACATCGAAATGGGGATGTGCCATGAGATGATACGGCGTAGCATCATGTAGGCGAGACCAAGGAGCATAGCAAAGGCCGACATTTCACCGAGCGAACCACCCTGAAAGCCCCAAAAGAAGTCCATCCATCCTGGCATTTCCGCCATCATTTGAGGAACGGTATCACCCACACGAGCCCCTTCTTTTAGGATCCCGAGGGGTGTAGCTCCAGTGTTTCCATCCAGGGCCAGAGTGGGGGTGGGGACGGGCCAGCTGGTCATTTCTACAGGGAAGGACGTCAGCAGGAATACGCGTGCCACAAGCGCAGGATTGAATGGATTGTTTCCTAATCCGCCGAAGCTCATTTTACTGAGTCCGATGGCCACTATCGCTCCGATGAGGATAATATGCCAGGGCAGATTGCTGGGTACATTAAAGGCCAGCAGTATACCGGTGATGATCGCGGAGCGATCGTACAGTACGGTTGTCTTTCGGTTAAAGAGGTAGCGGTTCATGGCATATTCAATACCGACACAGAAGATGACGGATAACAGTGTAACATACACGGCACCAAGACCGAAGTTTAGTACGGCAAATGCCAGTGCCGGAATCATGGCGATGATGACTCCCTCCATAACTTGTGGTACGGTGAGCTTATCGTGCACATGTGGCGAGGGCGAGACGACGAGCATTCTACTCATGCTTTTGCAGTTTTAGCTTTACGGATATTGTTTTTACTCAGGCGGATCCAGTCGAGGAGTGGCCGGTTCGAAGGGCAGGTGAAGGCGCACGATCCGCATTCAATACAGTCCAGCACGTTTTCTTTCTCCGACTTGTCGTGGTTATGCCCCTGCGATAGTGTCATGAGCAGATAGGGCTCCAGTCCCATTGGGCAAACCTCTACGCACTTTCCACAACGAACGCAGTTATACTCCTCTGCTCTACGTGATTCAGATTCAGGAATGAGCAGAATACCGGAAGTGGCTTTGGCTATAGGAACCAGGAGGTCTGGTAGGGCTTTCCCCATCATTGGCCCACCACTTACGATTTTCCCGGTATGCTCCGGAACTCCTCCGGATGCATTGATTAAATCACGAATTGGAGTACCGATGCGCACGAGGTAATTGCCGGGTTTGGTCACATCCACGCCGGTCAGGGTGGTGATGCGATCGACGAGGGGTTTGTTTTTTTGAACAGCTTCGTATACCGCTAGAGTGGTCCCTACATTTTGTACTAAAACGCCTACATCGGCGGGCAGTCCGCCAGAGGGAACTTCGCGACCAAGCACTGCTTTGATCAACTGTTTTTCACCACCCTGAGGATACTTCACCTCGAGTGCCTGAACACCGATACCTTCCTCATCTTCAGTAAGTTCTGTTAGAAGTTGAATAGCGTCTCTTTTATTGTTTTCAATACCTATGATGGCCTTGTCGACATTGAGTGCTTTCATTAAAACTCTGATCCCAATGATGAGTTCCTCCGGCTTCTCTAACATCAACCGATGGTCGGCAGTTAGGTAGGGTTCGCACTCCACTCCGTTGAGTAAAAGATGATCGATCACCTTGTCTTTGGGGACATTAAGCTTAACGTGCGAAGGGAAGGCCGCTCCTCCCAGTCCAACAACACCTGAAGCATGAATTCTTTCAATGATCTCTTCGCTGCTTAACTTGATCTCGGAGATCAAATCCGGGGTTCGGTCGATTTCAGGCAGCCATTCGTCGCCTTCAACCCTGATGGAGATGGCGGTCTTTTTGAACCCGCTGGTGTCCAATAGGTTTTCAATGTTTTCCACTGTACCTGAAACGGAGCTATGTATGTTCGAGGAAACGTAACCGGTATGATTTGCAATTACATCACCAACCCGAACTTTCTGACCTTCCGTAACGGTAATAGTTGCCGGGGCACCGATGTGTTGTGCAACATGTATTACGGCTGCATCGGGTGGAGGAAGTACCTGTATAGGTTCATCAGCCGTGAGTTTGTTTTCAGCGGGATGAACTCCGCCCATCTCGAACGACTTCGTATTGTTGAATATACTTAGAAGGTTCATGATCATTTAGTTTTCGGAAGGTTGGTCACCCTTTGGCTTATTGGATATGACTTCTTGACCAGTCGTTTTCGTATTTGCCGATTTACGTTCAGCAGCTCTGGCTTTGGCCGCAGCAATTTTGGCTACTTTTTCATCGTGCGGACTGACCGCCACGGCTACATCATCAGCTTCCGAGGTAGCTTGAGCAGCCGCTTCCCTTTTTGCTTTTTCTTTTGCTTCGCGCTTGAGGCGCAACTCGCGCATACGGTCAATTTTCTCTTCTGGAACACCGTCAGAATGCATGGAGCGCACTTCGCAAACATCGACACATTTCAGGCATTGCTTGCACTTTTCCTGATCGACATACGCCAGATCATTCTCGACTATGATGGCGTCGAACTTGCATTGCTCGAGGCAATCGGAGCAACCGGTACAAGCCACAGAACAGATATCGCGCGCTATGCTGTTAGGATCTTCGTTAACACATGCAACGTAAATTCTTTGGTTCTTTTTCCCTACCGGCATCAGCTCAATGATGTCTTTCGGACATTCGGTCACACAAGCATTACATGCAGTACATTTATCTTCAATAACGACAGGTAAACCAGTGACTTCGTCCATATACATGGCGTCGAAATCACAGACATCGACACAATCGCTGAGGCCTACGCAACCATAAGCACAAGCTGTATCCCCGCTGTAGAGCTGAGCTGCGATCTGGCAATTGGAAGCGCCATCGTATTGGTTGGTCTTCTTTCGATTGTTGAAGGATCCACTACATCGGATAACCGCGACATAGGGATCTTTTTCAACAGCCTCGATACCAAGAACATCAGCCACTTCTTTCATGACATCATTCCCACCTACCGGGCAGTGCAGTGAGGAGAGATCCTGTTGCTCGACCACGGCATTTGCGAAGGCATTACACCCCGGATATCCACATCCGCCGCAGTTGGTGGCCGGCAGCACGTCTTCGACCTGCGCTATGCGCGGATCTTCCTTGACATAAAACTTTTTGGAAACGAAATAGAGGATGACCGCTGCCACCGCACCTAAAGCGCTCAGTATCATTACCGTATATAAAACGCTTTCACTCATGACTTGAAGATTTCCGTGTGAAACTGTTTGGAAATATGCTTTTGAATAAGATTAAGGAAGAGGTAGTAGGGTACCAAAACAGCAAGGGCCATCAGGCCACTCGTCGTCTCTGGAATGTTGAAAATTACCCCTCCAATTAATACAAACATGATGACCAGAAATGGCATAATGTAGGACCAGAAAGCTGCGCGCAATCCATTTTTATTGGATATGCGCAGCTTAACTAAGTCACCGGTTTTGGTATCGTTTGGAAGAACATGAAGATCGTAGTATCGGTCTTCGACCTGATCGGTACTGCAATAACCACCTAGGGCGCAGCTATCGCACTGATCGCCCTGAATGATTTTTATGCGTGCCTGGCCATTCGTGATTTCACTCACGACGCCATCGTGCTCGATATATGATGCTACGGCCTGCAAGTTTTCCATCGATTACGGCTCATTGAATGTGATTTGTAAAAGTAGCCTTGTGTGGTTTCTGCTAAAAGAATATTAGTCAGTTCTTCGGTTGACCTGACGCAACTTTTTAAACTTGGTGTCAATTAGACGTTTACCTTAACTGACGTGGGATTGAGGGCTTTTCGTATGCTGGAAAGGTTGATCTTTTCCTGCTCTTTAGCTGAACCGCCATACAGCAATTCAATTTCTTCTGTATAATGTTCTGTGATTTTATAGCGCACCATTTTCATAGTTGAATTGACTTGTTGGTTTTCCTCTGTAAAGGGTTCTGGTGCAATGAAAAAATATTTCGGTAGCCATTTGGTTTGAAACTGGCCTGAATATGCTGCATCTTTCTGATAGGCAAAGAAGTCTTTGCGAACCGCCTCAAGTGCTTCTGATGGGTCATTGGGTAATAATGAAATCTTCATGGGGTCGAGGGTGATAACCGCTACAGAATACTTTTTATGATCGTTATAGACCATGGCCTGTCCAATAAGGCTTGCTGAGTTTTCAATGGCATTTTCGATACCCTCGGGTGAATACTTTTCACCATCTTCAGAAATAAGCAGAGCTTTGTCTCTGCCGGTGACAAAAAGAAACCCATCTTCATCTATGTATCCTAAATCACCAGTCCAGAGCCAATTATCCCTGATGGTTTTGGCAGTTTCCTCATCGTTTTTGTAATAGCCTTTCATTACGTTATTGCCTTTGATGACAATTTCTCCTCGCTCTCCTGTGGTGGCCTCTTCTGTTTCGTTTTTCATAATTCTGCAGGTCACTCCCGCGAGCAGTTTTCCTGAACTACCCATCTTATGATCAAAGGGAGTATTGGCCGAGATAATAGGTGTAGCCTCGGTGAGCCCGTATCCTTGAAAAACAGGCGCCCCAATAGCATAGTAAAACTGCTGTTGTTTGATATCCAACATGGCGCCACCACCCACCATGTATTCGATTTCATTGCCAAAAACACTTTTTAACTTATTGAATATCAAATATTTGGACAGATTATATCGAAAAAGGTCCAATATCCGAAATCCAAAACCCGGTTTAGTAAAACCATCTCCGTTGGCTCTTATGCCAGCATTAAGACCGCAATTGAATAGCTGTTCGATCACTCTTCCTTTTTCCTTTACACCTTCCTTCATCTTTTTAATGAAGTTGCCGGTTAGCGCTGGAACAGTGAGTAGGAATTGAGGGTTTACTTCCTTGAGGTTGATCGGGATATTTTTAAGTGCATTGCTCGTACCGCCTCGAGTGTCGAGAAAGAAAAGGTCGAGAGCCTTAAATAAAGCGCCGTAAAGTGCCACTGTATGTGCGAAAGAGTGGTCTACTGGCAGAATGACAAGTGTGCGAAACTTATGGCGGATACGAAACATGCTGACGCCGTCGAAGGCGTTGGAGTAGTAGTTGAGATGAGTAAGCATGATGCCCTTGGGGTTTCCAGTGGTACCCGAAGTATAGGAGATGTTGACGACGTCATTCTCGTCAATTTCCCGAATAAGGATATCGACTTTTTCAGGATTTTCGTGATAGCTCATTTTACCGTCATCGATCATTGATTCGACTACTGAGCCAAGCGTCTGCGGGATATTATACTCATCAAGGGTAGCTCTGAAATGAGCTTCATCCTGATCCAGGTAAAAAATCTTCGTTTTGGAATTGTCAAGCTTCTCAAAAATTCCGGCAACCTTGGCCAGGTTGTTTTTCGAGGTGAAAATGGCAGCGCATTGTGAGTGGTTCAGTCGGTATGGGAGTTCTTCGGGTTGCAGTTTAACAGATAACGGTACCGATCGCATCCCATTATTGAGCAGACTATATTCGGACCAAATCCATTGTGGGCTTCCTTCCGAGAGTATGGCTGCATTCTGGCCTTTCGATAGCCCCATATTTAACATGCTGGAACTCAAATACTTGGATCGGTCACAAATCTCACGGTAAGTGAAACTCTCCCATCCCTGATCTGATTTGCGCGAAGCATACCGCAGATCTCCGTATTCGCTCGCTGCTAAGTTGAGCAGCTCAATAATGTTTCTGCGGCCTTCGGGAAGGGTTAAAATTTTATCGTCCATATGTAAATGTTGAAAGAACCAAAAATATCAAAATGAAGACATCAACATCAGTCCACCTTCTTAAGTGTCAGAACTACTTGACCGTACTCATCGAGAAAAATGAGCCGTGGCTTGCGGTGTTCAAAACTTCTGACCTTGGCAAGTTCGGTAAGAAAATCAAACTGTGGGTTGGTGGAACAGAACATTTTGGTTGTAATGAAATTGCCGAATTCAAGGCGATCAAGCTCATTGATGAAGGTTCCGGAGATATTGTTGCATCCATCGTGCCCCATAAATTTCATTTCTCGAACATGGAGCTCCAGGTATGGCATTCCTTGGGTAAAAGAGCCAGGAACAAATTCAAAACCGGGGACACTATCGAGTACATAGATGTCATTCAAACCGTAGTTTGGAATGTAATTTCCACAGCCGGTGACCTCTATTGATTTCCCCTGTTTGTCCATAACCTGAATTGTGGATGAATATCGCTTGATGTTAGTAGTACCAGGCTCGCAAGCCATGTTGAGAATTTCAAGCATTAACCCTGAATCTGAAGTAAATGCCATGTACTGAACCTTGTTTTCTTCTTCTTTGATGTAAAGGTTATCTATGGAAAATTTGTGCTGCTTACCATCAAGTTGCAGATACGCGACGTTATCAAAGTCAATATCCAGAATCCAATCAGGGTTCTCTCCAAAGGCGTGATAATCAACCCCTTTAGACCAGAGCTGGTAGTTTACATCGCTACTATAGCTCAACGCAGTATTCTCTTGTTGATACGGGTTTTGAATGGGCTTTTCCTGATTATTAGTGGATTTACAGTTGGTGAGCAGGAGAATAGTCAGATATGTGAATGCTAAATACTTCATTCTGTGCGTCTTGAGTTATCAAATTTATTGTTCATTTAAGATATGATGCTGAGTTGGTATGAATTTCATAAAATTGGCTTTTCATGCCCAGTACTAAATCGTACATCGATGTCATTCTGCCATTAGCCGTTCCCAACCTTTACACCTATGAGGTGCCTGAGAATTTTGAGGGTATATCCTTAATAGGCAGACGGGTGATCGTTGAATTTGGTGGGACAAAGCAATACAGTGCATTAGTGGTAAAGAAACATCAAAATGCACCAAAGCATTATGTTGCCAAGCCAATATTATCGGTGTTAGATGATATTTCATTCATTCGGTTTAATGATCTGGATTTTTGGCTCTGGATAGCCCGGTATTATTTTAGTTCTCCTGGTGAGGTGATGTTGGCTGCTTTACCTGCCGGATTCAAATTGGCCAGCGAATCGAGAATTGCCCTTAGATCTCAGGAGGAGATTCCTTCAGAATTAAGCTCCTCAGGTCATTTGCTCATCGATGCATTATCAGAGCAACCTTTTTTGACTTTATCTCAGGTTAGAGAACTTCTGAACGTTAAAAGTCATTATCGCGTAGTGCACGAGCTAATGGAGCAGGGAATAATTGAGGTATTTGAGAGTATTAGGAGCACCTACAAACCCCAGCTGGAGACCTATATCCAACTTACCAGTAAATATATCAGCGAAGAGCAACTTCAGGGTGCTTTTGATCTATTGAACAGGGCGCCCAGACAGCTTGAAATCTTAATGGCCTATTTAGAGTTGAGCAGGTTTTTTTCAGGAACTCTCGTTCCGGTAAAAAAGTCTGAACTGCTTAAAAAATCGCGAGGATCAGGCGCGTCGCTTAAAGGTTTGATAAACAAGAACATCATTAAGGAGTCTAAGAAAACTGCTGATCGTCTTGCTGCCTATCATACGCAGGCTTCTTCGGCATTATTCCAGCTTACAGTTGCTCAGGAAAAAGCTTACCAGGATATTAAGGATCAATGGAAGAAAAATGATGTTGTTCTGTTACACGGGGTAACATCTTCCGGCAAAACAGAGATTTTTTTCAAGCTTATTCGAGAGACTTTGGATAAAGGGTCTCAGGTACTCTATCTCCTTCCTGAAATTGCTTTAACCACACAAATAATCGACCGAATGCAACAAAAATTCGGCGAGAATGTCGGCGTATTTCACAGTCGAATGAGTCAAAACGAGCGCTACGAACTGTGGATGAAAATGCGCTCTGATCAGCCATACCCTGTGGTACTTGGTGCACGTTCTTCGGTTTTTGTTCCTATTCAAAATCTTGGGTTAGTAATTGTAGATGAGGAGCACGATAGCAGTTTCAAGCAATTTGATCCTGCTCCGAGATATCACGGTCGTGATAGTGCGATTATGCTGGCAAAAATGAGAGGAGCTAAAGTGCTGTTGGGTTCTGCGACTCCTTCGGTTGAAAGCATGTATCATGCTAAAACCGGAAAGTATGGTCTGGTTTCATTGACAGAAAGGTATGGTGGTATTGCCATGCCTGAAGTTCAGTTAATTGACCTGCGTGACAGTTATAAGCGAAAGAAGATGAAAGGGAGTCTGTCTTTTGATTTGGCCAGCGAAATGCACAAGGTACTGAAGAATGGAAGGCAGGTAATTCTCTTTCAAAACCGCAGGGGATTTTCGCCCTTCATTCAATGCAGAGATTGTGGATGGTCTCCCCATTGTGAGCGCTGTGATGTGAGCTTGACATATCATAAATTTCTACATCGACTTAAATGTCACTATTGTGGATTTGAGCAGGCACCTTACAAGCTCTGTCCGGCTTGTGGAAGTGAACACCTCATGTTAAAGGGGCAAGGAACTGAAAAAATTGAGGAGGAAGTGGCAGCCCTGTTTCCGGAATATCAAGTGGCACGTATGGATTGGGATACAACACGGGGCAAAAGTGGATTTCAAAAGCTGATCAATCGTTTTGCTGCAGGGGATATCGATATCCTGGTTGGCACTCAGATGGTAACTAAAGGTCTTGATTTTGAACGTGTTAAGCTAGTTGGGATCCTTCAGGCTGATCAATCTTTGAATATTCAGCACTATCGGAGTAATGAGCGCACTTTTCAGCAAATAGCTCAGGTATCAGGAAGAGCAGGAAGGAAAGGAGAGCAGGGAAAAGTGATTATTCAGGCCTTTAAACCCGAACATCCCATCATTCAAATGGCAGCCCGGAACAATTTTGATGCGCTTTATGAATTGGAGTTTAAACAAAGAAATCAATACGTCTATCCACCTTTTGTGAGCTTGTATGAAATAAGTGTGCGTCACCGTGAAAGGGATAAAGTGATCCAGGGAGCGATGGATTTAGGTAAAATTTTACGTAAAGACTTTGGGAATAGGGTCTTGGGCCCTGAATTTCCAGTCATAGCAAAGGTTCGGAACTTTTACATTATGAATATGTTATTGAAAATTGAAAAAGGAGTAAGCCAACGAAATGTAAAAGTAATTTTACACGATCGCATTGCCGAATTTAAAGCCAGACCGGCAACTAATGCAATTAGGGTTGTTGTTGATGTAGATTCAATTTAGTTTAGCATGATGGTTAAGTTCATACCGGCAGTTATTGCTACTGTAATGATCATGATTTTATCTTATGATCTGAGCGCTCAGGGTTGCTGTACGGCAAATGCCCAATTCGCGGCTTTAGGAAATATTTCAGACTTCAGGTTTGCTCACGAAATGCCGCGCAAACAGGACGCAGTTCCAGAGTTAGGAAGAATGATCACTTTTAAAACTGCAGGTAAAGAGGGTACGGCCTATGCGATCCGACCTCAACGAATGACCAATAAGTGGCTGATCGTGATTCACGAATGGTGGGGATTGAACGACAATATCAAATTAGAGGCTGACCGTTATTATCGAGGATTGGTAGGAGTCAATGTGCTGGCGCTTGACTTGTACGATGGTCAGGTAGCTACTAATCGTGATAACGCTTCAAGACTGATGCAGGAAACAAAAGCTGAACGCATCAGAGAGATTATAGATGGTGCGTTGAAATTTGCTGGAAGTGATGCCGAAATTGTATCCATTGGATGGTGTTTTGGAGGCGGATGGTCGCTCCAGACTGCATTGATGGGAGGAGATAATATGGCGGGCTGTGTGATGTACTATGGAATGCCTGAGCGACGTTGCGAGCGCCTTCGTCCATTACAAGCTGATGTTTTGGCGATTTTTGCAGAGAAAGACCAATGGATTACACCAAGTGTAGCAGGAATTTTCAAGAATGATATGGAATCGGAAGGTAAGAGTCTGATCATGAAAATGTATGATGCGGATCATGCGTTTGCCAATCCGAGCTCACCTCGATACAATGAATCTGCTGCTACCGAGGCAAACAGAGCAGCGTTGGCATATATAAAGGAAAGGCTTAATTCAAACTGATATATGCTGGTAAACCCGAGGTCAATCATTATCGGAGTATTTCTCTTCATTCTCCTTCCAGCCGCGACTTTGGGACAATCAAACCGACAATATCGTACGGCCCGGAACTATGTTCGCTTACTTCATGAAGGTACACTGTTGGTAAAACTTCATCAGCGCACAATAACTACTCAACGCTTGCGGGATCGAAAGATGTATAAAAAAGCCGAGGAATTGGAAGCCACGCAGGCTCTGGAGAACAGAGATATATACGAAGCATTCACTACCATCTATACCTTTAGCGATGTACTATTTTACTATGCCGACGATCAGCACAAAGTAGACCAGAGGGAGTTTACAGGAATATTTCTCGACAATAACTTCAAGCGCGATTCGAGTATAGTCTTGAAAGACACTATAAACTTTTTTATTGCGGATATTGGTGAGATTTTCTTTCCCGCCTTTGGAGAACATATGGAGGGTTTCCTGGTGACCTATCGGAATGAATATCCACCCGGAAAACCCTTTCCAAGTGTGATTCGGAAAAGAAGTGGTTTTGCCATTATTGAACGTACACCTTTTGACATAGTTAAAGCTTTTGAAAAGAAACTCAAATCACTGGGCTATTGAGTCCATATTTTGTAGCTCTCTTCAGCCTGAATGTGCAGCATCTCCAACCCATTTTTGATCTTGCAGTTTCTCTGAGATGCCTCCTTTAGGAATTTAGTTTCCAAAGGGTTATAGATCAGATCATATACCCATTGCCCATTGAGGTAATCTATTGGCAATGCCGGTGCTTGTTCAGTATTTGGATACATTCCGAGTGGAGTCGCGTTTACAATTAACTGACATGTATTCAGTAAACCTTGTTCTATTTCTGAGTAGGTAATTACATTCTGCCCTCCTGTTTTTCGGGAGATGAAAAGGTGATCGATGTTTAGTTTGCTCAAGACAAATGCCACTGCTTTGGAAGCTCCTCCAGTGCCTAGTATCAAGGCCTTTTTAACCTTGGATGTGTCAATGAAATGAAGCAGGGAATACTCAAAACCGATAACATCAGTATTATATCCTGTTAATTCAATGCCCTCGATTTTAATGGTGTTTACTGCCCCCACTTCTTTTGCAGCCGGATCCAAATTATCGAGCAGCGGAATGATCTGAGATTTATAAGGAATTGTAACATTCAGACCGCTGTATTTCATGGAGATTTCTCGAAAATTTTCGAGCTTTTCCAGCTCAAGTAAATCGTAGGCAGCATTGATGCCTTCATCTTCAAATTTTTTTGAAAAAAAGGACTTTGAAAACGAGTGGCTCAATTTTTGGCCAATAAGGCCTAAACGAATCATGACCGGGTTATTTCGGGGCTCACACGCTCCAAAACCCAAACCACAACAAACCCGACCACTGCCCAGACTATGGCTAGCCAAATAAGGTGATCCGTTCCAGTTTCACCGGGATACACGTTGTGCTGCAGAAAGGGGACTTCAACACCTTTCGAGTTGATCCTCCAGGAGTCGGTTATTTTCCATGGCCACACTTTGTTGAGTGACCCGATCATAAATCCAGACAAAAGAGCGAGAGTCAGATTGTGATATTTTCTGAACATCCATGAAAGCACATGACTAAAGGACAGCAGGCCGGTTATTGCGCCCAGCATAAAGATTCCAATGACTTTGAGGTTAAACTCACTGATAGCCGTAAAAATGTATGCATATTTACCCATGAGTAGCAAGATGAAAGCTCCTGAAATACCTGGCAATATCATGGCACAAATGGCTACCATTCCTGCGAGAAAGATAAACCAGAGGTCTTCCGGAGTCTGAGCAGGAGTAGCCATGGTGATCCAATAAGCTATTCCCGTTCCTAAAAGCAGCGCAATAATGTTCGGGGCGTTCCATTTGTCAATTTGCCGACCTATGAGCAAAGCGGAAGCAACGATGAGCCCAAAGAAAAATGCCCATATGTACTCGGGGTAGTGTTCGAGTAAATAAGTAACTGCTTTGGACAAGGACAAAATGCTGAGTGCAATACCTCCAAACAAAGCAATCAGAAAAGTGAAGTTGACCTGCTTGAGGAAAGGAACAATCTTACCGCTTAGAAGGGTTTGAAAAGAGTGGGCGTTAAAAGACTTTAACGAGTTGATCAACTCTTCATATACTCCGGTAATGAGCGCTATTGTCCCACCAGATACTCCGGGGACTACATCCGCCGCTCCCATGCCCATTCCTTTCAGAACCAAGACAAGGTATTCTCGGGTACTCCTCATGGAGATTCAGTAGTTTGGTTTTTGAGATCTTCTGGCAGGAAGTTGAAAAAGGTATCTCCTCTTAGCCCTAATCGGAGGGTCTCTAAAGGAATCACCTCCTGAGGGGCTATATTTCCGAGGTTTACATTGGCTCCATAGTGGTTAATAAACCATACCTGCTGTTCTTTTTGAGGAGCTTCCCATAGCACGTTTTCCGCGCCAATTTCGCCAGAAATATGTTCGATCATGCTGGTTTTTGCTTTTCCCGCCTGATTAAAAATACCAATGGTTCCACTTTCGCGTGCCTCGGCTATAACTTTGTAAGAGCCGGCTTCTAACTCAGTTTTCATTTTACTAATCCACTCATCCTCAGGTAGTTCATCAGCTTCTGTTTTGGAGCCAACTTCTGAAAGAACTGTATAGTCTTCGGCAAGTTTACTGATATATTGAAGCTTTTCGTCCTGAGATATATGGATGACACCATCGGATACTTCAGCAACCTCGAGTCTGAGATCATCGAGAAGTTTCCGGTATTCATCGAACATATTTCTGACCGCAAAAGCTTCAAATAGGGTTCCACCTAAGTAGCACTTAATGTGTGCTTCGCGGTACATCGCCAATTTAATTCTCAGGTTTTTCGTGATGTACGAGGTACCAAACCCAAATTTTACATAATCAACTAAGTCTCCACAGGAGTCAATAAAATATTCTGTTTGCCGGTTACTCAGGCCTTTGTCCATCATCATGGTCAAACCAGTTTGCCTGGGCTTGAGTGTCCTTTCCGGCAGAAAGGGAATTTCGAAGTTCATTACTTATGATTTTCAAGCAAGTCAAGCACAAATTCGTGTTGGCCTGCATTTGGATAGAAATCGAATAGAGCATCGGACTGAACCGGAAACTCTTGCAGAGCAATAGTCAGTTCGGTTTGAGCAAGCTGGTGCTGACCCATTGCAAGAAGTGTGGCTACATACTTGTAGCGCAATCGACCTTTCTCTGGGAATTTTCGAATGGATTCAATGAGAAACTCAATGGATTCTTCGACCTGTCCATTCTCAAAAAGAAGGTCGGAATAATCCAAATAAAGAGCTGTTTTTTCTAGGCCCATTTCAACGGCGTCACTAAAGAAATCTTTTGCTTCTTCTCCAAAACCTAAATTCCAAAGTGTATTGGCCAAATAGTATTTATAATCGGCGTTTTCCGGGTCCAGTTTTACCGCTTTCTCTACGTAGTGACGGCTTTCAATATATTTTCCTCTGTTAGACAGGGATATACCTAACCCCAGCCAGGCATCAGCAAACTCTTCGTCTTTTTCTATAGACTTTTTGAAAGCTATTTCGGCTTTCTGATTTTCATTAAGATGCAGATTGCACAGTCCAATGTAGTTGTAGGTAATTGGATCGAGAATATCGAATTCAAGCGAGTTTTCAAAGGCTCCAATAGCCTTTTCATACTTTTTTTCTCTCATCAAACAATTACCCAGATTGAAATGAGCTGCGGCAAAATCCTCGTTGATCAGCGTCGCATATTCAAAAGCATTGCTGGCCTCTGATATTTTTCCCTCGCTGAGTACCAGATTTCCAAGTCCAAACCATGCGTGCTCGGAGTAGGGATTATTATCAATAAAGCTTCTGAAGAACCTTTCGGCCTCAGCAGTCATTCCAAGGATCTCATAAATGAAGCCTACTTCATAAATGGCATCTTCGTTGTGAGGAAATTCTTCCAATAATCTTCTAAGGTAGAATAAGGCCTGGTCGTAATTCTCTATTTCCTGGTATTCCCTGGATAATTGAAGCAAGCCTTCCTCTAGGTCTTCATCGGTGGCAAAGACCACAAGTCTGCCCAGTGTCGTGATTGATTCTTCATGGAAACCCATTTGAGCCAATATGGCGGCTTTGACAAAAAAGAAATCCGGGTTGCCTTTTTCGAGGTATTCAAGATCCTCAAGAATTTCCATAGCCTCAGGATATTTCTTCTGGGTAGCTAATACTTCTGCTTCTTTCAGTTTAATTTCGGAAGAGTAAGGGTGTTGTCCTTTGGCGCTGATTATCGTCTCACCAGCGACATCCAGTTCATCCTGAGCGAGATAATAATCTATGATATCCTCAAATTCCTCCACATCGAAAAAGGGTACCATACCCGCACTCTTTTTTTCTTCAAATTTTTCTATGAGGATTTTGATGTAGGATTCTTCAGAAGGGAAGGAATCAAATGGTGAATTCATGAAGTGCAATAATACGTTATAGCCCAAAAATATGAAATAGGCCACCGGAGCGTGGAAAGGAGTTTTCAACTTTTCCACAATTGAATGAACATGAATTGATCGAGAAAAGTTGAAGATCCTTCACATTGTTGAATCTATATTTGCTGCCCTTTCATCCCCATCATGACATTGATAAAATCTATTTCAGGCATACGCGGTACTATTGGAGGTAAAGTTTCTGAAAGCCTGAGCCCAATAGATGTTGTGCAGTTTAGCGCAGCATATGGCAACTGGATCAAATCTAAGAATGAAGGACCTTACAGCGTTGTAATTGGAAGAGATGCCAGACCCTCGGGACCAATGATTTTTAAACTGGTTTCAGCCACGCTCAATGCACTTGGTATTGACGTACTTGATCTTGGCTTATCTACGACACCCACGGTAGAAATGGCAGTCCCTCATTACGAGGCTAATGGTGGAATAATATTGACTGCAAGTCATAATCCAAAAGATTGGAACGCATTGAAGCTTCTGGATAAAGAAGGTCAATTTATAGATGCAGAGGCAGGAGAATGGATAGTCCAACATGCAGAAAATCAAGACTTTAATTTTGAAAAGGTAGACCGAATTGGAGAGGTGAACAAGAAAAGAGGATTTATCAACAAACACATCGAAGCCATTCTGGATCTGGATATTGTCAACAGGGAAGCTATAACAAAACGTGAGCTTAAAGTAGTAGTTGATGGAGTCAATTCCTCCGGGGGAGTATTCGTTCCCATGCTTCTTAAAACCCTTGGCGTCAAGGAAGTGATTGAAATACATTGCACTCCATCCGGCAGATTTCCACATAATCCAGAACCGCTCCCAGAACATTTGGAAGACCTCATACAGGCCGTAAAGAAACATAGAGCGGATTTAGGTATAGTAGTAGATCCCGATGTAGATCGATTGGCTTTTGTCTGTGAAGATGGAGAAATATTCGGTGAAGAGTATACCCTGGTAGCAGTTTCCGATTATATATTACAACACAAACCCGGAAGTACTGTTTCCAATATGTCTTCAACACGCGCCCTTCGCGATATCACGGAATTAGCAGGGCAGTCTTATCATTCTGCGGCTGTCGGTGAGGTCAATGTGGTTGCAAAGATGAAGGAAGTCGGGGCCATAATCGGCGGTGAGGGAAATGGTGGGGTAATCTACCCGGAGCTCCATTACGGAAGAGACGCTTTAGTGGGGATTGCACTTTTTTTATCCCATCTTGCCACTCAGGGTGTTACATGTTCAGGATTGCGAAGCAGATTTCCATCCTATCACATTAGCAAGAATAAAATCAGCCTGACCGAAGGGATGAATACCGATTTGATTCTTGATGAGATCGCCAGAAAATATGAAAAAAATGAAATCCATCGGGAGGATGGAGTAAAGGTCGGGTTTGAAAAAGATTGGGTTCATCTGAGAAAGTCAAATACCGAACCTATCATTAGAATTTATTCTGAAAGTGATTCAGAAACTACAGCCAATAATCTCGCCAAGAAATTTATCGATGATATCCGGGAGATAATCCGTGAAAAAAAGATGTCCTAAACTATGGGAATATATCTTGATCATGCGGCTACCACTCCTCTCCGCGCTGAAGTTAAGTCCGCGATGATTGAGGCGATGGATCGATTTGGCAACCCTTCATCTGCTCACCAATGGGGTAGAGAAGCCAAAGCGGCCATAAATAGGTACAGGAAAACCATAGCTGAAATCATAGGGTGTTCACCAACGGAAATTATATTCACCAGTGGTGGAACAGAATCCAACAATATGGCTATTAAAGGTTTATTGGATTCGGGCAGGGTTCGGCACCTTGTGACGGGAAATCTGGAACATGATGCTGTTTTAAAACCCGTTCAAAAGGCAGAAGAAAAAGGGTTTGCAGTTGATTTCGTTGAACACAATGATGATGGTCAGATTACCTTGAAAGAAATTCAAAATCGACCATTGACAGACCGCACCTTGGTTTCATTAATGATGGTCAACAATGAGATAGGAATTCTAAATGATGTTAGAGGTGTCGCAAATTATGCACGCGAAAAAGGGGCAATTTTCCATACGGATGCGGTTCAGGCTTTAGGGATTTATGACATAAATGTCTCTGACCTGCCTGTAGATATGTTGAGCTGCTCTGCTCATAAATTTAATGGTCCGAAGGGTAGTGGTTTTTTATATGTACGATCGGGAACCAATATCTCACCACTTTCTCTTGGAGGCAGTCAGGAAAACGGTATGAGGCCAGGGACCACGGATATTGTGGGTATCTGCGGTCTTGCCATTGCACTCGAACTGGCCCACGCGAATAGGGAAAACCACTATGAGCACCTGAGAAAAGTAAAAACGCGTTTAGTGGATAGATTAAAGAGTGAAATTCCATCTGTTTGCTTTAATGGCTCTGTCAATCCATCTAAATCCAGTCCTAAAATACTGAGCGTAAGTATTGACCCAGCGCTGGGAGGGGATAATCTATTGTTTAAAATGGACCTACATGGTGTGGCGCTCTCCGGAGGAAGTGCCTGCAGTTCCGGAGCACAAAAAGCCTCTCATGTTCAGGAAGCACTTGGAAATGAATGGCCTACTCTGCGCTTTTCATTTGGCACCGATACCACATTAGCTGAAATAGATAGCGCTGCGGATATTCTCAAAAAAGTGCTAAAGATGACTTAGTGTTGGCTCATCAGTACAGTGATGTTGATCATTATATATTATTTCCTCGAGCTTTTATTTCGTTTCAAAATTCGGATGTGGAAGGAGCATTAGATCATGTAATAAACAGTTTTACAAGACCAGAGCAGGTAACTGCTATTGTGGTTTTTCTGAGTTTTATTCTGGGGGAAATGATTCTAAGTACAAGAAATCAAATGAAGCTCTACGAGAATCGGGATACCTTCAACAATATGATGCTCGGTTTTTTCACGTTTGTGACCATAGCATTGCTCAAGGGGACTATATTCCTTTCTTTTGACTTTGTTCAGTTAAACTGGGGGCTGTTCGAAATTGACATGAAGAACCCTCTAATGTGGATTATATTGCTGATAATCAATGATTTAATGTTTTATCTGTTTCATTGGTTGGCCCATAACAGTCGTTTCTTTTGGGCGCTGCATTCGGCCCATCATAATTCCAGATACTACAACTTCACAGTCGCTATTCGCGGAAATTTTTTACTACAACTTTTCAAGTTTCCGGTTTGGATTGTAATGCCGCTCCTTGGATTTCCAGCATGGGCAATTCTTTTGACGGATTCAATTGTTTACTTCTATCAGTTTTGGGTGCATACCAATCTAATAGGTTCTTTGGGACCGTTGGAGTATATTTTGCAGACTCCACGGAATCACAGAGTACACCATAGCGAAAATGCACATGAGCTGGATAAGAATTTAGGTGGGATTTTTATCGTTTGGGATCGCTTGTTTGGCACCTTTACTGAGGTGGATCATGAAATAGCATATGGAATACCCAATAACCTTGACAAACAAGATGTATGGCATGTTGCTATGCATGAGTTCAAGGACATTTGGCACGATCTAATGCAATCAAGGAACCCGAAAATGATGTGGAATTCAGTATTCGGCTATCCGCCTTATCGAAAATTCAATTAAGATTTACTCTGATTCCAATTTGGCAACAGGAAAATCTACAAACATGCGAGACATGTCTTTTCTGATATTGTCTTCCCGATTCTTGCGATTTTCATCGATTTCTCCGTTGGCAACTCCTTCCCAGGCTAATTTTTTTGTTTCGGCATCAAAAATGTCAATGATAACGGTACCTACGAGATAATCGTATTGCTGAACGGTAGTGCTTGACATACCCGGTGCACCGTAGTATCCATAGCCGAATCCATACCCGTAGCCCATTCCTCCATAGTAATTGGTGTAGGCTGTTGTTCCTGTTTTTTGTTCTACAATGACATGAAATCCTACCATAGCATCTCCAATACCTTCAACTTTTTTCCATCCTCGAGCTTCCAGCTCTCGGGTGACCCCATCTTTTAGTCTTTGCTCATCAATATCATTGACAAATTTTTTGGAATTCTCATCAAGGGCTAAAAAGCCAAAAGTTCTAAACTTCGAAAAATCTACAGATTTATCGTAATCTGTTGTAATTGAAATAGATGGGCTGCACATGGTCATCAAAAGCGCAAGCATTACAGATAGGGTTATAGATAATAATCTCATATTTTTTATTTAATCTTTTGGTTTACCATTTCAAGAATTTCCTGCTCCTTCTGCAAGGTAAGATTTTCTATCTCTTCGCATTGACAGAGCATGTTGGTTTTATATCCTTCGTCCTGAATGTCCTGCATATTGATTTTTACGTTCAGATGTGCCCCCAAAACTGCTGCTCTTGCACATAGTGCTCCTACAGCGGCGTCACTTACCGACGAAGAAAGCCCCTCTTTAGCCATAGCCAAATGAAGTTCCAGGCTTTCAAATGCCTTGTCCATGACCTGACGGGGTATTTCAATAGCCTTTTTTGTTGCAGTCTGAATGGCGCTTTGCCGGGCAGCTTGCTCGGATTCGGTGTTTTTCGGGAGTCTGTAAGCTTCCATAATCTGATTGAAAGCATCCGTATCTGCATCTACTAGATGGAGTAAATCAGATTTCAGCTTCTGCCCCTGTTCAGCATATGCAGAAAAAAACTCCCATTTATTGTCCCAACCTCTTTTGTGTGCAGAGAGGTTGGCCACCATAGAACCAAGTGCTGCGCCAAGTGCACCTGCATAAGCCGAAATTGACCCTCCACCAGGAGCTGGAGACTCCGAAGCTGTAATATCTGCGAATACATCCAGCCTTTTGCTAATCAATCTGTTCGAATCATCCTCTTTCAAGACGTATTCAATAATCTTGGTTTTAGGATCAAAGGGTTTCAGATCGTCCAGGCCCAAAGATTTTACGGCTATCTTGATTTTTTCAGTTTCATCAATACCTTTTGATCTGCCCTGCTTTTCAAGGAAATAGTCAGCTGCATCCAACATAGCTTTTAGTGGGATCAGTCCTACTAATTCAGACCCTGTAACTCTAATGCCTCTTGAATGGGCAGCTTTTTCGGTTTCGTCAAACGCCACGTGAACAGGGGTAACGGAAATATTGGTCAGATTGTAAGATATCTGTGCTATTCCGTACTCTTCAATATACCATCCAATTCCTTTAACTGCCTTTAGCTTTCCAGGTTGACGTGTAGGTTCGCCGTTTTCATCGGTTTTTATTTTACCTGTTAAAGGGTTGCCCTCACGAATTACACGTCCGGCTTCTCGAATATCGAAAGCAATGGCGTTGGCTCGCCTGGTAGAAGTGGTATTGAGGTTGATGTTATATGCAACAAGAAAATCTCTCGCACCAATAGCAGTGGCCCCCGTGCGTTTCACATTACTTGTAAATTCTGCCGGGCCAAAATCCGGCTTCCATTTTGGATCGCTGAGCTTTTTTGGCAACCCTTCATATTCTCCTTCTCGATTATTTGCCAGATTTTTTCGTTTCTCTTCCGTCGCTGCATTTTCATAGCAGTATACCGGAATTCCTAGCTCTGCTCCGACTCTCTCGGCAAGTTTTCGTGCATATTTTGCAGTTTCTTCCATAGAAATACCAGAGATTGGAATAAGTGGACAGACGTCCGTAGCTCCAAACCGGGGATGCTCGCCAGAATGTTTGCTCATATCAATGAGTTCAGAGGCTTTTTTAATAAGCAAGAATGCAGCATCAATAACCTCCTGGGGCGAACCTACAAAGGTGATTACGGTTCTATTGGTCGCCAATCCGGGATCGACATCCAGCAGTTTTACTCCATCAGATTGTCGAATGACCTCTGCAACTTGCTCTATGATTGCCTGATTGCGTCCTTCAGAGATATTGGGAACGCATTCAATAAGTTTTTTATCCATAACTAGTATAAATATCTTGTCATTGAAGTGCTTGCACCAGAGCGGGGTCTTTGTGCAAAGATGACGTACTGTGACCCGCAGCCTGTTCCACAATTTTCATTATATGTAATCACAATCATAGATGAATCAGCATTGTAACCGGGAACGGTAAACTCAATTCGATAGGAACTATTTGAATACTTCGTATCGTATTGCGCATTAGCATCCAAACATTGGTTTTCATCGTGGGCAAGTGCGTTGAAATTTGAAGGGAGGTTGTTTTCGAGGACTTCATGCTCAAAAATGGGATTGTTGTTGAAAAAATCCTCGAGAGCGGCAGTGTCGTAAGGAACACCAATGGAATTCATTTTGTCTTCTACTTCTTGTGATCTGAGCCCGTCATCTGTTCGCTGAAGAACATGTCCGAAAGCGACATTAGAGCTGCTGTAGTAGGTTGTAAGTACCCTGTTGTAAATGCTGTAAGCAAGGGTATCCGTAATTGTGGGGGGTTCAAGACTTTCATTGGGACAGGTAACGATCCCCAGAGGGTTATCTTCATCACAAGAATAGATAAGGACGGTAGCTGCTATCAGCAAAAGGGGAAGAATTCTTTTCATGGCAAAATTTCGCCCAAATTACGTGAAGAATTGGGGACTTAACAAGACAGTAACAGCTTATTTTTTCCTGGCAATCATGAGCCCATCCCTGACCGGAAGTAAGATATTCTCTACTCGAGCGTCATTTTGAATAAGCTTGTTGTATGCTATAAGGCCGGTTGTATCAGGATCGTCTGCATTGGTATCCAAAACTTTACCGCTCCACAGTACATTGTCAGCTATGATGTATCCTCCCAGTTTTACTTTGTCAATGACCATTTCAAAGTAGTTAATGTAGTTTTCTTTGTCTGCATCAAGAAAAACTATATCCCACGGATAGTCGAGTGTGGGTATCAGTTCCAGTGCATTTCCTATAATCAGTTCAATACAATTTTCGTTTCCGGAATCGGTAATATAAGATTCGATGAGCTCCTGTAATTCTTCATTGACATCTATGGTAATTACTTTTCCACCGCTCATTAGACCTTCCGCCCAACATATTGCAGAATAGCCGGTGTATGTACCGATTTCCAAAATGTATTCAGGTTGAATCATTTTGCTCAACATAGCAATTAGCCTACCCTGATAATGACCTGCTAACATTCTGGGGTTCAATACATTGGCCTGTGTATGTCTGTTGAGTTTCTGAAGTATTGGGCTCTCCTTTTCCGTATGAGCCTCAACATATTTTTCCAGTCTTTCCTCTAAGAAGTTCATTTCGCAATTTGGTTTTCTGGTTCATACACTAATGAGCTCAAAGCTTCAGGGTTCAGAAGTTCATTTGCCACATCGAGGATATCGCTTGCAGAAATTTTTTCTATGGCCTTGTAGATATCAGGTATGCTTTCCACAAATCCTTTTGTCAGCATGCTTTTGCCCATTGCAAGCATGGTATTTGCTCCATTTTCGTAGCTCAGTGCGATATGTCCTTTAAGTTGTTGGTGGGCATTTTTTAGCTGAATAACTCCGAGCGCTTTGGTTCTCAATTTTTTGAGTTCAATGAAGACCAGGCCCATAGCTTTTGAAAGGTACTTTGGGTCTGTGTTTCCATAAATAGACAGCTCACCTGAATCGGAGTAAGACGTATAATGCGATTCAAGATGATAGGCATACCCATGTCGCTCACTGATGTTCATGTTGAGCCGATTGTTGAGCGAAGGTCCACCAAGGATATTGTTCATGAGGATAGCTGTTCTGCGTTTAGGATGGCTTCGATCGTATGCTTGATTTCCGATAATAAAGTGACATTGCTGCATACCATTTGAGGCAGTGACATTAAATCGGTTATGTGTAATGGGAGGCACTATTCTTGGTGGTTGCTTGCCACCGGGGATTGGGCCAAATTCTTCTATTTTACTGATCATTTCCTTTATCGTATAATCTCCTACACTTGCAATGACCATGTTCTGTGGCTGATAGTACTTCCTGTGTTGAGCAATTACTTCGTTTCTTCCTACTTTTTTTATGTCTTTAGGCTCCCCCAAGATAGTGGAGGCCAATGGATGCCCATGAAAAAGTCTTGAATCGAAATCATCAAACAGGCGTTCGGCCGGATTCTCCTGGCTGGAATGATACTCGTCCAGGATGACTAGTTTTTCCCTTGTTATTTCTTTTTCTGGAAAAGTGGGATTTAAGGCAATATCAAGAATGAGGTCTACTGCACGATTCAGGTATTCTTTTAGAAAAGAAGCATGTATAGCTGTTTCTTCTTTCGTGGTGAATGCATTAATCTCGCCACCGATGTTGTCCATTCTGTTAAGAATATGATAGGCTTTTCTTTTGGTGGTGCCCTTAAAAATCGTGTGCTCAATCATATGTGCCATCCCAGAAAAACCCTTGTAATGATCTTTGCTACCCACTTCTATGAACAGGCCAACATGGGCTACAGGGCTTTTTCTGCGTTCATGAACGACTCTCAATCCGTTGTTCAACGTGGCATAATCAAAACTCATTTCTTCCTGCGATTTCTGGAGTTTCGCCCTGGTCGATTTCCACTAAACCTCTTCTTCTTTTTCCGAAATTTGGGATTATATTCCGGTGACGGGCCTATTTTTTCTGGTGTTTTCTCCTTATCAACGGCATAGCCAATGAGGTCTTCAATTAACTTGAATCGATACTGCTCATCGTCATTAATGAGGGTTATGGCTATTCCATTACTGCCAGCCCTCGCCGTTCTTCCCACTCGATGAACATAGTCTGCCGCATCTTCTGGAATATTATAGTTAATGACATGTGAAAGGTCTTTGATATCAATCCCTCTTGAAACTACATCAGTTGCCACGAGCACTTCAATCTTGCCTGCTCTGAAGTTTCTTAGTGCTTCATTGCGTTCTTCCTGAGATCTTCCGGAGTGCATTGCCTCGCAGTTTACCCCCAGTTTTTTAAGGCTTCGAGCCACTTCATCCGCATGAATTTTGCGCGAAACGAAAATAATAGCATTGGTAAGTGATTCCTGTTTTATGATTTCATCCAGAAGTGGTAGTTTGTATTGATCATAAACCAAATAAGCTTGTTGCCGTATTCCTTCGGCTGGTTTGGCAATGGCTAATTCCACCTTAACAGGATCTTTTAAAAGCTTTCGGGCAAGTTTTTCAATTTCCCTGGACATGGTTGCAGAAAACATGAGGGTTTGCAGGGATTCCGGAAGGTGACTTCTTATTTTGAGAATATCCTGTATAAATCCCATCTCGAGCATGCGGTCCGCTTCGTCCAGAATGAAATGATACACATCATCAAGGTTGACGTAGCCCAGATTGAGGTGCTGTAAAAACCTTCCGGGTGTGGCGATCACAATGTCTATTCCCTGCTTCAATGATTCTTTCTGGCGATTGAAACTGTCGGCATCGCTTCCTCCGTGAACGGTTTGAGAACTCACGCCAGAGAAATACCCAAATCCCATTAAGTCTTTTTCAATCTGCTGGGCAAGCTCCCGTGTTGGAACGATGATTAATGCGTTGATATTGGCGTTAGAATTTTCCTGCAATTGATGCAATAGAGGTATAAGAAAGGCGGCTGTTTTGCCCGTTCCAGTTTGCGCCAGGCCTATCACATCGCGGTTTGATAGGATGGGCGGGATAGCCTTTTTTTGGATGGGTGTAGGTTCGGTGAATCCCATCGCATCGATACCCTCGAATACATCAGGATGAAGTTCGAAATCTGTAAAGGTCAAATTTGAGGGTGTTTTGAATGATTAAAGTAACACAAAGGTAAGCTGCTATTATTCAATGATTACCTTTTTGATTTGCATGCCGTTCTTCGTTGAAAATCCCAAGAGGTAAATACCACTTGCTAAGTTTTCCACATCTATTACCTCGCTATGAATAAACATCCCTTGTCGCACTTTAACTCCTGCTATATTGATTAGCCCATACTCAATGGGTTCAGAGAGAGTGGATTCTATTCTCAAATAATCAGTGGTGGGAACTGGATAAACTTTGATGTAAGTATCTGACAGTAACGAGGCTGAACTTGGTGCCATTAATGCCTGAATGGAGTCCAAAATAAAATGTTACCTCACTAAGGAATACTCCTGCGCAATCTACATGCCCCAGGTTACCTCCTTCAACAGTATCAACTGGAGCTGAAGCTGCGGTCATAAACTGCAGCGCTTCATAGGTATTCACCGGAAATACAGTTTCATCCCCAACACAGGATAGCAACCGATGCGGACTATTGGGTACCCAGTTATAATTATCGTTGGCAAGGAGAGCCTGCCAGAGCGGAGAGGACTTTGTGGTACTGTCTTGAAGCATGTTGGTCAAAAAGGAAGGATTTAAATATTCACTCACCTTGTTTGGAAGGTATGAATTGATTTCGTCGAGGCTGTGGGTTCCGTCGAAAAGGGTATCGAGGCCAACATCATAAGGTGATTGAAAAACGTCGCTCAAACTGTTGTAAATATTTCCGTATGCCGCCTGGTAAGAGAGGATGACGTACGGAAGAAAAGCCTGTGCAGAGTATTCCATGTCTTTCAACAACTCCAGAGCTTGCGCTCCACTTAGATGATATGGACCGGACCCGGAATAAACTCCGGCTATTTTAAACTCATTTTCCAGTTGGTTTTGCTGAACATATTTGCTGGTGGCCATGGCTGCATGCCCTCCTTGAGAATAGCCTGTGATGTAAACTTCATTTCCATATTGCGAAGAAGTATCAGCATCTAAATGCTCTCTTAAGGCACGAATAATGTCCAAACCACTGGTTGCCTGTGTTTCTCCGTGCAGATAAGGGTGAAAGTTTTGGTTAATTCCCAAACCAATGTAGTCTGGCATAGCGGTAAAATAGCCTTGTGATGCGATATGTAAGCCGATAAACTTTTCAAAACTGTTTTCCGAAGGAACTTCATTTCTTTTGGTTACAGTTCCATGATCGTATATCGCTATAGGCGCTTCAGACGGTACATTCGGTATCCAAAACAGACCTGATACAGTCGTAGGATTTCCATTGAGGTCGGTTGTGGTGTAATTGACATAGTATTCATCTACTTCGTACTTCGCATTTTGACCGATTATCAAGTTCGTCGCAAATTTGGAGTAGGTTGCTCTGAATTCTGTGGATATTAGATTTTGTGCGATAGTCGATATTGATAACACATTGATTATCAATATTATGATTGGCACTTTTGCAATTTTCATGGATAGACTTTTTATGATTACTGCTCAATAATAGAGCCGCTTCCAAGGCCGGAAGATACAATTTCAGGGTTTCCGCGTACGTATATATTTCCTGAGCCGTTGAGCTCAGCTTCGAGCGTATCGGTCACAATCACGTACGAAGAGCCTTTTCCGTTGACTTCTATGAAGGCGTTTTTGCTGAACATGGAATAGCTATCCAGAGTCCCGGTTGCCTGATGTGTAACGATCAAATCTCTGGCTTCTCCATTAAGCAGGGCAATCCCTGAACCCTGAACATCAATAAGAAGTGAATCTATATCGACAGTGAGGTCTACATCGCCATTCCCACCGAGAATCACGCTGAGTTTTTCGGTTTCAAGCTTTTTACCTGAAGTGATTTTCCCCGGACCTTTTAAATTAAGCGTTTCGAGATAAGAGGTGTGAATTTCAACTTTGATGTCCTGATGATTCTCAATGCATTGACCGAAGCCAATAACTAAAACTGAATCAACTACATCAGTTGTAATTGTTGCGGAAATATTCCGTTCAGCAACCAGAATTAAATAAGGTGTTGTCAGACCTGAATCCAGATTTATTTCTGCAACAGCGGAAATTTTAAGCTCTACTTCGCTGAAGGGAGCGAGCTCTCGTCTTTTGCTAACCCGGGTTCCGTCGCCGCTTGCACAGTCATTCGAACAACTAGATAACAGAGCTATAAATAAGCCTAAAATGCCTGCCTTTATTCCTCTTCTCAAATTCATATCCATTGGCACGTCAAATTAAATGAAATATTGCATTGGCCTTTTACACCACCCTGTATTTTTGTCATATGGCTAAAAGAATGCTCAGTTTAAAAGAAGGTACAGACCCGCAATGGGTTACACTAGTTCAGAAAGATTTAGAAGAAATACTCACAGATCATGCATGGGCAGAACAAAAGGCGGCTTCAACCGCAATTTCAATCATGGTTCAGTTCCCCGAGTTTAGTGAGGTGGTCACCTTTGCGGCTGAGGTGGCAAGAGAGGAGCTGGAGCATTTTCAGGATGTGCATAGAATCATTTTGGAAAGAGGCTTCATACTGGGAAGAGAAAGGAAAGACAAGTATGTACATGATCTGATGACATTCTTCAAAAAAGGGGGGAGGTCACGAGAACAGATGCTCGTAGACAGGCTTCTTTTTGCAGCAATGATAGAAGCACGAAGTTGCGAGAGGTTTAGAGTTTTAGCCGATCATATCGATGATGAGGATCTTAGTAATTTCTATCGGCGACTTATGAAATCGGAAGCCGGACATTACAGCCAGTTTCTTCTTCTGGCAAAGAATGTTGGAGGGAAGGAAGCGGTTGACCAGCAGTGGAAGGCGTTTCTTGATCATGAAAAAGAGGTAATTTCCCGATATGGTAAATCCGCCGGTATTCACGGATAAATGAATACCCAATATACCTTTATCAGTAACGTTAACCCGAACAAAGTAGGAAAATGAGAAAAGTATTAATAGGCCTGGCCATAGCAGTAGTTCTGCTTGTTGTAGCGATTGCTATCGTTCCAATGTTTTTTAAAGATCGAGTGAAAAATGAAGCACTCAAGTATGCCAACGAATCCCTCAAAGGAGAGATGTACATTGGGGATGTTGACCTTAGCTTGATCTCGACTTTTCCCGACTTGAAAATTGTGTTTGAGGAAACTCGTTTGACTGGAGAAGATGAATTTGAGAATATCGATTTGATGAGTATTCAGGAAATTATACTTGTTGTTGACCTGTTGGAACTATTCGACGGTCAATTTATCATCCGGGAGATGGGAGTGAGTAATGGTAAGGTGAATGTCGTGGTAATGAAAAATGGATTGGCAAACTACGACATAGCCGCAGTTTCCGAAGATGCAACCGAAGAAGCGTCTGTTGAAGAAGCTCAGAAAGAAGACCCGATATCCATTCAGGTAGATCGCTATTACCTCAAAGATCTGGATATCAGATACAGCGATCACAAGGGAGGTATGTTGATGGAAATTCTTCAATTGTATCATGAAGGGGAAGGAAAATTCAGTACTGAAGAATTTCTTCTTAAAACATCGACACAAATAGAAGAAATGACTTTTGAAATGGAAGGCCTGAAATATCTTAATAAGGTTACTCTAAAATCCGACCTTGATCTTCTGGTCAACCTTGTGGAGAGCAAATATGTCATTGATACCTCATTCGTTTCGTTAAATGCCCTTTCATTATTTCTGGACGGCTCTGTGATAATGCCTGATGAGCAAATGTTTTTAGACCTGAATTTTGGAACGAATCAGACTTCGATTACACAAATTTTGTCCTTAATTCCGGCTGTATATATGGCAGATTTTCAGAATATTGATGCCCATGGAGCATTCAAATTGAACGGTTTTGTAAAAGGTGAATACGCTTCGGAAGATGGAGGGGAAGTCTACCCTGCATTTGAGATAAATTCAAGTATTTCCGATGGTAATTTCGGTTATCCTGATTTACCCGCAAGAGCAGATAATCTGGAGATGGACTTAAAAATCAACCATCCTGGTGGAGTTTTGGACCGCATGGTCATTGATCTTAAAAATCTCGAAGCTAAAATGGCAGGTAATGCATTTTCCGCCTCCATTTACGTTGAGCAACCGATGAGCAAGATGCTAAGTAAAGGGTCACTTAAACTCGATTTTGATATAAGTACTGTTCCTGAGTTTATACCCGTTGAAAAATCTGAAGAATATCAGGGGAAAATCATTGCTGATTTAAAGTTTGACGCTGCCTTAGCCGAAATGGAACAAGGTGCATATGACAAGGCTGAATTCAGCGGCTTCATTGATGCTACATCCATTTCCGTTTCAGGTAACGATTTGCCACCGGGGTTAGGTATCGATCATATGCGAATGGAATTTAATCAGAATAAAGTCAGTTTGGAGGATATGAGGTTCCGAACACCCAGAACTCAAATGAGCATGAGTGGCTCATTGAGCAATTTCATACCCTGGTACATGGCGGATAAGGAATTGCTTGCTGATCTTAGTTTCAGTGCGGATACTATTTATGCAACAGACTGGATGGGAGAAGAAAGTAGTAATTCTAATCGTACTGAGGAGGCTCAGGATACAGCACAAAGCATGACGGAACCCCTGGAAGATCCTGAATGGGTTCCTAACAACATCAATGCAACAACCCGGGCTTCAATAAACAGATTAAATTATGAGAATTATGATCTCAACAACATTCAGAGTAAAATCCGGGTAGAAGGTGGAAAAGTTGTGATTGAAACAATGAAAGCCGATATGTTCGAGGGAAACTCATCCATTTCAGGCGTATTAGAGCCTTATTCAGAGGGGAAAGCTCCATATCAAATTGATATTAATGCCAACTATTGGAAATTGAATAAGGTAGTCAAAACAGTGGAGACACTAGAAAGAATGGCACCTATCCTGAATTCTGCAACAGGTTTGATAAGCACTAAAATGGCCCTCAACGGTTCGCTTGACCGCTCCATGGAACCCATTTTAGATGAACTTCACTTTAATGGAAGGTTAAAGTCACAAAGCATTGGATTGGACAATGACAAGCTGGATGAGTTGGCCAGAATAACTAAAGTTGATAAGCTTTCCAGTCTTCAGCTAAATGACATCGATGTGTCATATTCTTTCAAAAACGGTAAACTAATAACCGAGCCTACGACTTTTAGGCTCAACGGCAATGACGCGGCTTTCAACGGATACACCACCCTGGACCAAGAAATTAACTATGATATTGAAACGGAGATGCCCACTTCCGATCTGGGAGAATCAGTAGCTTCAGGTGCTGAGCAGTTGAGCAGTTTTTTAAGTGCCTATGGGGTAGAGGGGGCTATTCCAGAAACCATTCCACTTGGCGTAAAAATCACGGGTACCGTTGACAACCCGAAATTTGTTCCCCGTTTAGGAGATATTTCTGGGAGCGCTTCCCAAAGCACAAAAGAGGCGGTAAGGGAAAAAGTAGAGAAGGAAATAGAAATGCAAAAAGAAAGAGGCAAGGAAGAGGCCAGAAAACAAGCACAAAAGATCATCGCAGATGCTCGAAAAGAAAAAGAGAAATTGGTGAAGGAGGCCCAAAGGAGGGCGGATCAATTAAAGAAAGAAGCCCGAAAGCAGGCCGGTAATTTGCGAAGTGAGGCAGATAAACAAGCAAAAAAACTCGAGGAAGAGGCCGCCAATCCTATTCAGCAAATGACAGCAAAAGCTGCTGGCGATGTATTGAGAAAAGAAGCTGATAAGAAAGCAAATGATTTGGTAAAGGAAGCGGATAAGCAGGCAGAAAAGTTAGTGAAACAAGCTGAAAAACAAGGAGATAAGTTAATTAACGATGCAGAAAAAAAAGCCGAGGAAAGCATTGAATCCCGATGAGCAGGGTTATATATTTTCCACAATATTTATCACAATTGTTCTAATCGTTTTACCTCTGTTGCTAGTATCCCAGGATGACTGCGCATTAAGTACAAATACCAAAGCCAATAAACTTTATGAGAAAGGAATAAACCGGAAGAAGTACTCTTTTTCGGAACGGAAACAGTTCTTAGCCGAAGCACTGGTTGCTGATGAGGATTTTACGCTTGCCCGCTGGAAAAAGGCTCAAATGACCATACGGGATGCAATTCTTCGGAATAAAACCTACTTCAAGATGGAAAAGGAGTTACGGCAGGTTGTCGATGAATGTCCTGAGATACATAGTTCACCTTATTATTTTCTGGCAGAAATATGTATGATGAATGCCGAATATGCTGATGCAGAACGTTTTTATCAGGAGTACATCAGTTTTGATTCGGACGAAGAGGCTAAATACAGTAGCAAATACGATGAGTACTATGAAACCTCAAAGAAGAACCTTGAAATTGCTTCTTTTTTGAATAAACAATACAGCAATCCAAAGCCGATGAACCCATTGGTACTGGATCCGCCCTCCACTTCGGAAGTAGAAGAATATTTACCTTGTCTATCTCCGGATAATGAAGTTCTGTATTATACCAGTCGAAAAACAGTAAAAACCACAAATAGAGGGAGTTATATACAAACAGATGAGGTGAGTTACATAGAGCGATTTAATGCTTCCTTTGCCAATACCGGTGAATATGGGCCCGGTAAAGAGCTCGATTATCCTTTCAACCAGATAGAGGAACTCAACTACGGTGGGGCTACGATGACAGCCGATAATCGTGAAATGATATTGACTATTTGCGAACCATCGAAAAACATGATGGCTTGTGACTTGTACTATTCTCGTTTCGAACCAACATGGAGCGATGTGGAAAGCCGCGATATTTTGCAGTGGACCTATCCGGAAAAAATGGGTTCAGAAATAAATACTGAAGAAGGTTGGGAGGCTCAACCCACCCTATCCAAGGATGGTAAATGGTTGCTTTTCGCGAGTTTAAGAGACGGCAGTGCCGGAATCGATATTTTCGAATCACGTCGAAACGAAAGGGGAGAATGGTCCAAGGCCAAACCACTGGATTTACCCATCAATACTACCGGAAATGAAAAAAGCCCTTTTTTCCACTCCGATAGTAAAACGTTGTACTTTGCCTCTAACGGACACCTGGGGCTCGGAGGTTATGACGTTTTCTTTGCAAAGTTACAGGATGATCATACATGGTCTGAACCTATAAACCTCGGATTCCCAATAAATTCAGAATCTGACCAGCACGGATATATAGTCAGCCTCGATGGAACTAAAGCATACTATTCTTCAAGAATGAATGCAGAAATGAAAAAAATGCCTACCACAGATATTTATCATTTCATCATGCCGGAAGATGTGCGCCCCGACAGAGTGATACTGGTAAAAGGAAAAGTAGAAAACCTCGAAGGGTTTTCGCCCAGAAAGGCGGTAGTAGAGTTTAGAAATACGGCCTCCAGAGAAATTGAAAAGTTCAAAGTAGATTCAAATGATGGAACTTTTGCAGCCATTGTAAATGTTGCTGATAGTGGTGACCTTATTATGAGAATCAAAGGCAAAGAAGTTTCATTTAATAATCAATACATTGAGATTAACAGGGAAGAGCGGGCAATGAAGATTATCAAGCAGGTTCAGGTTGAAAAAGTAAAGCCAGGTATTCATATAAAAATTGAGAATGTACATTTTAAGACTAATTCTGCTGAACTTTCTGATGTATCCAGGGCCAGTCTTGAAGGTGTTATAGACTATTTAAACGAAAACCCGCAGATTAAAATATCCATTGAAGGACATACGGATGACGTCGGAAGCGAAGATGCCAACCTGGCTTTATCTGCAGAACGAGCATTTACTGTAAAAGGCTATTTAGAAGGGCATGATATCGACCCGGATCGATTGAAATTCAAAGGATGGGGAGAGAGTAAGCCAGTTGCTTCAAACGTTACAGCAGAAGGCCGAGCCAGAAACAGAAGAATTGAAATTGTAATTCTGGACTGATTCGTAAGGATTCAAAATTTACAACGCGGTACAATATCTATATTTGCCCCTCATGGAGCCAAGGGAAATTCTCAATCACAGGCATCTTCAGTTAACGGTTGAACGGCTGTGCTATCAGCTCATCGAAAATCACGGAAACTTTGATCATTCCGTATTGATTGGATTGCAACCCAGAGGTGTTGTGTTTTCTAAAATCATTTATGAAAAGCTGAAAGAGCTTGAGATTGATTTCAGCGGTGAGTATGGCGTTTTGGATGCCTCTATGTATCGGGATGATTTCCGTCGTCGGAGCAAACCCATTGAGATACAAAATACAGATCTGGATTTTTCCATTGAAGGTAAAAAAGTGGTCTTAATTGATGATGTTCTGTATACGGGAAGATCGATAAGAGCTGCACTTGATGCACTTATGGATTTTGGACGTCCATCCATGGTTGAGTTTCTGGTTTTAATTGACCGAAGGTTCAGTAGACAAATCCCGATCAAGGCGGACTATGTGGGCAGAATAGTTGATGTAGTAGCCTCTGAACGTGTACGTGTTGTTTGGGAAAAAAGCCAGGGAAGTGTTATACTCGACAAAGCTGCAGACTCATGAGTGAACTTAGTGTAAACCATCTTTTAGGTATAAAAGGACTCACAGAAGATGACCTAAACCTCATCATTGAAACCGCCGACCAGTTTAAAGATGTATTGAGCCGCCCCATTAAGAAAGTGCCTTCTCTGAGGGACATTACCATTGCTAACTTGTTTTTTGAAAATTCGACTAGAACCAGACTTTCTTTTGAGCTTGCTGAAAAAAGACTATCGGCGGATATTGTCAACTTTTCTGCAGCTGCATCGTCGGTTAAAAAAGGCGAAACCTTAATTGATACGGTAAACAACATTCTCTCCATGAAGGTAGACATGGTGGTAATGCGCCATTCCCGTCCGGGAGCACCACATTTTTTAGCAAGTAGAACTAAGGCGAGCGTAATCAATGCCGGAGATGGGGCCCATGAGCATCCTACACAAGCTCTTTTAGATGCTTATTCCATTCGTGAGCGATTAGGGAAACTTCAAGGTGTTAAGGTATTAATTGTAGGGGACATTACACATTCTCGAGTGGCAATCTCAAACATATTCAGCTTGCAAACTCTTGGAGCTGAGGTTCGAGTTTGTGGTCCAAGAACCCTTATTCCAAAGCATATTGAAAGCCTTGGAGTGAAAGTGGAATATGATCTTATGAAAGGACTACAATGGTGCGACGTCGCTAATATGCTCCGCATTCAGCTCGAGCGACAAGACATTAAATATTTTCCTTCCCTAAGAGAGTATACCATGCTCTATGGCTTAAACATGGAACGACTGAATCAACTCGACAAGCAAATCGTCATCATGCACCCAGGACCAATTAATAGAGGAGTGGAAATCACCTCAGAAGTAGCAGATTCTGAACATGCCATTATCCTGGACCAAGTGGAAAACGGAGTGGCCATACGTATGTCAGTTCTGTATCTGCTTGCCGAGAAAACGGTGAGGAATTAATTTGAAAAATGAACCATAGTTGGACAGAGGAAGATAGGCACTGGCGCCTGGATATTAATTCAGAAGGTGTAGATATTCAAAATATTTTTGATAAACTAAAAGAAAAAAGTGAAGAGAATATCCTTATCAATCTTTTGAATTTAAATGATGAAGAACGCCGCAATATTGCTTCAAGCCTCAAGACGCTTGAACATAATCAAGATCGAATCCTTATTGTAGCAGGACCGCTTGATGATGAATCGAGGGTAGAGTGGGCCCCTACCTTGTCAGAAGCCAGGGACCTGATGTTTATGGCAATACTAGAAAAAGAACTTTCCAAAGAATAATGGCCTTTAATTTAACCATTCTTGGTTCTAACTCATCCATTCCAACGGCATCCCGATTTCCAACTTCACAATTAGTTGAGTTTAACAGTAGTTATTATTTGTTGGACTGCGGAGAAGGGACTCAAATACAGCTTAGAAAGTACCGAATTAAAATTCAAAGAATTCGAGCCATTTTTATTACTCACCTGCACGGAGACCACTATTTTGGCTTATTTGGCTTGCTTGGCACCATGCACTTACTTGGGAGAAATGCTACACTAGATCTCTTTGCTCCTCCGGAATTAAAGGAAATGATAGAACTGCAATTGAAAGTTGCAAAAACTAAGTTTCAATTTGAGCTAAATTTCCATCCGCTAACATTCGGAGAATCGAAGGTGATATGGGAAGATGATCAGGTTTCGGTGAGTACCATTCCTCTGCAACATCGTATCCCTTGCAATGGTTTTTTGTTTAGGGAACACTCTCATAAACGACGAATAAAGAAAGAGGCTTTGGATACATTTCGTGTTCCACTTCAAAAGATACCTAAACTCAAGGAAGGGGCTGATTATGTAACCGATAATGGTGAGGTAATTAAGAATGAATTGCTGACCCATGATCCCCGAAAGAGCTTCACTTTTGCCTTTTGTTCAGATACAAAATTTGACCCTTCCATAGTGCCATATATAAAGGATGTTGACGTTTTGTATCACGAAGGAACATTTCTCGAAAGTGAAAGAGAGCGAGCACACAAAACATTTCATAGTACCGCAGCCGAAGCTGCTGAGATCGCAAAAATGGCTAATGCCGGTCTTTTAATTATTGGTCATTATTCGGCAAGATACAGCAGTATAGAGGCCCATTTAGAGCAGGCTCGAAAGGTTTATAAGTCCACAGAATTAGCGTGGGATGGTAGAAAGTTTGAATTCAGAGACAATGCAACTGGATAAAATTGGATTGTTTTACGGTTCTGATACTGGAAACACAGAAACGATTGCTCACCTAATTGCCACCTACTGGAAAGGCGACCCGCTGATAGTTCATGATATTTATGATGTTTCTATAGATGAAATAATCAAGTTCGATAGAATTATTTTTGGCTTATCCACCTGGCATGATGGTCAGATAGTCAGTGGATTTGATGAGATCATTGATGAACTCAGATCAACTGATTTTTCCGGCAAGAAAGTAGCTTTATTTGGTCTGGGAGATCAGTTTGGGTACGGGGAATACTTTTTGGATGCAATGGGAATTCTAGCGGGTATTTTGTTGGATAATGGAGCAGAACTCATTGGGGAATGGCCAACAAAGGGTTACGACTATGAAGCATCAAAAGCCGATAGAGGGGATGGGTACTTTTACGGATTGGGTATTGATGAAGACAATCAGGATTATCTCACAGAAAAAAGAATCCACGAATGGATTCTTTTAATAAAAGATAATGTATGTCCGTCTGAAT
>DNTB01000019.1 GCA_003499525.1 Flavobacteriales bacterium
AATGTATATACAAAATAGGCGAAATAGTAGTAATTTCAAGGGTTGTAGCCCGCTTCAACTTTGTAACGGTTTGATAAGTTTGAAGCCCGCAATCGCCTACTTTGCATATACTAAACGTTGTGCCCAATTAAAAAATGAACGAAACGAAAGTCAAATACACGGAAGAAGAAATTCTTGAAATATTCAAGGAGCAACACCGACTTTGCAGTCCACTTGACCCAGAAGCCGAGCCTTGGGCTGAAATAACGGCTGACATAACAATTAGAGAATGGAGATGGGCGAACGACTTACTTGGATGGAAAGAATTAAGTGAATTTCTAAATCAAGAATTTCGAGTTCAGATAAATCAGGATGAATGGCATAACGTTTTAGAACCTGCAAAGACAAGGAAACTAAATGAAGTTTGCCTACTTCTTTCAAAGTACGCTAAAAAAGACAATTATGAAGCTAAGATTCTATTTGGTAAACCTTGTTTAAAAGCAGGAGTATTCTTGACCATCAAAAAGAACCTAAAAGATAAAGGGGTAGATGTATCAGAACTTCGACCTTCTTCTTCGTTGACAGCATATATGGACAAGTATTTCTCGCAAGTACTAGAAGAAATAACACTGACTGGAACAAAACCGATTGACAAAATCGAGACTCGAAGAAAGAAAAAGGGATTTTGGAACACGATTAACATTTTCGACCCCGACAGATACGAAACATTGACGGGGGACATAAAAACATTCCGTGATTTGATAGAGAAAATAATAGAAGAAAAAAATAAAAACTGGGCACAACACGGTATATAGCAAATAGGGCGTTCGGTAGAATATGAAAGTTCAGTGCTATTTACCAACACCGCCAAATCGTTGATTTGGCTTTTAAGAATGAATAAATTAAAAACAAAATACAACGCTTTGGCTCAGTGCAAACTCGAGAGTTTATTGCTTTCTACTGCCCTACTTGCCATATACTAAACGTTGTAACCAATTTGAGAAACCTAATGAGAAAGAAGAAAAATCTGATTTTAATTGTAATTCTAATAATCGGAATTTTAAGTTTCTATGGTTTTAAAAACTACGCTGAAAAAGTAAAAGACGAACATTGTCTGGCTACTCAAATTTCATCTAAAATATTTGACTTTAATACGTTTGACTTAAAAGTGGACTCTGCTCTGAATTTATCGGATTTTAAAGTTATAAACCAAAATAGCGGAAAGACAATCTTTGCGGACGGAAAAAACCGAAAAGGAATTGATAATGATTATGGACATCGATTATTCGAGCTGTATTATAAAGACCAAAAACTATATGAATTTGGACACTTTTCAACAAATAATTGGTACACATTTGACTATACTCTGAATTTAAGTAGAATAAATAACCGAATCGAGCCTGATTTGAAAATAATGAGAGGAAAAATCGATTCTTATAATGACTTTTTCTACAAAAGGTTTGAATATAATGAAAGTGGAAAATTAGACAGAATTAGTTATTTAACTTTAGGGAAAGAAGTATATAACGTAAAAGAAATTAACGAATAAAAACTGGTTACAACAATGGCTATAAGTAATTGCTTGTTCTCGCCTACTTCTGAAAATCCTCGCAGATTTTCAGGTTGGTGTTTATTTGCAAAGTTAAGTGCTAACCCACGCAACTACATATAGCCGAGACGTTGTGCTTCATGCAAAAAAGAGAAAACTGAACTTTGAATGTTAGCGGAATTGAAATAGGACATAACCAAAGTGACAGACTAAATAATCTGAATGCCCCCGCTCAGCATTTTTTAAAATTTCTCTGCCAACCCACATTTGGCACATTTGCAAAGCCACACAAGCCAACCCACAACCCAAGCTTTACAAAAGAGCCAAATCGCCTTCGCTCTACAATAATTATGTTTTATATCAAAATAGTCAGGTTAAAGCTGACCTCATTGCTACAAATGATAAACATAAAAATTATTTTTCGTATCATTGTCGTCAGGTTAAAGCTGACTTAAAAACTATGAAACATAAGTTCATCTCTACACAATCAAACGAGATTCTGACTTTCTTCAATCAAATGAATAAGGATTGCTTTGATTATTCTGAGGCTATCACAGCTTTGCCTAATTCCAATGAGAGTGCTTTAAAAGAACTTCTTAGCGACATGGTAAAAAGAGGACTTCTGATGCGTTTAAAAAAAGGATTGTATTACATCATACCTTATGAGCAAGAGGCAGAAACTTTTATGCCTGACTGGCATTTAATCGCAGAGCATTTAACAAAAGGAACTAAGCATTACATCGGCTACTACTCTGCTTTACAAATACATAACCTGATAACTCAACCCTCACTAAAGGAACAAATCGTAGTTGCAAAGCAGATGCGACCATCAATTCTAAAGATTAAGAACACATCTTTTCAATTCATTTACCATAACGAAAAACACTTTTTTGGTTCTAAGAAAATATGGATTGATAGTTTCAATAAAGTTGAGTGCTCTGATCTTGAAAAGACATTTGTCGATTGTCTATTCAAACCTGATTATGCAGGAGGTATTGTTGAAGTTGCTAGAGCAATATATACATCCAAGGACAAAATAAAATTCGACAAGCTACTTGAATATACTCAGCGTTTTAAATCGCAAGCAGTGATCAAACGATTGGGATTCCTTCTTGAAACTCTCGAAATAGAATCGGGTATCACCAAGAAATTACAGAAAGCGAAAACAGCTTCTTATGTTCTATTAGATACTGAACTACCGAAATCGGGCAAGATGATAAGCCGATGGAGCATTCAACAGAATTTAGAAACGGAAACCATTAAATCTGCCATCTACACATGATCAAGCCGGGAGAAATACAAAACAAAGCACGAGAAGTTGGAGTGCGGGATCAGCAGATTGAGAAAGACTATATCCTTTCTTGGATACTGCAAGGCATTGCTGAACATGAGGAGCTTTCAACAACCATAACTTTTAAAGGTGGTACAGTATTGAAGAAAGTCTACTTTGAGGATTATCGATTTTCAGAAGACCTTGATTTCACTTTACTCGATAATGATATTTCGAATGAGCAAATCTTTGAATGGTTCAATGAAGTGTTCGAATACATTCAAGATGAAGCCAATATACCTCTTGAGATCATAGACAATAACGAACATGAAGATGGTGGCATCAACTTCTACATAAGTTATGTCGGTCCACTTGGAGGCATAGGTGCTAACAAACGGGTTAAAGTTGATATTTCAAGAAGCGAGCAATTACAATTTGAACCTGTAATGCAGAACACCTTTCTAGGTTACTCAGATCAGGAAGAACACCAATTGCTGTGTTACCCTCTTGAAGAAGTCTTAGTCGAAAAATTGCGTTCAGTAATGCAGCGAATGCAAGCACGAGATTTCTACGACATCTGGTACTTATTGGAGATACATGAAATGGATGTTGCTTTTTACTCTATAGAATTCAGAGCAAAATGTGAAAGCAAAGAAATTGATCCCACAGATTTTCATAACAAACTTGAACAACGATTACCACAATATAAAGGACGATGGCAAGCGTCCATGGCAGACCAAATACAAGATTTGCCGGACTTTGACCAAGTAGAAAGAGAAGTTATGCGACACTTAAAGAAACTGGAACTAGCATGAACATCGCCCAAATAGAAAAAAATCTGCAAAAGCTGATGAAGGCCTTTAATAAGGAAAGCTTCATCTATGAATTGCTTTTAGCTTATGGCTCGCCTAAGGCTTCCATCACCCGTTTGCAAAAAGGGAACTTGAATCTTTCAAAAAATGATGGTGAAATCATTTGGAAAAAGAAACTCTTTTTCAAAGAGGAATACAAAGAGGACCTGCATATCACTGTTTCTGAAATAGCCAAGAAAATCAAGCACAATGAACGCTTTGTGATTGTGACAGATTACAAGCTTCTGCTTGCCATTGACACCAAAACGGATGACAAACTAGACATTGAGCTAAAGGACTTACCAAAACACTATGACTTCTTCTTGCCTTGGGCGGGCATGGAGAAAGCCACACATGCCAATGAGAATCCGGCTGATGTAAAAGCGGCCGAAAAAATGGCCAAGCTTTTTGATGAAATTAAAAAAGACAATCCAGATGACTCTCCAGAGTTTATACATGGCCTGAATGTTTTTCTATCTCGCTTACTATTCTGCTTTTTCGCAGAAGACACCAATATTTTCAAAGACGGACAATTCACTAATGCCATTGCCTCGCATACGCAGGCTGACGGAAGCGACCTGAATGTATACCTTGACAAGCTATTCGAAGTGCTGAATACCGCCAACAAGGACAGAACGAATCTACCGTCTTATTTAAGTGAATTCCCTTATGTGAATGGTGGACTATTTGAGAAGAAGCTAAAGACGCCCACATTTACCCGCAGATCAAGACAAGCGATAATTGACAGTGGTGAGCTGGACTGGTCCGCCATCAATCCAGACATTTTTGGTTCTATGATTCAGGCAGTGATTACCCCTGAACACCGCGGAGGACTGGGCATGCACTATACTTCTGTGCCCAACATCATGAAAGTGATTGAGCCACTGTTTTTGAATGATTTGTATGAAGCTTTTGAAAAAGCGGAAGGCAATCCGAAAAAGCTAAATGAACTCCTACACCGATTGAGCAAACTCAAAATCTTTGACCCGGCTTGTGGTAGCGGTAACTTCTTGATTATTGCCTACAAAGAATTGAGGCGACTTGAAATCAAAATCATTCAGCATCTGCAAGCATTACAAAAAGCGGCTGACGGTTTTAAAAGAAGAAATGAACCGATTCTCTTATTTGAAATACCGAAAGCCCAGCTTGAATTGGCCGCTTCATTTCAGGTAGAGTTATTCTCACGCATACAATTGAACCAATTCTACGGCATTGAACTGGACGACTTTGCTCATGAAATAGCTCAACTATCCTTATGGCTGGCAGAGCACCAAATGAATGTAGAATTTAAAAAGGAGTTTGGCCAAAGCAACCCTACGCTTCCGTTAAAAGAAGCTGGACAAATTACACACGGCAATGCCTGCCGGATTGATTGGGAAAGTGTTTGTCCGAAAAAGAAGGATGATGAGATCTATATTTTGGGTAACCCACCTTACGTTGGTTCTAGAATGCAAAATATGGATCAAAAACAAGATGTTCTTAAAATCTTTAAGCGTTTTGAGAAATTCAAGACTTTAGATTACGTCTCTTGTTGGTTCTATCTAGGTGCTAAATTCATTGAAAACCTCAGTCATTCCAGGGTTGCATTCGTATCGACAAATTCGATTTGCCAAGGTGAACAAGTTGCAATGCTATGGCCAAATATATTGTCTCGCAATCTCGAAATTACTTTTGCACATAGGTCTTTTAAATGGTCAAATCAAGCAAAGGCCAATGCTGGTGTAACTGTGATTATTATTGGACTATCAACGCCTGCCCATTCCAAGACTTTATATTACTTGAACCAAAAACATTTAGTATCTCACATCAACCCATACCTCACTGAAGGCCCTGATCTTTATTTACAAAATCGTACGTTTCCAATTTCTCCTTCTTTGCCAAATATAAGCGCAGGAAACTATACCGGTCATGCTCTTAGTTTATCCATGTCTGATTCCGAGAAGGAGGATTTAGTACTCGGTTTTCCAGAATCAAATAAGTTTATTAAAAAATTACTAGGTGCTTCTGAGTTTTTAAATGGTAATTCCAGATGGTGTATTTGGATTGTAGATTCCGATAGAGAAGAAGCTGAAAAGATTTTACCAATTAAGAATCGAATTATTGAAGTAAAAAATGCAAGGTTAAATTCCAAAGACCCATCTGCAAATAAATTAGCAAATAGGCCACATCAGTTTAGGGATACCAAGGAAACTCGGACTACAAGCGTTATTATTCCTACTGTTTCATCAGAACTAAGACACTATTTGCCAATTGGTTTTATTGATTCCTCAGTAATAGTGACCAACAGGAATCATATTATTTATGAGGCAGATCCTTGGATTTTCGGCCTTGTATCTTCTAAAATGCATAACTCTTGGGTTCAAGCAGTTGCAGGTAGATTAGAAACACGAATTAACTACTCTTCTGATATGTGTTATAATAACTTCCCTTTTCCATTGATTTCTAACCAACGTAAAACCGAAATCACTCAATGCGTCTTCCGCATTTTGGAAGAACGGGAAAAGCATCCTGAAAAAACTTTAGCCCAACTCTACGACCCAGATAAAATGCCGGAGGGCTTGCGGGAAGCACACCGAGCAAATGATTTGGTGATTGAAAAATGCTACCGTGCCCGCCCTTTTGAAAGTGATGAAGAACGTTTGGAGTTTTTATTCAAACTCTACGAGAAGATGATTGAAGAAGAAAAGAACAAGGGCGGCCTATTTGAAGTCCAAAAGAAAACTAAAAAGAAAAAAAATGCCTGATATAGTCCACGTTACTTATGGCCAAACCGGCCAAAGCATTCAAAATAACAACATGGGCATGCGTGATATGCAAACCCGTGCCTTTAAGCAGCGAGATGCTCAATACCTTTTAATCAAAGCGCCCCCAGCCTCTGGTAAGTCAAGGGCATTGATGTTCATCGCATTAGACAAGCTCAAAAATCAGGGCATCAAGAAAGCCATCATTGCCGTTCCTGAGCGGTCCATTGGTAGTTCATTTGCCCATACAGACTTAACCACTCATGGCTTCTTTGCAGATTGGACACCCAATGACCAATACAACCTGTGCACGCCAGGAAGTGATGGAAGCAAAAGCAAGGTAGAGGCATTCAAGAACTTCATGAACAATGACGAGAAGATTCTGATTTGTACACATGCCACTTTCCGTTTTGCCGCAGAAGAATTGGAAGAAGAGCAATTTGATGATACGCTAATCGCCATTGATGAATTTCACCACGTTTCTGCTGATGTGAATAACCGCTTGGGTGACATTCTACGTGGCATCATGAAGAAGTCAACTGCGCATTTAGTGGCCATGACAGGCTCGTATTTCAGAGGAGATAGTGTTCCGGTGCTTCTTCCTGAAGATGAAGCGTTGTTTACCAAAGTCAATTACAACTACTACGAGCAGTTGAACGGCTACAAGCATCTCAAATCATTGGGTATAGGTTATCATTTCTATCAAGGCCGTTACACTTCTGCTATTTTGGAAGTGCTAGACACAGATAAAAAAACCATTCTGCACATTCCCAATGTAAACTCGGGAGAATCCACCAAAGACAAGCACAATGAAGTAGATTTTATTCTGGATGCTATTGGCACAGTTGTCAAACAAGATGCAGCTACAGGCTTAATTCATTTAAAGCGTGCAACAGACGGTAAAATCCTGAAAATTGCCGATTTGGTGGAAGACAATCCGCGTGACAGGGATAAGATTGTAAACTACATCCGAAACATGGATTCGGCAGATGATATGGATTTGATCATTGCCTTGGGCATGGCCAAAGAAGGATTTGATTGGCCGTATTGTGAACATGCATTAACAGTAGGTTATAGAGGTTCATTGACAGAGATTATTCAAATTATTGGTCGTGCCACTCGAGATAGTGAGAACAAAAAGCACGCACAGTTCACCAACTTAATTGCTCAACCAGATGCAGCAGATGATTTGGTTAAACTGTCAGTCAACAATATGCTGAAAGCAATTACGGCTTCCTTGTTGATGGAACAAGTGCTTGCTCCCAATTGGAAGTTTAAAACCAAGCTTTCTGATGATGATGAATCCAAACCTGGAGAGATCAAGATCAGAGGTTTAAAAGAGCCTAGCTCAAAACGTGTAAAAGACATTTTGGATTCGGATTTGAATGATTTGAAAGCCACCATTCTTCAAGATGACCAGATGCTCAAAGCCATGCCTGGAAATGTGGATCCTGAGGTAATTAATAAGGTGATGATCCCAAAAATCATTCGAGTGAAATATCCTGAACTATCAGATGAAGAAATTGAAGAAGTTCGTCAGCACGTTGTAGTTGATTCAGTCATCAAGAATGGAGAGATAAAGGAAGTCGCAGATAAGAGGTTTGTCAGAATGGCGGGAAGGTTTGTTGACATTGATGACATCAATATTGATCTGATTGATCAAGTGAATCCATTCCAAAAAGCTTTTGAAGTACTTTCTAAATCGGTTACAACTAGAGTTCTAAAGGTCATTCAGGAAACTATTGAAGCCACACGCATCAAAATGGATTTTGAAGAAGCTAATATCTTATGGCCAAAGATTAAAGAGTTCGTAAAGATGTATGGCAAAGAACCAAGTTTAAACTCAAACGATCCTTTAGAAAAACGAATGGCTGAGTGTATCATCTATCTGAAAGAAGAAAAAAGAAAAAAAGCAGCCAATGGATAAGGACCAAATACTTGATCAGATCTTTAATGATGATCCGCTAGGCCTGCTTACCGTAAAGGCAAAACAGTCTACTGCTCGAACTCCTGATGAGCGTCTATTGGCTTCTTTTCAAGAAATCAATGACTTCATTGAAAAGAACGGAAAAGAACCTGAGGCAAATCCGTCAAATGTTTCAGAATTCATCCTGTATACTCGTCTAAAAAGTTTAAAAGCCGACTCTGATAAAGTGGAGATGCTGAAAGAAAGTGATGTCCATAATCTGCTTCCCGAATTTGAAACCAGTCAGGTGAATGAACCAAGCTCCGATTACAAAAAGAGTAAAAAGGAAATTAAATCTATTGAAGACATATTAGATGATGATGGCTTGGACATTCTTGGTAGTGATGATGCTGATCTATTCAAGTTTAAGCACACTCCGAAAGGAGACGAACGAGCCAGTGCAGATTTTGTAGCAAGACGAAAGCCATGCAAAGATTTTGATAAGTATGAACCTACCTTCAAAGAAGTGCAACAGGACTTAGCCAATGGAAAACGAAAGCTAATTCCATTCAAACAAGAGAATTTAAGACCAGGAGATTTTTATGTGCATAATGGTGTCTTACTGCTTCTAGAGAATGTTGATTTTGAAGAAGAAGAACAGGAATTTAAAAGCGGAAAGAGGGTCAGAAAAGATGGAAGAACACGAACCATCTTTGAGAACGGGACTGAATCAAGAATGCTTTACCGCTCACTCTATAAGGCCATTTTAGCAAATGGTAAATCAGTCACTCAGAACTTTGAGAAAGTGAATGAAGGGTTCATTGAAGAATTCAGCAACATCACTGACGAAGACGAAGAAGCAGGGTACATCTATGTACTAAAATCAAAAAGCAAAGATGAACGGATAACATCCATAAAAGACTTATTCAAAATTGGCTATGCCACCAACATTGAAGAAAGACTAAAAGGTGCCGAAAAACAACCGACCTATTTAATGGCGCAAATTGATTATGTGGCCGGATGGAAGTGTTTTAACATGAACCCTCAGAAATTTGAACAACTGATCCACAACTTCTTTGGAAACTCATGTTTAGAAGTGGACGTTTTTGATTCAAGTGGAAAGCGGTACACACCGAGAGAATGGTTCATTGCTCCTATTGAGGTGATAGAACAAGCAATTGAATTGATCATCAATGGAAAGATCACGAAATACAAATACGATGCGGAAAATAAAACGATAATTGAAAGATAGCCAACGCACACTTGTAAGCACATTTGCAGGTCGCACAATGCCAACGCACGACCAAAACCTGCAAAAGAGCTTTCAAGTCCCTGCCCAAGAAAAAAGAAATTTAAAAAATGCCCCAACGCACAGAAGGACATTGAAAATGAGAATAAAACGAAAAGAAAATAAAGCACGAAAGCACAACAATGGCTATACGTAATGCGGG
>DNTB01000092.1 GCA_003499525.1 Flavobacteriales bacterium
ATTCTGCGACCTCGTGTCGCAATAACGGCTCGGCTAAAAAATCGTAGGGCACTTCGGAGTGATTATCTGTCCACCAGCAGAAAGTTTGCTAAGTGGACTAACCTTTCTGTAACCCTTAACCGCCCTATGTTTTTTAGCCATTGTTGTGCTTTCGTGCTTTTCTTTTTACAAGTTAGATTTTTTTCTGCAAAACGGAAGTCGAAAGCTCTTTGCTTGGTTTTGGATGTGCGGGGAATCGTGCGAACAAGCAATGTGCTTTCATTTTAAAACTTGTAACTATATCCAAATCGGATTACTTGGGTTTCGTAATAGTCCGAGCTTGTATAGGTGAAATTATTTCCGTTGATCTCTTTACGAATAACCATTGTATTCAATAGGTCTGTAGCGTTGAAGAATAGTTCTCCTTTCCCATTTTGAATTGCTTTTTTAATACCAAAATCGAGCGAAAACCGTGAATCAATGGTGCCTTGTGGTATGATGTCTGGAGCAAGGTAAATGGCCGTTAATTGAGCTTCTGTGTTTTTGCCAAATTTGAAATTAGTGTTCAGCTTAACGTTACCAGAGTAGATTTGCTGCTGCTCTGCTGTAAAAGTGTTTTCTACTGGATATTGATTCACAACTGTGAACGCATCGATCTGATTATAATAAGCATTCAAATTTAAGTTCATATTGATCTTATCTGAAAGCTCCTGACTGATGTCTACTTCAATCCCTGTGTTGTAGCTTTTCCCGGCATTCTGAGAAATGTTGTAGATCAGGTTAGTCGTATCAACCGTTGTGGCCACTCGGGTAATGGTTCCATCTGAAATGCGGTGATAAGCTGCTCCGTAGAAATATCCATTGTTCCAACCATTTTTGTAACCAAGTTCAAAGCGGTTGGTGAATTGTGGCCGCAAGGCAGGATTTCCTACTTTAATGATTTCAGCATCATCGTATTTTGGGAATATGCGAATGTCCACTTCATCAGGTCGATCAACTCTACGATTATAAAATGCCGATAACTTGTTTCGGTCATTGATTTTATAGGTCAATCGTGCATTGGGGAATGGCTGAAAATAATCATATCCATCACTTTGATACGGATTGTGGTTAGGATCAACATCATATTGCAAATCCACATATTCCACTCTAAGCCCAATTTCAGCTTCCAGTTTTTTGACTTCATAGGTATAGTTTCCATAAACAGCTGGAATGGTTTCCTTGTAGGTTGCCAGGCCATCAGCGCCAGTGTCGAGAACGGAATTTGAAGCCGAAGGATTGAATTGCATATCGGTTGGAATGGTTCTTCTTCGGAATTTTAAGCCAGTTTCCAACAAACCGTGTTTCATTGGTCTGGTGTAATCCAGTGTGAAGTCAGCTACCTTTTGATCGGCAATAAGAAAGAAGGATTCTTCGGTGGTGAATATTGGCCTGGTATTCGTGAAGAAATATTTTTCATCTTCTCTGTGGAAGGTGTAATTGAAGCCGACATTCAATTTATGACCCGGCTGTTGGAACTTATGCTCATAAGCTAAGGATGCCATCGCTGCGGTCAGTACTTCATCTTCTAAAAACTGCCACAACCTTAGGTTTTCACCTTCATTGCCACTAAAAAACGGCTGGTCTCCATAGTCCTTGATAGATTCTTGACTGAAAAAACCCGAAACCGTGAGTGTATTGTAATCATTCATAAACCAGTCAATCCCTGCCTTTGACGTGAAGAAATTGGTGTTTCTGTTTCTTTTCAGTTGTTGGTTGATGACAGTGCCTTCCTCATAGGTTCTGGTTACAAATTCATTTTTATTGAGCGTTTCAGTGTAAAGGTTGTCAGCCTGGAGAAACAGATTGATTTTCTTTTTCCTATAATTCAGGGAAAGTGAAGGGTTAATCTTGGGTGTGGCCTGATACTGTGGTCGTATGCCTGGTAAATTTTCTTTCCGCACCCACAATGCACCCAAACCTGTTGACAAACTCACCTTTCCGTTAAGTCCTTTTTGCTCTTCCTTCTTCAAGACGATATTGATGATACCCGCATTTCCATTGGCATCATATTTAGCTGAAGGGTTATTTATTATTTCAATTTTCTCAATAGCCGATGCAGGTATATTATCCAGGCCATTTTGTCTACCAAAACCTGTGATGGCCGTTTGTTTACCATCTATCAATACCACCACCTGGTTATTTCCCCTTAGTTGGACTTGTCCGTCCTGTGTGGTGACACCTGGTAGATTATTCATGGCTTGCAGCACACTTCCACCACTTTGACTCACATTATCGTCCACGCTGTAGGTTTTTTTGTCCATTGCGCCTGCTACAGCATCTTGCTGGGCAGTTACGACTACTTCATCCAGTTGCTGGACATCTTCTTCCAATAGGATGGTTCCTAAATCAATGAACTCAGAATTTGAGCCGATGAATACAGGTGAGCTGTATTTTCTGTAACCGATATAGGTTACTTCCAAGAGGTAGTCACCTGGTTGGCATCGGCAATGGTAAACAGGCCAATATCATTGGCAATAGTTCCTGATACAAAAGATGAATCAGTAGATTTTTTCAAAACTATATTGACAAAGGGCAAGGTCTCATTGGAGACTTTGTCTTTGATCGTGCCGGAAACACTAACGGATGATTTTTGAGCTAAACCACTGTTTGATAAGAATAAGCTTGCAATAACTAAAAGCAGAATTCTTAAACTGCTAATTCTTTCTCTCATATCCATATTTTATTAGAACAAGATTTTCTTCTTTAATCAGGCCGATACCCGGGGCATAGAATTTAAATTCTTCTTCATTTGAGTTTAGCTTATTGGTCTCTTTAGTTTTTAATACACCTGAAAAATCCCCAACGGGAGTTTCCAACTCTTCAGTATTACTGACAATCTCAGCTTGATCCATCGCAGTTCCCGGTGCTATTTCTTGATAGTATCGAGAACCTAATAGACATAGGCCAGGCATAATAATTCCAGGCTTGTTTTCACCTTCTGCGAGCCAAGCACCTTCATGTCCGGTTATTTTTCCATTTTTATATATGTCCACATCTTCACCAAAATAATAGACCGAGTTTGTTTCCTTACACAAGGCGAAATAGTTCCTGGAAATTTCTACAATTTGACCATTTTCCATTTCCTTTTCTTCAACCACCCGTGTATTCACATTTCCAACTTTTTTGGTTTCATCCAGCACAGAAACTATAAGAGTAACCGAGTCAGAGCCATCTTTTCCTTTTAAAGTCATTTTATATCCAGGCTCCAAAATGAAGTACTGATTTTTACCAGTAGTAACGAACGTGCAATTCTCCACTTGCAAATTCTCTGTAAAATCAAGTGTTGTATTTTCCAGAGAATTATTTTCAAACGCTTCTTTAGAGTCACTTCGTTCATCGTCATCATTCGTTTCTTCACTCTCTTTTTTCTTACTTAGATTTCCTTTTGAATCAATGGTAACTTCAAATTCATCATCATCTACTTCAACTTCCATTTCATAGGATTTACCGGATGGTGTCTCAGCAATCTCAGGCTCTTCGATTTCATAATCGGAGAAATTTTGGTCAAGGATGGCTCGAATATTTGAAGGAATTTCAGTCTCCTTGATGCCATATTCGGTTTCACGCCACTCTCCATCTGTGCTGAAATTGGCAGAATACTTTTTTTCATTCCATTTGAACTCAGCTTCCCATTCTGAGTCGTTTTCCATTTCCCATTCTACTTTTTTAGCATCAGGAAACTTTGCATTGAAAGCTGAAAGCACCTTTTCGGGTACGCTTTCACTGTCCGATTTTTGCGCACATGAGTTCATGGTAACTGCCATGACCAATGCTGCGATAAGCGTTAAGTTTTTCATGTCTGAAGGATTTTAAAAGTTTGTACAGGACAAATATCGGACACGATTTAGAAGAAATTTGGAATTGCGAAGCACCACGAAGTAGCAGCGCAGCTAATCAAGAACACCTTATGAATAGAATAGAGGTAGCTGGTGAGTAATTATGCGAGACTCACTGAAAAAACATGGAAGTTGCTCTCAAAATTGTAGGTGACTCGCCATCCATACTTTTTTGCAATCTCTTGAATAATGGCAAGCCCTAACCCACTACTTACTTTGTCCTTGGTTGTAGTGGAGAATCGTTCAAACAATCTAGATTCATCTAAACGCTCCGTGCCACTATTCATTACTTGAAATGATGCCTGATGACTTGATACCATAATCTGTCCGCCCTTTGGAGTGTGCCGGATAGCATTTGAAAGCAGGTTGTGTATGAGCGTTTCAATCAGGAATGCATTGGCATTTACCATGATGGATTGCTCTACACTGTTTGATAGTTGTATTTGCTTTTCATCTAAATAGTCTTCAAAAACCGTTATAGCACTTATTAAATAATCTTTTATATCTATTTGCTCCTTGTCACTGTATTGATGGTTTTCTACTTTGACCAACACAAGGAGATTTTTGTTGATTCGGGATAGGCGAGATAACGGAGCGTCTATACTGTTCAGTATTTCAGAGATTTCTGGCGAAATGTTTTTTTGCTGAATCAGTAAATCCAATTTGGATTTGAGCAAAGCAATTGGGGTTTGCAGTTCGTGGGAAGCATTTTCAGTGAAAGATTTTTGCCGTTGAAAAGTACTAACACTATTGGTTATTAGCTGATGCAATGATTGGTTCAGTTCCTGAAATTCCTGAATATCCGATTCAGGAAGATTGATGGACATATCTTTAGAAAGTTCAAAGGATTTTAAGGAACTCATCGTTTGGTAAAATGAATGCCAGGACTTAGCTGCTATTCTTCTGTTCAATAGAATGAAACCTACTATCAAAAGGATAAAGAAGAGTAGGGTGACTGCTGCAATAGCAATAAATGTTTCATCGGATTCTTCTACATTGGTTTCAATGGTTAGAGCGTATGGTACACCGTTGATTTCGGTGTAAGATTTTAAGCCACGAAACCTATCTTCTCCATCATCTTCATCGTATTCGTTGGGTCTTATAGCTTCATAAACACTGTCTTGAAAGGAAATTTTGTTTTCAGCCCTTACAATCAAAACACCTGGTTGAAGCTCTCCCCAAATGTGATTGATGTTTTCTATTTCGGCTGGGGTAAACTGTTTGGTTTGAAGCCGCTGTTTGGTGTGCTCTAGTGTAAGCCAATTATTCTCATCCAATTCACTTGTCCAGATATAGTCAACAACCAATACGTAAACAGGAACGCTGATTAATAGAACTAGCAAGGCATATAAGGCAAATGCTTTTAGTGGTCTATTGAGCAGTTTGGTCATTGTTTCCATTTATAGCCGGTTCCGTAAATGGTTTTGATGTAGTCACCATAGCCTTTCTCTTTCAACTTTCTCTTTAGGTTTTTGACATGAGCATACACAAAGTCATGACTATCAAACATATCGGCAAAATCCCCTGAAAGGTGCTCAGCCAAGGCTGCTTTAGAAAGGACTTTATTTTTATTGCCCATGAAAAACAAGAGAAGGTCGTATTCCTTTTTAGTCAGGTTTACGGGTAATTCATAAACTGTTACGGTCTTAGCATGGATGTCTATGGATAATTCATTTTGTACAATAAGATTACTGCCATCAAATTGCTTTCTCCTAATTAAAGATTCGACCCTTGCGGCTAACTCTGCCTGATGGAAAGGTTTGGCCAAGTAATCGTCAGCTCCCAGCTTCAGTCCCTTTACTTTATCAGCAAGCGCATTTTTAGCTGAAATAATGATTACTCCATCTTGTTTGTTTAGTCTTTTGAGTTCTTCTAAAATAGTCAGTCCATCACCGCCAGGCAGCATGAGGTCTAATAAAATGCAATCGTAATCGTACCCATAAACTTTTTCTAATGCGCCCTGAAAGTCAGAAGCGCACTCGCACAAGTATTGCTCATTGGTAAGGTATATTACCATGTCTTGAGCAAGTTCTTGTTCGTCTTCTATGATCAGGATTTTCATGGCTGCAAATTAATGGCTCGATTTGGAAGAAATTTAGAATTTCAGTTGCCCTTAAGCGTTGGCAAAAAATAGCTCTTTTGGTTTTTCAG
>DNTB01000007.1 GCA_003499525.1 Flavobacteriales bacterium
TGGAGTTAACAAGTACCTCTATCAAGGTAAAGAACTACAGCAGGAAACAGAAATCTACGATTTTCATGCACGTGGATATGATCCAGCTTTAGGAAGAACCTGGCAAATTGATCCACATAGTGAGAACTATCTCAATCTTAGTCCTTACAGTTGGGTTGCAAACAATCCGTTATTGTTTACAGACCCTACCGGAATGGATATTTATCTGGGTAATTTGTATGACAAAGATGAAGATGGAAACTACCTGTATCAGAGACAAATTCTTGCGTTTGAGCTTTTTGCATCTACAAAAACCGGAAAAGAATTCTTAAGTCAACGTGCACAAGAGGGCTTTGAATTCAAAGGAGCCTTTGTTAAAGGATTGGAATTTAAAGCAGAACAAGCAGGTGACCTAAGTAGCAAGGTTGATGCTAATTTTAAAGTTACTGATCTGGACAGTTATGAAGCCACAAAAGATTTGACAAGTGGTGCTCTTGGATTAACTGAAGCTGAGATTACAGATAAGGGTAAACTGTCAGTTACTTACCACATGCATAGTGAAAGGTCTGATTTTTTCCAGAAATACGGGTTGAAGAGTGAAAATGGTGCGCATGAAATTCTTAATTCGGTAGATACCTGGGCTCATGAAACCTTAATTCATGGTTATGCCAAAGAACAAAATTATTTCAGTGGGAAGTATCAAGGTATGACTGGAAAATTATCCCCTGATGGAGGTAGGGAGCATAATTTAAAATATGTACGGCAGTCTCCCTATTATCAAAACACCTACAATATGTTGAGGGGAATCAATAGCAAATTAAAGCTTGGTGTTTCTGATGATTACATTTGGCGAAAAATAATTTTCCATGGATATGATTGATCGATATATAATCTTGCTATGCCTTCTTCTGATCATTGGTTGCGATAATTCAGATAAAAATAATGTATTGGAAGTTCGTAAATATAAAATAGGCGGTATAGAAAAAGACTCAATTTGGTTTGATACTCTTTATGAGAGATCACTGTCAAAACAAAGTGAACTGAGTGCACTTATCCATAGAATTGATTCTTCTTTTTCCAAAAATCAAGCTGATTCTGACTTCAATGGAACGATACTAAAAATAATAGGCAAAGACAGTGTCCAGGGTACGCTGCTGACTATATACACTGTTGAATCACCTACAGAAAACGGCTATTTGTCTTTTTATGGTGTTCATGCCTCAGATATTGGAACTATTTATTGGCGGTGGCTGGACGGAAGAAAACATCTGAGATTAATAGAAAGACAGGTATCAGGAGAAAAGAATATTTACACTGACCTCCTTAATTATCTTGATACCACTATTCTAGCTATCCCACCAAAACCCGAAAATCAAGACTATGGGGAAGAAGTTGAAGGGGAATTAGAGCTAGATACAACGCTCCTGAATTAAAAATAAGTCTCGAGAAATCGGGCTTTTTTATTGAGTAGCAGGGAGGTTTTTTTGAAAGAAGTCCTGGAACTTCTTTTTGGTAAGCATGGTGTCAATGATCTTAAAGACAGTGGATTTATCTTCTTCGTCCAATTGATTGATCAAATCCAGTTGTTCGGATTTAGGCTTGTCTTCTACAGTAACCACTTCCGGCATATCCCCATCAAAATTTACAATATCATCAATGGCCATTTGAAAGAACCTGGCCAGTTTGTGCAGTTCTTCTACCGTTACGTCCCTGGTTCCCTTTTCAATCTTGTTGTAAGAGGTATAGGGAATCCCCACCTCAGAGGCTAATTGCTTTTGTAGCAATCCTTTTTCTTCTCTTATCCTTTTGATTTTATCGCCCAGGTTCATTGTGTCTTTTTGTTCAAAGATAGCTAAAAGAGAAATTTTAGTCAATTTATTGCAGATATAGCGAATATATAATTGCTATATTAGAGATTTAATTTTATGTTTGCTATATCTAAAATCGCAATAAAATTTTTGAACTTATGCAAAAACCAGAAAGAAGCCTCAAGATTTACAGCCACCACAGGTCAGCAGATAATAAAGAAGTCCCGGAGCTACGCTTGATCGGTTGTTGGATGGAGCAGCTGGGTTTTAAAGTAGGAGATCGTGTGAATATTACAGCCAGAGAAGGCATCCTAATTATCCAATCAGTAAAAGCTTCCTGATGGAAATCCAAGACCTAAAGCAGCACTTTACCATCCTGGACGTAGCAGATCTCCTGGGCATCCAGGTGAACAAGCAAGGCAAAGCCCATTGCCCGTTCCATGAGGACAAGACCCCAAGCCTGCAGTTCAGCAAAGAGAAGAACATAGCCACCTGTTTTAGCTCCCGGTGCAGTGCCGGCACGATGGACATTATCGGACTGACCGAGAAGTATATGAAAATAAACACCCATGAAGCAATTATGCAGTTGAAAGAGTGGGCAGGGGTTCCAACAACACAAAACCATCCGGGCAACAATGGCCACCCCCGCCAAGAGCCGGACGAACTAGAGCGTATCGCCATCCTAACGAAAGCCTTCCAGTACTACGAAAACGGGATCAGGACAAGCCGGAAAAGCAAAGCATACCTGGACAGCCGGGGACTGATCCAGACCACACCAAGTAGACAGGGCACAGAAGTAGGCTTTAACAGTGGCAACTTCCACAACCGGGCAAATGAGAACCTAAAAGCTACCGCTTTAAAATACGGGTTGGTTTATGACAGCATCGGCAACAGTGGTGGTTACTCCGCTTTTGCCAAAGACAGCCTGGTGTTCCCACTCAAGAACCAGGACAGGAAAATCGTTGGCTTGTACTTCCGTTCCCTGGATGAAAAAGCAGTAAGCAAACATTACTACCTGAAAGACAGGCAAGGACTTTACCCGAACTATCCCAGACCTGAAACCACCAAGTTGATCCTGACGGAAGCCATCATAGATGCCGCTACACTGCTTCAAATATCAGGCATTACGGGTGAATATGAAATACTCGCCTGCTACGGCACAAACGGCCTGACAGACGAACATGCCAGGGCCATCCAATCACTGGACAGCCTACAGGAGATCACTTTTTTCTTTGACGGAGATCCCGCAGGATCTTCAGGCGTGGAAAAGCAATCCCAAAAGCTCCGGAAGTTGCGTCCGGACGTGAAAATCTACCAAATAGAAACCCCGGAAAATGAAGACGTGAACAGCCTGTATGTTGGCCACCGGGACAAGTCGGAAGAACTGTTTAAACACCTGGTCAAAGAGCGGAAACTTTTATCTTCAACTGAAACCGCAGGGCGGTTCGCGAACTCCTTTGAAAATAAAAATGAAGGTGAGCAAATAAAAAAGGAAGTTCAGAAGCCGGAACCGAAACCGAAACCAGAAACTACGCCACAACCTAAGCCCACCAACCAGAAATCCACTAACGCTTTTGACGCATCCAACCCCAACAAGATCACCTACTTTACCGATACCGCCCATTACTACGTGAAAGGCGGTTTACGGCAGGAGCTCGACCGCCTGCAGGTCAGTCTGATGATCGAAGCAGGCCAGCAGCGTAACTACGGCCGTTACCGCAACCGCCTGGACTTGTACGAAAACAAGCAAGTAGAGCGCATGGCCAGGGAAGCCGCCGAGAAGCTCAGCCTGCGGGCAGACCTGATAG
>DNTB01000021.1 GCA_003499525.1 Flavobacteriales bacterium
GGTTTGATTGGTAAAGCTACGATATACCGAGGCACAGCGTCTCAAGATCATGCCGTAAGTACTGATGTAAATTACTGGAACACGATTATAAATAAATCAACCCCTTTTTCTATTGAAATATTAGCAAGAAATGACAACCCCGAGAGTGGTGTTCCTCAGTTTATGATGGCTAAAAATAACGCGGCAGTAATATATAGAGGCTACTCAATTTTGTATAACAACGGGGAGATAAATAGCGGCTTCAATGATGGAGGAAACAGGCTTGAAAGACTAATCAATTTTACAATGGTTTCCGAACAATGGTATTATATAGCCTCTACCTATGATGGATTACTTCAAACTACTAGCTTCAAACTTTTAATAAATGGATTGGAGGTAGGTGAAGCATTTAATACCGGAGGTGTAACAGATGTTAATTCGAACGATGGTTTATGGGTAGGTTCAAGAGCATGGGGGCAGCCAAACACTACAAGGGAATGGGACGGGTTACTAGATGAATTTAGGATTAGCAAAATTGAGCGGTCAGCCGCTTGGATTAATGCTAATAATTTGAATTTAATGAACCCATCCGCTTATATTTCAGCAAATGAAATAGAAGAAATAGGAGGTGAAAACTCTATTATAATTAGCCTAACTCCAGCCCTTTATATTTCAGCGAATGAAATTTCCTTAACGGGTCGAATAAACCACACAATTACGAGTATTAGCGGGCAAATAACATTTGGAGGCCCCGAAACCGGAATTAATAGCCAAAGAAGCGATTTGATTTCAGGCATAGCCCCGGCAATACAATTAAGGTCAGAAGCCATAGTAATATCAGACAGTAGTGGAACGACCATTTTAAGTATAGCCGAAACTATAAGTTTGAAAGGCGCGTCCGGGCAAATTAATAGCTCCTTTTCGCACGTTGTATACACTTATCCTGCAAACATTACATTCTACGGACCTGCAAATACGGTCATTACTCAAGACTCAACAGAAATACAAAGTATTGCGGCCATTGTTCAGCTTTTAAAACGTCCTGCGCGAATTACAGATACCCGGCCAGAGATAGTAGATGATGAAGATATTCAATATCGAATAGGTCTAACGTCTAAAGTTAGGCGAAAAAATACCCGTTGGATATGACACTACCGGAAACGCAAGATTTGACTTTAATAGGGGCTTTAGTAGTTGCCATCGGTTTTTTAGTTCGGATGCTTTTTAAATATATTGACACACAGCTAAAAGACAAAACCGAACAAATTAAGCATTTACAGGCTACTCTAGATCAAAAAGAAAAAAATGAACAAGAGCTGGCTAGGGAAACATTTCAAACGCTTGCTTTAGTTCATCAGACTATTCAGGAGCAGCAAGAACAAATTAATTATAGCAAAACCAATAACAAGCTATTGCAAGACATACATAATAAAATAAAATGAGTGCATTTAAAGACTTTCAGGAAAAAATAGAGCAGTTAGGCGACAAATGGGGCGCGAAATTAAACATTCAAGCCCCGGCAAAGGAAATATTTGCAGCATCGAACCCGCGCAATGCAGAAATTTTATTCGTAGATGATGACTCAAATAACTTAGTAAGTTTTAAGGCGAATTTTCGCAGGAATTTCAACATTCACGTTTGCGATAATCCAGATTGCGCCCTTAAAATACTTATTGACAACCCAAAGATCAAAATTGTAATCAGCGACTACCGGCTTGAAGAAAACACCGGTTTAGAGTTTTTGCAAAAAGTAAACGCCATCAGGCCCGAAGCCGTAAAGATTATAGTCACCGGCTATACAGATATTCAATTGGCCATTGAGGACATACAAGCGGCCAGGATATATAAATTCATCCATAAACCGGTTGATATTGTCCAATGGGGAGAGCTGATAGATTCAGCAAAAAAACACTACAAAAAAGAAAGCATTGCTTTGATGCTTAGACCCCATGAGAGTATTTAGCCTGTTTTTATTATCCATCATTCTGTTTTCGTGCGGCCCTCAAGCTAAATTAAGACGCGCCAGCAAAAAGATTGAGAGAATAGTAGCCAAATACCCCGAGCTAAAACAAATCGACACTATAGAGCAAACAATCGTTGTAAAAGACACATTTTACACGCCGGCAATCAATGTGCAAGACTCATTCGCTTATCAAGTGGGCGACACTACCCAAAGAACCGATTCGGCCACAGGCGTAATAGTAACAACCATTATTCAACCTGAGTACATTAAGCAATTTGTATATGTGCCACCAGATACCCTTATTCAACAAGACACCATTTTAATTCGAACCCCGGTTGAAAGAATTGTCACCAAGCCACACAAAAAAACTGACTTAGATCATGTTAAAAATATCGTTTTTTGGATGATCGTAATATATCTATTAATTAGGATAATTCTCAAGATTACCCGGGTCAATTTCCCGTTTTAAAGCCAAACCCGTAGAAAAAATCGTGCAATACAATACATTTTTGAACTTTCGTGCGGAAAAAATTGTGTAAAGTATTGATAATCAGACCCCGTTCAATTTGCACGATTTTTTCCGCCAAACTGTACTAGTCCTGTTTGCACTCACACAACCTTTAGAACACGTTCTGAAAGCTGACTATTGTCATGTATTTTATTCTCGAAGGATTCAACCGAGCAAAACCAGTTTTCAATTTGCCCGCGCAAAATAGTAGCTTCAATTTTAGCGGTCCCATAAGTCGGAGGCAAAGTTTCTATAATGAGAATACAGGTATTAGTAAATTGCTCATTGAGCAGTTCAAAACGCTGGGTTACGTAAGAAAAGCCAGAATTATATTTAGCTTCAATCCATATTCTATAAAAATTGTCGGCCATTAGTTTAAAGTTCATTTCAATATCTCTTGCAACCCTCACTTTTTCCGCGCCACCATTGCGCGACAAATCAAATAGCCCCCAATTGTTCCAGTACAGTTTTTGCAGACCCAAATGAATATGAATAGCTTCATTTAACCGAAATGTAAGCACCTTAGATATTTCAACCAAATACTTTTTGACGGCCTTTTCGTTTGTAAAATATTGATTACCGCGATCACGCCCCAGATGAACCGAGTATTGCCGGCGCGTCAAAATAGGGCTATTCAGGTCCGGTTTTGAATAGTACGATAATTTAACCCCACGCATGAGGCAAATGTAATATTCGATTGTCTTACAAAAAAACTTAAAGTACTGATAATCAGGATACAAAAGTATATTTTGAAATCCCGATAATTAATATTATGTTAAATAGATATTGATCAATATAGATCACAAATACATGCCGGTTTGATTACCACCACTACTCGATATGGAATGCTACAAAACGAGCCCCTCTAAATCTGAATAGGATTCCTAATAAATTACACACTCTTTTTTACTCCTTAAAAATCCTTTGTCAGAAAAAACCGATTAGTTCATTAATTGATGCTAACGAATGAAAGCATTAATATCTCAACCTTGGATTCTTTGATTTTAAGAACCTTTAATATCCAGAACTCCAGGATTATAAATCACTTCCCCTCCTTTAACTGTAGCGGCAACAGATATGTCGATAAGATCTTCAGGAGGCGTTTTTAGAGGATTTCGTTCCAGTACTACCATATCGGCAACTTTACCTGGTTCAAGAGTTCCTTTAATTTGTTCTTCGAAATGCTGAAAAGCTCCCCAAATTGTCATGGCCTTTAAGGCGTAGAATGTTGAAATTCGCTCATCTTCGCCAATAGTTCTTCCGCTTCTTGAGCTTCGAGTAACAGCAGAGCTCAATACTCTCATAGAATTTGGAGATGTAACCGGAGCATCATGATGCAAACTGAATTTTAATTCTTTTTCCAACGCGGATTTAGATGGCGATATGGAAAAAGCTCTTTGCTCTCCCAGAATACTGTTTACATGATAATCACCCCAATAAAAGGTATGAGTAGGAAAAAATGATGGAAATATGCCCTCTTCCTGGAATTGATCCAATTGAGCCTCTGTAGCAGTTTGAGCATGGATAGCTACACTTCTTCTATCGGATTTACCGTACTTTTCATTGGCTTTTCTAATGGCATCAATGAATTGCTGAATAGCAGCATCACCGTTACAATGAGCCAGTATTTGAATATTATTCTGATATGCCTGATCGATATACTCATTGAGCTTATTGTTATCCATGGCTGGATAACCTTTAAAACAGGTGTCATCCTGATGCTTATGATAGCAGTTGGTCAACCATGCTGTTCTCCCCTGAGGTGTGCCATCAAGTACGATTTTCAACCCCCCAATTCTATAACCGTTGTAGTAGTCTTTAGAATAAAACGGGGTTTGAATGGCAGAAGCGTTGGATAGTATATCCGGGTAGGATACCACATCAATACGGAGATCCCCGTTTTCTGATGCCATTTCTAAGGTTCTTGTTCCTTCGGTTGTAGTTCTTCCCTCCTGAGCTGTAGTAAAGCCATTCAACACATAAATCTCCTGTCCTTTCATCAACATTTCCAGTACTACATCATTGTTAAAAGACGGAAGAACCATGTTATAATAGAGTTCATAATGTGCATTTTCTTCCAAAATGCCATTAGGTTCGTTTGAGGTGCCTTTTCTTCTGATTCTGCCTCCCCGAGGATCAGGAGTATATTCCGTATACCCTATTAGTTCAAGTGCCTTTGAATTAACGGTGGAAATGTGTCCGGACTGATGGAAAATAATGATCGGGTATTTCGAGGTTACAGCGTCGAGATCGTGCTTGTCAGGCTGCCTGTCTAAATAGGCGTCATCATATCCAAAGCCAATGACCCAACCGGTTTGATCAATAAGATTTTGGTTCTTCTCAATCCACTTCTTCAGCTCAAACTTTATATCTCTTACCGATTTGCCTTTGCCATCTGGAGGAGCCATTAAATTGGCTGCAATACCCTGAAGCCCTACATTGAATATGTGACTATGTCCGTCAATGAATCCGGGCAAAAGGGTTTGACCCTTTAAATCTATTCGTTCCGCAGCCGGAAAAGAGTCGAGAGCAACGTCCAACGCACCGGTATACTTAATCGTCGAACCTTCTGTTACCAATGCTTCGATGTACTCGGGTTTGTCACCTACCATCGAAATAATTTCTCCGTTGAAGAATAATTTGTTATCGACGGCTTTGCTCTTATCTCTTTTCTGGCAAGCAGATACGGCGATAACAACCACGTAGATATTAATCCAAAAAAGGAAGAATCTCATGTCGGCTAATTTAAAAACTTAATACCTTACCAACGAGAATTGATTTTAGGTCAAACAAAGGAGTATTTCGAATGTTACCCCTTCATGTAAATCTTTAAAGATGGAATTAAATGTATTTGGTGAACCCCTTTTGGAGTGCAGTAATGAGCCGCTGACGGGATTTTATCGGGATGGATGCTGCCATTCAGGCCCTGACGATCTGGGAGTGCATACTGTTTGTGTTATCGTCACCAAGGATTTTCTCGATTTCTCAAAACAGGTGGGTAATGATCTTAGCACTCCCAGACCTCAATGGAGTTTTCCAGGACTTAAACCCGGAGATCGATGGTGTTTATGTGCTTCCCGTTTTAAGCAAGCTGCGGAATTCGGGTATGCCCCCAAAGTCGTATTAGAAGCGACCAACGAAAAAACGCTCAAAGTAGTGGATATGAGCATATTGATAGAACATGCTCATTACACAAAGGAACATACTGATATTTAATGGTGATGGTCCGCCATCAATGGCCTATCCGACTCTTCAATGGATTCGTAAATGGCCTGCATGATATCCGTTCGAATATTCATTTCAACCAGTTTTTTATTGTCAGCTCTTGGATGGATTCTGTTCGACAGAAAAATATAAACAATACCGTTTACCGGATCGGCCCATGAGATTGTTCCTGTGAAGCCGGTATGTCCAAAACTGGCTATGGAAACACATTCGCACGTTGGTCCACCTTCTCCATCGAGAACGGGTTTATCAAAACCTGCTCCTCGTCTATTCTCACTCAGGGAGTCAGCACAAAACTGACACTTTGTATACTCCTTAATTATTTCGGCACTTAGATATTCTTTTCCACCATACTTTCCTCCGTTCAGATACATCTGCATGAGTGCGGCCAGGTCCCGCGAATTGGAGAACAATCCTGCATGACCTCCTACTCCACCCATCATAGCTGCTCCCGGATCGTGGACATCGCCCCAAATGAGCTGCCTTCTAAAATACCGGTCATTTTCGGTGGGTATGATATTCTCCCGATCAAAGTAATCGAGGGGTAAAAATGTAGTAGTTCTCAGTCCCAAAGGCCTGTAAAACTGGTCTTTCGCATAGTACTCAAGAGGCAGACCGGTGGTGTTTTCAATAATTCGCTGAATGAAATAATAGCCAAGATCGCTATATAAGTACTCTCCCCTTTCTTTCAAAGGGGCTTTGAGAATGCTCTTTAGCATAGAGTCAGGATAATGCTTGTTGATGTAAAGATCCTCAGCAACTCTTAGCGGGTACAAATCGGATGGAATGAGTGAGTAAATATCGTAGCGAGGAACCCCGTCTGACATTGTTTGAAGATAAAATGGTATCCACGAACGCAGGCCGGCCTGGTGAGCCAATATTTCTCTCAGGGTCAAGTCGGCATATTCCGTAGTATCGACCAGTTCCGGTAAGTAATTTTCAAGAGTATTTCCCAAGTCTATTAGCCCATCGTTATCGAGCTTCATGAGGGCAGGCAAAGTAGCGGCTATTTTCGTTATAGATGCGAGGTCATACAGATCATCAGTGCTTACATCTGTTCTGGCTTCATAGGTATGATGACCATAGCTCTGTTCAAGGACTACCCTCCCATTCCTTGCCACTAATACCTGACACCCGGGGTACGCTTTTTGACGAATTCCTTTTTGGACAATGCTATCGATTCGTGCAAGGGTAAGTGAATTTAAACCTTCTTGTTCCGGAATACCAATCGATAGCCGGATCGCCTTTGTCATTATCCCCGTCCCATAATCAAATCCCCCTGCACTAACTGGTAAAATACCCTTAAATCCTAGACCTCCATATAGCAACTGAGCAACTGCAGCTTGGGTCTCTGGCCAATCGTTGTAAGCCATTATAATGTAGCGCGGATTCAGGTTACTGTCAAGCTTGTTTAGCAAGTACGGGCTTCCAAACAACGCCAGGCCGGCATTGGTTTCCTTAACAATCTTCTTTATGAGATTCCACTCTGAGGAATTAACTCCAAATCCAGATTTCGGATTTCTGGATGTGCCGTGAACAGAAACCACTACCTCATCCAGCTTGTTTAAACTATCCAATATGAGCTTTAATTCATCTGATGTGGCATTCTGCGTAATTGAAAAGGCAGAAACATCCTGATACCATTGAACCTGCTTATGCAATTCCACTTCTCCGCCAGCACCAATCGCTACAAACCCTCTTTTCGTGTTATGTAAATTCTTAAATGGTAAAACCTTTCCGGAATCAGAAACTAAAGTTATAGCTTGCTCTATGAGAGTGCGTTTCAGAGCGTAGTACTTTGGACTATTCAACTTTTGCACTACATTATCTAATGTATCTACCTGCTTATCAACATCATACAAGTATTTAAATGTTAATACCTTACGACATCTGACGTCAATACTTTCTCTAAGTTTCTCATCTTCTTTGGCAGCTTTTTTAATGGTGTTAATTGCTTTTTCAACATCTTCCGGGAACAGGAGTACATCATTTCCTGCTTTGAGAGCGAGCAGTTCCAATTCACCGGACGAGTAATAATTCGAGACCCCTTTCATATTCAAAGCATCTGTAAACGACAGCCCTTGAAAGCCGAGGCTATTCTGCAACAGACCGCTCACAATCTCCGGTGAAAGTGTTGATGCGCGATTTTGTGTAGAATCTAATTCCGGAATGAACAAATGCGCATTCATTATACCGACAACACCGGAGTCGATTAGCGCCTTGAAAGGAAACAACTCGATTTTCTCCAATCTATTGATATTATGGGGCACAACGGGCAGTGTTTTATGCGAATCCGTTTCCGTGTCACCATGTCCGGGAAAGTGTTTTGCTACTGCTGCTACCTTTTGAGATTGCAGCCCTTTCATGTATGCAGTACCTTTTCGGGCGACATTAAACCGGTCTTCGCCGAAAGAACGACTACCAATGACGGGGTTCTTAGGGTTTACATTAACATCGACAACCGGAGCAAAATCGATATGAACACCCAGCAGTTTGGCTTGCTCAGCTATTTGAGCTCCCATGCGGTAAATTAGGCTGTCATCCTGTATAGCTCCAAGCATTAATTGCCTTGGATAGGATACAGTGCTGTCCAACCTCATTCCCAGACCCCATTCCGCATCCATGGCAACCATCAATGGAATTTCTGCTTTTCTCTGATACCTCGCCAGCTGTTTACTTTGACGAACAGGACCACCCTGAAAAAAAATCAACCCCCCAATCTTGTGTTTCTTAACAAGGTTCTCGATGTGCTCTACATGATCTTCATCTTTGTTCGAGTATGCAGCTACCATCATCAATTGCCCAATTTGGTGTTCGAGACTTAGGTTTTTCATAATGGAGTCAACCCATTGCACAGCTTCGTCATCCTGCAAAGGATCCACCTGATCTTCAGGTACATGCAGAGAAGACACAGCAAAAGCAACAAGTGCCAATACCCCTAGATTAAACATCGCTTTTCCCTTCTTCATCGGTTGCTAAAGTATGCTGTAAGACAGCATTAAATATGCCACTCGACCATAATTTTCAACAGTTCAGCGGTTCAATTTATTCCGACCTTTACGAGCGTTGAATCCGTACATTTGCTCAAATTTCAATCATGCGTCTTAGCGTCTTTAATATCAGAAAACCCAAGAGGTTTGACTATACTCCCCGGTATTATGATGAACGAAAGGAGAACCTCGAGCAGAGAATTGCTCAAATAAAACGAGAAATGGATGGTGCATCGCCGGACTATGACGGAAAGGATGCATTGCGGGGTAGAATTCGTCAGGCATGGAACCTTGAAAAGGAACGAAAATCCATTTCATGGAAATCTAATGTGAGAGTATTTGTGATAGCGGCTATTCTTTTCATCGCCTTTTATATTTTCTTTTATTCTGACATCAAGTTTTAATTCGGTTTACGCTAAGATGAGTGATATTATAAGATTACTTCCTGACAGTATCGCCAATCAAATTGCTGCTGGGGAGGTTATTCAAAGGCCTGCATCTGTTGTAAAAGAACTTTTAGAAAATGCAATTGACGCTCAGAGCACGAGGATAGAAGTAACGGTAAAAGATGCAGGCAAAACCCTAATTTCCGTTTTGGACAATGGAAATGGCATGTCGGACACTGATGCCCGTATGTCATTGGAGCGGCACGCTACTTCGAAAATATCTTCTGCCGATGATCTATTTCGTATAAAAACTAAAGGGTTTCGTGGAGAAGCGCTGCCTTCTATTGCCTCTATATCAAACATGAGATTAAATACTAGAAGCAGTAGTTCCGAAATTGGCACCCAAATCAAGATCTCCGGTGGAAAACTGGAATCCCAGGAGCCTTTTTCTACAACTCAGGGAACACAACTAGTAGTTAAAGACCTTTTTCATAATGTACCTGCCCGACGAAAATTTCTAAAGTCTGACCGGATTGAGATGAAGCACATCATCGATGAGTTTGAGCGCGTTGCTCTATCCCATCCTGAGGTACATTTTCAGCTGAATAGTAATGGAAATGAGTTGTTTCATCTTCCTAAAACCAATCTCAGACAACGAATAGTGGCAGTTTTCGGTAAGAAATACAATGACCTGCTCGTCCCTTTGAACTCTGAAACGCAAATGGCAGCATTCAGTGGGTTTATTGTCAAGCCCGAGGGAGCCCGTAAAAGACGTGGTGACCAATTCTTTTTTGTGAATCGCAGATTCATAAAATCTCCTTCCCTTCATCATCAGGTGGCCGCTGCGTTTTATGAATTACTGGCTCCTGAAATGATTCCGGGTTACTTTATCAATATTGACATTGCCCCAGAACACATTGACATTAACATTCATCCAACTAAAACAGAAATTAAGTTCGAGGACGAAAGAGCTATTGGGTTGCTTCTGCAATCCGCGGTAAAACAAAGTCTTGGAATGTACAGTGTGCGCCCCGAGCTTGATTTTGAACGTGAAAATAGTTTTGAGTTGCCTTCGGACATAAAGAATAGTCTTCCTAAGCCACCTTCCATTAGCATTGACCCTACTTTCAATCCTTTTGATCAAGGTAAATCCAGCAAGAGACAAATTGCGGCCACGGAACAATTTTATTCGGAAAACCAAAGCAAACTCAATTATGAAAACCGAAATGAAGCAGTTAGCAATAAGATAATTCAAATCAGACGCAAGTATATTCTTGCACCAGCTGACTCTGGAATTTTAGTAGTAAATCAGTATCGAGCTCATTATTCTGTACTATACGATCAGATTCTGGAACGTATTGAGCGAAAAAAGCAGCATACTCAATTGTTAGCATTTCCGGAGTCGGTCTCTGTTGGGCACAGAGATGTGGAAAATATCAAAGTATGGATGGATATTTTTAGCAATCTTGGGTTTGACCTCGAGCTTTTTGGCAATGAAAAATTCGTCGTACGCGGGATTCCGGACTTTGCAGTAGCAAAGAATGCAGCTGAGCTTATCACTGAACTGCTCAGTGCAGCAGAATTGGATAAGAAAAACCTCAGTCAAGCCGCGGTTTCTCTGGAGCTGGCCAAACGTACGAGCATCCAAACCGGACAAAAACTGAATTCGACTGAAATGGAATCATTGATAAATGATTTATTTGCACGCGCTACGCCTGAAAGAACACCTGACGGTAGATTAACGTTCGTAGTGTGGAAATCGGAAGAATTGGATCAAAGATTTAAGCATTAACACATGTCGCAATACCGAACAACCGGATTTAGTTTACTTCCTCCCGTTGTAAAGAACTTACTGATAATCAACATCTTGCTCTTTATTGCAACCGAAACTTTAGCATCACAATTCGGTTATGATTTGAGTTACAAACTGGGGCTGCACTGGATTGGTTCTGATGCTTTCGAACCCTATCAGGTCATCACCTACATGTTCATGCACGGTTCTTTTGAGCACATTTTCTTCAACATGTTTGCAGTTTGGATGTTTGGATCTGCTATTGAGAATACCTGGGGAGCAAAAAAATTTCTCACCTATTACATATTGACTGGCATTGGGGCAGCTGTATTGCATTACGTCATTGTTTACTTTCAGGATATCCAGCCTTTTTTGGCTTTTACAGATGCGTTCCTGGCAGATCCGAGTCAGGATTCTCTAAAGGCTGTTTTCGAAAATGTAGGTGATCTGTCGATGTACTTGAGGACTGAAACTATGCTCAACTTATACAATGATGCAGTCCCTTCATTAAACAAGGTTATTGCAGGTGTTGGCACACAAGACGACCTGGAAATAGCCTACAACTTTATGGATGTATTTCGCGGGTATTATCTGAACCTGCCAAATGTCGTTGGTGCTTCAGGTTCATTATTTGGAATACTACTCGCCTTTGGAATGTTGTTTCCCAATGTTCATCTATTTCTAATATTCTTCCCAATCCCAATCAAGGCCAAGTATTTTGTGGCAGGGTACGGATTGATTGAATTAGTATCGGGCTTATCGAACAGCCCCGGAGATAATGTTGCGCATTTTGCACATCTGGGAGGTATGATTTTCGGATATTTCCTCATCCGTTTTTTTGGCTACGGCAGAACTAACTTTCGTCAAAACTGAAAACTGTGGATTTCATACTTGAAGACATCAAAAAGCTATTTAGAAACGGCAACTATGTTGGTCAAACCGTTTTGATCAATGCTGCTGTATTTCTGGTTCTCAATTTAGCTTTGGCATTCAGCCCCGCATCATGGGATTATACTATTCTAAGATGGTTAGGCCTATCAGCTGATATCCCCGAAAGTTTAATGAGAATTTGGGGTTACATCACCTACATGTTCGTTCATCAAAGGTTCTTTCATCTCTTATTTAATGTTCTCTGGCTCTATTGGATAGGTAGAATCCTGGCCGACATTTACGGGCAAAAGAGATATTTAGAAGTCTACTTACTCGGAGGATTATCAGGAGGTATTCTATTTGTTTTGGCTGCACAAATACTTCCCGGCATTTCGACCGATAATTTTCTTATTGGCGCATCGGGAAGTGTATTGGCTATACTCATCGCCACTGCTGTTTTACTCCCTGATTATACTATGAATCTTTTGTTTTTTGGGCCTGTTCGTCTTAAGTACATCGCATTGGTTGGCTTTATCCTCTCTACCCTGCTCGATTTAAATCAAAACACCGGTGGAAAAGTAGCTCATATGGGCGGGGCCTTATACGGTGCGGTTTATGCGCTACAATTGAGAAATGGAAGAGACATAAATGCTGGAGTTGTAGGTGCATGGAATCGCTTTGCGAAGCTTTTCAAACGCAAGCCAAAATTGAAGGTAGTTCACCGAAATAGCACAGGAAGTTCAAAGAGTATGAAGGATATTGACCGTCAGGCAAAGATTGACGCTATTCTGGATAAAATATCATCCTCAGGCTACGATTCTCTATCTTCGGCGGAAAAGGACTTTCTGTTTAAGTTCAGCAACAAGGATTAAGGTGAAATGGGTTTCCTGGGGATTAAAACTCCTCTTTTTAATCAATATATTTCTGGCCGCTGGCTTCCTGATCTCTGGTTTTGCACCGAAGATTAGTCCTGTAAAAAGCGACATTCCTTTTCTATTCGGAATCATTTTTCCTTACCTATTGATTATCAATGTTTTATTTCTTTTATACTGGATCAGTACTTCAAAACTTTACTGGATATTATCAGGGGCTGTTATTGCGCTCAATTATTCTGGAATCAACGCGCTTTTTGCTCTCAACTTTGAAGAAAAGCCCGGATTCAATGAGAAAAACATATCCATTCAGGTGTTTAACGTAAGAGCCTTTAATCAGTTTAGATGGATCAATCATGATCAGGTTGGTGACAGTATCATGAATTACATCACGGAACAAAACGCCGATGTAGTTCTCTTTCAAGAGTTTCTTGATGAGATAAACGGGAGAAGCAAATACATCAGTACGCTTCAAAAACGAGGTTATAATTATTATCACCATGAGCCTCCCGGAGCCATGTTTGCAAAGAAAGATCAGGTATTTGGGATGGTGACATTTTCAAAGTTTCCCATCATTAGTGCAGGAAACTTGTACCACCCCCTGCATCCTCGTAAAGCAAAAGCAATATTCTCAGATATCGATATTGGCGGAGACACGGTTCGATTTTACAATATTCATCTCAATTCTGTAAGTATGGAGGTGAATGATTATTTATTCATCAAAGAATTTGGCCGGGGGTTTTCCGATGCAACAATTAACTATGCCGTATATCTCATAGAGAAAATATTGCGCTCGGCTCGAGAAAGAGCTGCTGAAGTAGAAATGATAAGGAATCATCAGGATTCGTGTCCATATGATTACATATTGGTCGGAGATTTTAACGAACCTCCTCACACTTATGCGTATACCAATATTCTCGGAGATGATCAGGATGCTTTTTTAGAAGCCGGACTAGGATTAGGACATACCTATCTTGGCGGGGCAAATATGCCCTCAATGAGGCTGGATTATGTTCTCGGCAGTTCAAATATTAAATGGACCTCCTACAGAACTGACCATGTCAAGCTCTCTGACCACTATCCCATTCAAGCTTCTTTTACATTACCCTAAATCTGAACTTTTAGTTTTGGCTAATTTTGCCGCCCGAGTATGATTCCGTTCAAAACAGCTGCATATTACACTTTAGGATGCAAACTAAACTTTGCCGAAACTTCTGGAATCGCTAAAGATTTAGAAGCCTTCGGTTTGGCTCGTGTGAACTTTGATGAAGTGGCAGATATTTATGTCATTAATACTTGCAGTGTCACTGAAAATGCAAATAGAAAATGCAGGAACATCGTTCGAAAAGCGAAGAAACAGAACCCTGACTCCAAAGTCATTGTCATTGGTTGTTATGCTCAACTCAAACCAAAGGAAATTGCTGATATAGAAGGGGTGAACCTTGTTTTAGGAGCGAATGAAAAATTTAATATTCCCAGATTACTGGAAGATCAGGATTTCAGCCTGAAAACTGTTTTGAGGGATAGAATATCAGAGGTAAACACCTTTCATTTGAGTTATTCGAGCGGAGATCGCACACGGAGCTTTCTCAAAGTTCAGGATGGCTGCGACTATTTCTGCTCGTTTTGTACCATTCCTCTGGCTCGAGGTAAAAGCAGAAGTGCCCGTATTTCACAAGTAGTGAACCAGGCGGAGGAACTAGGTAAAATGGGATATAAGGAAGTAGTTCTAACAGGTGTAAATACAGGAGATTTTGGATCTGGAACGGATGAAAACTTCTATAAGCTCATACAAGCTCTTGAGCACACCTCAGTTCCGCGATACAGAGTCTCCAGTGTTGAGCCCAACCTGTTGACTAATGAGATTATAAAGTTCATGAGCAGCTCGAAGAAATTCGTTCCTCACTTCCATATTCCGCTACAATCAGGCTCTGATTTGCTCTTAAAATCAATGAAGCGCAAATACGATACTGACTACTACAAGTCACGTGTTTTGTTGATTAAAACTTTAATGCCTGAAGCATCTATTGGAATTGATGTAATCGTGGGATATCCGTGTGAAACTGAAAAAAAATTCAGTTCAACTCTCGAGTTTCTTAAGGATATTGAACCTGCTTATCTTCATGTTTTCAGCTACTCTGAAAGATTGAACACTGCTGCAATCCGAATGGATGGGAAGGTTTCTCAGGAAACTAAAGCTGCCAGGAGCGGAGTGCTTCGTATGCTGTCAGACAAGTTCAAAAGATCATTTTATCAAAAGAACATCAACACATACTATCAGGTGCTTTGGGAAGGTCAAAATGAAGAAAATCTAATGTTTGGCTTAACTGAAAATTATATCAAGGTATCCCGACCATTTGATGCAGATCGAATCAATAAATTTGAAAGTATCGAACTAAAGACATTCAATCAGACCGAAATGAGGTTCGAAGTATTAACTCCACAACCTAAAAAAAATGGATTACAGGAAATTATGTCTTAATGCGATTGACATTATTCACAAAACAGGTGAATACATAAAGCGCGAGAGTCAAGCATTTACTCAACAGATGGTGGAAACGAAGAGTCATAACAGTTTTGTTTCCTATGTTGATCTTAAAGCTGAACAGAGGCTGGTAGATGGTCTTGACAAACTGCTTCCGGAGGCTGGTTTTATCACTGAGGAAGAAACGATTAGAAAGTCAGGCGAGGTTTTTAATTGGGTGATCGACCCGTTAGACGGGACTACAAATTTCATCCATGGATTGCCCGTATATTCCATTAGCGTCGCATTGATGGAAAATGGAAAACCAGTAATAGGAATTGTTTACGAGGTTGAAAGACATGAAACTTTTTACACATGGGTCAACGGTGCGGCATATCGCAACGGGTATAAAATCAATGTCAGTTCAAGTCCCACTCTTTCAGAATCCCTCTTGGCTACAGGTTTCCCTTATCATGATTTTGCAATTATGGATTCCTATTTCGAAATACTGAAAGAGCTCCTTCCAAATACAAGGGGCCTGCGGAGGATGGGATCGGCAGCAATTGACCTGGCCTATGTAGCATGCGGAAGGTTCGATGCCTATTTTGAATACGGCCTTTCCCACTGGGATGTCGCAGCCGGTGCCTTTTTAGTGCAGCAAGCAGGTGGTGTGGCTGGTCGGTTTGAAGAGAACTCCAAACATTCTACCGGAGATCAAATACTGGCCAGCAATGGAAAAATACATCAAGAAATTTTGTCCATCATAACAGAAAAAATGATGGCAAGTGAGTAAAGAAACCATCAGATCATACTCACTCTCTAAATTAGCGAGTAGTATTCAAACTGTTCTTGCTAAATCTTACACGCACTCTTACTGGGTAAAGGCAGAAATTCACAAACTCAACTACTATCCTCATAGCGGTCATTGTTATCCTGAATTGATCGAAAAAAAAGACAACAAAGTTGTGGCGCAGTTCCGAAGTACACTTTGGGCTGACACCTTTTTAAGACTGAGCGGAAAGTTCAAACACTACACAGGTGAGGAAATCAGCGATAACATGAGCGTACTTATTCAGGTTCGTGTAAATTATCAACCGGTGTATGGAATTTCCCTGAATATCATTGATATTGATCCGTCGTTTTCCCTTGGCTCATTGGAGAAAGAAAAGCAAGAAACCATTGAGCATCTAATGAGAAAGGGGTTGTTTCAAAAAAACAAATCTCTCAGCCTGCCTGATCTGCCGAATAGAGCTGCAATCATATCTGTATCAACCAGTAAAGGATATCACGATTTTTTATCAGTAATAAACGAAAAGCTCGCATATTTCAATTTCTCACACGAGCTATTTCCAGCATTACTTCAAGGTGAAAGGGCCATGCAAAGCATTTCAGAACAGTTGAAAATCATTTCCAGCCGTTCTTCTGACTTTGATTTGGTATACATCATACGGGGTGGCGGAGGTGAAACAGGTCTTCATAGCTATAACAAGCTTGAACTTGCGGAGCAAGTAGCACACTGCCCTATTCCCGTAGTTACAGGAATAGGTCATGCTACCAACGAAACCGTCGTGGAGATGATTTCAAAAGTGAATCGAATCACTCCTACTGAGGTGGCCAACTTTACCGTTGACTTATTCCTTAGTGCGGAACGCAGATTCGAAAATATTCAAGACCATATTGAGCATTTAGTTCTGAACCAGGTTAGGGAAGAATCAAACCGTTTAAATCAGCTACATCAAGTGATTATGCGGCAGGTACAATGGCACCAAAAAAGTAGTCTTCTGAAGCTGGAGCAGCATTCTCGTGACATACAACAAATGATGCAATGGAAGCTTTCAGAAAAACATCAGACTTTATCATTCCTCGAAAAACTAATAGGAAAGAAGTCGTTTTATTTGCTTGATTATCAGAAAAATAAAGTACTATCCTTGTCAAATATCCTTGCGGATAAATTCGACGAGAAAGGAAAAAAAGAACTGGAAAAACTAAACACGCTTTCAAGGTTTATTCAGGCAGTGGATCCACAAACAGTTTTGAAAAGAGGGTTCTCAATTACCCGGCACAAAGGGGATATCGTAACCGATAAAGCGAAAGTCAAGACGGGCGATATAATAGAAACGCAACTCTCGAAAGGGATGATCAAATCCAATATCAAATAGCTATATTCGAATTACCCATGTTCTCTATTCGTTACTTTCGTTATCATGGCAAAAAAGTTAAATACAAAAGATCTTAAATACTCTGAAGCAATTGAGCAGCTCGAAGAAATTCAGGCGGCATTGGAGAATGATGAAATCTCCGTAGACGAGCTTTCAGAAAAAGTCAGGTACGCGTCGGAATTACTCTCTTTTTGTAAGCAAAAACTGTACAAAACCGAAGAGGAAGTCTCTCAGGTTTTGGATGATTTAAGAGGGGACTCAGACTAGCCAAAGTCACATTACCTATAGTCCTTATTCTGTATTTTAGTCCGAGATTAAAGACCCTATGTCCAAAAACTTAAGCTATTTGTCTGCGCGTAAAGGCCTGGACACGAATCTGTTCGAGAAAATTGGTGACGCATCCAAAGATGGAGCGCCCACATCACAATCATTAAAAGAACTGGCAGAAGAATTTCTAATTGGAGAAGCCAATACCTTTGGCACTGCCAGCTTCTACGACTTTACCAAGGCATCAAATAGAGGAAAGAAAGCATATATATGCAATGGTACAGCTTGCTTATGTGCCGGAACTCAAAGTAAGGTCGAAGAGTCTTTAAAGTCGGGCTTTAGCGATGAAGAAATTGGTCATATGACCTGTCTTGGAAGATGCTATGAAGCAGGAGCATTCCGGTTGAATGGCAAAAATCATTCGGGTATGAATCCGGATCAGATACAAAGCTTACTGGATTCGACGATTGAAGAAAAATCTTCAAAATATCATGTTCAATCCATCGGAGCTTCGATTCTAACTGCCAACATGGCTGATTCGAAATGGGCGACAGAATTGATTCGTAAAACCTTTCGAGGAAGTCCGGAAGATTTGCTCAATGAAATAGAGAAATCAAGAATTCGAGGACGCGGCGGTGCGGGTTTTCCATTGCACGTAAAACTGAGAACTACATACCAGACGGACAGCGACGTTAAATATATCGCATGCAATGCTGATGAAGGAGACCCAGGGGCCTTTTCGGATATGTATTTGCTGGAGGAACGCCCTTTGTATGTATTACTGGGAATGCTTATAGCAGGATATGCTGTTGGAGCCGCACATGGAGTGATCTATATCCGTGCGGAGTATCCGGCATCTGTCGATCGTATTGAGGAAGCAATAAAGTGGTTGCAAACTAACGAGTTGGTAGGAAGGGATTTCCTCGGGTCTGGGTTTGATTTTACCTTCAAGGTAATCCGGGCTCAGGGCTCCTATATCTGCGGTGAAGAAACTGCTATGCTTGCTTCAATCGAAGGGCAGCGACCTGAAGTAAGAATTCGTCCTCCGTTCCCTGCTGTTCAGGGATTATTTCGAAAGCCAACGGTTGTAAACAATGTAGAAACACTGGCTTGTCTTCCTTACATTATTGAGCACGGTGGCTCGGCATATTCAAATATTGGCACAGAGAGGTCCTCAGGAACCAAATTGATATCTCTAAACAGTGTTTTCAAAAGACCGGGCTTGTATGAAGTTGACATGGGTACTCCCCTATCCACTGTGCTCAATGAGCTGGGACAGGGTTTTAAGGAGCCGGTTAAGGCATTTCACATTGGGGGACCGCTCGGCGGACTGGTGCCTTTGTCAAAAGTGGAAGACCTGAAAGTGGGTTTCGAGAGTTTCAAAGAGAACGGTTTCCTGCTTGGCCATGCTTCAATAATTGCAATCCCTAAACGATTCCCTATCATCAAGTATCTCGAACACTTGTTTGAGTTCACAGCTGATGAAAGTTGTGGTAAATGCTTCCCTTGCAGATTAGGTTCAAAAAGAGGTCAGGAACTATTAGGGAAGTCACTTCATGGAGATTATATAATTGATTATCAGTTATTTGACGACTTATTACATGCATTGGAAAAAGGTTCGCTTTGCGCGTTAGGAGGTGGACTCCCTCTGCCTGTTAGAAATGCTTTAACCTATTTTAAGGATGAATTAGAGCCTCATTTTTCTGCAATACCCATCGAATAAGGCAACAGTTTGAGAATAGGGATAATTTGAGAAATATTTAATGAAAACGGAATTTATGGTAGCTTACATCGACAATAAACCATACGACATAATTGAAGGTGAAACCATTCTTAACTTTCTAAGACGTCATTTGGGTCCTTACCCAGTACCGACCCTTTGTGATGCTCCTAATCTGGAACCCTATGGATCCTGCCGCGTATGCAGTGTAGATGTGGCACTAGAAAAAAATGGAAGGTCAAAAGCTTTAGCCTCTTGTCATACACAAATTACAGAAGGGCAGTATATATATCCAGATTCCGATAACATAAGAAGAATGCGAAAGAGTATTCTGGAGCTTGTGTTGTCGGATCACCCTCTGGATTGCCTGACATGCGAGGTCAATGGAAACTGTGCCTTGCAGAGTGTTGCATACAAAATTGGAATCAGAGATGTCAGATACCCGGACGGTGAGACCCATCTGCACCGTGAGAAGGACCTATCACATCCCTACATGACTTCTGATCTCAGCAAATGCATAAACTGCTACAGATGTGTGCGAGCATGTGATGAAGTGCAGGGAGAGTTCGTTTTAAGTATGGCTGGGAGGGGATTTGACAGCTACATCATTAAAGGCCAAGACGTTAGCTTTGCAGAATCAGACTGTGTGAGCTGCGGGGCATGTGCTCAGGCATGCCCTACCAATGCTATATCAGACGTTTTTGAATCGAAAAGCTTAGTTCCCCGAAGCACTACCCGCACTATATGCACGTACTGTGGTGTGGGTTGCAATCTTGAAGTTGCCACGCTCAACGGTGAAATCAAGAGTATTAGAGCACCTTATGATGCTGAGGCCAATCAGGGGCATACCTGCCTTAAAGGGAGATATGCATTTGGCTTTTACAATCATGAAGACCGATTACGAAGTCCTTTGCTCAAGAAAAATGGGGTTTTTGAAGAAATATCCTGGGATGAGGCGTACGGCATTATGGTGGACAAATTCCACAGTATTAAAAAAGAATACGGTCCCGATGCTATTGGCGGAATTTCATCATCGAGATGCACAAATGAAGAAAACTACCTCATGCAGAAATTCATTAGAGCCGTCATCGGAACTAACAATATAGATGGATGTGCCAGGGTATGTCACTCCCCTACTGCATTAGGCATGCAACGTTCCTTTGGTACAGGTGCGGCAACCAACTCTATCAAGGATCTGAAAGTAACGGACTGCATACTTGTCATTGGTGCTAACCCAACAGATGCACATCCCGTTACCGGAGCCAAGATGAAACAGTTTGCTATGAAAGGTAAAACCACCATCGTTATTGATCCACGAAAAACAGAGCTGGCCCGATATGCTACATACCATATTGCGATGCGTCCAGGAACTAATGTGGCCGTTTTAAATATGATGTTGTATTACATTATTGATGCCGGGCTGGACGATAAGGAGTTTATTTCTAATCGTACTGAGGGGTACGAGGATTTCCGTAAAGAGATTCTGCGTCTGGACATGGATAAAATGGCCGAGATCAGCGGTGCTGATCGCAAGCTGGTCAAAGAAGCCGCTTTAGCCTATGCTTCAGCAGGAAACGCCATGAGCTTTCATGGGTTAGGTGTTACAGAACACACACAGGGTACATTCACTGTGCAGCTCATTGCCGACTTGGCCATGATAACAGGTAACATTGGTAGACCAGGTGTTGGAGTGAATCCACTTCGTGGTCAGAACAATGTTCAGGGCTCAGCAGACATGGGGGTTCAACCCCACCAGGGAGCGGGTTATCTGGATGTTACCAATCCGGAAATCAATCAAAAGTATTTTAAGTTTTACGGTGTTGCCGTCCCCAGCGAGGTTGGTCTTAAAATTCCGGAGATGTTTGATGCTTCCATTGACGACAAACTCAAAGCCCTATGGATTATCGGCGAAGATGTGGTTCAAACCGATCCAAATACACAAAAAGTAAAGAAAGCATTACGCAACCTCGATTTTCTGGTCGTTCAGGAGCTCTTTATGACGGAAACCGCCAAAGAGGCAGATTTGGTCCTTCCTGGAGCTTCATTTCTTGAGAAAGACGGAACCTTCACCAATGGTGAGCGGAGAATCCAGCGGGTTCAGCAAGTTGTTGAACCTGTTGGCAACTCGAAAGTGGACGGGCAAATTATAGTAGATGTAATGAACAGAATGGGGTATTACCAGCCGGACTACGATGCTGCCATAATGTTGGAAGAAATAAGCCAGATTGTACCTTTCTTCAAAGGAGTTACCTGGGATCGGTTAGGAACAAATGGCCTGCAATGGCCAGTTGACGAGTCTGGGAAGGATACTGAAATACTGCATATAGACCGGTTCAAACGAGGAAAAGGAAAGTTCGCTTATCATGATTTCAGAGAAACGGATGAGATTGCTGAACACGGTTCAAAATATCCATACATCATTACCACTAATCGTGAACTGGAGCACTACAACTGCGGGGCCATGACCCGTCGGACGGCAAACGTTGAAATACTTAAAGAGGATATCGTCCTGATCAATCCGGCAGACGCCCAGACAAAAGGAATAAAAGATGGTGACCTGGTCTGTGTGGAGTCACCCAGAGGAAAAGTTGATATTAAAGCACAATTAACAGAGGAGGTAAAACCAGGTGTGCTGAGCACCACCTTCCATTTTCCGGAAATAATGATCAATAACATTACCGGAGATGTGCATGATACTGAAGCTAAATGTCCTGAATATAAGGTAGTTGCTGTGGATTTTAGAAAATCCAGGAAACAACACCTTCGAAAAGCAGGAGTACTGGAATAGACCTAATTATTGCTCTGGTACAGGCCAGAACTCCCTAAGCGGGAAGTTATTTAGAGTGGTCATCGTACCTGTTTGAATCCGTACATTGCTCTGAACCGGTTTGATGAGAAAATCATCAATGGACACATATCTGCCCCAAACTTCGAAGCTGTATTTTTTGTCCGGTTCAGGGTCCAAAATAAATGAGAACCTGGCCCAGTTCCCATAAATATTAAACAATGCTCTGTTGTTGAGGCGCTGGCGCTTTGAACGATGTCCTTCCTCATTCAATTCATACCAGTTCACCTCTGGCATATTAAAAGTACGGTGGTCTACATATACCCAAAAAGAGAACTCGTAAACGATGTTGGTATCAGGCCGATAAGGATTTCCCTGCCAGAAAATACGTGTACCCTCTCTGGTAAAGTAAGATGAAGCACCGTTGAAAACATGGCCACCTCTGGTATTTTCATCGTCAAAATCATTGTAGATAATAAAAGCATCGGGAACGTCAGCACACAGGATCTCATCACACGCCAGTGAGTTGCTTATAGAGTCAGCTTTGATGTGCCATTGATCAAAGGCTTTGTCAAAAGGTTCGCGGGTAAAAGTTCCTAAATACCAGTTGTCTGTTTCGGCGATAACATCACTTTGAGCCTTAAACCACTCTTCATCACCTCTGAGATCTGTATTCGGAGCTATGAGCAGGAAGGGTTTACCGGGCATATCATCAAAGCGACTGCGGTATACGGCGGAATCTGCCATCATCTGATACGTACTCAGTGCACTGCTGAATGACAATCGAGGAGAGTAACTTTGAATTATTGGAATACCGGTCTGATAACTTAATTCCATCGCAGGATGAAAACCTTTATCTCCCCTTTCGGTCAATAGTTTGTCCCCACAGGTATTAATAAACGGTAGGAAAAAAATGGCCTGATAGTCCTCTGTATTGATGTTGTACGCCTTTGCCAATTCCCACATTTCTCCCTGACCGTATCTGAATGCATTGTTCTCATTTTCGACATTTCTTGTAGAAGATAGGAAATGATGACGTGCTTCAATGCCCCACAAGACCAGAAGAACTGCCAATAGTCCTGAAACAGTATACCTAATAGAACTCTTTTTTATCGATATCAGTTTTGAGTAAAAGAATACAACTGCTGACACTCCTGCAACGTAGTAAAACCACCATGCAAACCGCCCTACCGCTCTGAATTGTTTTATTTGGGGTATCCACTCGGTGATGAACTGCAATCCCCACTTAAAGGGAATGGCCATGGAAAAGAGCAGTACAACTACGGAAGCCAAAAAGAAGACCATCAACCCTGAATCAGGAAAGAGCCACTTCCATTGTGCCTTTTTAAGTCGTAACCAATAGTATAAAGGGAAGAAGACGACTATAATGGAGTAGATAACCGCTGGAAATCCAATATATGCCTTCCCCTCCCACTGCATTCCCATATGTATCTGTCGCGCTATAAACTCTCTGATAACATCAATATTGGTTACAAAGACGCTGACCAGATTCGCGTAGAAGTAATAGAACCCCCATGGGTTATCGGGCCGATCATCGAACCAATCGGTCGCCAGCGAATACCCTCGGACTACCAACAAAGGAATTACTGCGATGGCAAGCAGTTGCAAGCCGTATTTGGTAAATGACCTAAGATCAGCCAAATGCCTTAAAAGCTCAACAAGAAGCACCGCTAAAACAAAAGTGCTCATGAAGGCCACGAAATAGGCACTGGTAAAACCTCCTACTAAAGAGATGATGATCATCAACCCTATCCAAAAGCTTTTTCTCGTGTTTCGCCATTTAATGAAGAAATACCAAAATGCCGGAAAGTAAAAGGCATAAACCATTTCAAAATGCCCTTTGAATCTATCCACCTGAGGAGAAAGGAAGAGTAATGCCAGCGTGGCTATTATGGCTAGCCATACTGGAATTTTATAATGCCGAAAGACTAAAAAGATAAAAGGTATTGCCAACCATATAGAGATGATCATGGTAAGATTTATAATGGCAACACCACTATCTTCAATGTCTACAATATTGTTATCGATAAACTTAACCACCTGAGAATACAAAGGATGTGAGTTGATAAACTGTAATTGGTCTCCGTAAGGATAGTTAATCCCATCATGACGGTAACCTTTGTCATACTTGATGTAATATGAAAAGTTGTAATAGCTCTTCATTCCATCATACTTCTCGAAAAGATATGCTCCGGGGTCCTGTAGGACTGGTTCAAACCTCATACCCAGAATAATACCCCCAAGAATCATTGTGACAAGAAGTCCAATATGATGTGCTTTCATCTATATATTAAGGTGTTCAAAATTGGCGTCAAAACTATGAATAATACCTAACCGGCTAATTGAGACCAGTTATACCGATTCAGAAAAATGTAGTTCTTTTGGCTTTTGTCAAAAAACGCGAACATTTGAGTATCTCTTCTCATCCATTTTTGTCTTTCGTAGTTCCAATTCACAATGAACTGGAGAATATTGAACCACTCTGCAAGGCAATTTCAGTAGCGATGAATCTGATTCCGAATGAGTATGAAATGATTCTGGTCAATGATGGAAGTACGGATAAGAGCTGGAGTGAAATTGAAAAACAAACAGAAGAATTTCCAGAATTAGTAGGTATAAACTTTCAGACCAATTACGGCCAAAGTGCGGCTCTTTCCGCTGGAATTCAGCGGGCAATAGGAGACCTCATCATTACATTGGATGGAGATCTTCAGAACGACCCGGGAGATGTTCCCATGATGTTGGAGGTACTGCAGAAAGAGGATTGTGATGTTGTTGCGGGAGAACGTGTAACACGTCAGGACAAGGTAGTCACGCGCAAAATACCCAGTCGAATCGCCAACTATATGATCAGGGTGATATCGGGTGTAAAACTTAGAGACTATGGTTGTGCCCTCCGGGTATTTCGGGCGGATGTAGCTAAAAATCTCGATTTATACGGGGAATTGCATCGGTTTATTCCAGTTTTGGCTGTGCTTCAGGGTGCAAGAACTGTTCAGGTACCGGTAAAGCACCATGCAAGACAATTCGGAAAATCGAAATACGGGCTGGGCAGAACATTTAAAGTGATGAGCGATCTTTTGTTCATGGTCTTTTTCAAGCGCTATCGCGACAGGCCTATCCACCTTTTCGGTTCTGTTGGACTGCTCGCTTTTGGAGCAGGTTTCCTTATCAACTTTTACATGTTGGTTCTTAAAATTCTCGGTCAGGATATTTGGGGTAAACCGCTGTTGCTATTGGGCTTTATTCTTACCCTTGGTGGCATTCAGATCATAACCATTGGTTTGTTGGCGGAGGTTCTTATGAGAACATACTACGAGTCCCAAAACAAAAAGCCATATCGTATTCGAAAAATAATCTCAGGACGTGAACTTCAGGATTCCTAAGTACCTCCAGACTGGAATCAAACTTGTGTTAACTGCAGCTGCTCTTTACTATGTGCTGGGCAATGTAGACCTCCAAAGCATTTGGCTATTAGTAATTAAATCAAACAAGGTATATCTTCTTTTCGCCCTTGTCCTTTTTATTTTTTCTAAGGTTGTATCCTCGGCCCGGCTTTGGTTCTATCTGCACAAGCTGGATATTTCCATCACGCAACGGGAAAATTTAAAACTCTACTGGCTCGGCATGTACTACAACCTTTTTCTACCGGGAGGGATCGGAGGTGATGGTTACAAAACCTATTGGTTAAGAAAAAGATCGGGCAAGACTACCGCAATACTCATTTCAACCCTACTTCTTGATCGGTTTTCAGGGCTTACGATGCTCGTACTTCTTACCGTAGGACTTTTCTATACGCTCGATATTCTTCCTGAACTCAGGTTTTATCCCTGGATCGGTGTCTTGCTGGTGTTAACTACATTCTTCATTGTTTACTGGAAAGTTTTTCCTCGCTTTCTCAGCATATTTCTGTCATCTCATGCACTCTCTTTGCTGGTACAGGGGCTTCAACTTGGAGCAGCATACACCCTCTTGCTTTCACTGGATGTGGATACCTTTTTAGAAGGCTACCTCTTTATTTTCCTTTTATCTTCAGTTGTTATGATTTTTCCTCTGACTATTGGAGGTATTGGAGCCAGGGAATTCACGTTTATTTTGGGTGCAAACTGGATTGGGCTCGACCCTGACATGAGTATAGCTTTGAGTCTACTTTTCTATATCATTACTCTGATCGTTTCGCTATACGGCATGAGATATAGTTTGGGATCATCACATCAAATTGAATAACAAAGATATCTACTCCTTAATCTGCCATTCTATGATCCATATTCATTGGATGTCGATATTTAATCTGCGATTTAGTAAACAGTGTATTAACATAGACTCTTGATAAAAAATGTAATATTTGAATCCTGAATCGTATGCATCACCACTTTTAAATCTTCACGAACTATTGAAAAAACTTTGGTCACGTTCACTTCACGGGTCTGAGAAGCACTATCTGTTTTACTTCCTGCTTGCAGTATTGTTCACCTCTTATTACGATTCTATTCTCGATAAGCCCCCCATGAGTTATCACATCTGGAGACAGGCTGATTGCCTTTCCATTTCGAAGAAATATGAGCAAGGGGCTCCCTTTTTTGAGCCCCAGATGCATTGCCTTTTTGGTGATGACAATACCACAGGTAAAACAGCAGGAGAATTTCCAATCATGTATTATCTAATCGGAAGGATGTGGAACGTTGTTGGCGAATCCTTTTTCTCCTACAGGTTTGTCATGCTTCTGTATGCCTTTATCGCTTTAGTACTTACCTATCATGGTCTAATGCGGCATTTTAATTATTCCAGCAGTGCGCTCTTTACCATTGCTATTTACACCTCACCAATTCTGATTTTTTATGGAGTGAGTTTTTTAACCGATGCACCTGCCTACTTCAGTATACTTATTGGGTTGTTTTTTCTCCAGGAATATCGATTTCGAGAATTAAAAAAACTCTTTTGGATAAGTATGTTCTTTTTTGCCATGGCGGGTTTAATCAAGGTGTCAAGTCTCATAGCCTTTGTTTTTCTCACTGCAGTGCTATTCTTTGAGTCTTTATTCAAATGGAAAAGTCTCGGTAAGAAGTATTTGTTTTCCAACCCGATTTTGGAAATATCAGGGTTTGTGTCAGTTTATGTTGCCTTGTTTCTTTGGTACGGCTATGCTGCTTATTATAATGACTTACATGGATTCAAGTATACTTTTAATAGTATTTTCCCTTATTGGGAGATGAAACCGGGCGACTCATTAATCAAAGGACTTAAAGAGACCATTCTAAATTCATATTACAGTCCAATAGCATTGGTTTTTATGGGCTTACTTTTTATTTATAATCTAATTTCATTGAGAAAACTGCCAGGCTTATTAAGTTTGGCTAATATCTTAATCCCTTTCGGAGGTGCCATCTACATGGTTTTATGGGGAGGTCTTCTTGGTTACCATGATTATTATTTCATAGCTCTTCTAATTCTATTCCCGGTCGTTTGGATTCCATCTCTTTATCTTTTCAGTCAGAATAAGAACAACCAAATCTACCTTTCCATTGCACTACTGATTTTCACCAGTTACAACGTCGGATATGCCTACGAATCTCAATACGTAAGAGTCCGCAATAAAATCGAAAACCCGGTTTTTGTGAACGACCATTTCTATCTGGAAATGTTGAATTACAAGAGATATGGAAGTATGAAAGCTGCAAATAATCTAATGGAGGTTCGTAAAAACCTTGACTCATGGGGCGTCCAACCTGAGGATAGGCTTATTTCATTACCAGATCGAACATTTAATTACTCCCTCTATATGGTGAACCGCGATGGGTGGCCAAAAAGAAGGTTTACTTCTCTGCAGCCATACATGAAACTTCATATAAATGACGGGGCAAAATATGCCCTCCTGAACAATATCGATGAAGATCTGATGGAGGAATTAAAACCGTATCTCTTGGAGATGGTGGGTGAAAACAATGGGATTAAACTGTTCAGATTAAGACCGCATAAAGAATAAAAAGGAGGCAAATGCCCCCTTTTTTATTAGTGTTGGATAATTATCCTTTGGACGATATGGTCGTTACCCGAGTTAATCTGAATAAAATATACTCCGTCCGGTAAATCAGATACTGGAATTCTATTCAATGTATTAAGGTCAGCTACCCGTCTTACGAGGGCTCCGCGTATGTCAATAATTCTTAATTCGCTTCCAACGAGATGGCTTCCTATATTTAGCGTTACCTGATCATCCGCTGGATTCGGAAATGCGCGAATGCGTGTCTCATCCAAATTATGTGAATTGCTCAATATAAGATTCACGGTAACCGAATCAGTAAAAGAAGTTGTTCCGCAAGAATCTCCTACTGTTAATGTTACAGGATATGTACCTGAAGAAGCATAGGTATGTTGCGGGTTTGACAGCGAAGAAGCATTGCCATCTCCAAAATCCCAGTTTAATATGTAATGGTTTCCAAAAGTTGTGTTTGTAAAATCGACTGTTGTGCCACTTTCAATATGGGTAAAAGTTGCTTGGGGTGTTTGCGGATAAACAACTAAGACATCACTTGTTGTAGATGCACATCCATTACTATCAGTGTAAGTGAGGTCTAAGTCCCACGAACCCGGACCAGAGGCCTGAACATCGAGAACTCCGTCATTGCCACTTTGAATTATAACAGCCTGAGCCGAATTCAATCGAGGGTTTATGGTATATGTCATCCCTGGGGCATAGAGGGCTGGGGTGTACAATAATGTCAGGTTTCCTGACGCCAAACAGACATCTGGCATAAAATTTCTTTGAATGGTTACATCTGGAAAAACATGTACCATAACCGTATCAATCGAACCTTGATGGAAAGGATCAATTACTTGATATACTGTTGTTGTTGCGGGAGTTGCAATTGGATTGGAGCACGGGTTGCAACTGAAGTTTGAGCCAACTGAAATGGGATCACCACTTATTACACTCCATTGTGCGGAATTTGTTGTATTCGATCCTAGTGCTACTGAAGTACCAGTACAAGTTTGTTGATCAGCACCTGCATCAGCAGTTGTCGCAGGTGCAACATTTGGCCCGAATAAAAAGCGTATAACTCTATCGGATTGAACAAACTCCGGGCAATACATATTTTTAGCAAAAACCGTCAGATATCTCATTCCCTCCAGGTTTGGGGTGACGTTAACATTTACTGTCGACACAACAGGATTCTTACCCGAAAAAGTTACCGATCCATTACCCTTTAGGGCATTTAGGATATTGCTTTCAACCAGAATGCTATCCAGCGTGTCGTTTGGCATAAAATGTAGGTCAAATGAGAATTGACTCCCTATTGGCGCATGAATGTAGGATGCGCCTTGTTGTGTGGCGTTTCCAACAAGATTAAATATACCACCTTGTGCTGTTGGAGGAATGGCATTAGATTGAACCACGCCAAAAACCAAAGATCGCGTTACACACCCTTTGAAATTTCCACTATTTCTATCGTACGAGCAGACTTCTATTGCGTATTGATACAATCCGGATGTGGAAATATTTCCAATAAACTCACCATTTTCAGCATCAATTGCGGCCCCTGGATATGGATAACTCGTGCTAAAACCTGGGTTCCAGGCTGCTGTGGTACTCGGATCGACAAATGCGAAAGTCAAACTATCTCCATCATCATCATAGGCCTGCAGACTATATTGAAACGGCTCGTTAGCAGTGAAATAGGGATATGGATTGGCATCAAATACAGGAGATATGTCTGTTGTCGAACCCAAATTCTGGGCAAATCTTGCCTTACTCACAAAACCTGTAATTCCTTGAAGGTTAAGACTCTGTTGGCAACAATTCCCGTACTCGAATTCATAGTTAGTACAATTACCCTGAATGGTGCTTAAAGCCTGAAATTCACCCATTTGAATACCCGGTTCAGTTCCTCCATAGCAAAAAGACTGGTTTAGTTGAGAAGGACACAACTGGGTGAAATAAGTACCTGTCGGATTGACAATACTGAAATTCAGATTAATAAATCCACTACCACAGGAACTGGGCATTGACACAGACATTCCGGAGGGTAAGGAAATTCCTGAGCAGTCTCTAAATACCTTTATTGTAATTAAATAGTCATTACCGCCAATGTGCTCATAGAGCACATCTCCTCCTACAATGTGAGAGGCTTTGGAGTTCAGACTTAAGGATAAAAGAAAAATGAGAAGAAGTAAATGATTTTTCATAGCAAAGAAAATGTTTCGTGAGTTTAGTAAATGACGAAACAATTTCTATTAGGTTAACTTCAGAAGTCACATTTTCACAAAAAAGTGGCTCCGGGAAATAAAAAAAAGGGGCAAATGCCCCTTTCCGGTTAGTGCTGAATAATAAGTCGTTTCAACACTCTTGAGTCACCTGATTTCAACTCTACGAAATAGAGCCCATTCGCCATTTCAGAGATATCAATTACCTGAGATGGCAGAAGTCCATTTATCCGGCGCAATACCATGCCTTTAGCGTCACGGATAATAGCTTCTCCTCCAGCATAGTCTTCAGATATGGTTAACCTAAAGAACTCAGAAGCAGGGTTTGGAAAAACCGCTACTGTACCAAAATCAAGTGGTGGAAGCACGTCTAATATTATACTAATATCTATAGTATCTAGTAAGAATGTAGTTCCACAGGAATCGCCAATTGTTAGCATTGCAAAATAGGTTCCAATGGTTTGATATGAGTGCTGAGGATTCGGATCTATAGAGCTATTTCCATCTCCGAAATCCCAGTTTATGTAATTGTACGGCCCTACTGTTGTATTAGAAAATTGCACCGAACTTCCATTGACTGCATAGGTGAAATCAGCCTGAGGGGTCATAGGACGCACATGTATAATATCGCTATGTGTAGATACGCATCCATTATTATAGGTGTACGTGAGATCAAGATTCCAGTACCCCGAACCGGAAGTTTGTACATCTATCATTCCATCCATTCCATTTTGATATATAGAAATAGGACCTGAACCCCCAATAGGAGATGTACTGAATGTCATGTTCGAATCAAAAAGAGATGGGGTATATATCAGTGCCAAATCGCCATTTTGCATGCAGGTTTCTGGAACGAAGTTTCGTTGAATAGGATTAGCATTCAATACAACTACTTCTACTGTATCATACGCCACCTGAAAGTTGCTGTCATAAACCAAATAAGTAGTAGTCTGAGTCGGGCTTGCCACAGGGTTTGCACAGGGGTTACAGGAAAAGTTGGTGCCTATTGAAATGGGGTCACCACTCAACACACTCCATTGAGCCATAGCTGTTGTGTTTCCTCCAAGCTGCACCCCGGAAGATCCAGGGCATATTTGTTGGTCTAAACCAGCTTGAACGACGGTCACAGGGGGAGTTACGCTTGCATGAAAGTCGAATTGGATTACAACGTCAGAAAAGAAATAAACAGGACAAGCATAGTTTACACCCCACAGTGTCAAATATCTCATACCTACCAGATCTGGTGTTACCGTTATGTTTACTGTTGCGACAACCGGGTTTACACCAGAAAATGTTACCGTTCCATTTCCTCCCAAAGCAGTGAGAATATTACTTTCTACCGCAATACTATCAAGAGTGTCATTCGGTATAAAATGCACTTCGAATGAAAACTGACTTCCAACACTAGCTTCAATATAATTTGCACCTGTTTGAACTGCAGCCCCAGAAAGGTTGTGAATGCCGGGTACAATGTCCGGACTTTGTTCGCTAGACGAGACCATTGCTAATTGATCATCGCGCGTCACACATCCTTTTAATATACCTGTAACCCTATCGTATTCACAAACTTGAATAGCCATTAAATACGCACCAGTAAATGGCACAGTACCTGTGAATTCACCCGTGGCAGGGTTAAGTGTAATTCCCGGAATTGGTGCCGAAGTGCTATATCCAGGATTCCAGTTGATAGGTGTATTCTGAGCAACTAATGGGTCAACAAAAGAAAATACCAAGCTGTCTCCATCAGGATCATATGACCTTAAACTTCCGTAATTTGTCGCATCTGTATAATATGGTTCCGGATGAGATTCAAATACCGGAGAACTGTTAAACGAGCTACCAAACGCGGTGTTGAACTTTGCACTTATGTACATGTTTTGAGCCAATCCATTACTAATATTAATTACATTATTTCTGCAACAGGAAGACCATGAAACCTCATATTCAGAGCATGCATTTGGGAGAACAACCAATCCGGAATATGTCATCATCTGAATACCTGAATAAGCCCATCCTCCAAAACATGTAGATTGATTTACGGCCGAAGGACATACTTGAGTGAAATACGTACCACCCGGATTTGAGTTTTGCAGCGTTACACTGCTAGTAGGAAATCCACAAGTATTTGTAATCTGTATGTTAACCTGATTTGGAGCAGATATTCCTGAACAATGTCGAAATAGGTTAAATTCTATAAGGAAACTATCCTGTCCTACCTGTTCGTATTTGAATTCACCTCCTGATAAATGAGTAGCAAAAAGATTAGTGTTGTGCAGAAAAACTACCATTAAAATAAGTAGAATGTATCTCATAGTTTTTCGGTTTTGGTAATTAGACGCACCTAACTTATAAAAGTAACTCGCAAACTTGTATTAAACATGTAAGTTAATGCTAATACTTTTCCTATCTGATAATGATAGATTTTCTAATCTTACCACTATTTGACTGAATTTCAAACAGATAAAATCCCTCAGAAAGCGTATTCACCTCCATATTCTCTTGCGGTTTGGATATTCGAGTTTCTCTAACCAGAGCACCCCTCATGTCATAAATCCGCAGCATGTGGCCAACCAAAGCTCGAGGCACTTCTATAATAACAAATTCATCAGCTGGATTTGGATAAATGGCCACCTCATTCGAGATATCCGGACCGGAATTTCCTAAAATATTGATACTGATAGTCTCTGTTTCCACCACAGGTGTTCCACAAGAATCATGTATCGTGAGACTTACTAGGTATGCGCCAGAATTGGCATAGGAATGCACTGGGTTAGGATCTGTTGATGTTGCACCATCTCCAAAACTCCAGAAAAAGGAAGTACTTACCGGTGTGGTATTGGTAAAACTAACCGTACCACTATTCGCACTATACGTAAACGATGGTAATATTAGAGGTAAGATGGTAACTACATCATTTCTTGAAACAGTACAACCATTCTGATCAGCATAATTAACGTTCATATTCCATAGTCCTGCTCCGGAAGCAAGCACGTCCACGCGACCGTGGTTAAGAAAATTGTTTATTACCAAAGGAGTAGAATTTGCAAATGGCGTGGCTACATATGTTACACCCGTTGAAAACAATGCCGGTGCATAGACAAGGTCAAAATCACCGGTAGAATAGCATCCTACAGGATCAGATAGAAGCTCTAAACCAGGTTCTGCAACTTGCTGCACAAGAGTAGAATGCAAGTTTCCGCAACTGCCGTCAGGGGCAGAAACAAACAGGAAGACTGTGGCCTGACCCACACTGCTCAATACTGCATTATCAATTATACCGGTTTGTGGATCCACTACACCAGGTGTTGTACTCGTCCAGGTGTAATTAACCGGACCCGACCCAATTAACGGCCCTGAAATCAATTGAACGTAGTTATTAAGATCTGTAAAAGCAACACCACAAACGTTGACCTGAGGCTGCGTAAAAACGAAATCGTAGGGTTCTGTCACCTTTACTATGCCATCAACGGTTCCATAGCACGGTGTAAAAACGGTGTAATTGACTGTGTAATAACCAGGAGCCAATCCCGTTGGGTCAAACTGCCCTGTTACTCCGTTTGTAATGCCTGTACCCGTCCAGAATCCACCTGTTTGACTAGCTATAAGTTGAACGGCTCCGGAGCCGGTACACACCTCGGTAGTATCTATAAATACAGGTATGGTGTCGGTTACCTCTACCCAATGAGTGTCAGAATTAGTGCAACCTCCACTTGGCGAACTCACGGTGTAAACGATAGGCCATACTCCCACTCCCGCTATGGAAGGGTCGAATATTCCCATTACGGAATCGATAATTCCAGTTCCAAAATAAATACCTCCGGGTGTTACAGGTAAAGCAGTATCAGGTGGAGAGGAAGGGCATAGAATACTGTCCATTTCGATGGAAGCATCCATTTGAGTAACCACTTCTAATACTGCATCAATAGTGTCGGCACAATATCCTGAAGAGTCTGATAAAACCACGGTGTACGTAGTTGTTGAGACGGGATAGGCAAAAGTAGAAATGGAATCAGGATTCGAGAGTGTGGATGTATTGTTCCACGATGCATTAATATCTCCGATATAACCAGAACAATACGTGAACCGTACGTTCGGTCTTTGGTTCGACGAACCTGAGGATGCGTTGGTACTGCAAACCGTCGAATTATCCGCCCGATAATAGATCACTGAAGTACTTGAGGTACTGGAGTATCGTGTGCTTATATTCTCAGTAAAATTAGAGTTGTTGAAACAGACCTCTACAATGATGTTCGATACTCCATCCCAGGCATATTCGGATTGAAATTCATGGTTTTGCCAACCCGGTGTATTTACGGTTTCAGTACTGCTATAGTACACCTGATGTAATCCGGGGTGCCAAGTAATAAGTGCATTATCATTTGTACAGCCCATTCGGATGGTGAAATCATCGAATGTAGTTGCCGCACCTGTTGAAATACTGGAAATATCGAACCCAAGAGAAGATAGTCGGGCTCCTGTAGAGGGAAGGCCCATTGCATGCAGTTCGCTTGCCTTGTATAATATTTGATGTTTGGCCCCCCAATACCAGTTGCCATAAGGTGCAGGGTAGGCAGTCGTACCGTTTGAACTACCTAGAAATCCTATTTGAGCGGTATCCGGATCTGAACAGGAAAAGCTAACCGCTATACAAGAATCAATTTGCGATGCATTTCCCATATCAATATATAGAAGTGCCGTATCTCCGAGGCAAAGCGGCTCATTGCCCAAAATCCGCGGATCCGTTAGAAGCAGTTTATTTGTTATTTCCATTTCGTCAGAACGGATGCATCCCTCATCAGTAGTAACGGTAACGGAAACCCAATTGCTATTTACACTGGCCAGCAACACAGGGTTTTCAATGGTGTCATTGGATAGGATACTATTGGATATCCATCTGTAGCTATAGGAGAATGGTTGATCTGTTAAGGCATGAAGTTGAATGCTATCGTAATAACATATAGTGGTATCCCCGGGCAGAAGATTCAGATTGAAATTAGGAACGACATACACCGTTATGGAATCCCGGTCTATTGCAAATGAAGGATCATAAACCTCGTATGTAGTTGTTTGAGCAGGGGACGCCCACGGACTGGAGCACTGAGTACATTCAAAATTGATGCCTACAACGATCGGGTCACCGGTTGATCCGGGAATGGCAGGGTCTCCACCAATTACACTCCATTGCGTTGTTCCGGTGCTATTAGAATTCAAGAAAGACGTATCGCCCTGACAGAGCAATGTATCTCCACCTGCATATAATCCCTCCTCAAAGAAAAAACGAATCACCTGACTTGAGGAATACCTCACAGGGCAAGCCTCATTGATGGCGCTGACGGTCAGGTATCTATATCCTTCCATGCCGGGCACCACATTAACACTCACCGTTGCAGTTATCGTATCATCTCCACTGTAGCTCAGAGAGCAAGAGCTACCGAACGTTTGTAAAATATTAGATTCTATGGAAACAGAATCGGCCGTATCTGCCGCCAAGAACATCACATCAAATTGAAATTGATCACCCACGCGCGACCGGATATATCCCGAGTCTATTTGGGTTGCTGCACCGGAGAGGTTGTTTACTCCATTCTGAAATAACTCTGGTGCTGTTCCGGTTCCTGGCAACCCCAGAACTTGCATATCCCGTCTGATATACCCTTTAAAATGCCCGTCAGTTTTGTCATACTCAGAAATTTTGAATGAAACATTGAACAACCCCACAATTCCGGTGCTTAACGAATAGGATCCATATTCCTGTTCAATGTCCGACCCGGGGCCAAAAGGGGTATTTGTTGTAAAGCCTGGACTCCAGGAAACTGGCGCAAATTCTGAATCCATTGGGTCAGTAAATTCAACAAATAAACTGTCTCCGTCCGCATCAAAGATTCCAAGGCTATTCTGATCGGTTTGCGAAGGCGCCAAATAGGGAATTCCTAATAGAGAATAGTCAGGAGAACTGTTATTTCCAGTAGAATTCAAGTTTTCAAATTTTGCGTCGAAATATAGGTTAGTTGAAAATCCATTGATTACATTATTTGATGCATTCCTGCAACAGTTGCTCCAGCTGACAGTGACCTCAGAACATTGTCCCTGAAGAACGGCCAGCCCTACATATTCATACAATTGAAAACCGGGAACGGTACCTCCATAACAGGTGGTCGTGTTTACGGCTGACGGACACATCTGCGAAACATCCGTACCGCCAGGATTGATGAGCGTCAATGGAATGCTCGCTTGTGTTATGCCACATATATCGTTTATATCAACAATAGAGCTTGTGGGAGCTGCAATTCCCGAGCAATCCCGGTAGAGCTGTAATGTAATTATAAAGGAATCCTGTCCAATTTGCTCATATCGAATATCCCCTCCTACAATATGAGTTGCATGTAAGTCGGCTAAGAAGAAGGAAATCAAAATTATTGTTAGTGCTGTACGTTTCATGGGTTGCGTTTTTTTTATTGACGCACTCTATCAATGAAAAGTAGCCTGAGAAATAAAAAAAATGATTAATTGCCCTTAACTCATGCTCATCTCAAGTCGAACAACTGGATTAACATCTGGAAGAAAAAAAGGCCACAACTGTATGAACAGCCTGACCCATGAATTGTAGAAAACTGAGGGGTTTTGCTACTACGGGTACTACGTTTTGACGGGTTTTAAAACCCTGAACTTTACTTCACAATCAATGGCAACTTCTGCACCTTCTTCCAAAGCACCTTCCAACGATTCATGAAGTTTTATGAACTCATTTTTGAGTAGTCTTATTCGCTTTTCCTGATGCGTTGTATCAACATTCCCGCTCTCTTTCAGTGAAAAGACTTTATGATTCAAAAATTTGATCTTGTCGTTCACCAATGATAACATCACTTCTCTGGCATCTTCTGCAGTGTAGGTGCTATCAATAAGTTTAAATCGATATTGAGACATAGTATTTATTTTTTATTGGCCCTGACCCAAGGAATACCCTCGTACTCCATCAAATTCATAAAGGTTTTCGGTCTTAATTATATCAATTTTTAAATCCAAAGCTTTGGCCATGAGTTTGTGAATGCTGCTTTTTTGAGCAGGCACATTCCCTTCTAGTTCAAACCGGCATCTCCAATGATCGGTACAAAAGGTTTCTTCAAAGCCTTCGGGCCAAACTTTAACACCACGATTAGTAATCATAGAAAGCTTTATGTCGCTGTTCAGTTTTTGAAGGTTCGATGCGAGGGCATTGGCGTCCTTTCCCTTCCAATCAACAAATACATCCACACCTTTGAGTGTTTTTTTTATCCCTTCTTTTCTTTGATAAGGCTTGATCTGAAGCTTAATTTCTTTATCGAAATCAGCGATTTGAAGCTGTTTTGGTTTTTCGCCTAAATGAGCGATTACGGCCTGGGCGAAGGCTTTGGTTCCTAATTTTTGACTGCTCAAACCTGTTCTATAAATATCAGCCGTATGCAAGCCTTTCTCTATTGCCGTGCTCCATGCATTGATGATGCGCTCTGCAACATCCTGTTGTCCGAGGTGATTCAACATCAAAACTGCTGCGCGTAATAAGCCAGAGGGATTAGCAACGTCTTTTCCGGCAATGTCAGGTGCAGATCCATGTATGGCCTCAAACATGGATAGATTCTCTCCTGCATTCGCTGTTCCCGCCAGTCCAATGGATCCTGAAATTTGGGCGGTAATATCAGATATAATATCGCCGTACAGGTTTGGCATAACAATGACATCGAAAATCTCCGGTGTATCGGATAGCCGTGCTGCTCCGATATCGACAATCCAGTTCTCGGCCTGAATGTCAGGATATTCCGCAGCAACTTCCTTAAAAACCCTATGAAACAAACCGTCGGTATGTTTCATAATGTTATCCTTTGTAAAGCAACTGACCTTTTTTCTCTTGTATAATCGAGCGTATTCAAAAGCGTAACGGATGATTTTTTCACTACCTGGACGGGTGATGAGTTTGAGGCATTGCACTACCTCATCCGTTTGTTGATGTTCAATTCCAGCATAAAGGTCTTCTTCATTCTCGCGAATGATGACCACGTCCATCTCAGGATGTTTAGTGGCAACAAAGGGATGGAAACTTTTGCAGGGTCTCACATTGGCATATAATCCCAAAGACTTGCGCATGGTTACATTTAAGCTCTTGTATCCCCCACCCTGCGGTGTGGTTATGGGAGCTTTTAGAAAAACCTTGTTTTTCCGGATTTTGCTCCAGGCATCAGGCGTGATCCCGCTGGTATTACCATCGAGATAGACTTTTTCACCAACCTCGATTATATCATACTCTAATCGGGCTTCTGCAGCTTCCAGAATGTCCAGAGTAGCTTGCATTATTTCCGGGCCAATTCCATCCCCGTAGGCAACTGTTACTTTTTGCATGTTCTAATTTTGATGCAAATAGATGAATAATTATTGATATATTTTTATTTATTTATAATATTTGATTCATTACTAAATTTAATGAATTACACCCTTCATCAGCTTAAAATTTTCCTCGAAGTAGTGCGCAATCAAAGTGTAACCCATGCGGCAGAGAAATTAAATATGACGCAGCCGGCATTATCCATACAGCTGAAAAACTTCCAGAATCAGTTCAAAACCCCTTTGACGGAGGTCGTTGGTAGAAGAATTTTCATTACAGAATTTGGATTGGACATTGCAAAACTCGCTGAAAATGTCGTGCGCGAAGCCGAGGAAATCAAATACAAAACCTATGAATATGACGGATTATTTGCAGGTAAGTTGAGCATTTCGTCCGCGAGTACAGGTAAATATGTCATCCCCTATTTTCTTCATCACTTTTTAGGCAAACATCCCGGAATTGACCTCAACCTGGATGTAACCAATAAAATCAGAACTCTTGAAAGACTCAAAAAACATGAAGTGGAGCTCGCGTTAGTCTCTGTGATTCCGAAAGGAATGGATGTTGAAGAAGAAATCCTCCTGGAAAATAAGCTTTTTCTCGTGGGCGACACACCGGAATATGATATTGGCCGGCCTTTTATTTATCGGGAAGAAGGTTCAGCTACCCGCCTAGCGATGGATCATTTTCTGGAGCAATCGAAAAGCAGAAAGCAGTTTCAACTCACGTCGAATGAAGCTGTGAAGCAAGCCGTAATTGCCGGTTTAGGTTATTCGGTAATTCCACTCATTGGTATGAAAAATGAATTGATGAACAAAGACCTCTTTATTTTACCCTCAGAGGGTTTGCCAATAGTTACTTATTGGAGGCTGATATGGCTGAAAAACAAAAGGTTATCTCCCATTACCCGGGCTTTTTTGGATGAATTACGAGAATCGAAAAATGCGCTGATTAAGACTCATTTTAGTTGGTATGTGGAATTTTCAGAGCAGAGCAACGATAAATCCGTTTTGGAATAGAAACAAGTTAGTACCTTCACTTGGATTTGAAAGAATGAGAATTAAAGCAAAAACACCCGATGATTATGTAGCTCAACTTCCAGAGGATCGAAGGGATGTCATTAACCGAATGCGAAATACCCTTGTCGGTAATCTTCCCAGTGGCTTTGAAGAACAAATGAGCTATGGCATGATTGGGTACGTCGTTCCAAAAAAGGTCTACCCTAAGGGTTATCATGTGAATCCGCAGCTACCTCTACCCTTTATCCATCTGGCCTCTCAAAAAAACCACATTGGATTTTATCACATGGCTTTGTATTCAGATGACAAGCTGTTAAACTGGTTTACAACCGAATATGCCAAATTCTCGAAAAGGAAATTGGACATGGGAAAGAGTTGTGTGCGATTTAAAAAACCAGATCATATTCCGTTTGACCTGATTGCAAAACTGGCAAAGAAAATATCTCCACAGGAGTGGATATCAATGTATGAAGGCATCATAAAGCCCTAACCTTTTGCGATGATGACAGCGATCTTATATATTCTTTGTCTTTTTTATCCTGGCTATCCAATTGGTAATTACCAACATATAAATACGAGAATTCGTGAACAACCTTCGCTTTCGATTATTATCCTTTTCACCATTTTTGCCAGCAAATTTTTTCTGATATGATTCGTGTTTTCGGTTTACTCCTTCTTCTTTCACTTATTGTAGGTTCCTGCACTGAAAAGAGAGGTGTTGAAGTCACCAATTTCAACCCATTCTCAAATTATCCCACTCAAGATAGTATCTTAAGTGTGGTGGTTAATCTTGAGGATGCTATAAAAAACGGTATTATGATTCCCAACCCGAAAGATGAACTCCCCTATTTTCAAATCAGGTTCACGCTTACAAATACGGGAAACAAGGCCAGAAAATTTGCTTACAAAGTGTTTTATCAGAACGAGAGCTATAAACACAAAGAAGAATTAGAAAATGGAGAATACAACCCAAAGGCTAGTGACAATTTTTACGGAAGCTGGGAATCTGATGACTTTCATTTTACTCCTAAGGTTGAGGCGGGTGCCAGTATTGAGATTATCGACTCGATCCGAATAATCGGAAATCCGAGAAATGAAATAAAATATTTCGGTGCGCCAAGGAGATACAATGCCACTTTAGAAGATATCAACCGACAAATGGATGAAATAAGGAGTTCTGGTGATTGGATGGCACAAATTCAGCAAAAAGCTGCTGACAGCAAGATAGAGGTAGAAGAACAGATATATCGCGATGCGCTATGGATGCTCAATAGAAATTCCCCTGAGGGAGAAGAAAATCACCGATGGAAAAGAAACCCGAGAATGGGAACTTACAGATTTAGCGTTGCCGTAGGAGCTATGGAGGACGTTGATAAACTTACTCCCCCCGGTAAATTCACTTCCATTGCTGATACCACTGGAATATTTATTGACCCTTTTTACTATTTTGAAAATGAGGTTTCCGACAAAGGATTTCGACTTTATGAATCGCCCTACAGACTCAAAGCTCTATCCAAAATGGATGGAACCGGAGGGGTTTTTGTTAATCGCTTAAAATATACACGACCGAAATTGGATACCAGTTATTATAACAAGGATGTTAACGATGATGATAGCTTGGTGTTTACTGCTCTCTTCGAGCAATACTTCCATGACATAAATCGGAACTTCTCTTACAAAAACGTGAAAGCCCGAAAAGATGTGATCGGTGATAATTTGACTCAAAAAGAATACTCGAGATATAGCCAATACTCAGATAATCAAAGAGTTGTGGGTCACTTCAAAGTAACAGAAGCACCAGGAAGAACGGTGTATTATGACGATGAAAAGGGTGCTATAGCTCTACAAAACCCATCCCAGGATCTGTCCGGCAAAATGACTAAAGAGAATGTTGGTATAAATAGTAGAATTGGTTTGCAATACGGAACGTATCGGGCAAAAATCCGATTCCCTGAAATTATTAGTGAAGATCATGTTTGGAATGGTATTACCTGTGCTTTTTGGTTGATCTTCCAGGAAGAATCGGAATGGAATAATCGCAGCAGTTGTGTTGCCGGTTACATCCCAAAATACATTGATGGGGAGACAGATGTCCGTGTTGCGGAAAATCATTATTCTGAAATAGATATAGAAATTGTAAAAACCTCTAAATACTGGCCAAAATCTTCTTACCCACCAAACTCCAAAGTACCCATAGATGATGCGTTGAACAACAATGTAATTGTGACTGCTACGAATTGGGACCTGGCATGCACCGATCCATCCGGATTCTCTGTAGGAGCAAATCCTTTTGAAGAATACACAACACATCGTTGGAACCATTGGTACAAAGCTCTTTCAATCAAAACCGAACATGACCAGAATAATACCCTCGGTAAAGATTTGTATTACGAAATTCAATGGAAACCAAATGAGATCGTCTGGCGGATAGGAAGCTCTCCTGAGGAAATGCGAGTGTTTGCCAGAATGGATAGTACTATTACTAAAATTCCTGATAATCAGATGCTTACTGTTATCACACAAGAGTATCATGATGCGAGTTGGTGGCCAATCACACCTTTCAAGCAAGACAATATTCCGTTCCCTTCAAAACCGATAACAGGATACGTTTATGAAGTGGTGGTCGAATAGTTTTCTTTTTCTTTTATTCTGTTCGACCCAACAAAGTGGACTTTCACAAAACGTTTTAATAAGCACTGAGGCTAATCCTAACGAAACCTCTATCATTTTTGATTATAAAAATCCGGCCCGAATGGTTGCCGGAGCCAATAACTTTAATGCCTATCACAGCGCAGATAGCGGCAAAACCTGGACAAGACAGCGACTGACCTCCCAATACGGAGTTTGGGGGGATCCCGTGGTAGATGTGGATGACAGCGGCAACTTCTTCTTTTTTCACCTGGCCAGAGAAATCGACTTTTTAGATCGAATCGTTTGTCAAAAATCATTTGATGGAGGCCAAACCTTTAGTCAGGAATCTTTCGCCGGGCTAAACAGTCCCAAAGATCAGGACAAACACTGGTGTGCCATCGATAGAAGAACGGACAATATTTATCTGTTCTGGACACAATTTGACCAATATGGCAGCTCGGATACTCTGGACAGTTCTTTGATTCTGTTTTCAAAATCAGTGGATGGGGCAAAGACATGGAGTACCCCGCAGCGTATCAGTCATCATGCAGGTGATTGCATTGATGAAGGACAAACTGTGGAAGGAGCGGTACCTGCGGTTGGGCCAAATGGAGAAATTTATGTGAGTTGGGCCGGGCCTCGAGGGATTGTTTTTAATAAGTCCCTCGACCATGGAGATTCCTGGATGCCGATCGAAACACAGGTGGATAGTATGCCAGGAGGTTGGGCATTTGATGTGCCGGGAATTTATAGAGCTAATGGTTTTCCAATAACCAAATGCGACACTTCCGGAGGTGACTATCACGGTACAGTTTATATTAACTGGAGCGATCAGCGCAATGGTACGGACGATACTGAAATATGGCTGCGCAAGTCAACAGATGGCGGTGAAAGCTGGAGTCCCAGAATCAGAGTGAATAATGACACGACCCGAACGCATCAGTTTTTTACCTGGATGGATATCGATCAGCGCACCGGTTATTTGTATTTCATCTTTTACGATCGCAGTAACTACGATAATGCAGTGACTGATGTCTGCATAGCGATTTCAACGGACGGAGGAGAAACCTTTACCAATGAGATTATAAGCGAATCACCTTTCCTACCTTATTCAGGCGTCTTTTTTGGAGACTATACCAACATAGTAGCGCATAACAATTTAGTACGACCTATCTGGACACGAATGGATACTGGTCAACTCTCGGTTTGGACTGACATTACCCCAAGAGGATATCCGGTAAATGTTGTAGGTCCGGCCAATCCTGCTCAAGAAACAGAAATCAAAACTTATCCTAACCCTACCAAAGACAATGCTTTCGTTTCCTTTAAGCTTCGAAATGATGAGCATGTAAAAATTGTTCTCTATGACCTTGATGGCCGGCAACTAAGAACTGTAGTTGACGAGAAATTGAACTACGGAGGGCACGTAGTTGCGTTGAATCTGGAGGAACTGAACTTAGCGTCAGGAACCTATTTGATCAAATTGCACTCCGATACCCAGGATAAGACACTTAGGATGCTAGTAATTGAATAAAGCATAGCTAGTCCTCGAATAGTTCTATTTGCAGGTTATTTATGCTAAAGGTTTCTCCTTCAGGGTTCCAGATATACACTTTCACCATTTCTTTTCTGTCCAGGTCGGGAATATGTCGCAACACCCTTACCGGGTTCCATTCTTTTGGTCTTTCGATCTGACGTTCAACCTTAGTGGCATACCATTCATCTCCTACTTCGCTAACAATGATGGCCTCAGTGTAATCGTTACCTTGTACATCCATCTTAACTTTCAAAACCCCACTCTTCAGGGTATCATTATTTTGCTCCAATTCAAAAACAGTAACATATTCCATCTCCGGGAGCACCTGGAAACCCTGTTCGTTCATGGTGTAAGTTATTGAATCTTCAGGTATTGTATAAGATAAGGAAGGCTGCTCAGCCAGATAGGCATCTTCCGGGTTCCATTTGAGGTCGTAATACTCACTCACCTTTATTTTTTCATTGTTTGTCAGCAAAACCGAAACTAAACTGAAGGACAAAACAACAAGGATTATCCCGGGCAATATCAAGTACATATTACTCTCAGGACTGCTATGATACCAGTGGTTTCGGATCAAGTAAAGCACGATCCCGAAAAACAAAAGATTCGATATGATGTAGAGTAGTAATATCAGGTTATTTTTATATTTAAACACAACCTCATGTTCACCTTTGGGCAACACTATGGTTTGGTAGTTAAAATTCGATCGATAAATAGGCACTTCCTGTCCATCTATCTCCGCTCTCCATCCCAGGTAGTTGGATTGAATCAATGTTAGATATTGATCCTCAGAGGTTTGTGTGGTAGCGCACATTTTATTTGGAGAGAAGTAACTCAGCGTAATTCGGTCTTCCGGAGACGATAGGGCATTGTAATTTGACAATATCTCGTAATCTTCCTCTGACACCACTAAAACCTTATTGTTGGATTCGTCTTTAAATAATCCGTCTACAAAAAACTCTTCTCTGGCAAGGGTATCGGATAAGTAGAACAGATGGTTGTCTAACACCAGTTTTTGTAGGTTATTATACTCGTCATCAATAAGACTGTAAGAGTTCAGTTCAAACGAAGAAAACGCCCCAAAAGCAACCTGCTTTGTAAAGATGTAGGTGTTTCTCCAAAAGGGTTCGAAAAATGCAAATTGCTCGGTATTATAGATGACTTTATCATTTGTAGGGATAGGAAAACCATGAGGATTCAGATCAAGATTCCTTTTCATGTCCACCGGACTCTGTTTCATATCCACAAATGTTGAGCTCATGTTTAAATGAGCTGCCCAAACCAGATCTAATGACAGAATGATTACTAAGAGCTGCATAGAATACCTCGCTTTAGGCCATTTAAACACCAATAGAAATACGGCTAACATTAATAGAATCTGTGAAAGCGAACTAATGATAATTCGCTGATTTACTGTAAGTTGGTTTATGATAGACTCCAAGCCATCTCTGAAATTAATCCCGGAAAAGCTATCAATCCACATGTTAGAAGCAGCATTGATAAAAATGATTAGCAACCCGGTAAATAATAAACCGGCGGAGATTATTAGATATTTCTTCGATTTTTCGCGATTTTGCTCGTACTCAGCAAAAAAGTTTGCGCCTAATAAAATAAGTGGGAATAAACCAAATACTCTGATATAAGCAGCATTCCTGAAAAGCCCCATTAACGGAAAATGGCGAAACATCAGTTCACGCGTAGGCAGGAAGTCGAATATGGTTGAAAAAATGATCACTCCGTAAACAAAAAAGATATACTCAACTGCCGTTCTGCGCTTCATAAGTGCAGCTAGAGCAAACAGTAAAACTCCAGTGCCGATATAATGATTGAGCATGGAAGGATCGATATTTCCGAAAAAATCCATGGGCTCGATAGACAAGAAGGGTATCAAAAATGTGAGTAAGCCGTTTACCGGTTGGCTAAAAGAAAGGCTGGTAATTAAATCCACACCCCCAGCAAGACGATTTACCGCTGGGGTGACCTCAATTACAGCTGCCAACAATGGAAGAGTTAAAACCAAAATCAATGCCGCCAGTTTAGCATGAATTGTAAGCAGATTCTTCAGGGATTTACCTTCCTTAACCGTTTTGATTAAGAAGTGGATGAATAAAATCAGCAACAGGTATAACACTCCAATACTCAATGCTTGATAGGCTCCTGTAACCAAGAGAAACAAGTAAATACCGGTTTTTAATATTCTGTTCACCGAGAATTCCTGGTTCAGCTTTAAATAGGAGAACAATACAAAGGGTATCCAGGCGGCACCTACAATCAGGAAGAAATGCTGGCCGTGACCTATCATAAATCCACTAAAGGCATAGGCAACACCTGCAACCAATGAGGCTTTTTTGCTTCCGTTAAAATGGTAAGAAAGCCTATACATTCCTAGCGAAGCAATCCAGAGATAAAGGATGTAAAGGAAGTGCATGGTATAAATTCCGTACCCTCCTAATAAACTGGTAATCAGTAGCTCCGGGTAATAGAATGGCACTTGAAGATCAGCGTAGAAAGGGGTTCCAGTTTGTTGAAAAGGATTCCAAAACGGAAAATATCCCGATTGTATTCCTTCTGAAAAATGATAGCGAAAGGGAAAAACGACATCAATTAAATCCCATTTGAGTGCATATACAAGAAATGAAACCGGCCAATACCCAATGATGACAGCAATGAGTAAAAAGAGCTTGGATCCCAGTGAATCTGGCGATTGTAGAATTGCCTTAAGTATACTTTTAAATCGACTCATTCCTTAGTTCTCTTCCACCCTTTCGTCCGATACCGGTTGAGCTTTCCAGAAGCGTCGCCAAATGTAGTGGATATAAAAGATATTATTTGCCTGCAAGGTTCATTGAATGTGTTATCAATTGAGCTCGACACACTCTCTTCCGGTACACAGAATAATCTTGTCGAATGACTTGCTCTTTATCAGATGACCTCCGGTAAAAGTTCCAAAAGCCGGCATGATCATTTTATCCTTATTCATGACCAATGCTGGGTAGCGATAAGACCCCTTTGGCAACAATGAAACCCTTGCCACCGGATGTATATGCCCTTGTATAACAGGAAATAAATTCTCATTGTCTGTATCATGCACAAGATGAATCCCACGGGCTTCATAGGTGGTCAAAATTTGGACGATCGATGAATTTTCGAAATCAATAAGGGGATCATGATTGCCCAGTATCCAATAAACCTGAACTTTTAATTGACCAAACAGCTCGATGACGATTTTCTTAAGGCTTTGAGAGTCAGGAACATGAAGCAGATCTCCTAAAAACACCACATACTCAGGTTTGATAGCTTGCACCAGTTTTACAATGGTCTGTGCATCTACCTGACTTATTTGAGGAACCGATATTCCGTTTCTTCTGAAGTAATGGTCTTTTCCTAAATGAACATCCGAAAATAAGAGGCTGCCTTCCTGCTTCCAGAAAAGACAACCTTCCGGAAAGACGGTAAAATCCTGATCCGCCCATATGAAATCAATGCTTTTCATAGTGCTCTATTACCCTTTTCAATCGCTCTTCAATTTTTTCTGTCGAGTAGCCTTCTCTGAGCCGGTCCACCATTATGGGCAAACAAAAAGGAGTCGGCTGTTCTATGGTTTTCATCACAAGATTAAGGCGAGCGAGTCGATCTAAACATCTTCGCAATCGATCCTCTTCGATCTGGTACTCATACACTTCGCGAATCGCTTGACGATAGAGAAGGTTTTTGGGGTCATAATCGTTGAATACGGAGAAAAACAACCCCGATGAAGCGGTAAGATATCTTTCCTTTTTCTTCTTACCGGGAAATCCATGAAATACGAGTCCGGCAATTCCGGCAATATCGCGAAATCTGCGTTTAGCCATTTCCACGGCATTTATGGCTGAGCTGAGATCATCAAACAAGTTATCCAGAGATAAAAGAGCTCTAAAATCAGTATTCTTCCAGTCAAAATCATCGGTTGTGAGAAGTTCAAGGCCGTAATCGTTGTATGCCAGAGAAAAGCTAATCGATCGATTTTTTGAAATTCGCCATGCAAGTAATGATGCCAGGGCTTCATGAATTTGCCTACCCTCAAAGGGATAGAGAAATATGTGGATGCCCTCCCGTGCATGGTAAACCTCAATCAGTAAATCATCCACAGACGGAACATGAGAGTAATAATTCTGAATATTCACCAGGTCCGACAAAATGGGCAGGTTGTGTTTATGAATATCGGCCATGGAAGTGCGTAATTGCTCGCCGAGGTTGGAACTCAATGACATTCTTCCACCTCCATATGCAGGAATATGGCCTTTTCTACCCTTAGCCCGTCGGACATAGGCAACATCCTCCTTGAGCTGAACTAATTGCAGAGTACGACCTGAAAAGATGAAATGATCATCATTTTTTAGCCTCGTAAGAAAGCGTTCTTCAACCGTTCCTATGAACCCTCCGCTCAAAAATTTGACTCTGATCATTGGGTCACTAACTATGGTGCCAATCGACATTCTATGTCTCATAGCAATTCTTCTGCTTCTTACGATATATCGCTCGCTGATTGGATCAAATTCTACTCTTCTGAAATCCGGATAGACTTGCAATGCTGCGCCTCCTGTGGTGATAAAAAGCAGTACTTCATTCCATTCTTCATCTGAAATATCGGCAAAACTGAAAGTCGTCCGAATCTCTTCAAGCACTTCTTTTGAGATGAACCCGTCAGAAACGGCCAGAGTAACCAGGTATTGAACCAGCACATCAAAGGCCAACATAACGGGAGGCCGGTTTTCAAAATTCCTTTGTTCAATGCTATCTTTAAGCGCCGTATATTCAATGACCTCCAAGGAGTGTGTCGGTAGGAAGAATATTTTGCTTGGCAATTCAGGTTGATGATTTGAACGACCTGCTCGCTGAAAAAAACGAGAAACTCCTTTTGGACTCCCAATCTGAATAACCGCTTCAACAGGTCTAAAATCCACCCCAAGATCCAAACTCGAAGTACACACAACCGCCTTTAGAACTCCTCTATGTAGTGCATCTTCTACCCAATTTCTCACTTCTCTGTCTAATGATCCGTGATGTAAGGCCATCTCGCCGGCCAGGTCGGGAAAAGCCTCTAAAAGTTCCTGAAACCAACGTTCTGTTTGTGCCCTGGTATTCGTAAAAACAAGCGTTGTTTTATGAGAGGAAATGACATCGTAGACCTTATTTTTTAACTGAACACCAAGATTCCCTGCCCATTTCATCTCCTTCATATTCAATGGAATAAGCGGCTTTACTTCAATTTTACGTTTTATTCTTGAACGAATGAGAACTCCCTCTTCACCTTGGCCGAGCAATACTTCCATCGCCTGCTTCAAATTGCCAATTGTTGCCGAGACTCCCCAAATCTGCAATTCATCACAGCTCTTTTTTAGCCGGCTTAAAGCCAATTCGATTTGAACAGCTCTTTTTGAACTCAAAAGCTCGTGCCATTCGTCGTTAACAAAGCATTTCAACGTTCTGAAAAAACGAGCATACCCCTTAGCTGCCATGATCAAGTGCAAACTTTCGGGGGTGGTAATAAGAATTTGTGGGGGTGTGGTAAATTGTTTCTTTCTTTCTGCAGGAGTCGTATCTCCGGTTCTTATAGCTACCTTCCAATCGAGCTGGTAGTATTGAATAAGCTCCTCAGCGGAGTCTTTGATTTCCTGTGCAATAGCTCTAAGTGGTGTGATCCAGATTGCATATAATCCACGGGTATGACCAGAGTCCCTTCCGGCTAATACAATGGGAATCAGCAAAGAGTAAGTTTTGCCACTTCCAGTAGGAGCATTGATGAGGCCGCTTTTGCCCTTTTCATAGTGCCAATAGACCTCCTTTTGATATGCCAAAGACTTCCATCCCCTGGCTTTAAAAAATGACTCATATTCTTTTGGGGGTCTGATCATCATGTCAAAAGTGATCAACTTTTTGATTCTTGCTTTAGTTCAACCTGGATTTCAACGGAACCGTGTAAAAATGCCGTGGTTATGTGATGTTTTTCACTGACTTTGATCACGGTATGGGCCACGTTTGTAGTATGTCGTTGAAAAGGCTAATCTTCTTTTCACTCTTGACTTTCTCACTATCAGTACTGGCAATTGGTCAGAGTAATAATCTGGTTATCAGTAACTTTCAATGGTTTCAGTACTATAATCAATCCCGCATAACAGATCGTTGGAGTCTTTTTGTTGATGGTGGTTTCAGGTGGGAAAACGGATTTGAACAGCGTTCGCAATACATTATCCGATCAGCGGCTGGTTATTCTATAAGGAAAAATACTCGTTTAAGTGCCGGAATTGCTTTTTTAGGAGGCTATTCTCCTGAAGTATGGAGCCGTGCTGAGCTGCGTCCATTTCAAGAATTTAGTACCAGACATCCAGTGAATTCTTCCAAACTTACGCATCGTTTAAGGCTTGAGGAACGCTTCCTTCACGATGTAATTGAAGGTAATATTCAACCCTACAATACATTTCTGTTCAGATTCAGATACCTGTTTATGTTCAATATCCCGCTTGTTCAGAACTTCAGGAATAGCCCTGAAACCAAATTATTTCTCTTAGCTGGAAATGAGATTCTGCTTCATCTAGGGGAAAATGAAATTTACAGTGTTTTTGACCAGAACAGGATACTGGTCGGACCGGGTTTACAAGTATCGAAAAAAATGAAATTTACCTTGCTTTACAACGGAATGTATGGCTCTAAACCCCTTCCTTATCAGTATCAGTACAATAATATTGTTTGGGTTGGAATTCGTCACAACATGGATTGGTCTCATCATTAACTGGATTTCGTCTGCGTGATTCCCGGCATATTAGGTCCGTAAATAGCAATATTGGCAATAATGCTCAAGTAGAATAATCCCCGTTGCCGATTGAGGTAATTCTCCAGGGACATTGTGTAGCTCAGTGTATCCCAAAATAAACTCTGGCAAAGCTCAGGAAGAATTTGTGGAAGTTGATAAATAGGGTTTTCGCGCGGTTTAATTCGCTGTTTGTTGATCTTAGGTGAAAAGGAGCGGTCTAAACCTTAAATTTAATTTATATATCAGCCACATATTCTTATGTTTGGCGAAATCTAAACTAAACCATATGAGAAAAGTTATATTTTTAATCATTCCTGTTGCCGTTGTGCTTGGGATGTCCTTAACCACCGAGAGAGGCACTTTAGAGAGGTATCATGCCGACGAACCCGATGAGTTATTGTTTTCAAGTAACCCTCCTACCGCAAAAACCGGCGCTCCGGGAGAGGGCACCTGTACCGATTGCCACAGTGGGAATACTTTCCCTGCGGATGGCACGATAAACTTCAATTTTTCGGATCCGAATGATGAGTATCTTCCCGGTACTACCTATACTATTGATTTAGGTATCGCAACGGGAGCCAAAAATGGTTTTCAAATGACCATTTTAGATGCGAGTGATAATATGGCGGGTAGTTTTACAGCTGGAGCAAATTCTTCTACGGCATCTGCCAGTGGAAGAGACTACATCCGTCAGAGCAGTTCTACGGGCATTACCAATTGGAGTTTTCAATGGACCGCTCCTTCAAGTAATGTTGGCAATCTAACGGTATACTACACATTCAATAAATCTAATGCCAACGGGAATACATCGGCTGACTCTATTTTTATCGGACAAAAAACGATTTCAGTTTCTACTCCAACGGGTATCACTCAAATTGAGAAACTCCGAAATGACTACAAAGTATATTTTAACGACCAGCAAAGGATGATTAATGTAGCCTTTAGATCACCCGAACGATCACGGGTTATGGCCAAGGTTTTTGATATTTCCGGTCGAACTGTTTACACAGAAGACTATGGTGTGCTTTCAGGAAGTCAAAACAAACAGATTAGTGCCGATAATATTGATCATTCAGGCGTCTATTTGATTACTCTGTTCGTTGACAATTATGTGCTAAATGAGAAAATATTCATTCCCTAGATCGTAATCTTTTAACATTTTACTCAGGCGCCTTATGGCGCCTTTTTTTATCCTATCCTTTCGCAACTTGTCAAATGCCCTACTCATTTACCGAGAAATATCAATCAATGAAATTCCTCTTCTTTCTTCTTACCTTTTCTTCAATAACTGCATTCGCCCAAACACTCCAACCCGGCTTTAGTAAGCATGAAGCCACGCAAATGCTGCGTCTTTCAGCCAGAGTGGGTACTGATACCTCCTATTTTACAGGAGATAGATATCTGCCAGAACCTGATGGATTTACTAGAGTTTATCGCTCAAAAGAAATGGGGTTATCTAACCTTTGGGAGCTCTGGAGCTCCGGGCTAGCTTGTGTTATACATATTCGCGGAACCGTAGGTAAAAGCGAAAGCTGGCTGGCCAATATATACTCTGCTATGGTTCCGGCTACAGGCCGTTTTATCCTTGCAGAACAGGACACTTTCTTTTACCATTTATCCGATCATCCTAACGCTGCGGTTCATACAGGGTGGTTGCTAAGTACGGCATATTTATCACGAGACATTCTTCCCAGGATTGATTCATGCTATCAGGCTGGAATCCAAAACTTCTTCATTACCGGTCACAGTCAGGGAGGTGGCATAACCTATATGCTTACTGCCTATTTGTATGGTCTTCAGAAAGAGGGAAAGCTCCCGTCCGACCTTCGGTTCAAGACGTACGCAACGGCCGCTCCGAAACCGGGCAATACCTACTTTGCGTACTCCTACGAGGCACAAACTAAAGGATGGGCATTTAACATTGTCAGCAGTGCAGATTGGGTTCCTGAAGTTCCCGTTTCTGTTCAGAATATTTCTGATATCAATGAGATCAGTCCTTTTCCAACGGTCAAGGAAGACATCGCCTCCAAACAGAAATGGCCTAAGAGAGCAGTAATTAAAATGGCTGCAAACAGGCTCATCAAACCTTCTGAAAAAGCTCGGGCCAACTATATAGGGCTTTTAGGAGACCGAATCACGCAAGAAGTTCAGAAAACCTTACCGGAATTTCGGAAACCTGAGTTTTATCCGAGCATACATTATGTGCGCACCGGGCAAATGGTTGTGCTCTATGCCGAAGGTGACTATTTCGAGCAATTCCCGAACGATCCGGAAGATGTATGGAAGCACCACATGCACCACCCTTACTTGTATTTGTTAGACGGATATGAACCTTGATTAGGAATGAATCTATATAAAAACTTGTTTGCATATCGGTATTCACAAAATCATCTCTTAGATTTGGCCATCATAAATCAATAATCATGGGATACTATAAAACAATTGACGGTAAAAAGTACGATGGAGAATTAATCGATCTGGCTACAGAGCTGACATCAGGAGGCGGAGACGGAAGGCTATCACAAGCGGACGCTGAGAAGCTTTTTGAAGCCGTTCGTGATGGAGATTCTTATACTGAGGTTGAAAAAGATACCATGTCTTACATCCGTGAGAATTTCAACTGGACAGATTCTGCTGACGAATGGTTTAGGACTGAGGTAAGAAAGTGGGCGGCTGAAAAGTAGTTTTACTAAAAGAGTTCTGGGGCCGGTTTCAAATGAGACCGGCTTTTTTTATTTGAAAATATCTTTACATAATGAAAGACCTTAGCCAGTTTGTTGCTGAAATCCAAAACTTCCCGAAGGATGGAATTCTTTTCCGGGATATTTCACCTCTGCTCAGAAATCATTTTCCTGAGCTTATTGATCAAATGGTACGTCTTGTCGAGTCGCATAAACATCATGATGTAGAGTATATAGCCGGAATTGAAGCGCGCGGATTTATCATTGGTGCGGCCATAGCGGCGGCCATGAATAAGGGTTTTCTTCCGGTCAGAAAAAAAGGGAAACTCCCTCCTCCTACTTCCTCGGTAAACTACGACCTCGAGTACGGAACGGATGCTCTTGAAATGCATCAGGGGTCTGGTTCGGTGCTTATTGTTGACGACGTATTGGCCACAGGCGGTACCCTTGCTGCCGCCATCGAGCTTTGCCAAATCACCGGTTATCAGGTAAAAGGCGTAACTGCAGTAGTGAACCTCTCATATCTGAACAATTTTAAGTTCGAAAACGAGGTTATTCCCTCACTACTTACTTACTAATGTCTATGATGATTGCTCTGAAGGATGTGTTGGTCGTAATGGCACTGCAAATCGAAGCTGGAGAGCTAATTAAAAATAAAGATATAAATCTGATATTCTGCGGTATAGGTAAAGTTAACGCAACTTATGAGTTAACTAAAAAGCTGAAGGATTTTCGTCCGGCTTTGGTCTTGAATTTAGGTACTGCAGGGAGTTCAAAGTTTCCAAGAAACAAACTTGTGGCGGCCCATAGATTCATCCAGCGCGATATGGATGTTACAGGATTGGGCTTCGAAAAGCACCGCACCCCTTTTGACCCAACACCAACTGTTATCGAGCACAAAAGTTTCTTTCCTGAATTACAGAACGGATTATGCGGTTCTGGTGATCGCTTTGAAACACTGGATGGGCACGTGGCTGAGATCATTGACATGGAAGCCTACGCCTTAGCCAAAGTGTGCTGGAAAGAAGGAATCGATTTTGCTTGTGTCAAATACATCAGCGATGGAGGTGATTCTAATGCGGCTGCGGACTGGAAGGACAGCATAAAGAAGATCTCTTCGGAATTCGACGTTTTTCTACGCGAGAAATTTGAATAAAAAATCGACCTACACCTTCACCTCAATATTCGGATTGGATTCCAACATTCTCTCTATAAAACGGGACCGGTCAGAAGGAGATATTATCACTATTGAACCCTTACCATATTTTACTTCCAGACGATCCAGAGAAAGGGCCGGAGAGGACATGACACTTCCGGTTTTGGTAATCTGCGAAACAGAATCGATATCTAATGTCAAATCAAAAAACATTCCACTCCTGATGCGCAGTCGATCTTTTGAGATAGCATAAAAAGTTCTTAAATATAGATCGGAGATCAAGATGAAAACGGGCAACAACAGGACAACACCCAGCCACATGCTGGCATAGATAAAAAAGAAGAACAACCCTAATGGAATCGATACGATGAATAATGCCAGACCTATGGATATTTTGGAGCGAAAAACCACTATTTTATCTCTTAATTCCGACATCTTGATTTCTTATGATTTAGACTCCAAAATTATTCTTTTGGGGGGGTCAGGTGTTTGTATCGGGTCACCAATATTTCATTATTGAAATGTGCAGAATCACATTGATGAATCAGAAAAATTGGTTCAAACTTCCATAAAAAAAAGTAACACCCAATACTATTGTGTGTTACTTGCTCTCTAAATCTTCGCAGAGCCGATTTAAATATGTGAGGTTTAACCCACCTGAAGAGCAGTATTGCCAGAATTCTCTTCTTTGTTTTCGCGACAGCGCTCTTCCATCCTTTTCTTCCAGTAATCCTTTTTAGAATGATGGCGATTGCCCTTACCTCCCGGAGGAAATCCTCCAAATAGGATTCTACTGAGCAGCAGTAAGCCAGCCGCTTGCCAGAAGGTGATAATGCTTATTCCAAAAATCAAGGGCATCAGCCAGTTCCAAAGGCTCATCACTACAAATATGAAAAGCACGATCATTCCCAATCCGAATAGCGCGATCAGGATAAATTTACCGGGATTCATTTTTCTATTTCTCATCGTTTTCTTTTTTAGTTTTTGAATTCTTCGTAATAGTTTGACAATTGTTTTCTCAATGATTGTATGGCATAGCGCTTTCTGGATAGCAGAGTGTTTTGATTGACATCCAACAACTCCGAGATTTCAGCAAAACTCATCTCCTCTATTTCGTGCATGATAAAAACTTCTCTCTGATTATCAGGCAGTTGATCAATAGCACTGTACACATGATCTAATATCTCCTGCGCCTGTATTCGTTCTTCTCCTTCGTTAAAAACGTAGTCGAAACGATCCAGCCATCGATCTTCATCATCCATCCCAAGTGCCTCTGAACTCAACGTTTTCTTCTTTCGGTAGCGATCATAAATTTTATTTTTCGCTACCCGAAAAAGCCATGAATTTATCTGCACCAAGGGTTCGGCGATATCTAACAAACCATAAAAGACATCCTGCAGTATGTCTTCAGCATCCTCATCAGAGGGCACTCTGCTCCGGATAAAACCAAAGAGCTTTTTCTCTTCGTTTCTAAAAACCTCGCTCAGCTTATCGTTTCGCTCTTTGGTCATTCCATTGTATTTCGCAGCATAGTCCATACACTACTGTAGTCGTATGTCTCAGGTTTATATTTTAAAATGAGAACATTTTTTTTCTTTACTCCTTATGTAAAGCCGAACTGAAAGCATTTTTGACATCTTTGCAAGCCAAATTAGACTAAATGATCCGACATATCAGCGACGAAGTCAGATCCTCACTGGACCACAAGCTCAATGTATACAAGAAGCCCATTCCTGGCAAAGACTATATTGCCGTAACGGGCAAGGTGATAGATAAAGAAGATCTCTACTACGGAATTGATGCTGTCATTGACGGTTGGCTCACGACAGGACGTTTTGGTCCGGAATTCGAAAGGAGTCTGGCCAAAAAGCTAGGGAATAAGTCTACTCTGCTGGTAAATTCGGGTTCATCTGCAAATCTGGTTGCTTTTTATGCGCTTACCTCCCCTCGCCTAAAAGACAAACAAATAAAGCCCGGGGATGAGATTATTACAGTAGCGGCAAGCTTTCCCACTACGGTAAACCCAGCCGTACAATATGGGTGCACGCCTGTCTTTGTCGATGTAGACATTCCCACATATAATATTGACACAGAGCAACTTGAACGTGCCATTTCCAATAAGACCAGAGCTATCATGGTCGCACATACCTTAGGAAATCCTTTTGACCTGGGCGAGGTAATGCGCATTGCCAACAAGCACGACTTATGGGTTATCGAAGACAATTGTGATGCTCTCGGAGCAGAATATAATGGCCAAAAAACCGGTAGTTTCGGACATATGGGAACGCTGAGTTTCTATCCTGCACATCATATCACCATGGGAGAAGGTGGAGCTGTGCTGATTAACAAGGCCATTCTAAACAAGGTCGCAGCATCTTATCGGGATTGGGGAAGAGACTGCTATTGTGAACCTGGTGTAGACAATACCTGCGGTAAACGATTTGGATGGAAATTAGGTGACCTGCCAATGGGTTACGATCACAAGTATATATACTCACATGTAGGCTTTAACCTTAAGGTAACTGATATGCAGGCCGCAATTGGCCTGAGTCAATTGAATAAACTTGATCATTTCGTTGCAAAACGCAGGGAAAATCATGCATTGCTGAATGAAAGAATGAAGGATTTTGAAGATGTCTTCATTCTGCCAGAAGCAACTCCAAAATCCAACCCTTCATGGTTCGGTTATATGCTGACTATTAGAGATTCATCAAAGATTGACCGTACTGATTTCACACGTTATTTGGAAGAGAAAAAGATAGGTACCCGATTGCTTTTTGCAGGAAACCTTTTAAAACAACCGGCGTATTCCGGAGTGAGTCACCGCGTGGTTGGAGATCTAACCAACACCAATAAAATTATGAAAGATTCTTTTTGGTTGGGTGTATGGCCAGGATTGGATGCCGATCATTATGATTATATCCATCAGGTATTCAAGGAGTACTTTAAGTAATTAGTGCTCCAGTCTGAACCTTTCAACCGCCAGCCTATAACCCTCAAGGCCAAGACCCGTAATAACACCCATGCACGCATCAGCCAGAATTAGTTTGCTTCTAAACGATTCACGCGCAAAAACATTGGTGATGTGCACTTCAATAATGGGTACATCAACGGCCATAATGGCATCTCTCAATGCTATGGAGGTGTGGGCAAAGGCACCCGGATTAAAAACGACTCCATCATACCCAGACCGGGCCTGATGAATTCTATCTATAAGCTCCCCTTCATGATTACTCTGAAAGTACTCCAACTCAATATCTTCATACTCTTCCTGAAGTGTGCTGAGAAACTTCCCGAAGGCACGGTTTCCATACAGTTTAGGTTCACGAGTTCCCAACAAGTTTAGGTTGGGTCCATTTATGATCAATACTTTTATTCCCTTATTCGCCATGGTATTGTTGTAATGTTCTATTCAGTTTATCTATCAAATCATTTCTAAGTGATACCGGTTGAAGTACCTTAACGTCTTCACCAAACCCCAATAGCATTTCTATCAGTTCATAGGTAATAATCACCTTGAGCTCTACAAGCGTTTTGTCTTTCCCTGATTTTATTCTTTGAGAGGAATGAATGGGCTGAGAGGTCAGATATTTTGAGAGTATCTCATTGCATTCAAACACAACTTTTTGAGGTTCAGCACTTTGATCTGCAGTAATTCCAATAGAGTACTTAAAATAGGCATCGGGGCTAAAGTCCTTTTTCGGAGTGAATTTTTCTTCTTTCACCTGCAATTCGGAAATTCGCTCCAATCCAAAAATCTTGTACATATACTGCTTTTCCTCCTGTGCGATCAGGTACCATCTGCTCTTGTATTCTTTCAGAAGATATGGGGAAGCCACTCGTCTTTTCTCCTGAGCTCCTATTGCGAATGATCTGTAGGTAAATTCAATATGAAGAGAATGGCCAATGGCATAGATGAGGTCCGAAAGGAATTCATTTCCTCCAATGGTGGGGTGACTTTCAAATTGTATGATTCGATCAACTGGCAAATCCTTGTAGCGTGCCACATTCAATTGGCTCATGATTTTGGAAACGGCGGCATCGTATTTCTTTAAAATTGGAACTTCGGTAAATTGATTCAACAGATTAGCTGCAAATTGCACGGCATCGATTTCATCTTCGCTGAGCGGAATTTTATTGATACTGTAGCCCTCATCTTCATAGTAGTAACCTCCGTGGTGTTTGTCGAACCGGATGGGGGCACTATAGTTTAAGCCCCCATCATTCTTCATGGCGTACAAGTCTTTTTCTATGCTGGATCTCGATACGGGTTTACCGAGAACCTCGCTGCATTCATCTACCATTTCTTCCAAAGACGGAAAGCGCCGGTATGGATTTCGAATCATCCGGTCGATGACGTGGTAACGAATGAGAGCGTATTTATTTGCAGGCATAGATATCTGAATGATCAAAAGTATGCTCTTTAAGGCGAATCAAAATTGGCAATGATTTAATCTGTAAATTTTGTATTTTTAACAAAATGATGTTGTTCGCACAACGTAAACCCAACTCTGTTATGAAGCATTTGGACAGGCTCAATGCAAAAGAAAAAAGACAGTTAATGATGGCTCCGGTTTGGTTTGTTCTTTATGCTGCCTTAAAAGATGGCAAAATTGAAGATGGAGAAATTAGGGAAGCGGTTGAGATTGTACACACAAGGAGGTTTAGTGCAGTAGATTTACTTCAAGATTATTACAAAAATGTAGACCTGTTTTTTGAAGAAAATCTCTCATATGAGTTGCAGCATTTATCCGGTGAAATTGAAGTTGATATAAATAACATCAAGGCAAAGATTCATGAGTTGAGACCGATCATTCGAAAAATTGATCGTCGATTTGGCTATGCATTAATTGATAGTTTTAATTCTTTAGCCAAATTTGTGGTCATGTCTTCAAAAAGCCCTCTTGATGGTCTTAGATTTTTTGTTTTCCCCGACATTCTTGAAAAGGAAACTGGCAAAGCTATCGAATAGCGCCAGATTTTTCGGGTATCTACTTATCGGGGTATTTCTCAATAGCTGTAATCCCCCTCCACCACAAGGTGGCCCGGATTTTTCCAATTTATCATACATCGAGCAAATTCAGGCCTACAGAGCGTACAAGGACAGCCTGATTATTGAGGCATTAGCACCATTAGAGGGAACTTTCCTGCCTGATGAGACCGGACTCTCCTACTTTCCTCCAGACTCGGTATATCGCATTGCAGCAAAATACAGCGAGTTCCCTTTTAAGGAAAAAGTCGAATTAGGAACCACAACCCATCGCATGGCTAATTTCAGAGCTTACGGAGAACTGTTGTTTGAACTGCATGATGAAACATATCGGCTGGTTGGATACAAAAGCCTGGACTATGACCGGGATGAACTGTTTATTCCTTTTTTAGATGAGACGAACGGTTTGAGCAGCTATGGCGGTGGACGCTATCTGGAGATCAAACTTCCGGATACGAGCGAAGTTATTCTTGATTTCAACTATGCTTATAACCCTTATTGCGCTTACAATTCCGAGTATTCTTGCGTTGTCCCCCCAAAGGATAATCATTTAGAGGTAAAAATTGAAGCAGGAGAAAGATATGTTCCCCATTAGTTTGCGCGGACTATAGCAGTACTTCCAAGATTGGTCTGCACCAAATACACTCCCTTCGGAAAATCGGAGAGATCTAATGTCACCCGATTTCGATTAAGATTATCTAGAAAAAGTACATTTCTCCCCATGGAATCAAGGATTAAAACACGGTTAATCTGATCGATTTTAGAACTGACTACTAAATAATCTGAAACAGGATTGGGGTAAACTATAAACTGTTTTGGACTATTATCTACAGAAATACTGCTGAGGATTACATTAGCCGCTTTGTCAAAATCAGGAATGCCGTACCCGTAAATGGTATCAGGGTTAGGATAAAGGTGGGCACTTTCCTCAATTGCACGAAAAATTTCCATATTCTTTTTTGTGGGGTAAGCACTCCAAAAAGATGCAGCTGATCCGGCAATAACGGGGCCACTAAAAGATGTTCCAAATAGCATTTGAATATTCCCCGGAGAGCTTGGATAGGGTATCCATGCCCCCTGAGCAACAACATTGGGCTTTTGCTGACCCGCAGATCCCGGACCGCGCGAACTGAACCCTACAATTACACCAAGGGAATCTGTTGCTCCAATGGCCAGAACGCTGTCTCCATCAGCAGGTGCACCTATATAGTGCCAGCTATTATTCCCTGAGTTTCCTGCACTATTGACGACAAGAATACCCCTTGAGGCGGCAATATCAGCAGCAATTGTAATTGGCGTGGTGTTGCCGTCCATGTCCGCGTAAGAGTGATTCTGTGTGCTGTCCCAAAAAGTGGTATACCCAAGAGAAGTATTGAAAACATCTGCACCAATACTGTCGGCCCACTCCGCTCCTACTGCCCAGTAATATTCTTCGACCAGGTATTCGGTAGCCGCATCCTCCGTTCTGATCAACAAGTAATCAGCATCGGGTGCCGTCCCAATGAAGGAACCGGGAACATTCGACCCCATACATCCCAGAACAAGAGTTCCATGATTGCTATACCCACCAAAATCAATATTGCTTTGACGAACGACATCATAATCTCCTATTATTTGACCGTTGTTGAAAAGCGGAACGAGTGTGTGCATGGTATCGGCTCCGCGGAAACCCGCATCCAACACGGCAATCAACATCCCATCACCTGTGTGACCCTGATCGTGCAGCTTATCGAGATTTAACATTTCCACCGTATTTCTAGCAAAACCATAATCAAGAACCGACCGCTGTGATACCATAGGTTTTAGAGGCACATCCTGTATATAATCTCCTTTTTCCAGCTCCACAACATCCTTGTTCTCCGCTCCTTCTTCTCCGAGGCGTACGGAATTATTGGTATCCACGAAAGACAATTGCAGTACTGAGTCTAATGCGATGGAATCTGTGGTGGTGATGATGCTCCCATTCAACCATTTTGAGTTTACCAGGACATCAATGTTTACGATAGCTTCAACTTGTTGAATGTATTGAGGGTTTACAGGAAGGTCTTTAAAATCTATGCTCAGCCCCTGATTGGTTCTCCGATCAATAGATCGTTGAGACAAGTATTGACCGGGCGTATTGATATCAAAAGGACTATTGTTTTTATCGGTGTACTGAATCCAGTATATATCAGGATAAACCTGGGTGAATGCAGATATAGTGGTGATCAGAATTGCTATTAGACTAATAATCTTTTGGTATACCATTTACGTATTCAATTTTTTCTTTGAGAGATCCGTCTTCATTATACCTAAGCCAAATTCCCACTCTTTGTTCATTCGCATAGGAGCCGGTGAGCATTGGCTTGCCATCCGGAAAGTTGAATCTTGCTTTCCCTTCAGGTTTACCATCTACCACGTGACCATGGAATTTTACGGTACCATCCTCGTAGTAGTCAACGCGTAATCCGGTCTCCTGGTTTGCCAGATATTCGGTTTTGCGCATTAGGGCACCCCCGGGATAGAATACTCGGTATTCTCCATGCAGCTCGTCATTGACATAATTTGCTATGCTTAATAGGTCTCCGTAATAATCGAAAGTGCGCCAGAGCCCCTGTTTTTTCTGATCCACATATACCCCTTCAGACATGGTTTTTCCATTGGGGTGGTAAAAGGTAACGAGCACGGAGTCGTTTTCCTGAAAGATGTATTTGACTTCAATGTTGAAGTTCTTGTCGTACTTAACCAATTCTCCGGTGGGTATTCCATGCTCAAATGTTCCGCGCATCTTGAGGTTTCCATTCGACCATTTCTCAACCCATTCGCCGTGTTTGCGGCCTTCACTATCATACTGGTTGCTTTGTGAAAGGGAAAGCCCCGGAATAAGTAAAAGGCTAATAATTGCAGCTAATACCCTGTATTTCAATTGATTACCCTTTCCCTTCACGTGGAAACGACTTCTTCCAGATTCACAGACTCCCTGATATCATAGGAATTCCGATCGGATGATTTTCTTGAAATCAATTCCCCCAAAAAGCCGGCCAGGAACATTTGAGTACCGATAATCATTACGGCAAGAGCAATGTAGAAAAGTGGATTGTCAGCAATTAGTGCTTTTTTCTCTCCTACTTGCAAATAATAATACTTTTCTACTCCAAGATACACTGTCATGACAAATCCGATAGCAAACATGATGGTACCGAAAAGACCAAAGAAATGCATTGGTTTCTTTTCGTAGCGGGTTACAAAAACTATTGACATCAGGTCCAGGAAGCCGTTGATAAAACGCTCAATCCCAAACTTGGTATATCCATATTTTCTTGGGTAATGCACTACTGCTTTTTCTCCTATGATCGAATAGCCATGTCTTTTTGCAATTACAGGGATGTAGCGGTGCATTTCACCGTATACTTCAATACTTTTAACCACATCCTTTCGATATGCCTTTAGTCCGCAATTGAAATCATGGAGTTTTATTCCTGATATTACCCTTGTTGCCCAATTGAATAGCTTGGTAGGGATGGTTTTAGAGATAGGGTCCTTTCTTTTCTTCTTCCAACCGGAAACGAGATCATACTCTTGAGAAACGATCATCTGGTAGAGTTCAGGTATTTCATCAGGGCTATCTTGCAGGTCAGCATCCATGGTTATCACAACTCTGCCTTGAGCTTCGCGAAAACCCACATGCAGAGCAGCTGACTTACCAGAATTTCTTCGGAAACGTATTCCCCGAATACTGGTGTTGGTACGTGCCATGTTGGTAATTACATCCCATGATGAATCCTTACTTCCATCATCCACAAATATGGCTTCGTAAATAAAGGAATTAGCTTTCATCACCCCATCTATCCAGGTGGCTAACTCGACCAGCGATTCCTCTTCATTAAAAAGCGGAATAACAACGGACACGTCAATTCGAGGGTCTTCCTCGCTCATTATGAATCTAGTGTTTCAATAGTTGGAGGAGGTGTTTTTTTAACAATGGCGGCTACAATGAGCGAAGGGATTGCCATGAATACAGATGTGGCGATTATTTCAAGAATAAAGCCCCATACCGAATATCTCATCAACATGTATTCTCGGATCGTTTCGCTCATGGCCAGTGTATCGTCTATTTGATCATCACTCATTCCACTGTCTTCCAGTTGCGTGACTTGCTTATCCATGCTGTACTCCCAAACCCGATCAAATAATTCGGGATCAATCAAGGTAAATAGCAGAAGATTGAACAATATATACAAGATTGTTCCTAAAAAGACAGAGAAAAATATGGCTTTGAAAACATTATTAAAGGATATAAAGCCACCGGCCATTTTTCGCGCTGTAGTCCCAATAAAAAACATAAGTCCAACAATAATTGTCAGATTGATCAATGAGTTGGCCGTACCGGCCATAAACTCAATGCCAATAAGATAGGCTATCAACGCATATACAATTCCTACGCCTCCGAAAATGAGACCATGTTTGACAAAAAAGTCTCTGTTAAGTTTCTGTTCCATGGGTAAATTTTGGCAAATATAATCCATTAACCATCTTATGATTCGTATCGATCGATCTGGTTAGAAGTTGTTGTCTGAGTCGGGGGATAGTAGTACTTTTGCGCCTTCGCGGGTCAGTCGTGCACGATCAGCTCCCATTTAATCCCCCAGGTCTGGAAGGAAGCAAGGGTCGATGGTTGTAGCGGTGCGATGCATTAAGCTGGCCCGTTTTTTTATTGGCCCTCACTTGTATCTTTGACCATCAAATCCGATCAGTGAGGCTTAAATCTTTCTTTTTGTTTTCTCTTCTGTTCGCTTTGGCAATGACCTCTGCCGCCGAGACAAAAAAGAGGCCCAAAATTGGTCTGGTATTAAGTGGTGGTGGTGCTCTTGGGCTTGCTCACATAGAGGTAATCCGAAAGCTGGAGGAAAAAGGTATACGCCCGGATTATATCGTCGGAACCAGCATGGGAAGTATTGTGGGTGGGTTGTACGCCATAGGATACACTCCAGATCAAATGGAAGAGCTGGTAAAAAATATCGATTGGGATGAAATCTTAAGCAATCAGATATCGCTCAACTATGTTACAGTAGAACAAAAGCCCTATTACAACAGGTTTATGTTTGAATTTCCCTTAGGTGAATCGGGCCTGGAGATTCCATCCGGAGTGATCAACAGTCAATCCATGCTGAATGTGTTGATCAATGCTACGTGGTCAGCAACCAGGTATGAAGATTTTGACGAGTTCCCTATTCCATTTCGCTGCGTGGCAACGGATGTTAGCACAGGACAAGAGGTGATCTTTAAAGATGGGCCACTATATCTGGCTATGCGTGCCAGTATGGCTATTCCGACGGCATTTACACCGGTTGATTATGATTCTACTCTTCTGGTTGATGGCGGCGTGATTAATAATTTCCCGGTAGACATTGCCCTAAAAATGGGCGCTGAAATTGTCATAGGCTCGGATGTTTCGACCGGAATACAGAATGCGTACAAAGTCAAGAGTCTATTAGGTATTCTCTATCAAATCAGCATGTTTTCGTCCCTCACCAAAATGGACGAACACATCGCACAATGCGATATATATTTTGATCATAACCTGGATTCGTACAGTGCTGCAGATTTTGATAAATATGAAATCATTCTCGATAGTGGTCGGGCGGTAGCAGAGCGCTATTCGGAAGAGCTGGATAGTCTTAAATCCCTTTATAGAATCAACGATGAAATCCCGAAGATTAGTCTTACCAACACGGATGATACTCTGTCGGTAAGGGAGGTTTATGCCTACGACAAGAAAGGTGAATTGAGCAGTAACCTGAGAAAGATCACCCGACTTGAAAGTGGTGACCGACTAACCCTGAAGGAGATAGAATATAGAACCAAGTTGGCTTATGGTACCGGATACTACAATCAGATTCAATGGTGGGGAGAACCAAGTTTACTGGACAGTTCATCCTATTATTTTGATTATCATTTTGACAAAGCTCCAAACTCCACCATTAAAGCATCATTACACTTCGACAACATTTTTGGAATTGGGTTTATGCTGAATTATACCGAAAATAACTTGTTAGGCCGCAGATCAAGACTGATAGCAGAATTAGACCTTTGTGCAAATTTTAAAGGGCACCTGAATTATTTAAAGTATTTCGGGAAAAGGAAAAAATTCGGATTCATGTTTGACTACCGGTTTTTCAATTATGAAAACAATACCTATGTGAAAGGTGAAAAAACAGGAGTTCAGCGGGAGAACGACCACTTTTTCGAAGTTTCTGTACAAAATGTGAACTCTCTTCAGAGTTATGTTCAGATGGGGTATGTTTTACATCTCGAAGGGGAAAAGCTAATCGTCGGAGATAATCTGGTGCAGAATTCACGTGCAACTGCCTTGAATAATAACATTTTCATACAACTCAATACCAATAATCTAAACACGCAATATTACCCCACCAAGGGGCGGAAAGTGAATCTGAGGGGAGATTTGCTTCTGCCTAGAAATTTATCCATTCGTTTCCCCGATGGCACAGATTCGCTGGCATTTAATATCGATGGCAAACCCTATTTCGGTTCTGAACAGGATGTGAATGATTCCTTGAATAAACTCATTCCGAAATCTCCTTATTTTCAAATCAGCGGAAGCATGGACAGATACTTCGAATTAACGAAGAGGTGGCAAATATTCGGGAAGATCAGAGGGGGATACACCATTACTTTTGAAGATGATCCGGAATCCAAGTCTTACCAATCGTTCAGGCTTGGTGGCGAATTCCAGCTCAACTACAGAGATTTCAGAATAAATGGACTCAGATATTCGGAATATTCTGCGTCAAATTTTGTTGCCGTTTCATTAGGGCCGCAATTCTCACCGCTTAAAAGACTCTATTTTATTGGAGAGCTTGGTGCCTTGTACATCAATGACGTTGGAATAAATCTTCGTTCAATTCGGGTTCCCTCATTCTCCGATATCAATGAGAGCATCTTGATAACCTATGGAGTCAAACTCGCTTACAGCAGTCCGTTAGGTCCTATTGAAATAGGAGTTTCAAGTAATGACCTGGACAATGTTTACAGGTTGTATTTTGCTTTTGGATATATCTTTTAGCCAGAAAATCTTGAAACGGTTTGTTTATTGTTCCTCTCTAAAAGGGTATGAACTTGGTATTCCGCTATATTTTGTCAGCTATATTACCAGGGATTCTTGAATGAATCTTTGGAAAAGGTCTTGTTGTGGTCCTTGAATAAAGAGGGGCTAGTATCTTTTAAAGAAAGGTCGTTGTTCATTGAAAAGATTCTGGATAAAAAAGCGATAGGGGTCAGAATTAAATAAAAAACAATTGATAGTAAAATATTAGGTATGATAAAGCTTAATATCCATGCCAATTTCATCCACAAATATTCAATTTTAACTGCGAGATATTTTGATACTAAACCCGCAATACCAACAGCAAGGGCGATAACTAATGCCGGGTGCCAATTAGTAACAAGGAAAACTATCAACATACCAATAGTAATGGTTAAGACTGTCTTACTTGGGTCTGACTTTGAATTTTGTTTACGGATTAACGGATTACGT
>DNTB01000067.1 GCA_003499525.1 Flavobacteriales bacterium
CCGTAGGTGGCGAGAAATGATGTCAAACTGAGTCCTCGTTGAAATTGTACGGTACTTCGTGGCATGGCATATCCTCCTGATTCATTGGGTTCATTTGATTATGCCATACCAGGGGTCTCATATAGTGAGACTCTCAGAAAAAATTCAGATTAGCTGAGCTTTAGTGGTAATCAGGTATGTTTTTATTTTATTTCCCATTTTTTCAGCATTTAAAGTAAATAATGAAAAAAACTAGATTAATTTCTTGTCCTCAATCAAAAAGTACTTTTACTCAAATACAGAATAAATACCAACAGTACTACATGGGTTCTTCATATCCTGATAGTATTAGCGTTGGGTCACTGATGCCATACAGCAGTAATCTCACACTTCTTGATCTGATCGCCGAACAGGTTCGCCGCACACCACACCATATTGCATTTCGTTTCGAGCAAGACTGCCTTAATTATCTTGAGCTTGACTGTTTTGCAAACCATTTGGGCCATCAGTTGCGAGACGCCGGCATTAAAAAGGGTGATCCAGTAGCATTGATTTTTAACAATAGTCTGGAGTATCCGGTTACATTGTTAGCATTGTTAAAGCTGGGTGCTATTTGGGTTCCACTGGATAAGGATTGGGGAGCAAAACGCCTAAACATGGCTTTGTCACACTTGGCACCTAAAACCGTACTAACAAACTTGGTTTCGAGTGAGAATTATCCATGGCGGCAGGTCGATCTCGATCAATTAAACCATGTAAGTGAGGATCCAAAAACCAAACTTATCCCAAGTGACCCTATTTATGGTTTCTTCACGTCCGGTTCCACTGGTATACCTAAATGTGCTATCAATATCCACAAAGGAATCACCAATCGTTTCCTTGATATGTCACGCCGCTATGGTGTGTCTCCTGGCGACAGTGTTTTGGTCAATAACAAATTGGCTTTTGACTCCACTCTCTGGCAGTTATTGTGGCCGTTGACAGTTGGCAGTACGTCAGTGATACCCAGACCTTGGAGCGTGTATGATCTCGATGAAGTCATAAGTCTTATCGATGTCAATCAAATCACCATGACTGATTTTGTGCCATCTATGTTCAATTTATTGGTGGATGAAATAATCAGGCGCCCCAGCAGGGCAAATCGCCTCTCTTCGCTGCGGCAGATATTAATAGGCGGTGAAGAGATTGACTTTAAATCTGTACTTGTATTTAAACAAAAACTGCCCCACGTTGGAATCGCCAATACTTACGGAGTAACCGAATGTTCGATGGGAATGGTCTTTTATCAGATTGACGACCAACTTTCAGAACCTTTACCTATAGGGCGGCCTATTGATAATACATTTGTAGTCATCTTAGACGAACAGCTTCGGCCAGTCGCCCATGGGGAGCATGGTGAGCTTTATTTAGGTGGTGATTGTCTTGGTGCTGGGTATTGGCAAGATTCACAAAAAACGAGTTCAGTATTTATTCCTAGTCCTTTCACAGATCTACCAGGAGATTCACTCTATCGCACCGGAGACTTTGGGTACATGAACAAGGATGGCTTAATTTATTACCTAGGACGTAAGGATCGGCAGTTTCAAATAGGAGGCAATCGGGTTGAACTCGGTGAAATTGAAGCCGTGTTGAATCGACATAAAGATGTCAAGCAAGCAAGAGTTGTCTTCCTTGAGGAAACGCATCAAAATCGTATGCTAGCAGCAGCTGTTTTAACATCGAAAAAGATGACAGCAAAAGATTTAAAATTTCATATTAGCGACAACTTACCCACTTATATGCATCCACGCCGCTTCGTCTTTTTATCTGTTTGGCCTCTTAATGCAAACGGTAAGGTTGATTTGGCTGAACTCAAAAGAATGTTAGCTTCAGCAAAGGTAAATAAAAGTAAGGGACAAAAAAGATCATCCTCTCTGTTGCAAAAACAATTAGCCATCCTTTGGCAGGAATTGCTATCTATCGATACAATCGAACTCAACAGTAATTTCTTTGACGCAGGTGGTGATTCTATCCTTGCAATGGTTCTCCTTGCCAAAATAGAAGAAGCTTTCGGCAAGCGATTGAGTTTTAGCGAATTAATGCAAAACCCATCATTTGAAGATATGTGCCGCTTGGTAAATCAATCTCAAGAGTCTGCTGAACAGGAAAAGAATCATTTAAACCAGTTGACCACCATGTTGAATGATTTAAAATTATGCGATGAACTATCGTGTGTTCATGTTTCCGAACCCAAGACGGTAAGCTCTGAGTATATTTTACTGACTGGTGCTACTGGATTTATTGGCATTCATTTACTGGCTGATCTATTGCAACATACTAGGGCAAAAATATTCTGCTTAGTAAGAGCAAAAGAACCGGATAATGCACGCCAACGCATTTTGGATAGTCTTTGTTTCTATAAACTATCGATGTCATCTACGCAAGAACGTATTATACCTATTGTCGCTGATTTAGCTAATCCACGATTGGGTTTGGATTATGAGCAATTCGAAACACTGGCCAATACAATCGATACCGTATTCCATTGCGGAGCAATGGTCAATTTTCTTTATGATTACGACCATCACCGCCCTGCTAATGTTCTAGGCACATCTGAATTATTAAGTTTAACAGCTAGAGGAAAACTCAAGCGTTTCTACTTCATTTCAACGCTGGGTGTTTTTCCTCTCCGCAAAATTTCTCAAGAAGGGCGTATTGCAACAGAAAACTGTTACCCTGATCCATATCAAACACCAGATGGTGGTTATGAGCAATCAAAAACCATTGCGGAACTATTGGTAGCAAAAGCACGCAGCAAAGGTGTTGCAGCTACTATTTTCCGATTGGGGGAGATTATGCCTCACACTACCACAGGTGTTGCAAATCCCAAGGCGCTTTCACACATGCTATTCAAGGCGTTTTCCATGCTAGGTTGTTTTCCTGTTAGCGACAAGCACTTGGACTATACACCAGTTGACTATGTCACTCGTGCTATCGTTAGCATCGCTCAACAACCCGAATGGTTAGGAACAAATTTCCACTTATGCCACCCAACAGGTATTTCTATTAACAACTTTATGGGTTTTATTTCGGGACAGAAGACAATAATGCCTATTAGTTCTGCGAAATTTAGGATTGTATTGGAAAAAAAGTTGGCTTCAGAATCGAATGGGTTATTACAAGTTGTTTCTTTATTGATTGAGAAAATCAAGGCAAAATCGAATAAAAAGAATAAAATATATCTAGATTATATTGATGATTTGCTTATGACTACAATGGAATCGATCTGCCAGAAAAAGACAAAAAAAGCGCTTTCCTCAGTATCTCTTAATTGCCCGGATTTGGATACTGAAACATTACAATCATACAAACATTTACTTTCAACTAATTAGGTCTATTTTGAACTATAAATCTCCGGGGTTTATACTTCTGACACAAGAGGCAGAAAATATATCAAAATAGTCTAAATCCTGCAATTATCCTTTCCAAAAAACACCTATCAAATCAAAATTCCAAGTTGTTTGCCGATCTGAGATTTTCTTCTACGTAAGCGCTCAATAACTCCCTTCTTTTTTTATCCGTCCGGCGTAAGCGTCCAATAAACCCCATCTTTTCAAAGTAAACC
>DNTB01000011.1 GCA_003499525.1 Flavobacteriales bacterium
TCAACAACAGCATGCGCTCGGGTACGAACGATAAGTTTTATAAGCGGGGGAACAATCTGAGCAATCCTGACGGGAAAGTTTACCTATCGATATCGCACAGTTCTTTCACATCGAATCAGGTGTTGATAGGTACGAAGTTTGATGCGACAATGGGCCGGGATGCACAGTATGATGCAGAGCAGGGCTATGAAGGAGTGATGCCTCCGGTAGCTTTGATGACGATGATCGGCCGGAAAGGATACGTCATACAGGGCATACCACCGATAGATCCGGATACGTACAGAGAAATTCCGCTATATGTCCACACTATTTATGATGGGCTGCACACGTTTGAGGTGAACAACATGGAGAAGTTTTCGGGGTATACGATGTACATCGAAGATCGGGTTAAGGGCACGCAAACTGAGATCAATCCCGGCACGGGTCATTCGGTACGGATGATGAAGGGGGATTACCCGAACCGGTTTTATTTAGTGATAGAGCACGGGAAATCATCGAACACGACGATTAAGAACATAGCGGATGAAATACATCAGTCCGGTTTATCCGTTACGCCAATAGGCGGTGGAGTAGTGACTTATCAGCAGGGCGAAAAGCTGGTAATAGACGCATTGGCTTCAGAATCTGAGATCAGCACGGTAGATATATTTGATGTGGTAGGCCGACGAGTTTATAGTTCCACAGGACTCGGTCAGAAATTACTCGAAATCGAGAAGAATGGATGGACTGAAGGTATCTATGTGATTAGTCTGGGACTAACAGATGGAACGAATATCTCTGAAAAAGTGGCCCTCGTTCAATAGACTGTTCTGGCTTTCATTTTTACGTATCGACGATTGCCAAAGGGATACTTTGGCTCCATCGCACTGTCGGACTCCTTCTTCTGATTATCGGGCTTAAATGCCAATCATTTCAGAGATTGAACTAAAAATAGGAGGAAGTGTTTTGATGACGACCAAACTTGATGTTGTGAAGAAAATAGCTTTGTTCTATCTGTTATTTATCTGTACCCTTTTACTGTCGTGTAATGTTGAAGGCCAAGTCGCCTCCTGGAAAATCATTGATAATTGCACGATAAAGTTTACAGGAACCAAGGCCGAAGGGACCTTTACGGGCTTATCGGGTCAGATTGTATTCGATCCACGAAACCTTGCAGAATCAAAATTTGATGTAGAGCTCGATGCAGCTTCAATCTCAACGGGGAATGAAACCAAGGATAAGCATGCACGAGGAGAAAGTTGGTTTTACACAGAAAATTTCCCAAAGGTCTATTTTACATCGGATGAGATTCGCCCGACAAAAGATGGTTATGAGACTGTTGGGGTTCTTGAGATGCGCGGCATCAAAAAAGCGGCAACTATATCTTTTAGCTTCTCTCAGAAAGGAGATCAAGGCATTTTTAGTGGGGTCATGAATGTAAATCGTGAAGATTATGGAATAGAAGGCAATTTCTTTGCTTTTATCGTTGGCGAAGAATTTGAAGTAACGCTGCAGGTTATCACGACTAAAATATGACCTTTTGAAATCTAATCGTTCCGGAGTCGTCCTTTTCGCACCTTGTGTGGGATAGTCTATTGTCTTTGAATTCACGAGCTACCTTTTATTTTGGACGTATTGGGCGAATCATGTTTTTTTTCTTCCGTCGCGACAATTGCTGATGTTCTTGAATGGCCTTTACTCCCGGGCGTATTCCCTCTTCTGAATATCTTGGGTCCGGAATAAAGGATAATCGATTAATAGACTGTACATCAATGCTATAGAATTCAAACTCTTCGGTAACCTTTCCTGTAATTCTATAAATTCCTCTACCACTGAGTGGGTATTTTTTTACAACAGGAGGAAAGTGCACCGTGTCGATAAATTGCCCATCACGGTCGAGAAAGGTGCCAAACTGCATATGCTTTTTCTGTACCGTTGTCGTGCTCTTGGTGGTCACAAGATAACCTTCAATTTCCACGATTTCATTTAAATGTTTGGAGAGGTGCTGGGAGCGCATGGAATGACTTGATTCTTCTTCAAGAAGCAACCAGGGATCGCCCAAAGGAAATCCAAGCAATTCAATTTGATCAAACAGGTTTTCAGTTAGGGTACTGTGCAACCCTGGAATTTCGTACTTCCTTGGTTCCGAGCTAAAAAGCCGATTAGTGTCAACGGGTTTTCTCGTTTTACCTACCCATAAATGGGCTTTCCAAAGTAGGGTCCGTTTGTTCTCACTGGTAAACCTGAGGCCATCTATCCTTATGAGGTTTTCGATATCATCAAGGCTGATGGAAAGCCGGTCGGCAAAATCATCAAAGCTGATATATTTCCCATTTCGTTTCCTTTCCTCTACAATGGCATGGGCTACTTTGGTTTCCATACCATGGATAAAAGCCAGCCCCAGATAAATGTCTTTCCCCTCAATTCTGGTAAGAGCATCACTTTTGTTTACACAGGGAGGGTGAATTTTGGCTCCATGCATCCTGGCCTCATGCAGGTAGAGATCGGCCCGATAAAACCCACCTCCATTGTTGATCGTCGCCACCATGTATTCGAGCGGATAGTGGGCTTTTAGAAAAAGGCTTTGATAGCTTTCTACTGCGTAACTCGCGGAATGCCCTTTGGCAAAGGCGTATCCTGCAAAGCTTTCTACCTGACGCCAAATTTCAGCCGATAGCTGTGATGAGTGGCCTTTTTCGGCACAATTGGCGAAGAACTTATTTCGCACTTGCTGAAACTCTTCTCGGGAACGATATTTTCCGCTCATTCCTCTTCGCAACACATCAGCTTCGCCCAGGCTGAGCCCGGCAAAGTAGTGGGCTACCTTAATGACATCTTCCTGATAGACCATCACCCCGAAGGTGTCTGGCATAATGTCGAGCATCACCGGGTGGGCATCTTTTCGACGTTCCGGGTATCGAAAGCGGAGGATGTATTCCCGCATCATACCAGATTTTGCCACACCTGGTCGAATGATGGAGCTGGCGGCTACCAGTCCAAGATAATCATCTACTTTGAGCTTGTTCAGCAGCATTCGCATCGCGGGCGATTCCACATAAAAACAACCTATGGCTTTCCCCTGACGCAACAGCGATTTTATTTTCGGATCTCGCTTAAATCGTGGAATATCGTGTATATCTATCTCAGGATGATCGGGATGATTCTCTTTAACTACAGTAAGAGCATCCTTAATTTTTCCCAGACCGCGCTGCCCCAGAATATCAAACTTGTATAAACCCACATCTTCTGCAACAATCATATCGAAATGCGTAGTCGGGAAACCCTTTGGCGGAAGATCAGTAGCGGTAAAGTAATGAATTGGTTTTTCAGAAATAATAATACCACCCGCATGAACGCTCAGATGGTTTGGAAATCCCTGGATATATTGGCCGTACTTTAAAACCAGTTGGGCAACACTGTCCAGTTTATTGAAGTTCACCCTGCCACTGCTCAGGGTATCTATTTCGTGCTTAGGTAGGCCAAATACTTTTCCAAGTTCACGCACTACAGCACGATATTGAAAGGTAACATAACTTCCAAGCAGGGCAGTACGTTTGGCACCAAACCGCTCGAAGATGTATCGGGTCATATCAGGGCGGTCTTTCCACGAAAAGTCGATATCAAAATCGGGTGGATTTCGGCGAAATAAATTGATGAATCGCTCGAAATAGAGGTCGAGTTCAATGGGGTCTACATCGGTAATCCGGAGGAGATAGGCTACGATACTATTGGCTCCGCTGCCTCGACCAACATAAAAATAGCCTTGCTTCTGAGCATAGCTCACCATGTCCCATGCCATAAGGAAGTAGGCCAGATATCCTTTCTGTCTAATGATATCGAGTTCTTTATCCAATCTGGTAAAAATGTCTTCCGAAGCATTGGGGTAGCGATACTCAACCCCTTGTTTGCAAAGTTTTTTAACGAGTTTCCAGTCCTCTTCTGCACTTCCGGTATAGTGTTTTAGGTTTTGATGTGGAGCGTTTTCGCCAAACTCAAAATGTATACTGCATTGCCGGAGCATCTTCTCTGAATTTTCTAAAAGTTCAGGTCGGGATTCAAAAAGGTTTTTGAGCTCGTCGTAATCTATGAAGCGGTCATGAGGTTGGCCTTCTTCCGATTTAGGAAGTTTGCTGAGTAGGGTATTGTTGTGAATGGCCCGCAACAGGCGGTGTGCGTTGAAGTCTTTTTTATTCCGAAAAGAAAAGGTGTGCAATGCCACCATTTTATCGATCGGGTGTGCTGAGGGATATAGCCTGAGGTGAGTCAGATTCTGGTATCGAACGCCGACATATTCAAATTCACGAAGTTTTTCAGGAGCATTTTCGAACGGATAGATGACAAATGAAGATTTAAACTCCGGAGCACAGTCCGGTGGTGGAGTTTTTGAGTGGCGCAGTTCAGCGAGGTAGGTGTTGATTTCCTGAAGTCCATTGTTGTTTTTCGCTAGCGCAATGAATTTTTGCTGTGCTCCATCACGAAAATCTACGCCCAAAATGGGTTTAATTCCTTCCTTCTGGCAAAGTCGCACAAAATCCAAATGGGCAGAAGTGAAGTTAATGTCGGTCAGAGCAAGGACATTATATCCAAGTGTTTTGATGAGCTCTACGAGCTGTTTGGGGCTGACGGTCCCGTAATGGAAGCTATAATATGTGTGGGTATTGAGCATGGCGGGTTCATGGTCTTTGGCGGGCTCGGGTCATGCCCATGCCTTCGAGTTTAAGGTATTGGGTGAGGTTAAACTCCTGTTCGGGGAAGAGTCGTTCACCGATAGGGTTGAGTAATTCCAGTCCGTTTACCCTTGGGTTTTTGATCATTGGGTCAATAGGATAGGCGTTCATTTGACGGGCATCGTAGGGTCGAAGAAGTTCGGTGATTTCTCCAAGATCTGCATTACTGTTTAGCCAGGTCTGCTCATGATCAGGGTGAAGAATAACAGGAGAGCGGTGATGCCCGATTTTCTGAGTTACCTTGTTTGAAACGGTGGTAATGATGCTGAACCCCTGAACGATTTCTCCGGTTTCCTTGTCGGTCCAGATGTCCCAGATACCTGCAAAGGAAAAAGGGCGCTGGCCATTGCGTAGATAAACCACATAAGGCTTGCTAAGTTTTTCTTTTTCAGGTCCTTCAATAAAACAATCAGCAGGGATGAGACACCGTTGCGATCGGATAGCTTTTCGGAATGAAGGCTTGTTTACAATACCTTTTGCGCCGCTGTATTGAGGATTGTTTTCCTTGTTGTGGTCGCCTTCAGCCCGTGCATTGAAGAAGTACATTCGTTTTTTCGCCCAGAATGGGGTTAACCCAAAATGGAAGAACTGAAGGATGTCGGGGTGTTGGTTGGTAATCACAGGGGCTTTATCTCCCGGCGAGACATTGGTATTTGGAATCAAAAGCTCCGGTTGAGCCGTTTTTACATTAAAGCGTTTTTCTATGCTTTCCAGTTTGGTAACGATGGTATATCTGCCGCACATATGATTCAGGATTAAAGATCAAGCACTACATTGATACGTTCTTTTAAAGCGCTAATATTTCCTTCAGATAATGTTCCTATTTTTTTTCGCAATCTGCGGTTATCAATAGCCCTAATTTGATCAATCATGATGTCGCTATCCTGCGAAAGACCTGATTGCCCTTTTTTGAGGTGAATGCGGAGGACATTAACATTGTGATGAACCTTTGTTGTGATAGGGCAAATGATGGTTGATGGATGCGGAATGTGATTCAATAAATCGGTTTGTAATACAACAACCGGTCTTGATTTACCGGGCTCAGTTCCCATTCTTGGGCTTAAATCTGTTATCCAAATTTCAAATTGCCGGATCTTCATACTCAACATTTTCGAATTCGTGTAAAATGCTCATGGAGTCTTCGCTAACCACCTTAGATTCTTCCTGAAGTTTTTTTAGTAGCAGTTGCCTTTTATGATATTTATTGAAAAAGCCGATCGCTTCATTTATGTAGCGATTTCTTGGTTTTTTTATTTGTGATAGTAATTCCTCAGTTTCCTGAAAAACAGCATCATCGAGTTTTAGAGATATAGTTTTCATGTTCTTTTAGTATTTTCCATAAATATATACAAAAGGTATATACAATCATTGTCTCCTATTTGCGAGTAACATAGGAGGATCTCCGGAAAAAGGGTTGCTCATCATCCCAATCGTTTTGGCCTCTTTACCTGCAGCCCGTATCACAGCCCGGTCTCCAAAGCGATTGCGGACTTTATCCATCGCCTGATAAAGATTGATCAGCTTTTCATTGTCCTCAAACAAATTAATCTGATAGCCTCCACCAGCGAGGTGACTCATGCGTACCCCAATTAATCGTACCAACAGGCGCTTGTTATATAACTTGTCAAAAAGCTCAAGTACATGAGGAATAAGAATGTGGTCTGCAGAGGTATAGGCAATATGTTTTTGTACGGTATGGGTATTAAAATCAGAATAGCGCACTTTAACGGTAACTACTGAAGTAAGTTTATTTCCTCTCCGTAGTTGAAATGCCAGGTTTTCTGTCATGGCGACCAGTAAAGACCGAAGGCGCTGTACATCAATGGTATCACGTTCGAAGGTGCGCTCCGTAGAGATTGACTTACGCTCATGGTAGGGAATAAGTGGTGAGGGGTCTATACCCTGTGCCTTTTTCCACATAATACGGCCGTGCCGTCCAAATACCTGTTCCAGTAGCTCTACCGGCATTTCCTGTAAGGTTTTAATTTGCTTAACCCCCAGATTGCGCAGGCTCTGATAGGTTTTTTGTCCAACCATGGGGATTTTGCGTACTGAGAGTGGAGCTAAGAAACCTTTTTCATTTCCCTTGCCAATTGACATCTGGTTGTTGGGTTTGGCTTCGCCAGTGGCAATTTTACTCACCGTTTTATTAACCGACATACCAAAAGATATGGGCAATCCCGTTTCGTGGGTAATTCGCTTGCGTAGCTCTGAAGCTATTTGATATGACCCAAAAAAACGATCCATACCGGTAAGATCAAGATAGAACTCATCTACCGAGCTCTTTTCCATCAGAGGAACCTCTTCTCTAATAATTTCCGTAACCACTTTTGAAAACTTAGTATAGGTCATGGAATTACCCCGTATAATGACCGCTTCCGGACAAAGCTGCCGCGCCATTTTCATGGGCATAGCCGAATGGATGCCAAAAGCACGTGCTTCGTAACTGCAGGAGGCGACCACGCCACGGTCGCTGCTTCCACCAATCAAAACAGGCTTTCCATGGAGCTCGCTGTTGAGCAGTCGCTCAACGGAGACAAAGAACGAATCGAGGTCCATATGTACAATGGCTCGGTCGGGGTGCTCTAAATAATGGGTTAATCTGTTTTTACTCATCCTCAAAAATGATAAAAAAATTATCATATATTTGATGAATAATGTATCAATAAATTCCATTCCACGCAACCAAAATTTTAGAAAATGCACCTTTCGGTTAATTTGAAAACGCTTCGTAAGTATCGCGGAATATCGCAGCAGAAACTCGCCGAGGAGCTAGGTGTGAAGCGCAGCACGCTCAATGCATGGGAAAATCGAATATCAGAACCTGGAGTAGCTATCCTCATTAAAATAGCCGATCATTTTCGAATCAGTATGGATCGTTTGCTTCGCCAGGATTTAACTGAGCTCACCCGATTTGAGCTCAAGCGAATTGAAGAAGGTTTCGATGTCGATTTAAGAGGAAAGCATCTTCGAATATTAGCCACATCGGTAGATCGGGATGGAGAAGAAAGAATTGAAGTGGTGCCTGAAAAAGCGAAAGCCGGGTACACCGCCGGATATTCCGACCCTGAATTTGTAGGTCAATTACCCCGAATATCACTGCCGTTTTTAGGAACGGATAGAAAATATCGCGCATTTCCTGTAAAAGGCGACTCTATGCCACCCGTAGATGATGGAGATTGGATAGTTGCAGAATATCTTCAAGACTGGAACGAGCTGAAAGATGGTGAGCCCTGTGTTGTAGTTAGCAGGCAGGAAGGAATTGTTTTTAAAAAAGTCTACAATAACATAAAAAATGATGGAGAACTAAGGCTCGTATCCACCAATCCTGAGTACCCACCTTACTCCATACATATTCGAGAGGTTTTGGAGTTGTGGAAGTTTCGAAATTACATAAGTGGGGTTTTAGTTGAAGTTGAACCACATCCAAATAAAATCGCCAGAGCACTGAACCATATTGCTAATGAAATAGACGAATTAAAGGGGGAGTTGAGAAACAACAAAACGCAAGACAAATAAGGTAATAGCTTGCAGTATTCATAAAAATAGAATGATTATTCATCAATATTTCTGATTACAAAAGAAGCCGGATATTCTGCTATGATGATCAAAAAAAATGCCCAATAATCTATCTTCGTCCAAACTCTGAATATGGGAAATTTTATTCAATTCAATGTAGAAAACGGCATTGCAGTTTTGACTTTGAACCGTCCTGATAAACTAAATTCATTTAATCGGGATATGGCTTTGGATATGCAATCCAGACTGGATGAATGTCGGGAGAACACTGAAATTCGCGCCGTAGTTATTACAGGAAGTGGAAGGGCCTTTAGTGCGGGTCAGGATCTGGAGGAGGCGACAGACCCGCAGGGGCCTGAGCTAAGCAAAATTGTGTGCGAACATTACAACCCTATAGTTAAAAGAATTCGTGCTTTAGAAAAGCCAGTTATTGCATTGGTAAATGGAGTAGCAGCCGGAGCAGGAGCAAATATTGCACTGTCTTGCGATATTGTACTTGCGGCTCAGTCAGCCACATTTATACAGGCCTTCAGCAAGATTGGACTGATACCGGATAGTGGGGGAACCTACTTTCTGCCGAGGTTGGTGGGAATGCAGAAAGCCTCCGCTCTAATGATGCTTGGAGATAAGATAACAGCGAAAGAGGCAGAGAGTATGGGGATGATTTACAAGGTCGTCCCCGATGATGAACTGGAATCATTTGGATTAAAACTATCAGTTCACTTGGCCCAGATGCCAACTTTTGGACTAGCGCTTACCAAAAAAGCACTAAACAAATCTTTCGGAAACAATCTTAACCAGCAACTCGATCTTGAAGATCAACTACAGACCATGGCTGGTAAAAGCGATGACTATAAGGAAGGAACAGCAGCATTTCTTGAAAAGCGCAAACCCATTTTTAAAGGAAAATAATTATGAGCACAGACCTCACTAAAGAGAGCCTTGTTGGAATAATTGGCTCTGGTGCAATGGGAGTGGGAATAGCCCAGATTGCAGCAGAAAATGGACATAATGTTGTTCTTTATGACGTTGATAATGAGGCGCTTGTAAAGGCGCGGATCAAGATAGAGGCGCTTATGGATAAGCTTATAAGCAAAGGCAAGCGCACACAAGAGCAAGCAACAAAAATTTTAAGCTGCATTCGTTATGTTGATGGTCTTCATTATTTTAAGGATACCCATTTCGTCATTGAGGCCATTGTTGAGAACCTTGAAGTTAAAACTGAACTGTTCCTCCATCTGGAGAAAGTTGTAGGCAAAGACTGTGTACTTGCTACCAATACTTCTTCGCTCTCCATTGCGGCTATTGGAGGTAAGATGCAAAATCCGGAACGCCTTATCGGTGTGCATTTTTTCAATCCGGCTCCACTTATGCCTCTTGTTGAGATTATTCCTTCGCTTAGGACAAACCCAGAAATTGTTGAAGAAGTAACCGATTTAGTCAAATTCTGGGGTAAACACACAGTTTTGGCAAAAGATACTCCCGGATTTATTGTGAATCGGGTGGCACGCCCATTTTACAGCGAGGCACTAAGGATTCTTGAAGAAGGCATTGCCGATGTTACTACAATTGACTGGGCGATGAAAGATTTGGCTGGGTTCAGAATGGGGCCATTTGAATTGATGGACCTTATAGGTAACGATATCAACTATGTTGTTACCGAAACAGTTTGGCAGCAGATGTACTATGACCCGAAATATAAGCCGGCCATTACCCAGAAAAGATTGATGGAATCAGGACTTCATGGACGAAAAACGGGTATAGGTTTTTATGATTATGAGCAACCTGATTTGAATCCATTGCCTTTTCATGACCGCAAACTGGGCCAGGAAATTGTCGATAGAATTCTTTACATGCTCATCAATGAAGCAGCAGATACTCTATTCTGGAAAATAGCATCGAGAGACGACATTGATACCGCAATGATTAAAGGGCTGAATCATCCTAAAGGGCCTTTTCAATGGGCTGATGAAATAGGAATACTAAGAGCACTAGATGGCATGCGCGATCTTTTTGAGTGGTATGGAGATGACCGATATAGACCGAGTATTTTGCTCAAAAGAAAAGCGGAAGAGGCCTTTCCATCTTTTTATTAGCCCTTTATTTTCTCTTGCCGTATTCTACTTTTTTGCCGGAAGTCTTATAGCCAGGTGCGGTACACTCCTTAACCGACCATTTTTTGCCTTTGGCAGCCCTGCATTCAGGACTGGTAAGAATAGGTATTTTGATATGGAAATATGCATCAAGCCTTTTCACATCAATATTGAAAAACCACGGTATGAAGCTATCCGTACCTACGGTCAAATACCAAAATCTTATAGATGCCCCTATGCCAGGTTGCAATGCTTCATTCATGCTGAAGGGTATGGAAGCGCCAAACCTACGCGATTCATATCTGGGTGTTACTGCCAAGAGATGCATGCGCTCTGCTCCGTACTTTCTTTTATATCTGAAACCATACACTGCGGTGGCATTGACATAGAGTCCGTAGCCCATGTTATAGTCGAACTGAGCGGAAATAGAAGTGGGTAAAGGACTGTTATAGGTATTGGTAGCTTCAGTAATAAAAGGTGCAAATCGTTCGTCAAGACCCTCCACAGCTTCCTCGATGCTGTTTGGCCGGAAATCGTCATAGTTATTCCAAATAAGCTGGCCTTGATCTAATCGCCTTTGATAGGACTGGGCACCTGAAAACCTCACTCTTCCTATATCCAGAATAGATATTCCGAAACGATATAAATAATCAGTATACCTACATCCGCTCGACCGCGAATGTGGAACATATGAGGTCACATTGTCCAGTTTTTTTTCATAAACCACGCCCAAATCTAGCCCCCAACCTGTTCCCGGGTAAAAGCCAAGACTACTGCCTCCATATTCACCGGTAAGCTCGTATACCTCTGTAACAGAATCATTTATAACTGTGTAATTGATGTTTTCTGCCATTAGATACGCAGATCCCAACCCAAATAAATACTTAAAATTGAGTCCGGCTTTTATCATATCATTCCCACTCTGGTAAGCAATCATCCCAACATTGACTCCTATTTCACCCCATGATAAACTCTTGATACGAAAGTCACCCGTTTCAAAATTCCTGCCGTAGAGTTCATCTTGCTGAAAACCATAAATCATACCCCTTGCAACTTCCTGAGGTATTTGTCTGCCAATGGCATAGTTGCGCTGCGCCAAACTAAGACCTATGGAAAACTGCCCTAAACTGAGGTTAAACGCCGGCCCCAGCAGTAATGCTTCTCCCTGGAAAATGGCACGGTCATACCTTAAATCGAACTGTAAGGTGTCCGGAAATTGTCCTCTTAGAATGCTGGTCTGATTGCGCGGAAGATAGGCGAAGTTATTGGCCACAAATCCATAAAAACCCACTACATGAATATCCAACCATGGCAGCGGGTCTACAGACAACGCTGGATTGAGACGCACATTTTCAGTGGTATTGTAATTGTCATGCACAATTCCCATTTGCATTTGGGCAAATAGACCTTTTGACAAAACGAAAAAGGCTATGCAGAGTAGGGAAAGCCTTGTCATGTTAGATTTAAAACTTTTAGCGATAAAAGTAGTTCATCCAGCTGCTTCGAATTGGATAATTTTGACACAATTCAGTTAACGGTCACTTTTAATAAATATTCGGTAATGGAAGCATACATAGTAGATGGAATTAGAACCCCAATCGGAAATTTCGGTGGTAGTTTAAGTACCATAAGAACAGATGATTTAGCGGCTCATGTACTGAAAGAAATTGTGAGCAGAAATGACTTTGACAGCTGTGCTATCAACGACGTTGTTTTAGGCTGCGCCAATCAGGCAGGAGAAGACAACCGAAATGTAGCCAGAATGGCGCTATTGCTGGCAGGAATACCCTGGAGTGTGCCGGGAGAAACGGTAAACCGATTGTGTGCTTCAGGAATGTCAGCCATCGTGCATGCATATCGGGCGGTAAGAAATGGTGACGGTGATGTATTTCTCGCCGGAGGTGTAGAAAATATGACCCGCGGACCGTGGGTTATTTCGAAAGTTTCAAAACCTTTTGGCAGAGATGCGGAAATGCACGATAGCAGTTTTGGCTGGCGATTTATAAACCCAATGATGAAGGAACTCTATGGTACCGATGGCATGGGTGAAACTGCAGAAAACCTTGCCGATATGTACAATATATCACGGGAAGATCAGGATCGATTTTCATACTTAACACAACAGAAAGCTGCTCGTGCACAAGAAAGTGGCAGATTAGCTGAGGAAATATGTTCTGTGTCTATTCCAAGAAGGAAAGCTGACCCCATAGTTTTTAGCCGCGATGAATTCGTAAAACCCAATACCAGCTTGGAAATCCTTGCTAAACTAAGACCTGCATTCCGCAAAGAAGGCAGTGTGACGGCTGGAAACTCCTCGGGGCTTAATGACGGTTCCGGTGCAGTATTAATAGCATCAGAATCAGGGCTTAAGCACCACAATTTCAAGCCTATGGCCAGAATTGTATCATCCGGTGTGGCAGGTGTTGAGCCAAGAATAATGGGCATTGGACCCTATTATGCTACGGAAATTGCGCTACGAAAAGCGGGACTCACCCTTGATGACATGGATATCATTGAACTCAATGAAGCTTTTGCAGCCCAGTCGCTGGCGGTGACAAGGAAATGGGGCATTGCTGATGATGACCCAAGGTTGAATCCGAATGGAGGAGCAATAGCTCTGGGCCATCCTCTGGGAATGTCCGGAATGCGCATTACGCATGCTGCAGCTATCGAATTGCAAAAGCGGAAAAAGAAATATGCCCTGGCGACGATGTGTATTGGAGTAGGGCAAGGTTACGCCGTTATAATAGAGAACGTTAATTAATAAACATACCGATGAACGCACATGAAATAGATTACCATATTTATGGAGATGACATACAGTTTGTTGAGATTGAACTGGACCCTCAGGAAGCGGTAATTGCCGAACCCGGAAGCATGATGTACAAGCCCTCATCAATTGAGATGGATACGATACTCGGAGACGGAAGCAAACAACAAGGAGGGGTGTTTGATTCTCTTTTATCCGCCGGTAAAAGATTGCTCACGGGAGAAGGGATCTTCTTGACCTCGTATTGGAATAAGGGGTTTAAGAAAGAGCGAGTTGCTTTTGCGGCGACCATTCCTGGTAAGATCATTCCTCTTGACTTAAGCCTGTATCAAGGTAAGGTTGTTTTGCAAAAAGAGTCTTTTTTGTGTGCTGCTAAAGGTGTTTCGGTGGACCTCGAATTTCGAAAGAAGCTGGGAGTCGGACTTCTCGGTGGAGAGGGTTTCATCATGCAGAAACTAACCGGCGATGGATGGGCATTTGCTCATGCTGGAGGAGCAATCATCAGAAAAGAACTCAATAATGAAGCCCTGGAGGTGGATACCGGTTGTCTTGTAGGGTTTGCTGGTAATATAAATTACGATATCACCTGGGTGAAGGGCATTAAGAATATGCTTTTTAGTGGTGAAGGAATTTCATTAGCTCATTTGAGCGGTAATGGTACAGTGTGGCTGCAGTCCTTACCATTTTCCCGATTAGCAGACCGAATCATTAGCGCGGCTCCTAAAATGGGCGGAAGCAGACGAGGCGAAGGAAGTATCATGGGAGGGCTAGGAGATATCCTCATGGGCGATCAAAGAGATCGTTGAACATCCGGGGTTGAACCTTTAATTTGGATTTGCCGTTCTAATGTTAACAAAACGTTACGTAAAAATTAATCCAACATAAATTAATTGCGTATCTTTGTTAAGTGAAATTTAAATTGAATGTTAAATCATTAAATCGGATGGCCATGAAAAAACTAATCTTAACAACAATGGCGGTAGCAGTAGCTGCCATGTCGATGGGCCAGATTCTGGTATATTATGATGATATAGTAGATAAATACTCTGGACCCTATACTGAATACTACAACGATGATGTGGTTAAAGCAGAATACCAACTCATCGATGGAACCGTGGACGGAACCGTGACATATTATTACGAGAATGGACAGATTCAGGAAGTTCGTGGATACAACATGGGAGTAAAAAACGGTGTTTGGACTGGATTTAGCCCGGATGGTGTTCAACTTGGGAAAGTGGAGTACGACAACGGCATAAGAGACGGCAAGTGGAAGGTTTGGGATGCCCAAGGTGTTCTCAGATGTGAGATGGAGTATGAAGGCGGAAAGAGAATAGGTGTCTGGAAACTCTATGATACTAGCGGCGAGCTCACCGAAACTCGCAACTATGAAGACAATGAGCCGGTGCTATAACCGTGCCTCGGCGGCTAAATGATTTAGCCATCCGGAATTGACCTTTATCGGAAAATTTCAAAAGAAGCTGTCTCATAACCG
>DNTB01000022.1 GCA_003499525.1 Flavobacteriales bacterium
GTGCTGGTATGAATTGGCGGAGAGAGAGGGATTCGAACCCTCGGTACGCTTTTGACGTACACACACTTTCCAGGCGTGCGCCTTCGACCACTCGGCCACCTCTCCAAAATCACACGGCACGCCTCCCAAGGCGGGCACTAAACTACAAAAAAATTGCAATCTGCAAATTTCTCTTAAAGTCAATAGGAGCCTGACTTTCAACTCATTTAATGCTGGCTTCAGATGCAGTTATCAATTCCAATCCACGTACTTGATTTCCACTTTCCAAATAAGCGACCCCAAGATTTCGCATTACAGAGGTGTTTGTGGGGTTCTTTTCCAGAACTTTTTCCAATAGGGTTATGGCCTTTGAATAATCACGATTCATTGCATAGGTAATACCAAGTTTTTCCTGTACTTCTGTGTTTTCGGGTTCAAGTTGATATGCTTTTTCCATGTAGGGAATTGCCCCTGACGGTTGGTTTTTATATCTGGCATAGAGTTCAGCCATGGCTAACAATACAGGAATATCATCGGGTCGGTAGCTCAAAAAGGTATTGTAATATTCTATGGCCTTATCATATTGGCCCTCATCTTTCATTTTTCTGGCTATCACCGCTATATTATTTCTGAAAATTGGGTTTTCAGGTTTGCGTTCGATACAATGGGTGTAGAAGCGAACGGATTCGTCATAATTACCAGCTTCGAAATAGAGTTGGGCCAATAAATCAATAGGAGGAAAATAAGTGGGATGAATATCGAGAGACTTTTTCAAATAATCATATGCTTCAGTGATGATCTGGTTCTTATTGACCTGACCCTCCCTGGACTGAAGCTTTTTGAGCAATGCATCTCCGGCAGACAGATTTGCCTTTGCACTTCCGCTGGATACTTGAACATCCGCAAGCGAAAGGGCATAATCCGTCTTCCAAACCTGTGATCTTTTCATTGTCCAGAATGAACCAAAAACAAGTAAAAGAACACTGAGATACGTAGCTGTTTTATTGGTGAATCCTTTTTGATTGGGAAGGAACTCAAAAAGTGACGAAACAAGGAGCCAGCTGAATATTAATGATGGAGCATATAAGAATCGCTCATTCATGAAAACTCCAACCGGGAAAAGTACATTGGAAGTTAACCCGTAGATGGCAAGAAACAGTAACAATAAGTAGCTGTATTCCCTTTTACTTTTCCATCCTCTTATAATGAAGAAGATGAAAAAAGCCAGGAGAATAACTCCGGTAATAGCTCCCAAATCATTCCATGAAGCGTACTGTATTTCCTCATCTAAAAATGGCAGATGAAAAGGATAGTAGTCATGAGTGAGAGGATAGGGAACAAAAAGAAGTTTGATGCTCGCTGCAAAGATTAAAAAGATGGTGGCGAATTTTTGACCCGTGTCGGCGAACAGAAAAGGATGGTTCATTAATTCATCCGGCAGCTTGGCGTCCGGTAGGCCAACCACCGAGATTCTAATGAAAAGATAAAGCACGGTGGGAAGAATGAATGTCAACCCCTGAGCTTTCATGGAGTTTTTTAGAGGGGTTTTATGGAAGAAATAGAAGAACAACGGTCCAAAAACTACGAGTGGTATCATGGTTTCCTTTGACATCAGACTTAGGAAGAACAAAACAGAAGCGACGACCAATTGGCTAACCCTATGCGTTTCGAGATAATCCCAAAGCTGGCTGATACTCCAAATTCCAAAAAGAAAAGCTAATATCTCATCTCGGCTCTTGATGTTGGCAACCACCTCGGTATGAAGGGGGTGTACTAAAAAAATGGCTGTAATCCAGAATGCTTTGGATTGCCAGAATTTCATTTCATTCGTCGGGAAAACTTTCAGCAAGAGAGTATATAATATGATACCCGTTAATCCATAAAGCAACGCATTAATGATATGGCTCACTCCAGCTTCCGGTCCGAACAGCCCGTATTCTATCGAGAACAGGAAAAGTGAAAAAGGCCGATATCTCCCTCCGGTAACGACGGCTTTCTTTTTCAGGTCATCCACATCGATATTGTATTGTTCTGCCCAAAAACCCTCCATGGATTCATGGGTAAAATGGTCAAATGCTGATGGGATCCCCTTTTTGGTTATTTGATTCGCTGTGATGACAATTTTGTCGTCCAGGACATAGTCGAAAGAAAAGGTGGGAGCGTAGAGTAGAAAACCGAGCAGCAGAATTACCCAATAGTCTTTAGTCATTCTCCGGGTCTTGATCATCCTATAGTTTCAATTTGGGTTCTCAAATCCTCTCCGATCGTCATTTCACCTCGAATGTCCCGTTGCAGGTACATCCGAATTTGGTCTGTTGACAAATCTATACTGTCCAGATAAATAAGCTTGGTTACGGCAGCCTCAAAGGTCATATCATATCCATGAACTACACCGGCTTTCCTTAATTCCTTTGCTCCAATGTATTTTGAGAGGTTTGAGCTTCCTACTTCACACTGAGAAATAGATAGAATGAGTTTTCCCAATCTTACAGCCTGCCTCAGCGCATTGAGAAAAGATGAAGAAGTAGGGGCATTTCCACTACCGAAGACTTGAAGAATGTAGTACTTCTCAGGTCCCTGCAGGACTCTTTCAATTTGTTTTGGCGACATTCCCGGATACAGAGTAATAATACCGATATCACAAACTTTCAATGGAGTGTATTTAAAGTCATACGGATCTGACTTTCGGATTAAGTGACGGAAGAATCTTAGTTCAATTCCGGCTTCGGCAAGGGGCGGATAGTTTGGCGAATCAAACGCATTAAAATGATAGGCACTCATTTTATGAGAGCGGTTACCCCTTAAAAGCCGATGTTCGAAATAGACGCCAACTTCGGGAACCAGAGGCCTGTTCATATGATCTTTGCTCATTGCAATCTCAATAGCGGTAATGAGGTTTTCCTTTCCATCTGTGCGTAGCACACCAATCGGCAACTGTGAACCGGTAAGAATAACAGGCTTGTCCAGGCCTTCCAGCATAAAGCTTAATGCAGAAGCCGTAAAGGCCATGGTGTCGGTACCATGAAGAATGACAAAACCATCGAACTTATCATAGTTTTTTTCAATTAAATCACCTAAATAATTCCAGACATCAGGGTTCATGTCTGAAGAATCGATAGGATTGTTAAATGCAAGTGCTTCTATCTTACATTGCATTTTCCTCAATTCTGGAAGTTCACTTTTGATGTGGTCAAAATCAAAAGGATGTAGCGAGTCCGACGCCTGATCCTCCACCATCCCTATGGTACCTCCAGTATAAATTATCAGGATTTTGGTTCCATTCATAGAGCGAAAAGCTTGCGGGCGTTATCCGTTGTAATGCGTTCAGCATCAGCCAGACTCATACCTTTTATAGATGCAATTTTATCGAGTACCAACTTCAGGTAGGAAGGTTCATTTCTTTTACCACGATTTGGATGTGGAGCCAGATAAGGGGCATCCGTTTCTAAAACCATATTTTCAATATCCACAGACTCTATTACACGGTCGAGTCCACTATTTTTAAATGTTACAACACCCCCTATACCCAGATAAAACCCTTCAAAACCCAAGGCTCTTTTTGCTTGTTCTGTATTTCCGGTAAAGCAATGAAAAACACCGGTAAGTGAATCGTCATTTTCCACTTCAAGAACCTCAAAAACTTCATCAAATGCATCACGGGTATGGATTGCAATAGGTTTACCGAGGTCTTTTGCCCATTGAATCTGTCTTTGAAAAGCGATGCGTTGTTCCTCAATGTAGGTAGCATCCCAATACAAATCCATGCCAATCTCACCAATTGCAATGTATTGGTAATCAGATGAATAAAGGTGCTTTTTTATGACTTCGAGCTGCTCGAGGTAATCAGCTTTTACTGAACCAGGATGCAGACCCATCATTGACTTGAACAAATCTGGAGCTGAGGATTCCAGATCATGCATTGCGGATATGGAGTCGATATCAATGTTCGGGAGCAGGATCTGATGAACACCTGCCACTTTTGCACTGGAGATAACCACTGGCAAGTCCTCCTCAAAATCTTTGGTGTAGAGATGACAATGCGTGTCGATCATCCCAATTCTCTCAGGCTAGAGCGAGTATTGATTCCAGAATGAGGCGTCCATCCTCGTTTCCAAGGTTGGGGTCGGCAGCACGTTCAGGGTGGGGCATCATACCAAAAACATTTCTTTTAGCATTGGTAATTCCGGCAATATTTTCAACCGATCCATTGGGATTTGCCTCAACCGAAGGAATGCCTTGATCATTGGTATATCGAAACAGAACCTGGTCGTGGTCATTCAGTTTCCGGATATTGTCAGCATTGTCGTAATAACGACCTTCCGCATGTGCAATGGGTATGGTAATCAGTTGTCCTTCGGAAAGATTTGAGGTAATGTGGCTGTCTTTACTTTCGGTTCGAAGAGTAACGTTTTTACAAACAAACTTTTGATGATCATTGTGTAATAGGGCACCCGGGAGTAAACCGGATTCGCATAAAATCTGAAATCCATTGCAGATTCCTAGCACATACCCGCCTCTTCTTGCATGCTCCATGACCTCTTTCATAACAGGGGAGAACTGGGCAATGGCTCCACTTCGAAGATAATCTCCGTAGCTAAAACCTCCGGGGAGAACAACCAAATCAGATTGCCTTAGATCGTGGTCTTTGTGCCATATTTCATTCACAGTCATGCCCAAAATGTCTCTTAAGACGTAGATCATGTCATGGTCACAATTGGATCCGGGGAATGTGATAACAGCTGCCTTCATGCGCAAATTTTAAAGCGCAAAATTAAGCTTTCAATTTAGTGAGGTTAGAAGGACAGATAATTTAATATACCGGCGGCTAAAATTATGCCGATGATAATATTACCAACCCATGCTGATCGCAAGTTATAGGAAACCATTGCAAGACTGATAGCAAGTCCGGGTAAGAGTAACTGAAGGGAGGTGAAATCGAGATTGAGCAGATACAACGGGATACTAAATAGGAGTAATAGGAAGTATGGAGAGAGCGTATTCTTCACTCTCAGAATTTGTCTGCTTCTTATGATCCATAATGTGAGCCATAAAACCACAAGCCAGGAGGTGTTCAGGAGATTTGACCAGCTGAATTCCGGCATGCTAAGATTCGGTGGGTAAAGGTTAACCTCCCATCCAAGATTGAATATCCAACTGATGCTAATAGAGATGTAAGGAAAAACCGCAACAGCGATAAGCGAAATGATTAATTCCCGAATGAAAAAATCTCTTTCACGAAAGAGTTTTACCCATAAGATGGGGAGAAAAACCAATGAATTGCTATTGAACAGTAATACCAAACCTAGAAACAAGGCAATGTTGAAAGTGAGTTTGGGTTGGAGTTTAGCGCCCTTTATTTGATTCATTGCGGCGAGGAAGGCAAGAGTTACCAAAACCAGGAGAGAATCCAGGCTCAGAACTAATGTGGACGGAATGGTGAGTATGAGCAGCAGGTACGCCAAAGCCGGGGCAAAACTATTCCGAAGGGGAAGCTGGGACTCCGATATAGATCGATTAACGAGCAGTGCAGCACCAATATGATAGACGGTGGAAAGACCGAAATGGAGATAGAGGTACTTAGCCGGAAATAAAAGAGTTGGAAGATACCCTACCTTTTCGCTGGGTTCAAATTGAATTTCTGTGCTAAGAAAGAGCAATAGTCTTAATGCAATGAAGGCTACTGCAAAACCCAGAAAAGTGCTCGATCTTTTTACATTCAGGAACTCTATGACCATGTTGAAATGTTGTTACATTTGCGTTCACTAAAATGTAAATAATGATCTGGAACGACATCATTTACGCCCTTGGCGACTTTTTTACCTGGTCTTTTGGAATACTCCGTCTTGGAAACAACTATGTAAACTGGTTTTTTATCCTTTTTATAGCTTCCGCTCTCATCGGTTGGATGATATTGCAGCAAGGTTATAACAAAAGAGCTAAAGAAGAAGGGTCGATTCCTTAGTCCTCGTTTTTCAAGTCGTAACCGATATCCTTGCGGTAATACGCATCTTCAAAATTAATTCGCTCAATTCCAGAATAGGCTTTTTCGAGAGCTTCTTTGCGATTTTTGCCCATTCCTGTAACGGCCAGTACTCTTCCGCCGGCAGTAACAACGGTGCCATCTCTAAGCGCGGTTCCTGCATGAAATACGGTTGCTTCTCTGACTTTTTCCAGTCCGTTGATTTCCATCCCTTTTTCATATGAAGTAGGGTATCCACCTGAAGCCATGACCACAGCAGCTGCCGTATCCTCCGATAATTCAAACAAAACTTTGTTTAAAGTACCTTCCAGAGTATGGTGAATTACCTCAAGTAGATCAGACTTAATTCTTGGTATTACCACCTGAGTTTCCGGATCGCCCAGTCTTGTATTGTATTCCACCACCGAAGGTTCTCCATCGTTATTCATCAACCCGAAAAATATAAACCCCTGATAATCAAACTCTTCCTGTTCGATGCCCTTGATGGTCGGGATGATAATTTTCTTTTCCACTTTGTCCATGAATTCGTCCGTGGCATGAGGAACGGGTGAAATTGAGCCCATTCCGCCGGTATTCAAACCCACTCCACCTTCTCCGATTCTTTTATAGTCTTTTGCCTCTGGAAGGATTTTATAGTTTTTGCCATCAGTAATTACAAAAACGGACATTTCTATGCCTTTTAAGAACTCCTCTACGACGACTCTTTTAGAAGCTATACCAAATTTTTTGTGAGCTAGCATACTTTCTAACTCGAGCTTGGCAATGCTTAGGTTGTCAAGTATTAATACTCCTTTTCCTGCTGCAAGTCCGTCCGCTTTCAAAACATAAGGCGGTTTCAGCTCATCTAAAAAATCAAATCCCTCTTCGATATTCTTTGAGGTAAAGGTCTTATGCCTGGCCGTTGGAATTCCGTATTTCTGCATGAATCCCTTTGAGAAATCCTTGCTGCCCTCCAGCTGTGCAGCACGAGCATCCGGTCCAAAAACCCTGATATGACGGGTACTGTCATCCTGGTTGAATTTGTTTTTTATTCCGTTAACCAGGGGTGCTTCCGGCCCTACTACAACGAGATCAATATTGTTTTCTAATGCCGCCTTCTTCAGGTTTTCAAATTCATTTACCTGTATGGGCAGGTTGGTGCCAATTGTTGCGGTTCCTGCATTTCCGGGCGCAATGAATATTTCTTGGCATAGTGGACTTTGGGCAATTTTCCATGCCAGCACGTGCTCTCTTCCTCCTGAGCCTACAATTAAAACTCTCATCAAATTATGTTTATCGGTTGTCGGAATACAAGATAAAAAAAGCGGCTGAGTTGAATGCCCAGCCGCCTAATGAATAAATATTGCTTTGCTTATTTAGTTTTTCTTGACTCTTTTGATGCTGCACCCCATAGCTTTGGTTTCCGCCGGCTCTATTTCCGCACCGTCAATCATGTTTTTCATGGCATTGAAAAGATAGGGCTGGGTTACATCGTTTTTGTTTTTGAAGTTATTGTCAATCGCTCCTTTGTAGGCCAACACAAGTTTACTGTTGAACAGAAAGACATGAGGGGTGGTTTTCGCTTCAAAAGAATCCGCAATCAGATGATTCTGATCGATGACATACGGCATGGAGTAGCCTTGATCTTCGGCATGTTTGATCATTGCTTCCTTAGAATCTTCATTTTCACGGTATGCTTCATTGGAATTGATCAGCACCATTCCAATTTCATTCACTTTGCAATAATCATATAGCTCCGGATATCGGTCCTCCCACTTGAGTACAAACGGACAGGTGTTGCAAGAAAAAATGACCAGCAAACCATTGGTAGAGGCGTAGCTTCTGAGCACCTTTTCAGAACCATCCAACTCAATGACTTTGTTTGCTAGTGCAGGAGTAGTTTCACCTAAGGCAATGCCCTCTCCATCGACCAAATTGGCAGACATGAAAATAAGAGCCAGAAAAAGACTGAGGATTGTTATTTGAGACTTCATGATTGATTTGTTTTGAGATTAATGCCAAATTAAGCTATTCTGTTCGCGGAAGGCAAATTTAGAGTGGAATGTTACCGTGCTTTTTCTTCGGTAGATTGTCTACTTTGTTCTCTAGCATCTCAAATGCCACAATTAGTTTTTCTCGTGTTTCTTCCGGCATAATGATCTCGTCAATATAGCCTCGAGCTGCTGCTCTAAAAGGATTTGCGAACATATCGGCATATTCTTTCTCTTTTTGTGCATGCATTTCGGTTGGGTTTTCCGCACTGGTAATCTCTCTTTTGAATATAATTTCTGCTGCCCCTTTGGCTCCCATAACGGCTATTTCGGCAGAAGGCCAGGCAAAATTCATATCTGCACCAATATGTTTTGAATTCATTACGTCATAGGCTCCTCCGTAAGCCTTTCGTGTTATTACTGTAACTCTTGGTACTGTGGCTTCACTGAATGCGTAGAGCAACTTAGCTCCGTTGGTGATAATGGCATTCCATTCCTGATCAGTTCCCGGTAAGAACCCTGGTACATCCTCAAAAACGAGCAGTGGAATATTGAAGGCATCGCAGAAGCGCACAAAACGAGCAGCTTTGTTCGAAGAATTGATGTCAAGCACACCGGCCAGCACTGCAGGCTGATTGGCAACAATGCCAATGGACCTGCCGGCCAATCGTCCAAATCCTACAACGATGTTCTCGGCAAAATCCTTATGAATTTCATAAAAGTCATTTCGGTCAAGTACTTCTCTAATAACTTCTTTGATATCGTATGGAGCATTCGGATTTTCAGGAACAATACCGTTCAATACAGGTCGTTTTTCGTCGCCAGCTTCATAAGGAAATCGGTTTGGATCTTCCTCGCAATTTTGAGGCATGTAGCTTATTAGCTTCTTAATCTTTTCGAATGCCTCGACTTCGTTTGCCGCTGTTAAATGTGCTACCCCCGATTTTGTAGAATGAGCACTGGCACCTCCTAAATCTTCTGATGATACTTCTTCATGGGTAACAGTCTTAACCACATTGGGTCCAGTAACGAACATGTAGGATGTATTCTCCACCATCAAAATGAAATCAGTTAGTGCCGGAGAATAAACTGCACCTCCTGCGCAGGGTCCCATAATGACTGAAATTTGGGGCACTACACCGGACGAAAGTACGTTTCGGTAGAAAATATCTGCATAACCCCCCAGGGAAACAACGCCCTCCTGGATTCTGGCGCCACCCGAATCATTCAGGCCTATGACCGGAGCACCGTTTTTCACAGCCAAATCCATGACTTTCGTGATTTTTTCAGCATGTGCCTCGGCAAGAGAACCTCCCAAAACTGTAAAATCCTGAGAAAAGATGTAAACCAGCCTACCATTGATAGTTCCATAGCCGGTTACAACACCGTCACCGTAAAAAACCTGCTTGTCCAATCCAAAAAGGGTGGAACGGTGCGTCACCAACCGCCCTATTTCCTGAAAGCTGCCTTCATCGAGCAAGAAGTGAATTCGTTCACGTGCGGTGAGTTTGCCTTTGGCGTGTTGCTTTTCAATTCTAGCTTCTCCGCCACCTTTAAGCGCTTCAGCTTTGAGTTGTTTAAATCGTTCTACTTTTTCAGACATATCGGAATTTTTCAGCTGTCAAAATTAGGGTATTCGTAGCCCCTGGCAGGGTATTTATTTTATGATTTTGGTGGTTCCGTTTAGGGCGTTTTTATGAAATAGCTTCGGCAAGCTCTTCCGTGAGTTCGAGATTATGATAAACAGCGTTTACATCATCATCTTCTTCGAACTTTTCGATCATGGTCCAAACCTTTTTAGCTTTTTCCAACTCAAGCTCTTCGGTATTGTTTGGTATGCGATGTACTTCTTGCGAAGAGGGTTCGATTCCTCGGTTTTCAAGTTCTTTTTGCATGTTGCCAAATGCATCAAAAGAAGTATAAAGAGTTACGACATCTTCTCCCTCTGACAGCTCTTCCAGTCCATAGTCAATGAGCTCCATTTCGAATTCTTCAAGGTTTGTTCCCGTAAGATTCTCACGACTGATTTCAAAAACACCCTTTCTCTCAAAAAGAAAGTCAAGAGAACCATTCGTACCCATACTTCCGCCATACTTGTTAAAAATGGAACGCACGTTGGATACCGTTCTATTGTTGTTGTCCGTAGTAGCTTCTACAAAAATAGCGATGCCGTTTGGGGCGTACCCCTCAAAAGTTACTTCTACATAGTTGGTTCCATCGTCTCCGGAAGCCTTTTTTATAGCTCTGTCAATGGTGTCTTTTGGAACATTGGCACCTTTGGCGTTTTGCAGGGCCAGCCTCAGCCTTGGATTTCCGGTTTCATCAGGCCCACCCTCCTTTACGGCAACGCTTACCTCCTTGAGAATCCGTGTAAATATTTTAGCTCTCTTCTTGTCCTGGGCCCCTTTGCGGTGTTTTATGTTGGCCCACTTACTGTGTCCCGCCATATTCTATTATTCGTCAATAATAGAAATAAAGCTAATAGAAACGTAATAAGGATAGACTTCAGGACCTCTGCCGTCTTCGAAAAGCGGGACTAGCGACATATTGTAATTCAAGTTAACCGGTCCATAGCCTATGGTTCCCTGCAAGTCTGCAATAAGGAAATTGGTATTCCAACCTCGGTCAAAATTTGCTTTAATGCATTGATCGTTTTCGTAATACTTTGTTCTGTACACCTCAAAAATCCTCAATCCACCGATGATTCCTCCACCGATTCTAAACGCTCTTTGAGGAATTTCATTCGAATTGAAATACAATAAAAGCGGCACGGTGATGTATCCAGTCCTAAAGCGGTTTCTATTCAGATTACCATTAGGTGCGGCTTCCTGACTTCCGGTCATGTTGCCATCACTGTCTTTATACAGAAAATAGTTGTCGCGAAGTGAGAAGTTTTTAGCAGTATACCCCAGTCCGGTAGAAAATTTGAGCGATTCACCGATTAGCTGAACGTCCAGTTCAAAGGGATTTATAGACCAGGTGATCGAATTGGCCATATCTACATTGAAATATTCTTCAGGGTCTGCTGTTCCGGGGTGATTGTCTCCATAGGTGACATCTGTAAAGCCAATCATGAATCCTTGAAAGAGTCTGTTTCGACCAAAGGAAAACGGATCGACTGTTTTGCTGCTTCCTGTTGTGCTCTTGTCATTATCCTGAGCCAGAACCGGGAATGAAATTAATGTAATGGCCAAAAGGGTAAAGAGATGTTTCATAATGTTTATTATTTGAGCTGCAAAATTAGTCAATCAAATCGGTGTGCTTCTACCAGATGTTTACGAAACTGATACCAAATGTGTATGGATAAACCTCCGGTCCTCGATTTTCCTCAAATAAGGGAAGCAAAGAATAAGTCGCATACAGATTTATCGGGCCAATTCCGACCACACCCCGTGCATCTGCCATAAACGGATTGGCATTCCATCCACCGTTTGAGTTTCCTTTGGATTTGTTGTCATCGGCAAAGTACTTCCATCGGTAGGTTTGGAAAATACGTATGCCACCGACGACGCCTCCGCCAATACGGAAAGCCTTACTCGCATTCTTACTCGTGTTGAAATACAGCATAGCAGGTATGGTTATGTATCCAGTTCGAAATCGTGTCTTGCGCAACGATACCTCATCGTTTTGGCGAACGAAAGTGATGCCATCCTCTTTATAGAGCTCGCGATTATCGCGCAGCGAGAAGTTCTTGGCCTGATAGCCAAATCCTGTGCTGAACTTAACGTATTCGTTGATGATTCTTACATCCAGTTCAATAGGGTTGATGGCCCAATTGATGGAGTTCGCAGTGTTTACATCAAAATTATTTCGATCGGGGTCATCACCGTTTAAGTCAGGTTGTTCCACTCCTACAAAACCGAATTCAAATGCTTGCCAAACGCGGTTTCTGTTGGTTTCAAATAAGGATATGGTTACATCACTATCACAATCGCGATAGTTGACTTTGCCACGCTTTATGCGGATTATGGTTTCTGTTTGATTGTTGGAGGTGTCTCTCTGAATTTGAAAGGGAATATCCGGAACATCCGGAATGGTATCTTCCTGTCCATTCGCCATGAGGGAATAAAGAAATAAGCTTAGGATAAAGATGATGGTATATTTCATAACAGTTCTTTTTAGGTCATTTTCATGTCAATGACCGGAATGAGAATGAAGATGTTGCATGAGTTGTACCATGGGTTCATTTCCGTTCTGAACGGATTATATTCGTAGTTATGCGGTGGACCGATTTAAAATATCTGACAGCATACCTCATTCCTTTTTCGGCTTTTTACTCCGTTTATACCGGGGAGTGGTGGAGTTATTTAACTCCGGTTCTGGCTTTTTTAATAGTACCCCTGCTAGAACTCCGGCAAACTCAAACGGTTGATCTTGACGATAAAAATGAAACCGACCGAAAGAATAACTCTCTTTTTTTTGATTTTCTGCTGTACCTGAATGTTCCTATTGTGTATGGAATCATTGCCCTTTTCATCTATCAAAACCTCAACGTTCAACGGGATATTTTCGAACTCATCGGAATGGTATTTTCAGTGGGTATTGTCCTGGGTTCCAACGGTATAAATGTGGCCCACGAATTGGGTCATCGCGTCAACAGGCTATCTCAACTTGCTGCCAGTGCTCTTCTGCTTCCGAGTTTTTACATGCACTTTACCATTGAGCATAACCTTGGTCACCATAAGAACGTAGCCACTCCATCTGACCCGGCTAGTGCGCCAAAAAATATGAGTGTTTATGAATTTTGGTGGGTTTCTGTTACCGGGTCTTTTATTAGTGCATTGAACATTGAGAGGTATTTATTGAAAAAGAAAGGAATAGGACCGAACTCCATTCAAAACAGGGTTTTACTGTTCGCTCTAATTGAAGCAGTTTATATGGCTTTGCTTCTATTTTTCCTCCCATGGTGGGTTACCTTGCTTGTTATAGCTTCAGGATTCATCGGGTTTTTGCAACTGGAGACTATAAATTATATAGAGCATTATGGACTCCGGCGAAAGAAATTGCCTAACGATAAATACGAAAGAGTGCGTCCGGTCCACTCATGGAATTCGAATCACTGGCTGGGAAGGGTGATGCTTTATGAACTCACCAGACACAGTGATCATCACTATCGCGCTTCTAAAAAGTACCAGATACTGGAGCATAAAGAAGAGGCTCCTCAATTGCCAGTAGGATATCCTGCTGCGATGATGATGGCCTTGATTCCTCCACTTTGGTTTCGGGTTATGGACCGCAGGATACCGGTATTTTGAAATTGGTGAAGCAGTAAGGTTTAAGAGTTCGGAGTTTGTAGTTTGGTAGTTCGGAGTTCAAAGTTCAAAGTTTGGAGGTATAACTCGGAACTCGGAACCCAGAACTCCCCCGCACCTCGCCATATAAATAAAAACTAAGATGCAGGTTGGCATATTATAGTGTTCTATTCTGTCTGTGGCAGAAGGTAGAACAACTTTATGGCAACCTGCATGGGTATTACATATCCGGCAATGCCAGACGGAACAGTAGAACAAGCCTTAATTTCGTTTTTTTTGTATAATAACGTGTTCTACTACTTTTCATCAACATTTAAATCAGAAGACTATGATAGTATATTAGAAGATGCAAACCAATTTTTCAATTCAATACATATACTAAAATGAGGTGGATAGTTTTACTTGCGATTGTGACAGCGTGCAACCCGGTTAATAACGAACCAAACTGTGATGATTATTTTGAATGCACCAAGAACCTGATGTCAAGGAGGTTTTTTTCCTACTACGAGACCTATGCTGAAACGGGAGCTACTTTGCCCTTTGCAAATTCAGATAAATCGAAAAGAGATACGCTTAGGTTTTCAGAAAAGTTGCCAATGGTACGCAAGAACGATACGTATTGTGCGGAATGGATAGATGATGAATTGAGGATTAGCAGCACTTATTTTGGCGATGGATATGTGCTGTATTTCAACGGCACGGAAGAATATTGTGGGAAGGGATTGATTCGTTTTACTGATTCAAAAGGTTTGGAGGTCAACTTGCGTTCTATGGATCCTGAATATGTTTTCACAACAGATGATGCCGGTGTTTTTCTAAGGTATGAGGAAAATGTTCAGCTCAGCCCTTTTTCAGACCAGTACCCCACCAATATCTGGAACTACAACGATGAATTGAAATTCGCACAATAGGGGTTGGTCTATTATATCTCAGAAGATAAACAAGATACATTTTACCTGGACGTACCATAATCGCATGAATTTAGCGGCTAAAATCTTCATTTTTATTGCAAGTCTCACTTTATCAGGGTGTTTGGAAAAACCATGCAAAACGCATGATTTCTGTCCACAACCCGAAACCGCTGTTCGCTATTTTTCGGTGTACAAGCCCGGCTCGTGGTGGGTATACGAAACCAGCGACGGCTCTAAAAGAGACAGTATTTATGTTTCGGAATACAGAGTGGAACCCGGTCAGGATGGAGAAGACCCCTGTTATGCATGGGAAGACCAATACTATACGTGCAGAACAAAATACCTTACAGATATTGGGGAATTTCATGGTGTCAATGGAAATCTTGGTTCTTGCAATTCAAGCATATTTACAATTGAGGAGAGGAACAAAGGAATAGTTGGACTCTATTCCTTCAGAAATGTTGATACACTTTCCAATGATGTTAATGGAGTAAAAACGGTCTCTCCTTTTTATCCAAAATCTGGATTTGACACTATTTACAAGGAAGTCACTATTTGGGATGGTACTTATTTTTTTTCGGAGAACATTGGGTTAATTCAATACGCTTCGTCGGACCTTGACACATTTTACATGACCGAATACTTCATACCATGAACCTGCAACATTTTGTTTTCTTTTTTCTTTCAAGTCTACTCTTATCAGGGTGTTTAGAAAAACCATGCAAAACGCATGAATTCTGTCCACAGCCCGAAACCGCTGTTCGCTATTTCTCAGTCTATAAACCCGGCTCGTGGTGGGTATATGAAACCAGCGACGGCTCCAAAAGAGACAGCATTTATGTGTCTGAATACAGAGTGGAGTCAGGTCAAGATAGAGAAGATCCATGCTTTGCGTGGGAAGATGTTGATTTTACCTGTGTTTCGGACTACTTCACGGACGAAGGAAACTTTGTCGGGCGCTATGGTAATGCAGGGAATTGTTCCTCTTCGGATTTTAGAATAACTCTCCGAAAAATAGGGCTAACTAGCTTCTCAGAAAGAGATACCCTATTAAGCGGGCTGAATGGAGCAAAATCATTAAAGCAATTCAAACTACCTTTTGGTCTTGATACCGTATACTCAGAAGTAACCCTTGTAGATGATATAAAGGTGAGAAATGCGGATGATTTTGTTTTTGCAATGGATGTAGGCTTAATACGTTTTTGCTCGCCAAACCTTGATACATTTTATCTAACCGAATACTTTATACCATGAACCTGCAACATTTTGTTTTCTTTTTTCTTTCAAGTCTACTCTTATCAGGGTGTTTAGAAAAACCATGCAAAACGCATGAATTCTGTCCACAACCCGAAACCGCTGTTCGCTATTTCTCAGTCTATAAACCCGGCTCGTGGTGGGTATATGAAACCAGCGACGGCTCCAAAAGAGATAGCATTTATGTTTCGGAATACAGAGTGGAGCCAGAACAAGATGCGCATGATCCTTGCTATGCGTGGGAAGGCGTTTATTTTACTTGTGTCTCAGATTTTTTTGTGAAGGAGGAAGAATTTGGTGGTTTCTATGGGAGTACTGGTAATTGTCCCCGTTCGATTTTTAGCATAGATATCCGAAAAATAGGACTGGTTAGCTACTTAGACAGAGATACTCTTGAAAGTGGAGTGAACGGAAAAACTTTGACCGAATTCGAATTGCCGTTTGGCCTTGATACAACTTACTCAGAAGTATTTGTAGATGATGATATTGAGGTGAGAAATGCAGATGATTTTGTTTTTGCACGGGATATAGGCTTAATCCGTTTTTGCTCATTTGATCTTGATACCTTTTATCTATCCAAATACTTCATACCATGAAATCAATATCCTTAGTCTCCGTTTTTGCCTTTTTTTTACTTTTCATGCCCGAGGCGACCTATGCTCAAAGATTTGGTTGGGCACAATATTGTCATCGCAATGTAATGGATCAAAGTCTGGGAAATTCTTTTCGCGATGGAGTGATCCGGGCCTCTTTCAAAATGTTGCTCTATTATGAGGGATCCGGCTCAGGGCTTTGCTCAGGAACGCTTATCAATAGAAATACGAGCAAAGAGAATTTGGGGTACTATATTCTTACATCCAGGCACTGCTTGACAGGAGATAAAGCAGTCGATTTCGGAAGGGAACATTTCCTCTATTTTAACTATCAAAGTCCATCATACGACAATGGTTCGACTGTCAAGTCCAATAAGGGTAAAAGTAATCTTCAAAGCACGTCGAATACTGATCCTTGGGAGGGTTATGAGTTTGTTAGTTCGGAGTTCAAAGTTTGGAGGTATAACTTGAAACTCGCAACTCAAAAAACGGTCAACGTCTATCATGCATAGACAAACTCGGAACCCAGAACCCAAAATTCGAAACCCGGAACTCAAAACTCGAAACTACAAGCTCAGAGAGCGCATAGCCGAATTGGAATCTGGGGAATAATTGCCTTAAATTCACTTTCAGAAAACGATTTGTAATATGAAAAAGTATCGAATTCCCATAGTAGCACTTACCGTTCTGGCGGCTTTTAGCTTGCAAACGTGCAAGCATTGTAACGACCCTACCAACCCGGATTGTGCGAATTACGACCCGTGTTATGGGAAGAAAACCATCAACACTTTCTTCAAGGTACGACCCGGAGACCGTGGGTTTCCGCCCCCGGAAGAATGGTGCGATTTGGTAAACTGCGACACTTTCAACACTGTTTTTGTGCGTTTTGATATCCCTGAAGGCAACCCCGAGAACAGCACATATGAGTGGCAAATTGGTGAAGAACCCGAACCCCGCTATGGCGAAGGCTTTGAAATAGAATTTGGGCCCCATATAGCAAAATATGGATGGGAAACCTGGTTACCCATCACTTTAACCATTCGCACTCCACCCAATGGCTGTTTGACCAATCCCGGCGATACGCTGATTTCTGTTACCAGAGAACTGTTTTTTACAGAAAAAGCCCTCAAACTATATAAGGAGGGAGAGGATACGGCTATATTCAAAGGGTATTTTGAAGATGATCCGAACGGAGAGGCTATCATCCAATATATTAGAATTAATGAGGGAAGTATTGGAGGAGTAGCAGCACCAACAACTGCAATTGTTGGAGTTCCATTTGTGGACACTCTTGTGTACCCAAGAATATGTTATTTCGATAATTGTGCCAATCACTTACATACAAAATCTGTGATATATCAGGATGCGAACGATTGTTACAAAAGGACCAAATATCCCTTAAGTGAAGCCGAATTTCAATTTTTAGGTTCAGAAGACGAAGTCAAACTTACGTGGGTTCAAAATGAACCGGGAATACACAAAAGGCACGTATTCATAGGAGCAAGACAATAAAGCAATAAAATCATAGAAATGAACTTAAAAATACTCTTTCCACTTTGGCTGCTATTATCTCTAAGTATTGCCATAAGAGCTCAGGTATGTGAACCCTACACCAACGTAAATGCCTGTATATCTGGAAACGGGATAAGCACAAATCCTGATAATTTATTGAATCCTCATTGCGAGGAGCTTAAAAACAATTTTGAATGGCGGGTAAAACATCCGGTAGGGGGCCCTCTACCGGCTGAGTTTTACGTTGTGTATGATGAAAATGGCGATCCCAAGGGGGTAAGAAACCCGTTTAATGAAACAGATGATGTTGAATACCTTCATCTGTCGAATAACCACAACAGCAACTACCACCCCGCAGACGGTTGGGAGCTGCTGAAAGTAGATTTTGGGGCATTGAGCAATTTCAATACTGGCTGGACCGTTGAAGAAGAGAATAGGCCGGGACTAGACCCCCAGACCAGAGGCCCACGCTGCCGCGAGATTAACGGAGTGTATCTCGTGGCTCTACCTGCCATAGGATCAAGTTGAGAAAAGGCTATTTTATTTCAAAACCAACCTATTGTTCAGGAACTACACATTCAACAATCCAAAAGGGCTGTACTTTATGAGCTTCGCATTGGTGGATTGTTCTGGATAGACTTGGTGGGTAAAAAGTTCTTAATTGTTGATATTCGATGACTGAAAGGATTAGAAATGATACCACGCGAATCCGATGGCTATCGGATCGCGCCTTTACTTTGGCCGA
>DNTB01000093.1 GCA_003499525.1 Flavobacteriales bacterium
CGGTTATGAGACAGCTTCTTTATTAAACGGTTAAATTTTATAGAGAAGAGAGGTCAGAGTCAATGAACTCTACGTCTTTCATTGCTTTAGTTTTCAGACCGCCGTCTTTCTGGATCGCCATTTTGAGATTTTGCATCACCATATCCTGGTCACCCGTACGTGCACCTATAATTGCTTTAAGATAATATGCCTGTGCTGAATCCTTGTCCTCACTGGCAGCAATAGTGCTTTTTGCAGCGTCATTCTTGCCATCAAGAATTTGAGCTAGCGCAAGATTCAAAGTTTGATATGAACTCATATTGGCAACTGCAGCGTTGTAATTTCCATCCATGATGTTGACTATACCCATGTTATAGTTCACTTCATTACCGGCTCCAGAGGCTTTCTTGTAGTAATCCATTGCCATTCTCCGATCGCCTTTCAATCTGGTTACGATCCCCATATTGTTCATGATGACCGGATTGTTGGCAGATTTGGAGTTGGCATTTTTGAAGCTTTGCTCGGCATTAACAATTTTGTTCTGTAGAAAATAAACATACCCTTCATTGTTATGTCCTCTCCAATCTTCTGGATAATGAGATATTGTGGCTTGATAGATATTCAGTTTTTCATTCATGTCATTTGTTAGCGCAGCGGCATAAAGCATTTCTTCTACACTAAGCACTGAAGGATCATTTTTTACTGCCATCATAATTTGCTCGTCTGACCTACCCACTTTATCCATGAGTAAAGAGATTTGAGATCTTCTTAAAGGAGGCAATATTTGTTCTTTAACTTCCAAATAAGTCTCAGACAGGTTTTTAATTTCTGCTTCTCGCTTAACCGGGTCATCGTACATCTGAAGAACGCGAATGATCAAATCTTTGTCTTCAATGTCAGATGCCTGCATTTTTGCTTTGAAGCCGTCCCAATCTTCTCCTTTACCCATCAGATTATAAAATGATTCCTCTCCATCATTTACTTTGTATTTGCGCAATTTTGACTTCACGGCATTTCCTGCACTCTTTGCTCTATTGTCGGCCAGATTTTCATTTAGAGTAAGTTCTCCGTCAGGAGAAGCATATGCCTGAACATCCAGCTCTACGAATACATAACTCGTATCACCACTTTTTGATTTAATGGTATCAAACAACGCTTTCATATCATCATCCGAAAGCTCTGATGACCTTACGTTGGATGAATTAATGAGGTAGTTTATTTCTGAATTAAATACCTCATGTGTTACCCGTTCGAACTGATCTTTGCCCAAAATTGGTTTTTCATCACTCATTACCAAATACGGAGTGATATTTGTGCCATCTGCCACAGTTGCAGTATAGAGCTGTTTCTTGTTTGCTTTGAACTCTCCTTCAAGATCAGCCTTTAAGAATCCACGTTCCATGCTGGCTTCATATGGATACTTAAATTCATACTGAAATTTCCCTCCTTCTTCATAGTTGATCTTAACTCCATCAGCATCCGCATTTTCACCTACAAGAGTGAGAGGCTCGAACGATTTTACAACAGCACCTTCAGACTCAAAAAACGGTCGTACATGTACGATTACCTTTTTATTGAAGAATTTAGGTGGAATCTTGCCGTCGATAACCAATGCAACAGTGTCACCGTGCATTTCAAGAGGATCAGGAGTAACAGTATATGTAACACCTTCAGCATTTTTGGCCATTTTATTCAAAGGGTTACATGCTCCCAGAGAAAAGGCGACCATGGCTGCAACGACCATTATTCGTAACATTCCAAATTTCATTTCGCGAGTTTTTTCTATAATTAATTGAGGCACAAAGCTATTCTATTGTTTCAGATTAGCAAAGATTTTGCAGTTCTGGCGGGCGACAGAGCTTTTTTTTCACTTCACTTTAAGGGAATCGTAATTTTATCTCCGCTTCAAGTTTCTCTGCAAGCTGTTCAATGGAAAGAAAATAGAAATCTTCTGAGGAGACTTTATAAACTGTGGAAACATCACTTCTATCGATTATATGCCTGTAGGATCGGGTCAGACTGATCAGATAGTCTAACTCGATATTCTGTTCCATGAGGCGATTTCGCTTTACTATATTTTGGATTGCCCATTCAGGATCGGCGTCAAGAAAAATGGTGAAGCCCGCTTTTGGCAAGGTTTGAATGAGACGGTCATAGTTTTTTTTAAAGTCATGATAATCAGCTGAACTGAGATTCACCATGCCAAAGGCCATGCCCTTGAAAAAACCAAAATCGGCGATTACTTTTCCACCACCTTTCAAAATTTTACTGATTCTCTGTAAATCTTCATAACGCTGATTGAGGAAAAAATCTTCAGTACACCTGGCATATCTGATTGGGTTGGAATAGAACTTTTTTAAACAAGGATTGGTCTCAAATTCTTCGGAATAGTACGTTGCGTTCAGTCGTCTGGCCAGATTCTGGGCAATGGTAGATTTTCCCGCACCAATTATTCCTTCTATTACAATGTACATTTCACAATCGTACTACAATTCCCTGGTCGGTGCATTCTTCCAGTAATGCTGAATTCTCTTTTTGAAATACGGGATGAATAAAATTTGGGATCATTTCTACCAAAGGTTCAAGCGCAAATTTTCGTTGTTGGAGCCTTGGGTGCGGAATTTGAATGCTGCTTTGATTTATGACCTGTTGTCCGAAGTACAATATGTCCAGATCAATTTTTCGATCGGTGTATTCGATATCTCTCAACGGTTCTCTACCCAGTTCGATTTCAAGTTCCTTGAGTTTTGTAAGCAACACATTAGCATCAAGATGAGTTGAAAGCTCAACGAGCTGATTTAAAAAATAAAATTCACTTTCATATCCCCAAGAATTTGACCTGTAGATCGACCCCACTCGTGAAACCAGTCCGAAGTTGCTATTGATTGCTGAAACCGCCCTTTCAAAAAGAAGCTTTGTGGAAGAATGATTCCCTCCCATTAAAATCCAGCAGCACTCGTTTTTGCACATTGTCAATGGTTAAATATTGCTAAAATTCCGTTAATGGCTTTTTTCTTCCATTAGTGTAAAACCCATGAATCGCACCAAAGAGCTGAGGTAAGTTTGTTCTAAACTAATTGGAAGCATTATGAATAAATTTTTAAGAGGTGTTCTGGCATCAATAATAGGATTCTTAATTGGAGGAGTACTTCTGATATTATTGTTTTTTGGGATAACAATGGCAATTATCAGTGGACTAGAAAGCAGTTATGATGATAAAAAAGTAAAAGTGGAAGATAATTCTGTTCTTCATATTAACATGAAGGCAGAGTTTGTGGACCGAGAGAGCAACGACCCCTTTAATAATTTAAATATCGGTCCTTTCAAAGGAGAAAGTACTATGGGGCTAAATACGTTTTTGAAAACGCTGGATCATGCCGCCGATGATGACAGAATCAAAGGTATTTTTATTGAGTTAGAATCTTTTCCCGGTGGGCTTGCCACCTTGGAAGAAGTTAGAAATGCACTCATAGACTTCAAGGATAGTGGCAAGTGGATAGTGACATATAGTGAAACTATGTCGCAAGGTGCTGTTTATGTGAGTTCGGTTGCCGACAGATCTTATATATATCCTGAAGGAGATGTACTTTTTACCGGACTGTCTTCAACGCTGGCCTATGTAAAGGGATTGTTTGAAAAAATGGATTTCGAAATGCAGGCGATCCGAGGACCTAACAATAAGTACAAGAGTGCTGTGGAACCGCTGATCGCTGATGAAATGAGTGAAGCGAATCGAGAGCAGATTACGGCCTACCTCAACTCGATTTGGAGCCAGTGGCTTGGAGGTCTGTCAGAAGAAAAGGGAATTTCACAAGATAAGCTACAAGAAATTGCAAACAATCTGGATATCAGAAGTGCCCAATTGGCGGTAGAGCATGGCTTAGTTGATGACGTCAAGTATAAGGACGAAGTTATTGCTGAACTGATGGAGAAAGTGGAAGTTGAAGATGAGGATGATTTGGAGATGATATCCTATGGAAAATATAAAAACTACAAACCAAAAAGAACCGGTGAACGCCCCAAAGACAAAATCGCTGTTATTTATGCTTCAGGTTCAATCGAATCAGGTAAAAGTGATGATGGAACTATGGGTTCTGAGACCATCGCAAAGGCTATTAAGAAAGCTCGACAGGACAGCACAGTTAAAGCTATTGTGATGAGAGTCAATTCTCCGGGTGGAAGTGCCCTTGCGAGTGATGTGATGTGGAGAGAAACAATATTGGCCAAAGAGGAGAAACCATTTGTCGTTTCTATGGGTGATGTTGCAGCCAGTGGTGGATATTATATTGCGTGCGCTGCCGACAAGATCTATGCACAAGAAACAACAATTACAGGTTCAATTGGTGTATTTGGTTTATTCCCAACAACGGAAAAATTCTTTAATAACAAACTGGGTATCAAGTTTTATAGTGTGAATACGAACGATCATTCCGATATGTTTAATGGAATTGACAAGTTCGATGATGTGGAATATGAGGCAATTGATACGTTAATCAAAGAGATTTACTATGACTTCATATCGAAGGTAGCCGAGGGAAGAGGAATGACTGAAGAAGCTGTTGATGAAGTAGCAAAAGGAAGAGTTTGGACAGGAGCTGATGCACTAAAAGAGGGGCTTGTGGATGAATTGGGAGGACTGGATGATGCAATAGCTTATGCAGCTGAGCAGGCAGGAATTGAGAATTACAGGATTAAAGAACTACCAAGTCAAAAAGACCCTATAAAAGAGCTCTTTGCAGAGCTTGGAAATAAGTCATCAATGTATGTTGCTAAAACCGTCCTCGGCGAAGAGTACAAGTATTTCAACTGGATTGAGCAGACCAAACAAATGACAGGTGTACAGGCGAGATTGCCGTACCTCATTGAGTTTAACTATTGATCTGACAATTAATAAAATGCGAGTAACCCCGAAGTAGCGATACTTTGGGGTTTTTTATGCAAGCATCATAACGGGATTTTCAATATAACTCTTAAATGTCTGGAGGAATTGTGCACCCGTAGCACCATCGACAACCCTGTGATCACAGGACATGGTTACTTTCATTTTCTTCCTGACGGTAATCTCCTCATTAAATACCACTACCTCGTCCCGGATTGCACCAATTGCAAGAATTGCAGAATCAGGAGGATTGATGATTGCGGTAAATTCTTCAATTCCAAACATCCCCAGATTTGAAATAGAAAAGGTGTTTCCTTCCCAATCAGATGGTTGTAGTTTTTTATCTCTTGCCTTGGAAGCCAATTCTTTTACCTGAGCTCCAATTTGTCTTAATGGCAGCGTGTCGGCATGTCTGACAACAGGAACAATCAGTCCTTCATCAACAGCTACCGCTACACCAATATGAACATGATGGTTCAGCACGATTTTATCATCTTGCCATGAGCTGTTGACGTAGGGATGTTTTTTAAGAGCAACAGCCGCTGCTTTGATTACTATATCGTTAAATGACACGCGTTGCTCGGCATCCTGATTCATCTGTTTTCGAGCTTCGGCAGCTGCCGTCATATCCAAATCTATGGTCAGATAGAAATGCGGTGCACTGTACTTGCTTTCTCCAAGTCTGCGTGCAATAGTTTTTCTCATTTGAGATACTTGGACCTCCTCACTTGATTCAACTCCGCTCGCATATGTCACTGATGATGCCTGAGAGGGAACGTATGTTTCAACATCTTTCTTCACAATTCTTCCACCTTCACCTGTTCCTTGAATCTGCGTAACATCATATCCCCGATCTTCAGCCATTTTTTTAGCGAGAGGAGATATTTTCACTCTTCCATTTGACTCAAACACAGGAGTACTGACAGGCTCTTTCAGAGGTGCAACAAATTCTGCATTATCCGCTTTATCAGCTGTATTCTCATTTTGTTTATCGGTAACGGAAATCTCCTCTGGTGGATCTGTTTCTGCATTACCCTCTTTTTCCAAATCTGCAAGAAGCGCAGAAATGTCCTCATCTTTTTCACCAATAACTGCCAGAACGCTGTCCACCGGTGCACCAGCACCTTTTTCCACCCCAATGTGTAAAAGAACACCATCATTGAATGATTCAAATTCCATAGTGGCCTTATCGGTTTCAATGTCAGCAAGAAGCTCTCCCGCTTCCACATTATCGCCAACTTTTTTGTGCCACTCAGCAACAACACCTTCGGTCATGGTATCACTGAGTTTAGGCATTCTTATAACTTCCGCCATTTTGTTGCGCTTTTAAAATTTGTTGTCTCGAATGAAGGGATAATCAGCTTCGACGTAGTTGTCTATGTAAAGCTCTTCTGGAGAGGGTTCTTCAGACTGCTCTGCAAATTGAATGGACTCTTCAACTTTTGCCTTCACTCTATCCTGAATATTCTGGATAGCTTTTTGTCCGGCAAGTTTATTCTGTTCAATTGTTTCTAATACCATTTTGATAGGGTCCTGCTCCTTATAGGATTGCACTTCTTCTTTAGTTCTATATTTCTGAGGGTCGGACATTGAATGCCCTTTGTACCTGTAAGTTCTCACATCCAGTAAAACGGGCCCCTTACCTGCCCGGGCGTGTTCAGCACCCCATTTTATGGCATCATGTACATCTTCGACCTTCATTCCATTTACTGATTTGGCAGGCATATCATAGGACTCGCCAATTTCACTCAGGTCTTTTACGTTGGAAGTTCGTTCGACGGAGGTTCCCATTGCGTAATTGTTATTCTCAATAAGAAATACCACAGGGAGCTTCCAATTCATGGCCATATTGAAAGTTTCATGTAAAATTCCTTGTCGAACCGCACCATCGCCCATCGAGGTAATACAAACATTTTTTGTTCCCTTGTATTTTTCAGCGAATGCGATTCCTGCTCCCAATGCTATTTGGGCTCCAACAATTCCATGACCTCCTAAAAGGTTTACTTCTTTGGAGAACATGTGCATCGATCCTCCTTTGCCTTTGGACATTCCGGTGCTCTTTCCGAAGAGTTCAGCCATCATGTATTTAGGATGAATTCCCATCGCTATGGGATGGCCATGATCTCGATACGCCGTAATATGCTTATCATCTTTCGTTGTAGCAGATACTGTTCCTGCCACTACGGCCTCTTGTCCGATATATAAATGACAAAACCCACCGAATTTTTGTTGAATATATAGTTGACCTGCTTTTTCCTCAATCCGTCGAATGAGGAGCATATCTTCATACCACTTTAAGTATTGTGCCTTGGAGAAGGGCAATTTTGTTTTTGTAGCCATTAGGTTATTTGATTGATGCGCAAAAATAGAACTAAAAGACTGCCATGAGCAACCTACAAATCACTCTTGTTTTGGAAGATCAAAACCGAAGGGTAATAGATTGTTCACACTTTCTGAAATCCAGGTTTTGCCAGTAGATTGAACCATTATAATTTTAATTGGCCCGGTTTGGATTTTCTCGTATTCTAACATGACCTGCCTACAAGAACCACAGGATGTAATGGGCTCTTCAGTGTCATTTTTGGCTGTGATGCAAATTGTATCAATAGCAGATTTTGGATATGCCGATTTCGCTTGAAAAACAGCAATTCTTTCTGCGCACATTCCCGAAGGATAGGCCATGTTTTCCTGATTATTTGCGACAATGGTTTCTCCGTTGTTCATTCTTACAGCTGCTCCCACATAGAATTTTGAGTACGGAGCATACGCCTTTTCGCAGGATTCTAAGGCTGCTTTATGCAAAGCTTGATCTTCCTTATCTAGTTCTTCGATCGAACAAGATTTGATCTCGCAAGAAAACTTAATGTAATCCAAAGGTTCGATTTAAAAACTTCCTTCCGAGCCCGAGGATGAGCTTTTTCCCTCACCGGAGAAAATAAAACCAAGACTAAATTGAATGGTATTGGCCAAAGGAGATGTACCCACAAATTGTTGATTTCCAACATAAAGAGGAACGAGGTAGGACATATCTAAAGTGAAAATATTGTATTTAACTCCAATACCGAAGGTAAGATATTTCCGGTTGCCCTTCGTAGCATGTTCTGCAAAATACCCTGCTCTCGCTGCAAATAGCTTGTTATACCAGTATTCAAAACCAAATCCAAAATAAAGCTCTCTAAGCTCTTCCCTCAATACTGAGCCGGATTCTGCCTCTGCCATTCCATTGGCATCCAATATTGGCTCTCCGATGGAATTCGTTACAAGGGTACCCGGTGCATCGTACCAGGATGTAATGATCGAGCTGGCCACAGTACGGTTCGGGTCTCTCCCTGCTATAATTTCACCAGTAGCTGAATTATAAATTGGAGGTGTAGGCACCAGCAGTTTGTTCATGTCCACCATGAAGGAGATATCATTATAATCATCCAAATGAAGAGTTAAGTTTCCTCCAATCTTGAAATTCATTGGAAGAAAATCATCTTCATCTAAGTTTGAATAGGTCATTTTGTTTCCAATGTTGGAAATCCCCGATCCGAAAGCCAGAGTGGCATCTTTTTCTCCAATTTCGATATCGTCATTTTGATAGTATGCATAGATATCTGATGCAACGGCTAATCCTGGTTTCGTTTGGGCATTTGAAACACTCGTTCCACCTGTAAGATTGGAATAGATGAACCTCAAACTTATACTCATACTAAAGCGGTCAGCTAGTTTTCTGGAATAGGCGCCATCAATGGAGAATTCGTTCGGTCTATGTTGTATGGTAGGGTCACCATTTTCATTCGTAAACTGAATGTCTCCCAATGTAAAATATCGCAGGGACGCCCCAACGGTAGACAATTTGTCGATCTTGTAGTAACCTGACACGTAGGACAAATTAATTCCCTGAACCAGCGCTCCAAGCCAGGGTGTATATGAAAATGCTAAAGCTCCCTGGTCTTCAGCAAAGGCAAGCTTGGCAGGATTGTGTGCGTTGTCAAAAACATCAGGACTGGTGGCAGCTCCTACACCTGCCATCGCTCCGTGACGTGCATCAGGAGTAATAGTTAAGAAAGGTACTGCAGTAGTAATGACATTTGAATTATCAGACTGATCGGTTTGACCCAATGCAGAAGACGATATACCCAAAGTGCAAATTATTAGGAAGGTTTTTGAAATGCTTTTCATGAAAATCTATTGACGCGCAAATATATGATTTGGACTAACGCAAAAACGGAGATGTATTCTACAGTATAACGAGTTTCTCATATTTTTCTACAGTCTGTCCAAACTGGTTTGTAACTTTTACTTTATAAACGTAAGTGCCTCGGGCAATTTTGTCTCCAAATTCATCTCTTCCATCCCAATGCAATGGCCCAATATGATAACTATCTGCCAGCTCTCTATGATCAATGGTTTTAACCAGCTTACCGGAAACCGTAAAAATCTGAACTCGGACATCTAATTCCTGCCCGCCTGCATTGTGATCAAAGTGGAACTGGGTTTGGGTGGTAAAAGGATTAGGATAATTCAATACATTATCCACTGTGAAATTCCCATCGCTCGCAACATAAAATTCAGTAAACGCTTCACCTGAATTATTGTTTACGTCCCAGACTTTTACACGCAGAGTATGTTTTCCTTCTTGCAGATTGGACAGTTTATATCTTGCGGATCCGCTCTGATAGCTGTCCAAATCAGCTTCATAAAAGTCATTTAGAATGATGGGGTTTGAAGTGTTTTCATCCAAAACAGCAACCATATCATGCCCTATTCCATTACCCACGGTATTGATTCCGCTTTCATCAAAAGCTTTGAGCAGAATGGTAGGGTTTTGGTCAGTTATTCCACCAATTGCAAAATTTTCATCGTTCATCCAAAGATTTACAACCGGACCTTCATCATCAATGATTGGATTGTCGGACCGACCACCGATGATAAAGTCTTCATCGTAACCTGCCGCATCAACGGTACCATCTTCAGCATACAAACTAATTCTACCTTCACCGAAACTAAGATCTATGTCCTTTGGAGTGATGAACTCAAATGTGAAACGACCATTTGTTACTGAAACCTTCCCCCTAAAAACAATATTGTCTCTTGAATCAAATTTGAAAACACCGGCTCCATCATTATTTAGAGTTGATATTTCTTTTTCCTTGTCATAAACAACAGGATAGGCAATTCCATTGAAATTTTGATCCACCGCACCATTTTGATCTTTAACGAATCCGGAAATGGTCACTTTTTCCAAAGACTTAATGGTATCCTGAACTTGTTCAATCTGCATTTCTTGTCGGGGATATGCCAGTTTCATTGCAGGATCACCTAGTAGTGAAAAGTTCCTGTAGTTTATTCCTCTTGATCCGCTGAGCCCTGAAACATCTTTTACCGATCTGGTGAGCTCCCCGAGAGTTTGATATTCTCCATCTACTTTCTCGAATACCTTCTGAAAAAAGGAACGACTCAATTCATAGTTTGGACCGGAATACACCACTCGCGTTGTGGTTAGTAACCCTGCTCCTCCACCTGATGGATTCAGTAGCATAAGTTCTCCACCCGAAGTATTGTTCGGATCGTCAAATCTGCTGAATTCGCACGTCGCGGTTAAAAATACGGGGAGCTTTGTAATATTCTCATATCCAATAATCTGTGAAATTCTTAAAACTCCTTCACTGGTCCAACCTGCCTCTCCACCGTGGCCTATGTATGATAAAATGAGCGACCCGCCCTCGATGCTTTTGTCCAGAAGCTCCTTTACATCAGGATAGCTGTCACCTCCAGAATTAGATACTTGAGGATAGGCATCAAGATAGATTTTTTTGATATTATATTCCTGATGCGTAGTGTCAAGTCTGCGCGCTAAATTGTCGGATTGAACCATGTGTGTATTGCTATCTTCATCATCACCGACGAAGGTTACCATGGTCCTCCAGGGTCTCATTGCACTCGGCGAACTTTGATACAGAATGAGCTTGTTAACAACGGCATTAGCCTCTTGAATCGTTTGAACCGGCAATCTTCCTATTCCTATGTCAAGCGAAGAACTGATGGCATCACTTTCATCATCATCAAGAAACCCAAAGTAGTCGTCTGATATGAAAGATTTCAAGGGCTCTAGAGAGTTGTTTGACTGATAGGAAGGAATAAAACTGGTATTGTTTACAATTCCGTCTTTGTAGTTGTATGATGCATCACCAAAAAGGAGAAGCCAATTCGGATATTCTTCATCAGTCGAAGCCCTGTCCGCAAGCATTTTCATAAAATCTTTAATAGCTGTCATATCTTGCTTTCCGGAAGAGAACTCATTATAAACTTGTTCGGTGGTGACTACAACAACATTGTACCCATGCGTGGACCTATGAAATTGGCCTAAGCGATTTGCTTCACTCAAAAATTTTGGATGAACCACAATAACATAATCCGCTTGCTGTATTGAATGTAGATTTTGATTCGGGACAGGGCCTTTCAGCAAAGGCTCGTGTTGTGAGTTTCCAAACACGACATATTCTCTAATGGTATCTCCAGATTGCTGAAAGTAGAAGTTTCCAGCCGCTCCTTGTAACCTTAGCTGAACAGCATTTTGCGGGTCGGTAACATCCCAAACAGAAACATCGTTATCCGAACTGGTTAAATTGTATCGTGCAACTGCTGCATAGAGAGTAGAAGGGTTTCTAAAATTGAATTGCTGCCCTGTGAATGCCAAAGCGCGTGTGGTATTTAATTCAATATAATCGAGCCATCCATTGTCAGCAAAACTCGAATTGTCAAACGTTAAATCAATAGTGATGGAATTTCCGGAAGGGATAAAGTCAAATGTCCCTACTGCAGGAATTGCATATTTGTCGTAAGGACCTGGTCTCGTTGATTGACTTATTGGAATCGAAAAGTTTCCGATGTCATTAAAACTGAGGGAGAAAGAACTCGAACGACCAAATACCCTGCTCAGTACAACAATTCGGGCATGTGCGGTAACTGATTTTACGTTGGGGACATTAAAAGTATATTGTCGTGACTTTACAGTAAGAAATGATTGCCCATCATACCATTGCCGCCCTGACATAATAAAGTTGGTATCGTTGCGCTCATATAATTGATGGTCGAGGAAGTCATTTACAGTAATATCTGGAATACCGCCAAGATTGAGTTCGCTGACTCTTGCAGCTGAACCCGGAATATTATCTCTGGTTACAAAAAAGAAAGCTGTATCGGAAAAGAAATTAATGGAATGACGGAAGTACCCATTTTCTAAAAACCAGTCAACTGGAGAATCTGCATAGAAAAGAAGGTAATCTCCATCATCAAAGTTTCCATCTCCTCCGTCAACAACAAGGATATTGTTTTCTTTCAAGTCATCAATTCTGTAATCCGAATTGTCGAATGGAAGCATTTTAGCTCCATTTCCAAAAAGTCGTATCTGTGAAGACCTCAAATCAGACATTTCCATCCCCAATGAATTTAATTGCCCGTATGTCAATTTGTGAACGCCTTCTTTAACCGTTGCGATTTTGTACCAATTTCCTGATGATAGAACCGAACTCGATTTAAAACTTCTTTGAACAGTGGCTTCTCTTTTGGAACTGGATTCTGTTACTTTTAAAATGAAGGATGTTAGTTTTTCTAAATTTCCAGAAGCCGATTCGCGAATAGGAACGATTTCAATTCGAGCCCTCCTATTTTTTCGGTAGGTATTTATTGTCCAAACTACAGAAGTCTCCTTGATTAATTCTTTGTCTTTATCAGAAAGAGTAATACGTCTTTCGAATGTATCATACGATGCATTCATGATCTCTACCTCTATACTAGATGTGCTTTGGGAAAGAGGCACTAAAGTGGAATAAACAGGAAGGTTACTCTCTGGATAATCGTATAGCGCACCGGTGAAGTATTCCAGTTTTTGATTTTGGCCACTAATATCCTTAAATACGATTGGGTCCTTCCATTCAATTTGGATTTCAATATCAGTGGAATTTTGTGCCATTGTTGTGAAAAAAACAAGGCCGAAGATTAAGGTTATAATTATTTTCATAATACATATCTTGTTCGAGCGACAGAGCACTGCTGAAAACGCGTTCGAGTCCCCAATATTGCGCAATTTTTTACCATATTTATTATTATTTATTACCAAAGAATTAATTCGTATACTTGCGAATTGCATCCGGCACGGTATGAGATTGAAGCGAATCTTCCATTACTTATTTCTCTCCTTTGTATTACTACTTTTTCACTCACAAAGTTGGGCGCAAGATCCTCAATTTTCTCAGTTTTATGCCAATCCTCTTTATCTGAATCCGGCCTTTGCAGGATCCACTTTCTGTCCGAGAATTGCTGTTAATTACAGAAATCAGTGGCCCTCCTTAGATGGACAATTTGTGACCTACAGTGGTTCATACGACCAATACTTTGACGTGTTGCGTGGCGGTGTTGGAGCTTTGGTTTATCAGGATAATGCCGGTGATGGAACAATTAAAACTTTTAGTGCAAGCTTAATGTACGCATATACCTTGCGCATCACTGAGAATATGGCTCTCAAAGCTGGCTTTCAGGGGTCGTTTTGGCAAAAATCTCTTGATTGGAACAAACTCACCTTTGGGGACATGATCGACCCTAGATATGGTTTCATCTATTCCACACAGGAAACTGAGGGGTCACGAGCGGTGAATAATGTGGATTTCTCCACAGGATTTCTACTATATAATGAATTCTGGTATTTAGGTGTCGCGGTGCATCATTTGGCTGAACCCAGAGAATCTTTCTTTCAAAATGATGATGCCGTATTGTATCGCAAGTATACCGGTCATTTTGGTGCAGTAATACCTTTTAGAAGAGACGACCCGGAATACGGATCTGTATCTCCCAATATACTCTTCATGACACAGGGTCAAGCCTCCCAATTAAACCTGGGTATTTATGCTAAGAAGAGCGTCATCATCGGAGGTATTTGGTATCGCTTCAATAACTTGACGAATACAGAGTTTGGAATCACAAGTGATGCGGTTTCCTTGTTAATAGGGATCGAAGTTGACAAGTTCAAGTTTGGTTACAGTTATGACATCACCGTTTCAAGGCTCGGTTCCATAGATGGAAACACCGGAGGTGCTCATGAGGTTTCGTTAGGATTAAAACTTAATTGCCCCACAAAGAGAAGGCGCTTCAAAGCTCTTAACTGCCCTGAGTTCTAATAAGTTTGAAATAATATCTTTGCCTGTCCGTTAAAAAAATAAAAATCGATAAAATGCTTCTTCGATTCCTTTCCCTAATAGCATTCATCGCAGTTGTGGTTTCATGCTCATATGAGAAATCCTCTGTCACAGGATGGAGTTACAACGATAAGAAGAATGGTGATTTCCAGAAAATGCCCTATGTAGAGCAGGAGACTGGTCCAAATCTTGTCCTTGTAGAAGGTGGAACTTTTACCATGGGTAGGGTAATCGACGATGTTATGAGTGATTGGAACAGTATTCCTCGAAGAGTGACCGTGTCATCGTATTACATGGATGAAACAGAGATTTCAAATTTTCACTGGTTAGAATACTTGTATTGGATGAAGAGAATTTATTATTACGATTATCCAGATGTTTATTACAGGGCTTTACCCGATACTTTGGTTTGGAGAAGGAGGTTGGCTTACAACGAACCTTATGTAGATTACTATTTAAGACATCCATCTTACAGAGACTATCCGGTAGTTGGAGTTAGTTGGAAGCAAGCTACAGATTTCTGTAGTTGGAGGACAGACAGGGTGAATGAGCAAATTCTCGTTCGGGAGGGACTATATAACCATAATCCCAACCAGGTTTCTGATGATAATTTCAATACAGAGGCATATTTATACGGCTTATATGAAGGGGATAAAAGGAAAGATGGAATTCCATGGGATGGTCCAAACAGTCCAGGTTACAGAGATGTAAAAATGGAAGATGGGATACTTCTTCCCAAATACCGACTACCAACAGAGGCAGAATGGGAATATGCTGCATACGGACTGGTCGGAAATACTTTAGGTGAAAACATTGTGGAACGAAGAATGTGGCCATGGAACGGGCATGCTGTAAGAAACCCTGAGCCCAAATATATGGGTGAGATGCTAGCAAATTTCAAGCGAGGACGTGGAGATAACATGGGAGTTGCTGGAAAGCTAAACGATAATGGGGATATCACTACTCCGGTTTATAAGTATTGGCCCAATGACTATGGGCTGTATAATATGGCTGGAAATGTGAGTGAGTGGGTTTTAGATGTCTACAGGCCGTTAACTTTCGAAGATGCTCAGGATTTCAGACCCTACAGAGGTAATGTATTTAAGAAAGTACTAAAAGATGAAGACGGTATCGTCGCAGATAGAGATTCTCTTGGAAGGATGCAATATGTTCCAATTGAGCAAAAAGATGCCCTGAATCGTAGAAACTATCGAAGAGCTTACAACATCAACTATAGAGATGGAGATTATGAAACTCAAATAAATGAAGCGGCCTGGGAAGAGGGATATGAAATTCAAGGCGGTAATCCAGAGTCTTTTGGAATGTATGAATTTGGAGCGACCTCCCTTGTCAATGATAAAGCAAGAGTTTATAAGGGAGGCTCATGGGCAGATCGGGCTTATTGGATGAGTCCGGGTACAAGAAGGTTCCTTGATGAAAACGCATCAACGGATTTCATTGGCTTCCGATGCGCAATGGATCGATTAGGCAGCCCTCAAGGACTTGGAAAAAAGTAAAAACAGCCCCGCCGTAGCGGGGTTTTTTTATGAATATATCCGAACTGTATAATTTGTTCAAGACGACCACGGGAGTCAGTACTGACAGTCGTAACATTAAAAAGGGGAGCCTTTTCTTTGCATTGAAAGGATCAAATTTTGATGGCAACTTGTTTGCTGGCAGGGCGCTCAAGGAAGGCTGTGAATTTGCAGTCATTGATAACGAGAGCTATCAAGAAAACGATCGGTTTATTCTGGTAGAAGATTCACTTGAAACACTTCAGAATCTGGCAAGATATCACCGCTCTCAGCTAACCATTCCAGTAATAGCCATAACGGGATCCAATGGCAAGACTACGACTAAAGAGTTGCTCAAAGCTGCATTGTCAATGAATTTTCATGTGGCAGCTACAAGGGGAAATCTCAACAATCATATAGGTGTACCTCTCACACTTCTTGAGATTACTTCTGAACATGAACTCGCATTGATCGAACTTGGAGATAATCATTTAGGAGAAGTGGCTTTTCTATGTCAGATCTCGAAACCAAACTTTGGGTTTGTAACGAATGTCGGCAAAGATCATTTGGAAGGTTTTGGGTCCATGGAAAGCAACATAAAAGCGAAAAAAGAGATTTTTGACTATTTGGCAGAAACGAATGGCACGGCTTTCATAAATGAAAATGATGAATTAGTTGAAAGCATGAGCCTTGTATGTGAAAGGAGAGAGCTCTTTGGCAAAGGAAAAAAGGAGCCCAGGTTATTTTCGGCTAATCCTTTTGTCACCTACCTTAGTGAGGAAGGAGACACTATTCAGACCTATCTGGCAGGAGATTTCAATTTCGACAATATCTTGCTCAGCTGGAAGGTTTCAAAGCATTTCGGAGTAGCCTCAGGAGATATTCATGAAGCCCTGTCAAATTATAAACCCGACAACAATCGGTCGCAATGGATTCAAACCAGGCAAAATGCCATTCTAATGGATGCCTATAATGCAAACCCTTCATCCATGAAACGGGCATTGGACCACTTCATTTCGTTAGAGCATGAATATTCGAAACTGATAATACTTGGTGATATGTTTGAATTGGGCCAATATTCGGAAACGGAACATCAGAGTATTGTCAATTTGATTGAAAGGGCTCCAGTAAATGAAGCTTGGCTAGTTGGAGATCATTTTTTGAAAACCAGCAGATCAACAAAGTTTAAAGCATTCAAGTCTGTCGAGCAATTAAAAGATGCATTAAGGAAATCTCCTGTTGAAAATAGGGTAGTCTTATTGAAAGGTTCCAGAGGTATTCAGCTCGAAAAAGTACTTCAGTTCTTCTAATCTTTCAGCAGACCTCTGCTGATCACTATTTTTTGAATTTCTGAGGTTCCCTCATAGATCTGAGTGATTTTCGCATCCCGCATTAATCGCTCTACATGGTATTCTTTAACATAGCCATATCCTCCATGTATTTGAACAGCCTCTACTGTAGTCCACATTGCAACTCTGGAAGCATACTCTTTGGCCATTGCCCCTGACACTGTAATAGAGCGGTTATTGTCCTTATCTTGCGCCGCGCGATAAACCAATAAACGAGCAGCGTCAATTTCTGTAGCCATTTCAGCTAGTTTAAAGGAGATTGCCTGATGTTCTGCGATAGGTTTGCCAAATGCCTTACGTTCTTTTGCATAGGCTAATGAAAAATCAAGAGCTCCAGCGGCTATTCCAAGAGCCTGTGCGGCGATGCCAATACGACCACCTTCAAGGATTTTCATGGCAAACTTGAACCCAAAACCTTCCTCGCCAATTCTGCTTTTTACAGGAACACGTACGTCAGTAAAATTCAAGGTGTGCGTATCTGAACTCCTTATACCAAGTTTGTTTTCTTTTGGGCCTACTTCAAATCCTGCCATCCCTTTCTCTACCATGAATGCACTAATTCCCTTATGTCCTAATTCAGGGTTAGTTTGAGCAATTACGATGTAATAGTCAGCGTTCCCTCCATTGGTAATCCAGTTCTTTGTGCCATTAAGTATGTAATGGTCACCATCGAGTACAGCTCGTGTTCTTTGGGAAGTGGCATCTGATCCTGCTTCAGGTTCGGAGAGGGCAAACGCCCCTAACTTTTGCCCGGAGGCCAACGGTACCAGATATTTTTGTTTTTGTTCTTCAGTTCCGTACTCCTCAATTCCCCAACAAACGAGAGAATTGTTGACAGACATTGCTACAGATACAGAGGCATCAATTTTCGATATTTCTTCCATGGCTATGACATAAGACATGGTGTCCATTCCACTTCCACCATATACTGGATCTACCATCATACCCATAAATCCAAGTTCACCGAGCTGCCGAATCTCATCCTTGGCGAACCTTTGCTCTTCATCTCTTTCAATTATTGTAGGCAGTAATAATGTTTGTGTAAAGTCGCGAGCCGCTTCTTGAACAGCGAGGTGTTCTTCGGATAGTTCAAAATTCATTGAGAGTAGTTTATTTTCACAAAATCAAACCGCAAAAATAGTTCGAATTAGAACAATGAAACCTGATATATTTTCCTTACCGAAACGAGTCATCGGACTAATGTCGGGTACCTCCCTGGACGGGTTGGATATCGCTCTGGTTGAATTTGAAAAGGCTGAAGAAAAGTGGAGGTATAAAATATTGAAAAGCAGAGAGATAGAATATGATGAACTCCTAGTTAGTGGTTTATCTAATTCTCGGGAGCTCTCGTATGAATCATTGCAAACTCTGGATGATAAATTTGGAAAATTCATTGCCGAATCAGTTCAAAATTTTATTTGTGACTCCGATACCCGCAAAGTCGACCTGATTTCATCGCATGGCCATACCGTACACCATTCGCCCGAAGAGAAGAATACAGTCCAAATAGGAAATGGCAAGATAATAGCTGAAATTACCGGAATACCGGTCGTAAATGATTTTAGAATGCCAGATGTTCTGCTCGGAGGACAAGGAGCCCCTTTGGTTCCTGTTGGAGACTCCCTCTTATTTGGCTCCTATGATGCATGTCTTAATCTCGGTGGATTTTCGAACATATCCTTCGACCGTGAAGGAGTTCGAAGAGCATTTGATATTTGCCCGGTAAATACAGTTTTAAACAATTTTAGCCAGAAGTTGGGTTATGATTATGATAGAAATGGAGAGTTGGCTGCCAAAGGTTGCATTAATGAAGAACTATTGAATCAGTTGAATACTCTGGAGTTCTATAAGCTGGAGGCACCAAAATCGCTTGGTATTGAATGGGTTAACGAGGAAATCCACCCGCTGATTGGAACTCATCGCATTGGAACAAATGATATGTTGAGAACATGGGTAGAACATGCAGCTGACCAGATATCTATGGTTTTGAATGAGAATAAAATTGGAACAGTTCTTTGTACAGGCGGAGGTACTTTCAACGGATTTCTTCTGGACAGAATTTCGAAAAAAACGAAGGCTCATATCGTATTTCCCGATGCTGAGACAACAAAATTTAAAGAAGCATTGATTTTTGCTCTTCTAGGACTGCTACGGTGGAGAGGCGAGATTAATGTATTAAGCAGTGTAACCGGAGCCTGTAAGGATCATTCCTCTGGAAAGGTTCATATACCCTCACTAAGACTGTAAAGCTTTGTTATGAACAAGTTCATTGAAAAAAAATATTGCTCTAGGTATAGCGTAACATGCAGAAAACTAATTTTGGCTGCAACCTAAAGAATAGTCTGGTTATTATCCTTTACACTTTTAAATAAGTTGCTATGTATTACCTGATGATCGTCGTATTTGTAATTGGATACGCACTAATAGCATTAGAACATTCCATCAGAATTGACAAAGCTGCCTCGGCATTGTTAACAGGAGTTATTGTCTGGTCGCTTTTTGTTTTTGGTGCGGAGGATATTTTGCACATCAACTATGAATGGACCTTGAATAAACTCATGAATAGCACTGATGTGGTATTCGCACAGTTTATGGAATACGTGCAACTCAATCAATCGGAAATAGTAAAGGGCAATGAAACTGTTGATGAAATTGCCAATCATTTTGTAGTTCATGAACTCAGACATCATATTATAGAAATTGCTGAGATTCTTTTCTTTCTCCTCGGTGCGATGACCATTGTGGAATTGATCGATGCCCATGATGGATTTTCGGTAGTTACAGACAGAATTAAAACAAACAATAAGGTCAAGCTTCTATGTATATTGAGTATTCTTACTTTTTTCTTTTCGGCAGCATTAGACAATTTGACTACGAGTATTGTAATGTCAGCTCTGCTGAAGAAGCTCATAGGAGATAAGAATGACTTGTGGACTTTTGCCGGAATCATCATTATTGCGGCCAATGCTGGCGGTGCCTGGTCACCTATTGGCGATGTAACCACTATAATGCTCTGGATAGGAGGTAATATTACTGCTGGTAATATTGTTGTAAGCATTTTTATACCATCAGTACTGGCTATGATCATTCCTTTGATCATCATGTCCTTTAGGTTGAAGGGCAATGTTACTCGCCCGGAGGGTATTCTGGCTGATGAAGAGCGATCCACAACTGAAGGGGAGCGCAAATTGGTTTTTGCACTTGGCGTTTCCAGTTTACTATTTGTACCCATTTTTAAAACCGTTACTCACATGCCTCCCTTCATGGGTATCATGTTTGGTCTCGGTTTCATGTGGTTGCTAACTGAGCTTTTGCACAGAAAAAAGAGTCCAAAGGCTAAATCGAAGCTATCAGTGGGAAGAGTACTTGCAAAAATCGATATGCCGAGTGTTTTGTTTTTCCTGGGCATTCTTCTGGCCGTTGCAGCGCTATCAAGCGCTGGTCATCTCAATGAACTGGCGAAGTATTTGGAGGTTAAAATGGGTAACATTTATGCCATCAATGTCATCATCGGAATGCTATCGGCAATAGTTGATAATGTACCATTGGTTGCGGGGGCCATGGGGATGTATGAAATTGGTCCAGAAGTAGCTGGAGTTTCCTACCCTGTCGATCATGAATTCTGGGAGTTTTTAGCATATTGTGCCGGTACAGGTGGCAGTGCGCTCATCATAGGATCGGCTGCAGGAGTGGCAGTAATGGGCATCCTGAAAATTGACTTCATGTGGTACCTGAAAAGAATTTCTCTTTTGGCGCTGGCAGGGTATTTTGCCGGGGCAGCATTTTATATCTTCGAAAAGACCATGTTATAATAGCTTGACTATCTTTTCGTTACAACTCTTTGAAATCCTATTTTATGAATGGTTTGTTCTTACAAATAACGACAACAGCTGACTCCACTGAGGTAATACCCAGAGAAGAAACCCTTTCGGTTTTTGAACTCATTCAGGGGGGTGGGTGGTACATAATGATCCCCCTGCTCATACTATCCATTGCAGCGGTATATATTTTTATAGAAAGATATCTGGCCATTTCTCGAGTGGCTAAAGCAAGTACGAGTTTTATGAAAGATGTTCGGGATCATGTCTACAAAGGTGAAATTGAAGCAGCGAGAAAAGCCTGTAAAAATGCCAATAACCCATACTCCAGGATGATTGAGAAAGGACTAATGCGTGTGGGAAAACCCATGCCGGATATTAGTCTGGCCATTGAGAATGAGGGCAAATTAGAAATAACTAAGTTAGAGAAGTCACTATCATTTGAAGCAACTATTGCGGGAGCCGCTCCCATGATTGGCTTCCTCGGTACCGTAATCGGAATGATGGCCGCTTTCCATGAAATGAATACTTCAGGAAACAGCGTGGAATTGAATCAACTTGCCGGCGGTATTATGCAGGCTATGGTTACAACTGCTGCCGGACTGGTCATCGGCATTGTCGCTTATCTTGGATATAACATTCTGGTGGGAAGAATTGACAGGGTTGCTTTTAGAATGGATGAGCTATCTGTAGAGTTTATTGATATGCTTCAGGAACCCGCTTAATATGGCTATTAAAGGACGAAATAGAGCTAATGCCAACTTCAGCATGTCTTCCATGACTGACATTGTATTTCTACTGTTGGTATTTTTTCTCATTGCCTCTACCATGATTAGCCCAAATGGAGTTAAGGTACTATTACCGAAAAGCAGCACCAGAACAACAGGTAAGCAGCAGATTTCAGTGACAATCACAGAAGATATCAAGTACTTCGTAAATAAAAGACAGGTGCCCTTTGAGCAATTGGAACGCACTTTGCAAAGTCGTCTTTCGGGTGAAGAAAAACCGGGCATTGTCTTAAGAACTGACGAAACCGTTGATGTCAAACACGTAGTGGCGGTTATGGAAATTGCTAATCGCAATAAATACCAGATGGTTTTAGCTACGCGTGCAAAATAGATCGGATGACGAAGAATCTGACCAAAGAACAAAAGGAAAGTGCTATTCTTACCACATTAATTTATGTGGGCCTTCTTCTTCTTTTTCTTGTTTCAGGGTTTTCTTACACTATTCCCCCACCCGAATATGGACTTACGGTAAACTTTGGCACCAGCAGTCAGGGATCAGGTGACGTACAACCTGAGGAAAGTGGAGAACCAGCACAACAGACGCCTACACCTGTTACAGAATCAAATGAAACCCAGGAGTCCTCTGCTCAGGATGAAGACATAGTAACTCAGGAAGTTGAGGAAACTCTTGAGGCCGTCGATTCGGACAAGGGAGAAACAGGGAGCAGTGAACAAACAGAACAGGAGCAGCAGCAGATAAGTGATGAATTAAAGAATGCCCTGGACAAGTTTGGGCAGTCCGAGAATGATGGTGGGAGTGAAGGTGATGATGACGTCACAGGAGATAAGGGACAGGAAGACGGAGTGCCAGATGGTGATTCTTATGTAGGTCGAGGGCTTGGAGACGGGAACTATTTCCTGGGTGATCGGGCCGCACTGGATAAGCCCAAACCCCTATACGAATGCCAGAAAGAAGGTAAAGTGGTAGTGGATATTATGGTAGATAGAAACGGAAAAACTGTATCAGCAACTGTGGGAAAAGGGACGACAAATACTGCCGAATGCCTCACACGAAGAGCGATTGAAGCAGCGCTTAAAACGAAGTGGCAAGCCAAAAATTCCGCTCCGCTACAGCAAAAAGGTAAAATCACCTATCATTTCATTCTAAGATGACCTATAAAGAGGTTTTGGATTACCTCTTTAGCCAACTGCCCATGTATCAACGAGACGGAGCTGCCGCGTACAAGGCAGATCTGAAAAGTACATGGGATCTGATGGAAGTTCTAGGCAATCCGCAGAAAAGCCTGAATTGCATTCATATCGCAGGAACCAACGGAAAGGGTTCTACAGCACATTATCTTTCTTCAATTCTGCAAGAGCAGGGGTACAAAACAGGTCTCTATACCAGCCCTCATTTTGTCGATTTTAGAGAAAGAGTTCGCATCAATGGAGTGATGATCTCCGAAGCAGATGTGATTTGTTTTGTTACACAAAACTTACAGAAAGTGGCTGAAATAAGACCTTCATTTTTTGAATGGACTGTAGGATTAGCTTTTAAATACTTCCAGCGAGAACAAATTGATATCGCTGTTATTGAAACGGGTATGGGAGGGAGACTGGACTCTACCAATGTGGTTGACCCGATGGTTTCTGTGATTACCAGCATTGGAATGGATCATATGCGGTTTCTGGGAAATAATTTGTTGTCTATAGCTGGTGAAAAAGCTGGAATTATAAAAAAAGAAAGACCTGTAGTCGTCGGAACAATGAAGAAGGAAGTAAAAAAGGTCTTTCTTCAGAAGGCGTTAGAAGAAGAATCTCCAATATTCTTTGTCGATGACAAATATGCCAAAGAGGATTATCATAATCGAAACAGAGCACTAACCGTAAAGACTTGTGAAGTTCTAAATTCTTTTGGCTTAATGATAGATCAAACATCGATTGATTTTGGTTTCCAAAAAGTTGTCGAAAATACAGGTTGGAGAGGACGGTGGGAGCGGCTTAATTCTAACCCCAGGGTAGTTGCTGATATGGCACATAATGAAGACGGTCTGAAAGAAGTGAATCGAAAACTGAGTAAAGAAGACTACTTCCAGCTACATATTGTTTTTGGTTCGGTTTACGATAAGGACGTTGATAATATCATTGAAATTCTTCCAAATAATGCGACATACCATTTGTGTGCGGCTGATATCCCTCGGTCTATGCCCGTAGCCGAATTGAGGGATAAATTTGACAGCAAGGATTTAGTGAGCACACCTTATGACTCCGTGGGCGATGCTGTAAAAAGAGCAATGCAAATAGCTGATAATAAGGATTTTATCCTTATCACAGGAAGCACATTTGTGGTTGCTGAGGCAATGCTACTTTTTTGATCCTTTTTTCCATTTAAAGTATCTATCTTTGCAGGCCTATTTTATAGGGCTCTTAGCTCAGCTGGTTCAGAGCACCTGCCTTACAAGCAGGGGGTCACTGGTTCGAATCCAGTAGGGCCCACAAAGTAAAGCCCCGATTACGGGCTTTTTTTTCGGGGTATTAGCTCAGTTGGTTCAGAGCGCTTGCTTGACAGGCAAGAGGTCACTGGTTCGAATCCAGTATATCCCACTGAAAAACAATCAGTTAGAGGAAGATTTAAAATTGATTGAAAGCATTTGCACTCAGTTTGCACTCAAACCCGCTCTTAAGTGGATTTTTTGTTTTCCAATGAGTGGGGATAGGGGCTTACTCATACATCTTAAACTAAGTTTATATGAGTTGTAATCACCCCATAAACACAATTCTTGTATATTTTTACCCAAAATCACAAAATGAAATCAGCTCTATTTACGCTTGGGACAATATTGACGACTATCTGGGTTTCCGCACAGGATTTCAAAACGGTAAGCTGGGGAATGACCATGGAACAGGTCATTGAAGCAGAAGAAATCAAAACTTATTCTAAAGCACCGGATTCTATCAATTATAAAACTGAAATGGCCGGATTACCGGCCGTGTTGGTCTACATTTTTGATGAGGGTGAATTGGTAAAGGCCAAATATAAGTTCAACCTTGAGTACCTTGACCCCAATGACTATATACGCGACTATGAAATGCTCAAAGGGAGGCTTGTAGATAAATACGGACAGCCCTATGATACCGAGGTGTCATGGCAAAATGATCGTTATAAAGAAGATCGCATGAAATGGGGCACAGCATTAAACAATGGCAATGTGGTTTTTTATGATCGTTGGAAAGGTGATTTTAATAAGGTCGACCTCGGTATGTTGGGCGATGGTTCCCGGGTTTATCTTCACATTCACTATTACGATGTGGAATATGCCAGGATCATGGAGGAAAAAGAAGCGGAGAAAAGAACTAAGGATCTCTAACCTACATCCTTCGGAACAATTCCTCAATATCCTTTTGAGTAATCTTAGTCTCCCAATCATCACCTAAAGCATGCCTCCACATGTGAGGCAGGTTGTAAGAAATTTCCGCCATTTTGGCTATTTCTTCATTCGTCCAGCCGGCTGCAAGGTTCTGAGGTAAGTCGATATTGTGCCGCTCAACCATTTGTTTGAATTCCTGAACGGGCTTTCCGTAGAAATCTTCTAAGTGATTAAAAGCCAAGCAGTTGGCATAGCCATGTTTGGTGCCAAAAACATAAGAAAGTCCATACGATAGGGCGTGACATACTCCTACCTCACTGTATGTAAGGCTCAATCCCCCAAAAAGTGAAGCCATCATCAATTTTTCATTGTTCTCAGAAGATTGACCAGCATTATCGCCGAGATATACTTCTCTACACAGCCTGAGCGCCTCGTCACCATAGGCTTTACTAAAAGTATTGAAATACTGACCTGTTTCTGCTTCAATACAATGAATGTAGGTATCCATTCCGGTATAAAACCATTGATTCGTAGGAACAGATGCTGTAAGGTCAGGATCGAGAACAATTTGATTGAAAACGGTCCACTCGCATTTCAAACCAAGTTTTTTTACCGGTCCTGTAAGAACAGCTGTCATGCTACATTCAGCACCAGTACCGGAAATAGTCGGAACACCTGCATGATAGATTCCTGGCTTTTTGATTAGGTTAAGGCCTTGATATAATTGCGATGAACCTTCATTGGTAAACATTAAGGAAAGAGCCTTGGCAATATCCATAATGCTGCCACCACCAATTCCGATTACACCAGATGGCATCCCGTTTTGTTCTCTTATTCGGTCCCGAATTTCATCTATCTGTTCTGTTGTTGGCTCTTTAGGGTCAACATCTACAAACTCTATGACGTCACCGTACTTTACAGGAATTCGGTCAACCAAAGGTCTGCCGTTGAAATAGTTGTCAACGATAAAAACCATGAAACCGTCATTTTCACTTCGGACAGGATCGAGAATGCTGTCCAATTGGTCGAAGCTGCCTCGTCCATAAACGATTTTCTCGACATTTTTAAAATTGTTGTGCATGATTTTGGCTATGTTCAAACAGTACTTTTAAGGATAGCTCTTAGCTTTTCACTAAATTCATTGAGTTCATTTTCAGGCCAGTTTGCTCGAATGCCCAGCGAGATTAATCTCCCTATAACATTCTGAGCTCCAGGTAAATCGAGCTTATTATAGTCTTGCGGAGTTCCAAGTTTTTGCGCGACAATGGTCATGGGTACACTCATATTTTTTACATGTTCCCATTGGTTGATAAAATGGTACATGTTTCTGTACCAGTAGTTGAATCCCCCCAAGCCTTCTTTAGCCAATCTTGATACCACTTTTTCGGCTAATTCCTGGGTTGGGAGAAAGAAATTAAGGAAAGTTCCAGAATCACCTGAGGGATCTGTCATATTTCTAAAAGTAATTCCATCAATGTCCTCAATAGCCCTTCGAATATGTGCTTTGTTTTTCAGGTTTTTATCCCGCACATATCCGATTCGCTGCATTTGAGCTTTTCCGATCGCTGCATTGAGTTCACTAATCCTAAAATTTGTACCCATAATTGGGTGTTGTTCCATCCCTCTATTGTCGCCAATATGCGTATGCCCATGATCAGAGAACTGGGTCATCGTGTGATAAACCTTTTCGTCATTGGCAACACAAACGCCACCTTCACCAGCAGTAGTAATTTTAAAAAAGTCAAAAGAATAAGCGCCAGAAACGCCAAAAAGGCCCACTGACTTTCCTTTGAAAAATGCTCCTAATGCCTGACCTGCATCTTCTACAAGAGTCAGGTTGTTGGCTTCTACAAGTGGCATAATCGAATCCATATCAGCACTCGCACCACACATGTGAACCAGACAGATTCCTTTAGTATTTGGTGTAAGAGCTTTCTGGATTCCTTCTGCGCTCAGGCATAGTGTTTCATCAATATCGGCAAATACTGGTATGGCACCGGCAAGAAAAATGGCTTCAATCGTAGCGATATAGGTAAAAGGAGTTACAATGACCTCATCACCATAACCTATTCCAGCAGAGGCCATAGCCGTCGATACGGCAGTGGAGCCACTCGAGACAGCATGCGCAAAGGGTGCACCGGTAAACTTTCTTACCTCAGCTTCCAGTTCGAAAGCTTTCCAATGATTGTTTCTCTGGTTATCATATCCATATCTGAAAAGGATTCCAGATTCGAGTACATCGAGCACTTCTTTGCGCTCTTCAGCGCCGATAAATTCTGATCCTGGCATTTTTGATTTTTGGCAAATGTAATAGAAGAAAAGGTCGAATTATTGTATTAAATGAATAGGTTGATTCTGAGGGTTCAACCACCTCTTTTTTTAACCTTGTATCCTTCCGATTGGAGTATACCCAGGATTTTATCTCTCAAGTCTCCTTGTATAATTATTTCACCATTCTTTGCAGTACCACCAACACCGCATTTTGCTTTGAGTACTCTGGCCAATTCCTTTAAGTCTTCTTCAGCTCCTTCGAACCCTGCTATCAGAGTCGCAGTTTTTCCCTTTCTTCCTTTTCGGTCTCGTTCAACATAGAGCAGCTGCTCTTCAGGCTCTGGTGTAGTAGCAGAACTTTCTTGCTCTTCGAACGTATAGTTCGGGTTGGTTGAGTAGACCATACCTGAATTATTTTTCTTCTTCATATTTAATACTAAGGTTCAAGTTGATTAACACCAAAGAAACAAAGACAACTGCAAACCATCTATGTTTGTATACCAGTTTGGCCCATGAAATTTTTAGGAATAATACCAGCTCGCTACGGATCGAAGCGCCTTGAAGGCAAACCGCTTCTGGACATTTGTGGAAAATCTATGATCCGAAGGGTTTATGAGCAATCCGTAAAGGCTCTTGATGAAGTTTATGTAGCTACAGATGATCAGAGGATAAGGGATGAAGTTTTGGATTTTGGAGGTAAGGTCGTGATGACAGATCCGGATCATAATACGGGAACCAATAGATGTCTAGAAGCTCTTGAAATAGTGCGTAGCGAAAAGGGTCGAAATTACGATGTCGTAGTAAATATTCAGGGAGATGAACCACTTCTGAATCCATCTCAAGTATTAGAGTTGATGGACTGCTACAAGGATCCCAATGCCGAAATAGCTACGCTTGTCACACCGGTAATCAGGTTGGATGATCTTTTTAATGAAAGCGAGGTCTTTGTGGTTTTCGACAAGAACAACTATGCGCTATATTTTAGTCGTTCCGTTATTCCCCACGTTCATGGCAAGCATAAAACGAAGTGGTTGAAGAAACAAAAATTCTATAAGCATCTTGGCTTGTATGCCTACACTGTGGATGCCCTGAGAACTTTTGCAAATATGCCCAGAACATCTCTTGAAGTGGCGGAATCTTTGGAACAGAACAGGTGGATTCAAAATGGCGGGAAAATCAAGGTTTCCCTAACTGAATTCGATTCCATTCCTGTGGATACCATCGATGATCTGGAAAGAGTGCGTGAAATGGTCCGATCCAGAAAGGCTTCCGGACGTGAATAGAGGAAAAAGCGCTCATTGCTACGAAAAGCTAATTTTGCCCAAATTTTTCCTGAATGAGTGAAAAGAAAGTACAAGTAGGAAACGTGGTTTGTGGAGATGATCCACTCTTTTTGATTTCTGGACCCTGCGTCATCGAAACCGAAAAAATTGCACTGGAAACTGCCGAAACATTAAAACGGGTTTCAGAAGAACTAAATATTCCTGTAATATACAAGTCTTCATTTCAAAAGGACAATAGAAGCTCGGTTGATTATTATATGGGTCCTGGGCTTGATGAGGGTCTTCGAATTCTACAGAAGGTTAAAGATGTGTTTGGTTTTCCTTTATTGACAGATATTCACTATCCTGAGCAGGTGAAACCCGTAGCTGAGGTTGTGGATGTTCTTCAAATTCCAGCTTATCTCGTTATGCAAACTACGCTTACCGTCGAGTCTGCAAAAACGGGAAAAGCAATAAATCTCAAGCACGGTCAGTTTCTGGCTCCGGAAAATATGGTAAAACCTGTAGCTAAAGTAGAATCAACGGGTAATCGAAATATTATTTTGACAGAAAGAGGTTACACCTTTGGGTATAACGACCTTGTGGTGGATCCAAGGAGTTTCCATCATATGCGTGAAACCGGATATCCGGTAGTCTTTGATATTACTCATTCCATCAGGAAGTATGGCATTCCAAGTGCCGATCCAGCAGGAGGAGCCCGACAGTATCTTGGGGTATTGGGTCGAGCTGGTGTTGCCGCTGGTGTTGATGGAGTTTTTATTGAAACACACCCTTGTCCTAACGAAGCGTTATGTGATGCGGCAAGTCAAATGGACATGACAGAATTACGAGACTTTATGTTACCTCTTTTAGAATTACACGAAACAGAATTGAAATACCGAAAATAAGAATACAACTATGGAACTCTATCTTGATTCAGCAGATATAAATGAAATAAAAACAGCGTTTGAACTAGGTTTTCTGACTGGTTTAACAACAACACCCACATTCATGCATCGTCATGGAATTACGGATGTGGATTCGACAATTGTAGAGCTTTCGAAAATTGTCCCGATTCTTCAAATTGAGGCTTTAGGCCAAACTGCCGATGAAATTGTTGCTGAAGCACATCGACAGGAAGCATTAGGGCTGGACCGGGAAACAACAGTCTACAAAATTCCGATTTCAATGGAAGGAGTAAAAGCCTGTAAGAGATTGACAGATGAAGGATTTTTGGTCAATATTCACCTGGTGTACACTCTTCAACAAACTTATATGGCTCTGGAGGCCGGTGCCACCTATGTATGTCCGCTAGTCGGTAGGTTACAGGATCAGGGAACCGATGCATTGGCGTTAGTGGAGCAATGTGTGAACGCAGTGAACTACTACGGTTACGACTCTAAGATTATGTTCAGTTCTGTGCGGCATGTTGAGCATGTTCGAAATGCAATAAACATTGGTGTTCACACCATTACGGTTCCGTGGAAGGTGATGCAGCAGCTGACAGAGAATCACTTTACAGAAATAGGCACGAAACAATTTGAGGATCATACCAAGCTTATGACCAAGAGAGTTCATCAGGTAATGAGTGACCAAAACCCAATGGTTACAAGAGATGCCAGTATTGCAGATTGTTTGGTTCAAATGACTTCCGGCGGATTCGGCGCAGTATCAGTGGTAGATAACGAAGGGTCTGCTGTGGGCATTTTCACCGATGGTGACTTGAGAAGGCTAATGACCAATGGGTCTTCAGATCCACTAAATATGAAAGTAAGCGACCTTGATCTTCATGTTCCACTTCAGGTTGAAGCTAATGAATTACTGTTTCACGCTCAGGAGCTCTTTTCAGAGCGAAAGGTAGATGAGCTGGTTGTAGTTAGTGATGGCAAGGTCGTCGGAATGCTGGACGTACAGGACATCATTAAGGCTTAATGACAGGTTATCGTATTCTGTACCAAAACTTAGGCGCAGAATTTCTCGCCTCGCATGATCAACTTGTGGCACGGTTCGGAAAAATTCGGGCAGTGCTCTTTGATTGGGATGGAGTTTTTCATTCTGGTCATAAAAATGAAAAAAGGACCAGTTCATTTTCAGAGACTGATTCAATGGGAGTGAACATGCTCCGGTTTGGGTTATTTCTTCAAAATGGGTCTATTCCATACACCGCTATTATCAGCGGGGAGAATAATAGAACAGCAAAATTCTGGGCCGAAAGAGAGCATTTTAACGCTGTATTTTCTGGTGTGAAGGATAAGAAAGTGATTCTGGAAACACTGCTGGAAATGGGCATTGAGTCGGATGAGATACTTTTTGTTTTTGACGACATCCTCGATTTATCTTTAGCAGAACGGGTTGGATTGCGATGTATGGTTTCAAGATCTTCTAACCCTGAATTTATTGAGTTTGTCAAGAAAAGTGCGCTGGCTGAGTACATTTCTGGTAGCAATGGAGGTAATCATGCTGTGCGTGAAATAACAGAAATGCTACTCAATGCCAACGGTCTTTTTACAAGGACCATTGAACATCGAATAGCATATTCAGAGACTTATCAGCAGTATATCCAACTGCGCAATAAGATTCGAACCGATTTATAGACTTACTTTTCAGCCATCATCTGGCAGGAACGTATCATACTTATCAATTCCGACCGGTATCCGAATTCATCATTGCTCATAGCACCTTTAGCCATTTGCAATGCCTGATTGTACGATGCATTTTGTTTGAACTCCGAATCTCTTAACAACATACCAAATTCGGCAACTGCTGCGGAGAAGCGATAATTCTCAGAAGTTTCATTGATGTTCGTCTGACTATTCTCTAAAGTCTTTACAATGAGCTGGCTTTTATCTCCATCTGGCTTTTTGTATCTGAATTTAACCGTAAGTATTTCATCATTCGAAAGGCCGAGTTGCTCAGTAACACTTTGGTACTTGAGAGGATCAATATCCCGAATAAACTCTGATTTAACTCCTACCGGAATGATTTCATAAAGTGCTGTCACCGTATGGCCGGCACCCAGCTCTCCAGCATCTTTTTTGTCATTGTTAAAGTCTTCGTCTTCCAGCATTCTGTTCTCGTAGCCAATTAGACGATAAGCCTGAACAACTTTAGGATTAAATTCAACTTGGATTTTAACGTCTTTAGCGATTGTAAATAAGGTGGCTCTCATTTCTCGCACAAATACCTTCTCAGCCTCTTTTATGTTGTCGATGTAGAAATAATTTCCGTTTCCGGCGTTGCTAATTTGTTCCATTCGGCCATCCTTGTAATTTCCCATACCGAATCCGGTAATCGTCAAGTATATTCCTTGTTTTCTTTTCTTCTCAATTAATTCTACCATGGCTGCGGTTGATGATTCGCCAACATTGAAGTCTCCGTCGGTGGCCAGAATTACCCTATTGTTTCCATCTTCAATGAGGTTCTGAGCGGCAACCTTGTAGGCAAGTTTGATTCCCGCTCCTCCGGCGGTGCTTCCCCCTGCCGATAATTGGTCAAGAGCAGCAATAATTTTTTCCTTTTCGGAAACAGGGGTTGAGGGTAGAACCAATCCTGCAGCACCAGCATAAACAACTATGGCTACACGATCATTCTCGTCCAATTCCCCGACGAGCATTTTCATGGAAGATTTTAGCAGAGGGAGCTTGTTGTGATCTGACATAGAGCCACTTACATCAATTAGGAATACCAGATTAGAGGGCTTGAGATCATCGTAATCAAGGTTTTTACCTTGCAGTCCGATATGCACCAACTTGTGCTTTGAATTCCAAGGTGCTTGTGATACTTCCATATTGATGGAAAAAGGGTCATCTCCTGTTGGTTGCGGGTAGTCATAATTGAAATAATTGATCATCTCCTCTATACGAACCATGTCTTTTTGAGGCATTTGTCCATAGTTAATCACTCTTCGGATGTTGCTGTAGGAAGCAGCATCGACATCGATAGAAAAAGTGGATAGTGGACTATTCTGTGCTTCATGAAATTTGTTTTCATGAATGACATCATATTCCTCTGTATTATGCTCAACACCGGGACCCACCTCATAGGCTTGATAGACGACCCCTGCGGTCTTCATTTCAGATTTGCTCAGACGATTAGCCGTTTTATCACGAATTATGAGAGGAGATTCATACTCCTTGATTTCAACCACATCCATAAGCTCTGTAGTAGCGGCCATTTGGACATCAATACTTTTTTGATTTTCAACTTTGATGATCACATTTTCATAGCCGACAAATGAGAATATTAGAACTGAGTTATTGTTTTCAACTTCGATGCTATACTTGCCATCAAAGTCAGTAGTTGCCATGTTTTTAGTGCCTTTTTCCAGCACGTTTACAAATGGAAGTGCCTCACCGGAAATTTGGTCGGTAACTGTTCCTGTAATAGTTTGTCTTGCGGAAAGTCCTGCACTCATAATCATGAGGACGAATAGCATCAGATAATGATTCATTGTTTTCATGGTTTTTTATTGATAGGATGCAATACCTTGTTCGATTCCATAAAAGCAACTGAAAAACTTTACTTTCACGCACATCGATGCATTCTAAATCAGATGAATATGAGGCGCTGCCAGACGATCAATTGATTGTAAAATTTTTGGATAAAGACGATCAGGAAGCCCTGGGAGTGCTCTTTAAAAGATACATGCATCTGATATTCGGAGTTGCTTTAAAATACCTTAGAGGCAAGGAAGATGCTGAAGACTTGACTATGAAGATTTATGAAAAGCTGATGGACGAATTGCCCAAAAGGCAAATTCGTAATTTCAGTGGTTGGTTGTACGTTCTTACCCGCAATGAATGCCTTATGCAGTTACGAAAGACGGCAAATTCAAATGAAGTTCAGGATTTTCCCCTTGTTGGAGCTGAGTTTGTGGAAAATGAGCAGTCCATGCATCATATAAAGGAAGAGAAACTCAAGATGCTTGAGAAATGCATTGAACGATTAAAGGACGAGCAGAAAAAATGTGTAGATCGCTTTTTTTTGAAGTCGAAATCCTATCGTGAAATAGCTAATGAATTAAATATTCATGAAAAAAAGGTCAAGAGCTATATTCAAAACGGAAAGAGGAATTTGAAAATTTGTATCGAGCAAAGTGAAAAGTGATTCGCACATAAGACATATTTCGCCGGAAATGTTACGGGCCTATATCGAGGATCGAATGACCGAACAGGAGCGTCATTTTGTTGAGCTTCACCTTCTCGATTGTGAACTTTGTGCTGAAGCTTTGGAAGGATTGCAATTGATAAATTCTGAAGAATATCACCAGTCCATTGCCTCGCTTGAGGCCAGAATGGTGCCGGAGCAACATTCAAGAAAGTCAAACTCATGGATAGTTTGGGCGAGTGCCGCGGCCATAGCCCTGTTAATTGGATCTTCCATCATTTGGACGACTCAAAAGATTGAAGATGCAAGCGAATTAGAACTTGCGGAAAACACAAAACCGGATAAAACCGAAAAAATAATTGAAAAGGAGGAATTTGAACCTGCTCAGGATAGGGATGAGGAAGTGGCTCAGGAAGCAGAACAGGTTGAAGCAATAGCTGAAATTGAAGAACCAGTCGAACCTGAAATCATTCTGGATGAAGATGAAGCGCTCGAAGTAGTACAGTATTCAGTTCCTTTGATAGAGCAGGACAAAACTGCCGAGGTGTATGATCAGCCCAATGAATTGACCACAATAGAAGATCGAGAACAAGTTGCTGCTAAAACTACAATTGCAGCATCCACCAATACTCTTGAGAGAAAAAGAAAAAAATCGGTATCGGGTATGGTACAAGACCAAAGTGGAGAACCAGTGCCTTTTGCCACGGTAACAGATGAGCTCGGCGAGGCCAACTCTGTTACAGATTTTGAGGGAGAATTTGAACTCGATTTTAGTGATGATGCTGATTCTCTGGTTGTACGATCTATAGGTTACGATGAGGTTCGGCAAAAAGCAGAAGATAAACCTATGAGCATAACGATGCGCGAGCAATCGGCCGTTGCGGATGTTGTTGTGTTGGGAAGATCAGAACGTCAGAAAAATATTCCCACTACAATTGCCCAACCTCGAATAGGGGAAGAAGCGTATAAACAATACCTGGATACTGCTCTAATTTATCCGGAAGAAGCAAGGATTGCTGGAGTAGAAGGAAAAGTAGTTTTGTCGATTGAAGTACTTTCGTCGGGTAGTTTGGGCTCCATCACAGTTGAAAAAGGTATCGGATTTGGTTGTGATGAAGAGGCCGTTAGATTAGTGAGAAACGGACCGGACTGGAAGGCTGCCACTAAAGATGGAGCATCCATTTCGAGTACGGTGCGTCAGAAGTTTAAGTTTAAGCTAAATAAGTAGGTTTGACATGAGACAAGTAATACTTAAAACACTTATAATCAGCACTTTATTTGCAAGTTGTACTGAGGAAAGAAATATTGATACCGGGGTCTCCGATGTCGAAAAGATACAGCAATATGTTGCTGAGAATGGATTGAATGCTCTTGCAACTCCTTCGGGTCTGCATGTCGTTGTGGAAGACCCTGGCGCTGGAGATAGCGCCTACTTTGATGCTATTGTTAAAGTGAATTACAAGGGATACCTCCTTGACGGTACGGTATTCGATCAATCAGCACCCGATCAGCCTATTCATGGTTCTTTAAGAGCATTTATTCCCGGCTGGCAAGAAGGTCTGCCATACTTCAAAGAAGGCGGTTCCGGCACCTTACTCATTCCTTCCCGTTTGGGATACGGAAATCAACAAGTGGGTACCATTCCACCCAATTCAGTTTTGATATTTGATATTGAATTACTCCAAGTTGACTGAAACTCTGTATTTATTGGAGATTTAGTCAGAATATAATTCATATTTCAAGGATTTGCACTGACCTACCTTAGTGTGATTCTTATCACAAGAGGTGAGAATTTAATCTTAAGTTAAGTTCAACAACAAAATTTGAAGTATGAAGAACCGAACGTTTTATTCACTTTTCGCACTGTGCCTATTAATGATCTTGCCGTTTAGTGGTAGGGCAACAGATGGCTATTTCAGCAATGGTCAGGGAACCAGAGCTAAAGGATTTGCAGGTGGTGGTATTGCATTTTTAAGAACTCCCTTTGCAGCTGCTAATAACCCCGCAGCCCTATCTTTTATCGACTCGAAATGGAGTTTTGAAGTTGCAGTAGGGCTTTTTAATCCCAATCGCAAATACACCGTTAATGGACTTCCGACTTCATCAATGCAAACCTTTGGGTTAAACCCGGGAACATATGAAAGCGGATCTTCCTTTTTTGTTATTCCTTCATTGGCCATTGCTTATCAGCTTGGTGAAAAGAACTCATTAGGGTTTAATTTCTATGGAAATGGCGGAATGAATACCGATTATGACACCAAAACATATTACAATGATGTCCAGTATCAGCTTTTTGGTGGCGATGCTAACCCACAAAATCCTTTTGCCGGCATATCGCAACCAACTGGAGTCAACATTCAACAATTGTTCCTCTCATTGACGTATGCCCGACAGCTGGGTGAAAAGCATAGTATTGGTATATCTCCAATATTCGTCTATCAAACCTTTGAGGCAGGTGGTTTAGAAGCGTTCCGCAATTTTGGAATGGCAGGAGGGCCACCGAGACTTGATGTGCCAGATAGAAGTGCTTTTGTAACCGGTAATGGACAATCCACGTCTACGGGTTTCGGGGTTCGAATAGGATATCAGGGAGAAATAATAGAAGGATTAAGATTAGGAGCGTCTTTCCAGCCTAGAATAGATATGACTCCTTTTGATGAGTACAAAGGGCTGTTTGCCGAAGAAGGTGATTTTGACATTCCAATGAATTGGACAGCAGGGGTTTCCTACGATATAAATGAAGATGTTACCATCCTCTTTGATGTAAAACAGATTTACTATAGTGATGTAAATTCTGTTGGAAACCCTATGATTCCCGCGAATATGCTTCCAGGAATGTTCGATGCTGAGGGGAATTTTGCGCCAAACCCCAACTTTATACCACTTGGAGATGAGAATGCTGCTGGCTTTGGCTGGAAAGATATGACCATGTTCAAAGTAGGAGCAGAGTTTCGTCAGGTTGAAGACTGGGAATTCCGATTTGGCTATTCGTATGGAGAACAGCCCATTCCGGAAACTGAGGTGCTGTTTAATATTTTGGCTCCTGCGGTTAATTCTCATCACCTATCATTAGGTTTTACCAGAATGATAGGAGATAAGGCACTAAATTTTGCCGTTACCCATGCACTAGCAAATACGGTAAGTGGACCAAACCCGTTTGATCCGGCTCAAACGGTAGATCTCGAAATGAACCAGTGGGAATTTGAGCTTGGATTTAATTTCTAAAACGCCAGCGTAATTCCTGCCAGAACATTGATTCCGGCTTGCGGAAACAATGCTTTGCTCTGATATCGCCCATTTCCAAGATCATTTACATAAACTGATGTTATGGTGGGATCAAAATCATCGGCTGGGTATTCAAAATTGTATACCCAGCCGTTGCTTACGTACAGGGTATTAAAAACATTTCTGACCATAACGTTGATGGAAATATTGGACAAGCCCCAATCTTCAATCATGTACATAAATTGAACGTCTTGAGTCAGATAAGCATCTAGTGCCGATCTTTCGTTCTGACTGTTATCCAAATATTGTTTGCCCACGTATTTCGTAATTAGGTTTATGGACATTTCGTCCGATTTGTTCCTGACTACATTCCAGGAGTATTTTAATTGGCTGATAGCAATGAAACCGGGTGAAAAGGCAATGTTGGTATTGTCCAATTCATACACCGACTGTTCTCCGGTCAACCAATTGTCCACATACCAATCCATCCTTTCGATTTTGTTTTCGCTTAAGGTTGCTGAACCTACCCAGTCGAGTCCTTTGAGGGGGTTCCATCCCCATTCCAATTCAATTCCCAATCGATATGATGAAGCTGCATTTTGGCGAATGGGAGCCCCTACATCGTTCACAGCTCCGGTAAGAACAAGTTGGTCGGTATAATCCATATAGTAACCATTTATTCCAAAGCGATATTTCTTTGATAAACGCTTATAGCCAACTTCATAATCGATCATTTTCTCGGCTGCCGGTAATTGGTTATTGGGAGCATTGATGTAATCGTTACGATTGGGTTCATGCTGTCCAATCGCCACTGAACCATAGACCCTGTCCGACGATGTGAGATTGAAATTGATTCCTCCTTTAGGGTTAAAGAAAGTCAAATTGTCGCGAATGCCTATGGGGTTACCATTATCATCAACACCACCAAGCAGTCTCCCGTCATCATTTATACCGTCAATGGTGTAGTCAATATGTCTTAACTGGAGATCACCGAAAACACTCAATGCATCCGTGGCCATGTATTCCAGTTTGAAATAGCTATTGTAATCGTATTTTTCTCCGGTTCCACGGTAGTATTCATGGGGTAGCTTGGAATCACCGGCAAATTCCGCCCATATAACCTGCCCAAAATGATCTCCGAAATAGTATCCATAGCTTCCTCCAAGTATGGCGTTGATCCTGTTTTTGTTGTATTGCACAGAAAAAGTTCCGCCATAGTAATCATTATCCAGCCATCTGCGGCGAACGAGATTAGAGAATTCAACGGTCGAATCTCCAATATTGGGCGGAATGATGCCGTAGTCAGGTAAAAATGCTTTGGTTCCCAATTCAGTGTTCTGGTTGTATTCTGTACCCACATATTCTTCAAAAAAGCCTTTGCCCCGGACGTAAAAACCAGATAAATTCAGGGTCAACACATCCGAAAATCGATGGAATAGATGAAGTTGATAATGAGTTTGTTGGTAGTCATCCACTTGGTCAGGATAATCATACGGGTTGAAAGTTCTATTGGAATCAAGGAACTTTTCAGGAACGCCATACCAGGCCTGATAAGTTCGTTCAGCTCCGCTAAATGTTACAAAATTCAGACGGGTTTTTTCCCCTATATAATTGGCACTCAGATAATAAGATTGTAAAGCGGAAGACGCACGGTCAATATATCCATTTGAATTAATTACCGAAGCACGCCCTTCCAATACAAATTTCTCTTTTAAAAGGCCTGTACCCAATTGTAAGCTATGCCGCACTGTTCCAAAGGAACCAAATGTCCCCTCATATCTTCCAAATGCTTCCCGACTCACATCCAGAGTATTGAGGTTAACGGATCCACCGAAAGCCGATGAACCATTGGACGATGTTCCTACCCCTCTTTGAATTTGAATACTATTAGTCGATCCGGCAATATCGGGCAGATTCACCCAAAAAGTACCGTGAGATTCCGGGTCGTTATAGGGAATGCCGTTCAGTGTGACATTTACTCTGGTAGCATCGCTCCCCCTTATTCTCATGGCCGTATATCCCACACCGTTTCCGGCATCAGAGGTCGAAACAACAGAGGTGGCCAGGTCGAGCACATACGGCAAATCAACACTCAGATTTCGGGTTTTAATCTCCATTTTACTGATGTTCTGATGAGCAATAGGATCTTCTTGTTTAACCCTTGTGGCGCTTACCACAAACTCGCCTGTTTCAAAATAGGATGGCTTTAGTGAGAAATTTACACCTGATTTGGATTCATTTACGGTAAGGCCGTACTCCAGCGTTTCGTAACCCAGATAGGAAACTTCGAATACCACACTTCCTTCGGGAACATTGTCTAATTCAAACCTACCCTCGGCATTTGTGGTAGTTCCGAGATAGGTGTCCTTTATTCTAATTGTGGCTCCAGCAAGAGGTACTTCCTTTTCATTTCCTATAAAACCGCTAATGCTGAATTGAGCAGAGGAAAGAATGGATAAGAATAAACCCGGTACAAGCAGTAAATACTTCATAATCAATAATGTACTGGGATGAACGAAACTAGAGAATCTTTGTCCCTACGCCGGCATTACCCGGATCAGGTGTTTCCGCAGATGCGGAATGGGTATGTTCTCAGCCCTTTTCGAGCACCCCTTGTTTGACTGCGAAATTATATATTCCTTGAGAATAAAAGTTCCACTTGTGAGATAGCCAATTTTAAACGGCCTTCACCAATTCCTCCTATTTCAATGTAGTTGTGATTGCCCCAACACAGAGTTTCCTTGAGCATTTCGTGCAGTTCGTCACGGTTTTCAGGGTTTTCTCGAAGAACATCGTATTCCCATTTGAGGTCGGGTTTTAGTAACAAGATGAGGTCGTATCTCATGTTGAGTACCGATTCATCAATCTCATGCCGGGATTTACCGAATTTATATTGACTCCAGACTCTGATAACCTCAGGACCGGTATCGCAGAAGCAGGTTCTGTGAGCATTCGAAAATATTTCCTCCTCCAACTCAAGCTGACTTTTTAGGATTTTGATGAGATCCTTCTCCTCATATGCCGGTTTTTCTGCCACGTACTGGCGAGCATATTCTGGTACATGAGACCCTGAGTAATGATTGGCCAGTTGCCCGGCTAAAGTCGTTTTTCCAGAGGATTCAGTTCCCGTTATGAGAATTTTATATCGCTTTGTCTCGTCCATTTTGGCTGCACAAAGAAAGTTAGCTTGAACGAGCTGAATAACTTATACCCAAAATTACTGTTCGTTTTAAGACCTCAGCTAAATTTGGCAATTCATTATGGTTCGATTCATTTGGTTATTTCTCTTATTCGTATTTCTGATTGCCGCACTTTATTTTGGCTACCAAAATCTTATTCCTCAAGGCGAGAGAACAACGTCCGTCTACCAGAAGATTCCCGGAGATGCCTTTTTAATCGCTGACTTGGAGCGACCCTATGAGCAATGGGAGGACATGTCAAATAACAGTATTGTTTGGGAAGAATTCAAGATTTTCCCTTTTCTGAACCAACTTGACGAGCTAGGAGCTGCTATTCAGGCAGGAAATCTTTTTGCGAAAAATGGTGTGCTTCCATTCCATCGGATTGTTTTGGCAGCTACTGAAAAGGAAGGGGGCAATGTAGTACTCCATTATATTCTGGAAATAGATCAGGAGGTTGAAAGTCAGTTCATTGCAAATAACCTCAGTACCGTTTTATCGGCGACACCGAAATTTGATGAGAAGACCCAAATATGGAAGTTCAAGACCGATTCAACTCATTGGTATTCTTCGAGAAGTGATAGATGGATCATCGTTTCTCCGGAAATGCAACGTGCCGAGCATTTTGTTTCTGAAGAACTTGATTTGGAAATATCTTCCGTACAGTTTTTGGAGGTAAAGGAGACGGTGGCTGAGGATGCAGAGGTCAAACTCTTTATAAAATCAGGCAAGTGGTTCGCACTTTTTCAATCTGTGCTCAATGAGCGTTCTGAAAAGGCCCTAATTCAGAACGGAAAATGGTTCGGGTGGTTTGAGTGTGATGTAGATCAGGAACCTGACAATATCAGCCTTCGTGGTTTTGCTAGTGCAGTGGATTCATTAGATCAGAAGCTGTCTATGTTCAAAGGACATAACCCAGTACAACCACGTGTTCTGGAGTGGTTACCCAATCGATTTTCGCTGATAACACATATCGGATCTGATCGGATTGGAGACCTTATAGCTCAGAACAGGAAGAATGCACCAGCCAGATACGATGGATTGGTCGAAGAATGGGATAGCTTATATGATATCCGCCTCGACCATGATTTTACGAGATGGATCGAAAGAGAGGTGGCCCTTGTGATGCATGAGCCGGATCGTTACACCTCTGATTTGGAGTACAGTTTATGGATCAACTTTAGCGATTCAAGAACTGTTTTTAAGAAGCTGGGCAATATTTCAGTTTTGATCAGTAACGAATACGGGAAGGAATTGCAAGTTTTGCCCTATCGGGGATATGAAATACGAAAAATTGATGAACCGGATTTCATACCGGCAATCTTCGGTGGATGGTATAGCGACATTCGGAATAACTACTACCTCCAGCTTAAGGATTACCTGGTCTTCTCTAATTCGCCTGCTACGTTACAATGGATTGTGGACCGATACGAAAGAGGAGAAATGCTGGGAAGAGACGCTGATTTTGAGCAGTATGAACGTGATTTAACAAACGAATCTAATTTATTGATAATCAATAGTATAGCATCATCTGTTGAATGGTATAAGAACCTCGGAAGCACGGAAACTTCGACCTGGATTGATGAGCATACATCCTGGATAAGAAACTTTCAGGCAGCTGCGCTTCAAGTGAGTTATGAACGTGGAAACCTATACTATGTAAACCTTCATCTTAAGTACAATCCAGTATATAAAGAACAATTCAATTCTCTTTGGGAGCTAGCCCTTGATACAACAACAGACATGAAGCCGGTATTGGTTCGAAATCATTACACAGGCGCTCCAGAAATTGTAGTTCAGGACAAGAATCATAATCTTTACCTCATTAGTAATAAGGGGCGTGTATTGTGGAAAAGAAAGTTGGACAGCCCTATTCAAGGTGATGTCCTCCAGATTGATAGTTATCAAAACGGTAAGTTACAGTTGGCTTTCAATACGAAAAAGAGAGTTTACATCATTGACCGAAACGGGATTGATCTTCCAAATTTCCCCATCGAATTACCCTCTAACGCTGCCACATCAATGACCATTTTGGATTATGAAAGTAATGGGGAATATCGATTTTTAGTCCCTTGTTCGGGAGGGCAGATTTTTAATTACAACCTGGAGGGCAAAAGAGTTAGAGGTTGGTCCTATACCAGCACTGGTGAGGAAGTGGCTTACCCCATAACGTGGAACCCTATTAAAAACCGCGATCATTTGATCGTGATTTTTGAGAACGGCGAGGTGAAAACCCTTAATCGAAGAGGAAATATAAGGTTGAATCTCACCAGTCGGTTTTCGGAATCGATTGAAAACTATTCAATTAAGACCGGAAGAAATTTGGAAAGCACACATATCTATGGAATCGATACTGTTGGCAGTATTATGCGCGTCAACCTGTCGGATAAGTATGAAAATCTATTCAGGGTTAGTGACACTATATCGAACAGTTCATTTCTTGACTTTAACCGGGATGGGACTATGGAATTGATGTTAGTTCTCGACGACAAGATTCAGATTTATCATTTAGATGGGAAGGTTCTAACCAGTGTTGACTACGATGGTGAATTAGCTTCCGTACCCAGTGTTTATTCGTTCTCGGGAAAGCATTGGCTGGGGTTCACAAACCAAACCTCACAAAGAGTTTATCTGGTCGATGAAGAAGGTCAGGTTCATCCCGATTTTCCTTTAATTGGATCTGGTCTGTTTACAATATCCGATATTAATAATGACCAGAAATTGAATGTAATCTCTACAGATCAAAGTGGTGTAATGATGGTCTTTACATTAAATCAATAAAGATCGAGATACTACTTTCTCAGTGTTCCGTAGATTAGTAGAAAATAATTGTGTATGAGGAGAGCTTTACCTTTAATTCTTATCGCACTATCCTCTTTTCATGTTTGGGCTCAGGAAATGGCCAACATATACAACATGAAAACTCTGCCCCAATCTTTTTATGCAAATCCTTCATTTATTCCGTTGGGTAGAATTAATATCGCCATTCCCGCTCTAGGATCACAATATATAAGCCCCGGAAAGAGTGATTTTGTCCTTTCTAAAGTTTTCATTAGAGATAACAATGGAAACTATACCATGGATACAGACCGATTTCTGAATGGACTGAACGATCGCAACCTCACCACTGTGTATTATGTCAACGATCTACTTCATTTCGGAATCGCAATTGAGAAGAATTATTTCATGTTCAACATTACCGACCGCATACGTCTTCTGAATGACTTTCCGCGGAATTTTGCCTTCCTTATTGGAGATGTACTAGAGAGCCAGATACCAAGATTTCCTATTGAAATTGATGAATTAAAGGTGGACTATCGGCATTTTAGAGAATATGGCTTGGGTTACGCACGAAGGGTTGATGAGAAACTTACTGTTGGGGGCCGATTGAAACTGTATTCGGGATTGGTAGATATTCAGACCATCAACGACATCTCTATTGAGAACATTGTGCTGACTGACTTAGGAAACCCAAAGCTTACCGGGCCTGCCATTTTTAATGTGACTTCTTCCGGTTTGAGCGAATATGAAAACAACCCTTCGGGGTTGATCACCGGTTATAACAATTATGGATTTGCAATGGACATTGGCGGAAGATATGTTATAAACCGCAAGTATGAATTTGCCGCGAGTATTTTGGACATGTTTGGAACCATTAACTGGCAAAGCAATGTCAGGAATTATAACACAGATACGGTGGAAGTGGAAATATCTCCGGTAACAGCTGATGAGTTGAGATCCTTTGGAGATATTGGATATCTAACCGACTATCAGCAATTTCTTGACAGTCTGTCCAGAGAAGCAGGGGTGGAGGTTGATAACAACTCATATCAGACCAAGACACCGACACGGTTGTTTGTTTCGGGTGGAATGTATGTGCTTCCTCGCTTACAGGCTATGATTTTAACAGAAACGGTATTTCGAGAAGATCAAACTGATTTTTTTCTCAGGGTTTCAGCAAATGGACGAGTTAAGCGGTTCCTTGGATATACACTAAGCTATGCTGTTGTAGACCCTAATCAATCGAGTTTGAATCTTGGGGCAGGATTTACTGTAAGCACTGGCCCGGTTCAGTTCCATGCGATTGCAGATAATATTTTTGATCCATTTCAGCTCGATGAGCAAAACCAGTTTTCATTCCGGTTTGGATTTAACCTTGTAATTGGAAGAGACTATGAATAGGATAATATTATTGTTCGTTACGATTTTACCCCTTATTCCACTATTTGGACAGGATCCTTTCGATTACAGCACCATTGAAGCAGTTGAAGATTTATACGAGAAAGGAAGATACTATCAGGCAGAATCTCGATTAAAAAACCGGATTCGCAGGGATACAAAGAGGGGTGAAAACCAAGAGAAATGGCCTGTATATCACAGTTTACTGGCCAAAAACCTCGAAGGTCTTGGAGAAATTAAAGCAGCGGTAAAGGAGTTCAACAGGGCAGAAGAGCTTTTGCTTAACAGAGTGCTTCTGCCTGATTCGTTAGCTGCGGTTAGGTTTATCATATTTGGAAGAACCGCTTTCGAGTTGGGACAGTTATACAAAACTAAAATGTACCTCGACAGCGCAACTGAAAGAACCGGAATAGCGGGACTGGAAGGCAAATGGGGTGTTGAACTGGAGGACTTGAAAATCGACTATTTGAGATCTACGGGTAGTTATTTATCTGCGATTGTCGAAATCCAGAAAACCATGGAGAAGCAGCGCAAAATCACAAAGCGCAAGGAAAAAGTTTTTAATGCCAAGACGAAATCTTTTGAGTTTAAGAAGGTGCCTCGAAAGCAGTTTAAATCAAATGTTGAACGCTTGGGTGCCCTCAAGGTAAAGTATGCCACTTTAAATTTAGAGTGGGGTGACTACGAATTAGCAGACTCCCTCTTCCAAAAGAATAACGATGAGCTTTCTGCCACTCTGAAAAAGAACGATCAATCGGTGATACTAAACCAGGTAGGTTTTTACGAAAGGACCTATGAAAAAGGGGACAAAAATGATATCAGACAAATCAAGAATTTAAGAACCAGATATGCAGGCAATTGGGATTATTATGTTCCCAATAAACTGTATTTCTCAATGTTCGAAACTGAACTACGAGGTTATTTGTTCAGCGACGCATTTGCGTGGTTCAGTACAGGATCGAATCAGTTCAGAAGAGAGGTCTTCAAGAATTTTTCGAGTGAGAGTAGTTATAATTATTGGGGCCGCTATCTGGCTACGCTGGAGCTTTCGCAAAAGGGAAAATATAATTCCTTCAATAAGCGAATGAATGCTTTGTATGAAAGTAGGGTTGAATATTATGATTCTCTTGACTTAAAGCTAGTACCGTTTCTTCACGACTATGCCTTAGCAAAGATTCGCATTCATCAATACGACAGCGCTGTGCCCATTTATAATGAGGCCATATGCATATCGGAATGGAACACCAGCGATAATAGTGTACTCAAGCATTTTAGCGCATTGGAAATGGCAAAATTTTATGCGAAATATACCGCTCAACTTGAAAAAGCTGATTCAATTTTCGATGAGTCCATGTATGCAGTTTTGGAGAACTACCGGCGTCATGGGGCTCCCTACATCAATCTGTTAGAAAGCTATGCGGAATTCTGTCTTCGAATAGGAGATTATATTGTTGCTGACTCTCTGAGCGCTGAGGCTCTTCAATATACTTTGGAACGTTATGGTGAGAATTCAGTCGCTTATGGTATTTCACTTCGGAAAAGGTCTGAAGCCCAAATTGCTCTGGGAGCGTATGGTGATGCAACAGTAAATCTCAAGAAATCAGTATCTATACTTGAAAAAAGTGATTCTGAACCAGAAGAGGAGTACATTATGTCCTTGTATAAACTTGGCGATATTGAACGCCTAAATGGAAGCCTGTACAACTCGGAGTTATACCTTAATGAAGCATACATTGGCTCCAAAAGAATAGTGCGACGCGATGATATTCTCACAGCGAGCATAAATGAAAGTTTAGGAGCTCTGTACGCACAAATAGGAAAATATAATCACGCCGAAGAATTGCTTGAAGAAGGAATAGCATCGAGGGTGAAAATTCTTGGAGACCAACATTTTTCCTTAATTCGGTCATATAATTTCTTAGGAAACCTCTTTCTGGTTGAGGGAAAAATGATTGAGGCAGAAAAAGCTCTGAGTAAATCCTCAGATATTGCCAGAGAACAACTGAGCGATACTTCCTATGCTTATATTAAGTCCTTAGTAAGTCTTGCCGAGTTCTACAGGATTCTTGGAGATTTTGAAAAATCGGGATACCTTTTAGAAACGTCCGAGAATACCTTGAGCAGGAGGTTTGGCTATCAGCATATTAGCCTGGCCGACGTTTTAGTTAAGCGTTCAGAACTATTGCTCAGCTCTGAAGAAGATCCAGAAGTTATCCTGTCAATTTTAGATAGAGCTGGCGAAATAGTGAAATTCAATGTTGGGGATCAGCATCCGCGATATGCCGAAATCAATGAACTCAAGGGCATGGCTTACATCAAGCAGGAGAAATATGAGACAGCATTAATCCATTTTGAAGCTGCCAACTACGTTTACCTGGCTACTTATGGCGATAATCATGTGAAAACGGCAAGAAACAGAGCCATGGTTGCCCAACTGCACTACAGTAAAAAGTCTTACGAACAAGCAATTAAATACTACGACTTGGCCATGAAAACCTATGGCTACATCTTCGACAAGAAGCACCCCGATTATGTGCGTATGCTTGGTAAGCTGGGAATGTCCTACTATGCATCAAAACAATACGATAAAGCAGCAGATGCATTGATCCGAAGCACCAGTAGCTACATTCAATATATTGATGAATACTTCCCTTATCTCTCTGAAAATGAGCGAACCGTGTATTGGAATAACATTAAAAAGGACTTCGAGATATTTAATTCCCTCGTTGCAGAGTACCATGAGCAAGACAATAGGTTGATTGAGCAGATGTATAACAACCAACTGGCGGTGAAGGCGATTCTCTTAAACTCCTCCATCCAGCTTAAAAAAAGAGTTTATAACTATGGCGATCAAGAAACAATTAAGAAGTACGAAGCATGGTTGAGTAGACGAGAAGAATACGCGCGATATCTGGGCATCTCCAAAGAAAAATTGGACACAATTGATGTCAATCTAGAGTTGATGAACCTGGAGATAAACCGATTGGAAAAAGAACTCAGCGAAACCACAAAGGACTTTGCCCGGGATTATGAGGAGGAGCTTTATACTTGGAAGGATGTCAGGAGTGTCTTACAGGAAAATGATGTAGCATTAGAAATCATAAGAGTTTCTCATTTTGATCATATACTAACGGACTCTATCATTTATGCAGCACTCGTCGTTACTAAAGAGACTAAAGGCAACCCATCTATAGTCCTTTTGCCAAATGGTACAGAACTGGAAGGAAGAGATTTCAAGTTTTTTAGAAATGGTATAAAGTATAAGACCATTGATGAGGTTTCGTACAAAAAGTATTGGGCTCGCATCGAAAGCGAGTTCGGCTTGCGGACTAATATTTACATCTCTCCGGACGGAGTATATAATCAAATCAATCCTGAAACTTTCTACAGAGAGAATTACGGTTATTTAATCAGCGGGTATCGGTTTAACAGCACCTACAACACCAAGGACCTTGTTATTGCAAAAATTGAAAGTTCCTACAAGGCCACCTCCTCTGATGCTATTCTTGTAGGTAACCCAAACTTTGGTAACCATACAGGCGAGCAGTCCATTACATCCGTCGAGCCATTACCAGGAGCGGAAAAAGAAGTTCAGGAAGTTGGAATTTTACTGGCATCCAACAATTGGATTGTACAGGAAATTACTGGAGATCAGGCCGGTGAGGATGAAATAAAGAGTGTAGAAAGTCCTCGGATATTGCACCTGGCTACTCATGGATTCTTCATGGAGGATGAGCAATTCGGAAGGTCAGGGTCAGATAAGATTATAACAGAATTTGATCGGGATAAGCCAGATAATATGATGCTGAAGTCAGGACTATTAATGGCCGGCGCAGACTCCTTACTGGTTAAAGCCGAGGAGGACATCAATGAATTGAATAGTGCAAGTGGTGTTCTCACTGCGTATGAAGCTGTTCATCTTAACCTCGACAATACTGAGCTCGTTATATTAAGTGCATGTGAAACCGGTCGTGGTGAGATCAGTGCCGGACAGGGCGTATACGGTCTTCAGCGCTCCTTCTCAGTTGCCGGAGCTAGAAATGTCATCATGTCCTTGTTTAAAGTGGATGATCGCGTTACTCAGGAATTGCTTTCAGATTTTTACCGAAGGTGGATCAATGGTACTGAAAAAAGAATCGCTTTCCTGGAAGCCAAGAAAGCGATTAAAGAAAGTTATCCTGAGCCTATTTTTTGGGGCTCATTCGTTATGATAGGACTGTGATTATTTATTGGCCATACCGCCGAGTCCTATTTTTTCAAGGAATGTGTTGTAAGCATTCAGATACTCTACGATGTCCGGTTCCTTATCAATTGCACTCTTGTAGTAAGGTATAGCATTCAAATAAAGTCCATGATCTTCGTAGTAAGTTGCAATAACCATATCTCCAATTGCAGTATTTCTGGGTATCTCCAGAGATAGTCTTTCAAGCTCAGTATCAATTTGAGCCAGCTCAGAACGGTTTGGAACTTTGAACGTAACCTTGTTGCTGGTTCGCGCTGGGCGCTGAGTTTCTCGTACCTCGAACTCATAAACCTCACCTGGGTTCATGTCCAAAACATTAAAGTCGAGAGTGATTTCTTCTGCACTTGTTTGTTTCTCAAAAATTACTTCTTCATAAAGGTTTCTAATGCGCACAGTGTAAGAGCTCGCTTTTTCTCTGGGGAACCATTGAACCGTAGCTGAAGATTTAATCACTTTAGTAGATTCAGGGAGGAAAAGCGCAATGCTTTCAGTGGATGTACTTCTGGAAACCGCTCCGGTGTATATCATATTTTCAGCAGTTCGGTCTTGACTCTTGCTCATATCATCTACCAAGAGTTGAAGATATTTCTTGGCCAAACCTGTTGATGCTGAATGAGATTCGCTCAGAAGGTCCCGAGCGTTATATACTCCACCCTTGGTTACTTCAATAGCATTGCCGTTAACCCCGACTAATCCAACATAGCTGTTGTCTCCGGTGATAATGATTTTATCATTATTGAATATTTTAATTCCTGTTGAAATTGGAACATATTCATCAGGATTGTCTCCTCGCTGCACAATGCAGGTACCTTGAGCGGCGAGAGTTTTAAAGGCTACTTCCTGAGCCCAGGTTGTCGGGGCTATGAGAGCCAGAATTAATATAATTACTAAGTGTTTCATAACCTTTAGTTTTATGGTCCCTTTTGCACTATTTAGGACTTGATTTGACATGGCTTTAATAGGTTGATTTAAATCTTGTATAAAAGTAGTTCGGTAGAATTTTTTGAAAAAGCATATTTAGCATTAAGTGACATAAAAAATGAGGCTCTTTAACTATAGAAGCAATCTCTTTTGTACTGGGTTCATCCTGATTGTAGTTTATCTGCTAGTAAAACTCCCAGCACAGTTCGAACTTCTGGATCCAATTGGTAAAGCTCTTACCGATTTTGAACTTTCCGATATGGTTTTTAGTCAATTGAGGGACAAACCACCACCTGATACCAATATTGTTCTAGTGAATATCGGCACTTTGGATAGATCTGGTATCGCCGAACAAATTAAGGTACTAAATAAGTTCAATCCCAAGATCTTAGGTATCGATGTATTCTTTCGCGAAAGAAGGGATTTTCGTTCCGATATGGAACTGATGTTGGCACTCTCAGAAGTGGATAACCTTGTTTTGGTTTCCGACTTATTGATCCCTGACAGTATTTCGAATTGTTTTCAGGGAATGTCTACATCGAATTTCATTTTTACGAGCAATGCTTCTCTGGGTTATGCTGAGATGAAGACTACGTCTGAAGGTTATAAAACCGTTCGTCAGTTTGTTCCTTTTACATGTGTCAATGACTCTTCTACCCAGGCATTCTCGGTGGTTATTGCCGACAAATTTGACAGCACAAGTGTCGATTTATTGCAGCAGCGAAACAACGAACGTGAGGTCATTAACTGGAAAGGGAATTATCGGCATTTCTATCAGCTCGATGTTCAGGACGTTCTTAGGCCCGGAGCAGATTTGTCTTTTGTAAAAGATAAAATTGTTCTGATGGGCTTCATGGGACAACATCATTTGGGAGAAGAGTCCCTCGAAGATACCTTCTTTACCCCCATGAACCCCATTCCGGCAGGTCGTTCATACCCCGATATGTACGGTGTGACATTACATGCCAACATCATTTCTATGATATTAAGCAAGGAGTATATTTTTCAATTTCCATTGTGGGGGGATATCCTAATTACTATTATACTTCTATATCTTAATGTAGCTCTTTTCATTTATATCGCAGAAAGGAAAAAAGTATATTACGACCTGATAACCAAGTCATTAATCCTAGTTGAAATTATTGTTCTATTTTCTCTTACCATTTTATTGCTGCTCTATTTTCATGTAAAACTTGATTTTACCTTCGCAATTCTCACCATTCTGCTCTCTGGTGATTTGACTGAATTATATGTAGGCTCATTAAGAGAGCTGGCTGGAAATGCCATAAAACGGGTGAGAGCGCGCTTTAATTTTTGAGTGGCTTCTTCCTCAGTTTTAGTTTCTGACCCGGAACGAGATTACTATTTCTGGGCAGATCGTTAAGCTTATAGATGGATTTGATTTTTATGCCATACTGTTGAGAGATATCCCAAACAGTTTCATCTGGTTTTACCTCATGGAAATTCGCAGCAGCTTTATTCCTTTTGGGTTGGAGATAAACAATATCTCCTGATGAAAATCGAAAACCCTTATCTACATCATTATATTTTCGGATTTGCCAGGGCCCCATGTCCAGTTTGTCTGCAATTCTTTTTGGGGTATCACCTTCCGAAGCTTCAATGTACTTTATGTTATTTTTGCTTTGACGGACAATGGGCTTGTTATAATAATCTATATCGTCAAACTCATTCGAAACAAGCACTTCTTGATTCGTTTTTGCTGGATTTGTTTCACCTAGTGCTTCCTTATCGTATTTGTAAAGCTCGTTTTCTTCAATGATTACAATAAGTAGTTGTGGATATTTCGGGTTTGTTGCATAGCCAGCTTTTTTTAGTTCAAGAGCCCAGTTTTTGTAGTCTGTGATTTCAAGTTCAAAACATTTGGCGTATCGCGATTTGTGAAGAAATGCACTGTGGTCATTATAAGAATCCTGTACCGTTGGATATACTCTGAAGCATTCCTTTTTTGCATCGTCATCTTTATAGGTTTTCTTTCCGGTCCATGAGCTGTGACATTTTATACCAAAATGGTTGTTGTATTTGCTGGCCAACTTGCTGTTTCCATCATCGCTTTCTAAAAGTCCCTGTGCTAATGTTATGCTTGCAGGTATTTTATGATCCCTCATGTTCTTGATAGCCAGACCTTTGTATTTTTTTATATACTCCGCCCGCGTCATGCGCTGCCCTAATGAGCTGGTGGTAAAGCTTAAAGCAACAATTGCCAGAAGAATAAGATGCCTGATCATTGCACAAATCTAAGCCCCGTAATGGTCTCCCGGTGCCATAGTTACAGGGGTAACAAACATCTTTCTGTTAAAACGAAGGAACTGGAAGCTCTGCCTTGTATTTTTTATTCAAACCAATATTTCCCTGCAAACCTCCTGTATGAATAGCCAGAATTTTACTTCCGGTCGGGAAATAACCATGATGCAACATCTCAAATAACCCAAACATCATTTTGCCTGTGTAAATTCCATCGAGCGGAATTTTTGTAGAGTCATAAAACGTCTTAATAAATCGAATCAGATTTTCATCCATCTTGCCAAAACCACCAAAGTCGTAACCGGCCATGATTTCAAGTTTTGATTTCGAGGATTTTGAAACCAAGAATTTGGAAATATCATTATGCAACCTTTCATCTGACTTGTAAGCAGGGAAACCAAGAATGTTTTGATGCCTCTCGGCCGAATTCATTATCCCGCTCAGGGTAGATCCTGTTCCGCAGGCAACGGCAATATAATCGTATTCGACAGTGCTTCCATTCAAGATTTCCGCACAACCCAACACACCAAGTTGATTGGCTCCTCCCATTTCAATGAAATGGTAACGCCTTGCTAAACCATTGAGGTAAACTTTTTTTTCTGCTTCAAAAGAGCTTGGAGGGATAAATTTGAGTTGCATACCCAGAAAATCTGCTCGTTTTAAAGTAGCTGTTTTTCTATTGGAATAGCTTCTCACCAAACCGATGGATTTTATTCCGAACTCTTCACAGGCCTTTGCCGTTGCAGCAAGGTGATTAGAGTAGTTTCCACCAACTGTAATTATTGTATCAATTTGATTATCAATGCAGTGCAGAATATTATATTTGAGTTTCCTCCATTTATTCCCAGATATTTCAACATCGAGAAGATCTTCTCTAAGGACGTCAACCCGAACGGAAAAGGTATTCCAGGGGTCTGCGCTAATTGCGTCTATTCTGCTATGCAGATCAGGCCATATCGCGGCGTTGTTCGTGTTATTTAATTTGGTCAAATTTGCCCTCCTTTCATGCGCGAAAAAAGAAAATTATTTAATGGAAAAGAACTAGACCCCGAGGACTATTATTTGTCCGAAGAGGGATATGTTGTTTTTACCAGTATGTACCATCTAAAAAGAGGTTATTGTTGTCGAAGTGGATGCATTAACTGTCCCTACGGATTTTCTTCAAAAAAAGAGAAATTATCATGAGTAAATTTGAATCAGCAGTGGAACAGGGAATTCCGGAGCATATTCCTGAAATGCCCGATTTTGATGAATCTTTAAATCGGGCACCGGTACGAAAACTTTTGCTTTCAGAACAGGAACGGGATCTCGCATTGAGAAATGCACTGCGGTATTTTCCTGAAAAATGGCACTCGGAACTTGCTCCTGAATTTCTAAAGGAACTTCATACCTATGGTAGGATCTACATGCATAGATTTCGACCCGATTATGAGATGTATGCCAGACCCGTTGATGAATACCCTGCCAACTGCGAGCAGGCAGCGGCTATCATGCATATGATTCAAAATAACCTCGATCCCAGAGTTGCTCAACATCCTTACGAATTGATTACTTATGGGGGAAATGGAGCTGTTTTTCAAAATTGGGCACAGTATCTCTTGGTAATGAAGTACTTGTCCATGATGACTTGCGAGCAAACCTTAGTTATGTACTCGGGACATCCGTTGGGTTTATTTCCATCTCATAAAAATGCACCCCGCGTAGTGGTCACAAATGGGATGATGATCCCCAATTATTCCTCTCAAGACGACTGGGAGCGATTCAATGCTTTAGGGGTAACCCAATACGGTCAAATGACTGCAGGAAGTTACATGTATATCGGCCCGCAAGGCATAGTGCATGGTACCACCATCACCTTGATGAATGCCCGGAGGAAACACACTTCACCGGAAGACAAAGACATTAAGATTTTTGTATCCGCGGGCCTTGGTGGAATGAGTGGGGCTCAGCCAAAAGCCGGCGATATAGCCGGAATGATCTCAGTAGTTGCAGAAATTAACCCGAAAGCGGCTTACAAAAGGCATGAGCAGGGCTGGGTAGATGAACTGTACGAGAGCATTCTGGATGTGATCGACCGTGTGCAGCAAGCCAAAGAGAAAAACGAAGTAGTTTCATTAGCCTATGTAGGTAACGTAGTGGATGTATGGGAAACTTTCGCGGAATATGATGTTCATGTAGATCTCGGATCAGACCAGACCTCACTCCACAACCCCTGGGCAGGAGGATATTATCCGGTGGGGATCAGCTATGAGGAAGCCAATCAACTCATGGTTAAAGATCCGAAAGAATTTAAAAACCGTGTTCAGCAAAGCTTAATTCGACAGGTCAATGCCATAAATCAACACGTTGCCCATGGAATGTATTTCTTCGACTACGGAAATGCTTTTTTACTTGAAGCTTCCAGGGCCGGAGCAGAGATTATGAATGACACAGGAGATGGGTTCAGATATCCAAGTTATGTTGAAGATATAATGGGCCCTATGTTCTTCGATTATGGATTTGGACCCTTTCGGTGGGTTTGCGTTTCAGCCAGGCCTGAAGATTTAGATATTACCGATCAAATTGCGACAGATGTGCTGGAAAGCATTTTGCCAAACGCACCTAAAGAAATTCAGGGACAATTGCAGGATAACATCGACTGGATTAAAGGAGCTCGACAGAATAAGCTGGTTGTAGGCTCGCAGGCCCGTATTCTGTATGCGGATGCTGAAGGCCGAAGAAAAATAGCACTGGAGTTTAATAAAGCTATTGCTGAAGGTCGAATTGGCCCCGTAGTTTTGGGTAGAGACCATCATGATGTTTCAGGAACAGATTCCCCTTATCGTGAAACGGCCAATATTAAAGATGGCTCCATGTTTACTGCGGACATGGCCATTCAAAATGTCATCGGAGATTCGTTCAGAGGAGCAACCTGGGTTTCCATTCACAATGGCGGTGGAGTGGGCTGGGGAGAAGTAATGAATGGCGGGTTTGGATTGGTACTGGATGGATCTGAAGAAGCGGCAGGAAGAGCCAGTCAAATGCTTTTTTGGGATGTGAACAATGGTATCGCACGACGTTCGTGGGCAAGAAACCCTGATGCCATGTTTGCTGCTAAGAGAGAAATGGAAAGGACGCCTGGATTAGTACTTACCATGCCAAATATCGTTAATGATGCTGTTCTTGAAAGGGCTAAAACCAAATAAATGTCTTGAATATCAGACAGTTAATTTCTTTCTTCAAGCTAAATAAAACAGAATTGGTCCTGTGGGTGTCCATTGGGGTACTACTGGTACTCAAAATATATCAGGGAGATCGGATGTATTGGGTAGAGCACTTTGCTGAAGGCTTACCTCTTAATGACGATTACAAATGGAGCATGTGGCTTTATCACCACTTTTCTACATTTATTCTCTTTGCAGTCATCCCTTCTTTAATTATCATTTTTGTCTTGAAAGAAAAGGTAGGGGAATATGGACTCAAATTGGGCGACTGGAAGTTTGGGTTATGGGCCACCGCTATTTCCTTTATAATAATGCCCTATTTAGTTTATCGTTCCAGCCTTAATCCTGAGCACTTTGAATTCTATCATGAAAATTTTCCCGTAGCATTGGCAAATTCCTCCCTAACTATGTTCGCTTTATGGGGGCTGTCATATTTACCTCATTACATCGGGTGGGAATTTTTCTTTAGGGGATATATGCTGCAGGGGTTTGGACGCAAATATGGATGGATAGCGGGCATTATGATTCCTACAATTCTGACCACCCTAATGCACATTGGAAAACCCCAGGGCGAAACCTGGGGCGCTTTATTCGGGGGGGTGTATATGGGCTATCTCGCCTACAGGACCCGATCAATAATTTGGCCCCTGCTTTTTCATTTTTATCTTGGAATGCTGAATACTTTTTTCTGCAGATGAAAAGAGCACTGGTTACTGGGGCTAGAGGTTTTCTCGGAGCAGAACTCTCAGCATTGCTATTACAAAATGGCATTGAGGTAAACGCAATGTACCGTCCGAGAACAAAATTGCGATCGGATCTCATTGAACATCCCAGATTGATGCCCGTCAAAGCAGATATTCTCAACAAAGAGTCTTTAAAAAATGCCATGAAATATTGCGACACGGTATTTCATTTGGCGGCTTTCGCAAAACCCTGGCATAAGAACAGGGAAACCTTCTTTGAAATAAATGTATTGGGAACAAAAAACGTTCTTGATATAGCAGTTGAGATAGGTGTAAAGAGAGTTATTCTGGTTTCAACGGCAGGAACATTTGGCCCCCAAAAAAATGAAACCTTGGTTTCGGAATCCACCAGGCCAGATAGGTCCTTATATACTGATTATGAGCGAACTAAATTCGAGGCCTTACTACTTGCAGAAGATTATTTAGCTCAAGGCTTAGAGGTGGTTACTGTGAGTCCAACCCGGGTGTTTGGTCCTGGCGAAATGAGTGTAAGCAATGCGGTAACAAAAATTGTACATGATTACATTTATAAGGGATTTCGATATGTTCCAGGGAATGGCAATTCTATGGGTAACTATGTATTTGTATCAGATGTTGTACAGGGAATTTTTCTTGCAGCGCAGAAGGGAAGGTCTGGTGAGAATTACATCTTAGGAGGATATAACCTTACATACAGGGAACTGTACAACGCCATTGGCGATTCCTCTGGAAAGAGACATCAACTCATTTCTGTGCCTCTTGGTATTATGATAGCGGTTTCATGGGTTATGGAAAAGGTTGCCAATATTACCGGACGACCTCCCGCCATAACCCCGCCCTTTGTTCGAAAGTATTCCTACAACTGGGGAACGGATATTTCCAAAGCTCAAAAGCATTTAAACTACGACATACTTCCTTTTCAAGATGCTATGAACCAAACAATTAGCTGGATTAGAGAAAATAATTCGTAGTTCGCCAACGCTGATCATTGTTCTTGGGTATTATCATCAGGACCCAATAGAAATGAAACTAATTGTTACACTACTGGCACTGATAACTCTCCTCACTACTCCATCTGTGCGATCACAGACCTGCACTGGTCAATTCACCTTAACCTATGACAGTCTTGCCCGTGAATACACTGCAAGCGCCCTTTATGGCGCGCCCGGAACCCAATACACTTGGGAAATGGCTTCCTACAATGGATGTTTCCATACATTTCCGAATCAGCAAACCATTGTCTTTTTGGAGGACTCGGGTCCATGCTTTGGTCAAACTGAACTTATGCTGACTGTAGATAATTCAAATACAGGCTGTTTTGACTTTCATTCCGAGTGGTTGACTTTATGGGATACCGGATGCGTTCTTAACGATCCATTTAATATTTATGAATGTGGGTTGGGGATTGAAGCAGAAATGTCATTTGCTCCTGTTACTCTATCATATGCACACTGGGACTTTGGAGATGGAAATACCATCCCATGGCAATTATCTATTCCTCCATATCATGAAGTGCATGTATACGACCAACCAGGTACCTATACGGTGAGTTTGTCTGTAGTTGATTCTATAGATGGCTGTCCATTGCAAACGATTACAACATTAGCAGTGGTAGATACCGTTGATACAGCTATCATCGATGTAGAACTCTGCACAGATAGCACGCTGAGCGTCTCAAGCCTGGCAGATTCCTGCACAATCTACTTGATTGAATCAGACTCGGCACAGGGAATTCTGACTCTTGAGGACAGTTTGGAGTCCTCAAACGGAGCGGTGCTCATAGACATTGCTTATGGACATTATCTCATAAAGGGGTCCTTGCATCCAAATACACCAGATTATCTAAATTATTTACCTAGTTACTATGGCCCGGGAAACAGAGGGGTGCTCTTCTGGCATGAGGCTCTGCCAGTGAATGCCGTTTCATGTATTCCGGGTGGTGCCGGCAGCACATTTGAATATGATCTTATTCAAGGAATAAACCCCGGTGGACCAGGTTTTATTGGGGGGTTGGTGTCGCAAGGGGCGAATAAGACCTACAGCCCCGGCGACCCAATTCCCGGAATTCACATTCTCATCCTCGATGCTAACATGAATCCCGTTTCATGGGGAGTAAGTGATTCCTACGGAGTTTTTCGTATTGATAACCTTCCCTTGGGCGATTTTTACATCTATCCCGAAGTGGCGGGTATACCCAGCTCTCCAATGCTGGTGACATTGTCGGCCTTACAGGACTCGATAAATACGGTTGATATAACCGTAGACAGCAATGGTGCTATCGTTTCAACTGTGGTTACCGCAATGTCTCCTATGTCAACAGAGAAAATTCAAGTCTTTCCAATACCATCGAGAGATATTGTAATTATTCAGGGCCTTCAGGGAGAATCTACCGTTCTGGATTTGTATAATCTCAATGGCAAAATGATCTATAGTGCGAGGACTAATTCAGAAGGGAGAAAAGAAGTTGACCTTTCAAATCTCCCTGACGGAGTATACTTATTGAGTATTTCAAATAAACATAAGAAGGTGATAAAAAGAATTGTAAAAATTTAGTTTCCCTTATCCTTGAAAGGGGGTGGTACATTTGTGCCGCCTCCTTTTTGTTATGAAGCCGGACAGCAAACTCATAAAGAAATGCCTTAATGGCAAAGAAAAAGCTCATTACGAGCTTTTTAAGCTTTGCTTTCCATATCTAATGTCTATAGCATCAAGGTATTACACCAATCAGGAAGATGCCTTAACAGCACTGAATGATGCTTTCTTGAAAATACTGAAGAACCTGGCAAAATATGACCCAACAAGATCATGGATGGCCTGGATGAAAACCATTTTGGTCAATACGATTCTCAACGACTTTAGGGATAACCGGAAACACTTTGAACTTAATAAGCTTGCTGATGAAGAGGATATTACGGAGAATACAGTATATCTGAGTATCGATGAAATAAACGATCGCGTAGACGAAGCTCATCTCATTCGGTTTGTTGAAGAACTTCCAGACATCAACCGAAAGGTGTTTAACCTTCACGCCATTGATGGTTATAAACACCGGGAAATCAGTGAGTTACTGGAAATTCCAGTAGGTACATCAAGATGGATATTAAATCAGGCCCGAAAAATATTAATGCAAAGGATACTGGATGAAACAGGAGTTGGAATTAAACTAAATGAAGCAAAATGAAACCTGAGGAAATAGATAAACTATATCGTAGTATCTACGATAAGCAGTCCTTCGCTTTTGAGGAGAAGCACTGGGCTGCTTTCAAAAACCAAAGACAAGGGAGGAGTTATTTCAGTAGCTGGCCATTCCTCTTTGTATATGTCTTCTCAGGGATGTTCGCTGCATTTATGTTGTTTACAACATCAAACATTCCAAACGCATCAAAAATCAGTACTGCTGGCATCGATAGCAAAAATGCATCCGATCCCTCCTCAATTCGGACTTCTGTAAGGCTTGATGTAGAACCATCCATTAATTCCAATACAAATCCTCCGGTAAACCCAAATACGATTGAAAGTACCTATGAGACTTCTCAATCTGGAAAGTCTACAATACGAGATAGAACAGCTATTCATAATCCCAATGAATTCGAATTGATAGCCTCAAATGAAGAAGAGACCCATCGCCACAGAGATCGTCAGATGTATTTCGCCCTGTCTTCTCTTCCGGCATATCAGGGAAATTCTGCAATTCCGGTAGAATGGAAACAACAATTGCTGAGTCGGCAAATAGGACTGTCAGATTTTAAAATTGAGAATCACACTGAACAAGATCGGGTATTCACAGAGTCTGATCAAACGACAAAATCCAGCACATCAGCAGAAGAAATGTTTGATTATGATGAAAATATATATAACGGTGTGGCCTTTAAGTCAGCGCCGATAGCTATGAGTACTGTTTCAACCGAAGCTCCAAAAGAAAAGAATGAAGGATTAAGAAAGACTGAAGAACAGGATGCTGAAACACCTGAAAGTATAACTGAGTTGGATGAGTCAAATCGCGAAGAATTCGTAGGACTATCCAGAATGAGAATAAAGACCCCTTCTATCAATATGCCAGACTGGAAATTCCGGGTAAGTAAGGGAAAGAATCATTGGGGAGGTCTGCCCAGATTGGCCAGGCCATTGAACTTTAAAGCTTTCGCAGGACATTATTGGGGAATGAGCTATGATGTTCCTCTTTCATTGTCTGAGGTCAATAATCAACCGTATATGCAAAACGTGGAGGTACTGGTGGAATTAATTGTCCGTAACCGAATCAGTTTTCAGGGAGGTTTGGGATTTTCCAATATTTATGAGCAACAGACTTATGATTGGATAGAAACCTCCGGAAATCAACAGCGAATTGAAGAAGAATTAAAAATCAGTGCACTAAATATCCCGGTAAATGTTAACTACAACCTCAGTTTTTGGAGAATGCACTGGAAAATGGGAACGGGGTTTACAGTGGGCATAGTAATGAACTCTCAGGGTAAATTGGTAGATCCCAGAGAAAACCCACCCCTTCTCGAACCGAATAACACATTCTACAATACCTTCTATATGGATTGGAATTTCTACAATGAAATAGGAATGCTTATTACAGATCACTGGGCCCTGACATTAAAACCAGAAGTAAAAGTCAACATTAACTCCATGTATACCTCTAGTTTCTGGTTGCCAAGAAAAAACCTGTATTACGGAGTGGGGTTTGGGATAATTTACAGTTGGTAGTCTACTTCCTAATTAACTTAATCGCATTTCGGGATAGCTCTACCAGACCCTTACGTTCCATTTGCTTGAGAAGACGCGAAACTACCTCTCTTGAAGTATTAAGCTCAATCGCAATATTCTGATGAGTATCCTTAATGACGTCACTTTCAATGGCATTGGCCGTATTTTCCAGATAAGCAATCAGTCGCTCGTCCATTTTCTTGAAGGCAATACTGTCAATGGTTCTCAACATCTCATTCAGTCTTTCGCCATAGGTTTTCACCACAAACTGATACCAGGATCTATATTTCATCATAAACTGATCCATGTATTCTATTGGTATGGCAATAATTTGAGTGGGCTCAATGGCCACGGCTCTGACCTGGCTGATTTGATTGTGTAGGGTGCATACCAGAGATATAGCACACGCCTCACTGCTGTTGAGGTAATAGAGAAAGAGCTCATTACCACCTTCATCCTCGCGGTATATTTTTAGTTTTCCATGGACTACCAATGGGATGGTCTTAACGTATTGACCGACATCCATGATATGTTCACCTTCATCGACGTCCTTAATAAACCCGACTTTAGATATTTCTTCACGCAATTCTGATTCGTAAAACTGAGGAAAACTCTGATTGACCAGATTCAGGACTTCTATCATAACGACAAAAATAGGATGCTTAACCATATAAAAAAGACAAACTTATCTCATCAGTTCAACTGCTTTGAAAGACTTACTTTTGCAGGCCTTAATAGAAACCGTATTATTATTCAAGTAAATGAATACACAGCATGAATTGATGGATGAAATCAATGGAACCATCAAAATAGATCTCGAGCGAAGTGATTATGCCGATAAAGTAGAACAAATACTCCGCGACTATAGAAAAAAGGCCGATATGCCAGGCTTTAGAAAAGGACATGTGCCTATGGGAATGATCAAAAAGCTCTATGGAACCAGTGTTTTAGTCAATGAAGTCAATCAAAAACTCTCAGAAGAAATTGACAAATACATCAATGAAAACGCACTTCGGGTACTGGGGAGCCCACTTCCTGAGGAGAACCAAAGCATAGAACTCGATGTGAACAAGATGGGTGACCTGTCCTTCTCTTACAAGATAGGCCTGGCTCCAGAGATTGAGTTTACCGCATCAGATAAAATCAAGTTTACTGAGCATAAAATTTTAATCGATGATGAACTCATCGATAAATATGCCGATGACATCAGGCGTCGTTATGGAAAATTTTCTGAGGTGGATGAGGCTGGTGAAAATGATATGCTTGGCGGAGAGTTTGTTGAATATCTTGGTGGGGAAGAAGTGCAGGGCGGAATTCGAAATAAATCTACTATAGCTCTTGAGTTTCTGGAAAATGAAAACTTGAAAAACCAATTATTAGGTCTAACCAAAGGTGAGAGCATCATTGTCGATCCGAACGAAGTTAGTAAAGGCAAAGATGACCTCATGAAAATGCTCAACATCAGTACAGCACAGGTTGAAGAAATAAGCAATGAGTTTAACTTCACGGTTGAGACTATCTACCATGCCGAACCGGCTGAACTGGACCAGGATTTTTTCGATAAACTATATGGCAAAGACGAAGTCGCTGATGAGGCCGGTTTTAGAGAAAAAATTCGTGAAGAACTTCAAAAACAGTTTGCGCAGTATGAGGATGTCATGCTGTACCGATTGATTAAAGAAGATCTGGTTAAGAAAGTAAATCCCACGCTACCCGATGAGTTTTTGAAAGAGTTTTTGGCGAAGAGCAATGAGGAAATGACCGAGGACCAGTTAGAAACCGAGTATCCCAAATATGCCGAAGGTGTTCGTTGGAACCTTATAGAGGAGAAGATTGTTAAAGATAACGGTTTGCAGATTCAGCAAGAAGAATTAACCAACTATGTCAAGGAACAAATGAGAAAACAATTTGCGATGTACGGTCAGCCCGAAGTTGGTGAAGATCTTCTGAACTCCACAACACAAAACATTCTGGCCAACCAGGAGGAAGCTAAAAAGTTATTTGAGGAGTTGTATTTTCAAAAAATGATGGATTTCTTCAGGTCAACATTCAAGCTGAAAGAAAAGGAAGTGAGCTATGATGATTTTGTTAAATTAGCCACAGGTGAGACCCCGAAAAAAGGAATACTCAATACAATTTCAAACTTATTTGGACAATAATGAAAAATTATAAAGACTTCAAGAAATATGCGGTTAAAGATCAGGGAATCAGCTCAATAGCGATGGAACATTATATTGAGTCATCTTTAACACCCTACATTCTCGAAGAAAGACAAATGAACGTTCAGGCACTGGATGTCTTTTCCCGATTGATGATGGATAGGATCATCTTTTTGGGTACCCCGATCGACGACTATGTCGCCAACATCATACAGGCTCAGCTGTTGTTTCTCCAGTCTGCCGATGCATCAAGAGATATTTATCTTTACATTAACAGCCCGGGCGGATCAGTTTACGCCGGACTTGGGGTGTACGATACAATGCAGTACATCTCACCAGATGTGAGTACTATTTGCACAGGAATGGCGGCATCGATGGCAGCAGTTTTACTCGGAGCAGGAACCAAAGGAAAACGCTCAGGACTGAAACATTCAAGAGTGATGATTCATCAGCCCATGGGTGGAACGCAGGGTCAAGCTTCTGATATTGAGATCACTGCAAGAGAAATTCAAAAGCTAAAGAAAGAGCTTTATGAAATAATTGCTTTACATTCGGGACAGACTTACGAGAAGGTTTGGGAAGATAGTGACAGAGACTACTGGATGAAGGCAGAAGAGGCAAAAGAATACGGAATGATCGACGAAGTTCTCGTCAAGGCATAATCAATGAAGGAAAAAGAGGATATAAACTGTTCTTTTTGTGGGCGAAACAAGTCCGATGTCAATATTATGATCGGCGGACTTACTGGTCACATCTGTGATACATGCGTGCAGCAAGCCATGAAAATTGTGGATGAAGAGCAAAGTATTAAGCTAAATGAGCAGCTTAGTGAAAGTTTGATTCTTCTTAAACCTCATGAAATAAAGAACAAGCTCGACGATTATGTCATCGGGCAGGAAAACGCCAAAAGAGTACTTTCTGTAGCGGTATACAACCACTTTAAACGTATTACCCAACTAAAAAATGAAGATGAGGTAGAGATTGAAAAGTCCAACGTGATCATGGTGGGGGAAACGGGTACCGGAAAAACCCTGTTGGCCAAAACAATTGCCAGAATTCTAAATGTCCCTTTTGCCATCGCTGATGCTACCGTTTTAACCGAAGCCGGATACGTTGGGGAGGATGTAGAGTCGATACTATCTCGATTGTTGCAAGCGTCAGATTATAAGCCTGAATTAGCAGAAAAGGGAATAGTTTTTATAGACGAGATCGATAAAATAGCCCGAAAGAGTGATAACCCTTCCATTACCAGAGATGTTTCCGGCGAGGGTGTTCAACAAGCTCTTCTGAAGCTTCTAGAAGGAGCAGTCATTGGGGTTCCGCCTTATGGTGGAAGAAAACATCCGGAACAAAAATTAGTAGAGGTTGATACCTCAAATATCTTGTTTATCTGTGGTGGCGCCTTTGCAGGCATTGAAAAGAATATCAGCCGGCGGATCAATAAACAACCCATTGGGTACACATCAAAAAAGAAGGATGTGCTGGATGAATCTAATTTATTGCAGTATATCTCACCTACGGACCTTCGGACCTTTGGACTAATTCCGGAGCTTATTGGACGATTCCCTGTTCTTACTCATCTCGGTCCTCTATCGCGCCAAGCTCTGAAGAGTATCCTTACTGAACCTAAGAATAGTTTGGTACGTCAGTACAAAAAGCTCTTTGATATGGAAGGGGTGGAGCTAGAATTTGAAGAGGATGTGCTCGAATACATCGTTGATAAGGCTATTGAGTTTAAACTCGGAGCCAGAGGGTTACGATCAATTTGCGAGGCGATCATGCTCGATTTAATGTACGACCTGCCACAGAAGAAAGAGGCTGAAAAAGAAAGAAACTTTGTCGTTACGATTGATTACGCCAAAAGTCAGTTAGACAGCTCCGGATTGAATATTCTCAAGGTAGCTTAGTCACTAAGCTTCTTCTCATAATCTACTCCATGGAGCGATAAAGTCACGATGTTATCACAATCACCGACACCGTAATCACCAAATCTGCTAGCAATGTTAGATGCAGAAACAGTGAAACTGCCAGAAGTTTCAAACCTGCATGGGATTGATGTGGATAAGGGAGTTGACACCCCACTGATGTAAGTGACTCCTGTCGTAGATGTGCCCGAAAGGGTACCTTCAATTCTGAACTCATCATCCGTTTCTTCAGGTGTACTTTGAAGCATGATCTCAACCATGTCCTGGCCAGATATTCGGGATAAAGCTGAGAGTCTGCCCTGAGATGAAGGAAGTATCACTTCACCGGAACTAATTTTACGTTGAAATTTTAAGTAGCTTGAATCGGAATCCGTAACCAATAGACTTCCTGAAAAATTTACCTCTCTTTCCTGAACATAATAGTTCTCTGTTGATACTTCCATCAAAGTGCCAATAGAATTATAGAGACCACTGAAACGAACGGAGATTTTTCCTCTTCTTATGCGCTCATCGATGCAGGTTGAATTCGAACCGAAATCAATAGTCAGGATGTAGGGAAATCCCAAACCTGCAGATACCAAATTCTTTGATTGAAAGCAGGCCGAAGGACTATAATTCGTATCCAATTGGCTCAGAATAGAATCATTGATTGCAACATTGTGGATTTGCTTGACGAGATCATTTATAGCGTTCATGGAGGTGGAATAGTCCATCGCTGTTACCAGATCATTGTCTTTGTCGCGGATCGAATCTCTGCAACCGAATGTTACAACAAGAAACAATAGAAATATAGATAACCTGCTCATAATGAATATTTTATATCCTTTCACCGTTTCTTTTCATAAAGGGTGAAGGTGAAATCAAACTGGTGATGATGGTCTTTTGGGTGGTACTCTTCCCACGTTTTGGACCATTTTTCAGAATCAATGATAGGGAAAAATGTATCACCCTCAAATGACTGGTGAATATGCGTAATGTACATCTTGTCTACTAAATCATGATCCAGAGCATATTGATAAACCTGACCACCTCCAATGATAAATGGGATTTCTGTGGACTCTTTCGATGCTAGTTCAAGCGCTTGTTCGATACTTGCTGCTATAAGAACATCCGGATGCAAATGTAAATCCGTGGTCCGGCTGACTACAATATTCTTTCGCCCCGGCAGGGGCCTGTATCTTTCAGGGATCGAGTCATAGTTTCTGCGTCCCATAATGACTGAACATCCTCTCGTTTTTTCCTTGAAGAAAGCGAGGTCTGCTGGCAGATACCAGATGAGATCATTGTTTTTTCCAATGACCGAATTTTCTGCAACAGCTGCTATGATATGTCCTCTTAGCTTCAAACGGAGACTTCAGCTTTGATGTGCGGATGGGGGTCGTAGTTCGCAAGCTCGAAATCTTCAAATTTGAATTTGAAGATGTCATGTACCTCGGGGTTAATATGCATAGTGGGCAGCGGTCGTGGCTCTCTTGTTAGCTGAAGCCGGGCCTGTTCCAGATGATTGTTGTAAAGGTGTACATCACCAAAGCTGTGAACGAACTCTCCTGCTTTTAATCCGGTAACCTGAGCCATCATCATGGTTAACAGGGCATAGCTGGCTATATTAAAGGGGACTCCTAAAAAAACATCCGCACTTCTTTGATAGAGTTGACACGACAACTTACCGTCGGCAACGTAGAACTGAAACATTGTATGACATGGAGGCAGAGCCATATCATCGACCAACGCAGGATTCCAGGCTGACACGATATGCCGACGCGAATCAGGATTATTTTTAATGGAGTGTACCACCTTCGCTATTTGATCGATAGAAGTTCCGTTGGGTGCAGGCCAGCTTCTCCACTGATATCCGTATACCGGTCCTAAATTGCCATTCTCATCAGCCCATTCGTCCCAGATTCGTACTTTATTTTCATTGAGATACCGAATGTTGGTATCTCCGCTTAAAAACCACAGTAACTCATGGATAATGGAACGCAGATGCAGCTTTTTTGTCGTTAATACGGGAAATCCGGCCGCAAGATCAAACCTCATTTGATAGCCAAAACAGCTCAAAGTGCCTGTCCCTGTCCGATCAGATTTAGGAGTGCCATTCTCTAAAATGTGCTCGAGAAGTTCTAAATACTGGCGCATGCGCAAAAATTTGATCAAAAGTGAACCGTATGATGTCGAAAGTCAAGAACATGTTGATAATTAGCTTGCCGGAGTTTATAAAAACATCAGCATTCATCCATAGCGCCTATTTTGAACAGAGAATGATACAATTATCCGAACAAGGCGCCGGCTATAGTCGCGGTCATCATAGTGGCCAATGTGGCCGCAACCAGGGCACGTATTCCCAGCTTTGAAAGGTCGCTTTGTCTGCTTGGTGCCATACCGCCGATACCTCCAATTTGAATCGCGATGGAGGAAAAGTTTGCAAAACCACATAGTGCGTAGGTGGAAACGATGATGGCCTTTTCGCTTAATACCCCAGCTGTTTTCATATCTGCCAGGCTTAAATAGGCTACAAACTCGTTGATCACCGTTTTTTGTCCTATTAAACTCCCTACCTGCAGGGTTTCATGCCAGTCTATACCCATAATGAAAGCAAACAAGCGAAAAAGCTGCCCGAGTATATATTGCAAGCTGAACCCATCGAAAACGCCATTCGTAGAGCTCACCACATAGGCATTCAACCCAAACCATTCACCTATCCCATCAACCAGAATCCAGTTTAGCGCATAAATAACCGCAATAAACGCTAGTAGCATCGCTGCAATATTTGCTGCTAATTTTACGCCATCTCCAGCCCCTCTCGACAAAGCATCTATCACATTTACACCCATGTCTTCTTTGCTCACGGTGAGCTTTTTTTCAACTTCTTCGGTTTCAGGAAGGAATATCTTAGCCATTAATATCGCCGCCGGAGCATTCATAATAGAAGCGCTGAGCAAGTATGTGGCAAACTTAGCCTGCTGTTCAGGATCTCCCCCGCCAAGAAATGCCACATAGGCTCCAAGTACTGATCCTGCAATAGTGGCCATACCTCCAGTCATAAGACACAAAAGCTCAGATTTTGTCATTTTAGCAATAAATGGCCGAACCAATAGTGGTGCTTCTGTTTGTCCTAGAAAAACATTTCCAGCTGCTGACATCGATTCGGCTCCTGAGAGCCGCATGGTTTTGGCCATCACCCAGGCGAAGACGTAAACGATTTTTTGAAGAACTCCCAGATAATAAAGCCCTGCAGTAATGGCCGAAAAAAATATAACTGTAGGAAGTGCCTGGAATACGAACAGGAATCCCAGACTGTGTTTCGTTCCTTCTACGGCATCACTGTTTCTCGCCAGATCTCCATATAGAAAAGCGGCACCATCAAGAGAAAAACCCAGAAATGAAACGAACCCTCTGCTGAGGGCTTCAAATGATACCTGGACGATGGGAACATAACCAATTAGCAAAGCTATTATGATCTGAAGACCGATACCCATCCCCACCAATCTCCAGGATATCATTTTTTTATTTCCGGAAAATAAAAAGGCTATTCCTACTAAAATGGCCAACCCTAAGAGCGCTCTGAGAATATCCATATGGGTTTAAGGTCTCACCATGGCGATTGAAAAGTATTCGATATTATGATCGGGTGTTAAGTTCATCACGAATTTTACTCGCCAACTCGTAGTTCTCTTCCGACAAAGCCAGTTCAAGCCGGTTTGCCAGCTCTTCTTTGGAGAGTTGAGCAAGTTCATCAACTTTTTTAGGGGGCTCATCAATTACTTGCTCTTCGCTAAGGTCTCCTGGTGTCATCGCTGCTTTCTCTGCAATGAAATCATAAACAAAGATGGGAGCATCAAAACGTATGGCCATTGCTATAGCGTCAGAACTTCTGGAATCCAGCTCTACCTCCTGTTGACCGCCGTTACAAATGAGCTTGGCATAAAAAATACCGTCGACCAAATTGTAAATATGAATTTCGCGAAGTGCAATGCTAAAGGCATCTAATACGGATTTAAAAATATCATGGGTGAAGGGTCTTTGAGGCTTCATCTTTTCCAAAATAACCGCAATCGACTGAGCTTCAGCACTCCCAATTATAATGGGCAACTTCCTGTTGCCATTAACCTCCGACAATAAGAGCAGATAGGCGCCATGAGAGGTTTTGGAGTAGTCGAGTCCCAGAACTTTGAATTCCGTTTTGTGTTCCATTGCAGCCTGCTTAGGCGTTGTTCGCTTTGTGTGCTTTTAGTGCTTCAGTAAATTTAGGGATAAACTCAAATGCATCAGCAACAACACCATAGTCTGCAGCCTTAAAGAAAGGTGCCTCAGGGTCGTTGTTGACTACCACAATCGTTTTGCTTCCGTTCACACCAGCTAAGTGCTGTATTGCTCCTGATATTCCTATAGCAATGTAAAGATTGGGCCTGATGGCCAACCCGGTTTGACCAACATGCTCATGATGAGGTCTCCAGTCTAAGTCGGACACAGGTCTTGAACATGCTGTAGTAGCACCGAGTGTGGACGCTAAATCTTCCACAATACCCCAGTTTTCAGGGCCTTTTAAGCCACGGCCACCGGATACAACCAGTTCAGCCTCAGGGAGAGGAACCGTACCTCCAGTTTCCAGCTTCTTCTCTTCTACTATTTTAATTCTTGAATTAAAATCCCCCTCAAAGTATTTTATAGACAAGGACTTAGGGTTACTTACTGTTCCAACAGCATTGGGTAGTAATGCAATGATTTTGATACTTGAAGTGATGCGAACCTCGCCAAATGCTTTGCCGGAGAACATTTGACTCTTCACCGTAAACCCATTTTCATTTTTCGGAAAATCCACTGCATTATTTACCGCTCCGGCATCCAGCTTTGATCCTAACAATCCGAGAATAGCTTTTCCCGTAAAATCATTAGATAGCACTACCAGCTCGATGTTACGCTCTCTGACTAGTGCACTCAAATATTCCGTCAGGCTCCAGGGCGTACCCTGATTGGTTTTTGATACAAACAACGTCTCAGCGCCGACCTCGCCCAGCTTTTCAAGCTCACTCGAATCTTCAGTGCCGTATGTAGCGGTTACCAAAGTGCCACCAAACTGTTCTACAACACGAGAAGCGTAAGAAACCGCCTCAATTCCGGATTTTAGGATTTTGCCATCCTGGCAATCTGCAAATACTAATACGTTCATAATCAAATAACTTTTGCTTCCTTGTGCAACAATTCTATTAATTCAGTTGGGTTGTCAGGGTCAATAAGTTTAACCTCAGATTTTGCTTCGGGCAAACTGTAAGAGAGGACTTCAGTATGCCTGGGAGCCTCAATAGGTGCAACAACTTCCAGTTTCTTCTTTCTGGCTGACATGATTCCTTTCATGTTAGGAATTCGTTGCTCCGCCATTCCTTTGGATGCACTTATCACGGCAGGAAGATCAACATCAATAACCTGAGAACCACCTTGTATGTCTCGCTCCAGCCTCGCTGAAGAACCAGATACTTCGAGAGAAGAGGCATTGGAAACATAGGGAAGATCCAAAAGACCTGCAGCCATTGCACCCACCTGGCTTCCATTGTAATTAATCGTTTCTTTCCCAAACATGATGAGGTCATATCCTTTATCTCTTGCGAAAGATGCTATTTGATTTGCAGTAAACAGGGCATCCACTGGTTCCGCATCTATGCGTACTGCATCATCAGCACCAATCGCCAGTGCTTTGCGAATTACAGGGTCGGCGTTGGCCTCACCCACTGTAATTGTAGTAACGGCACCACCTAAATTTTCTTTCAGCTCTAAAGCCCGCACAAGCGCATACCATTCATCGTACGGATTGACGATAAACTGAATCCCAGCTTCATCAAATTGGGTGTTGTTGTCCTTGAAAGAAATCTTTGAGGTGGAATCGGGTACTTTGCTAATGGCAACGAGAATTTTCATATTCAGTGAAATTGATGTTCTGACAACAACTCAGTTGTGGGGGTTGTTGTTTAAGGGTGCAAAAATAGTCAAATGACCTCTTATGAAAATAGTTCTAGCCATCTAGATGTTTAAGTGCTATTCGCAATGTGAACTTTAGAATTTACCGCGTGTTTTATTCCGGCTGTTCATTAGATTGAATGGCTATTTTTGCCGTCCAAAACAACATATCTAATGCGAATAATACAGTTTCGGGAAGCACTGAATGAGGCAATGAGTGAGGAAATGCGAAGAGATGAGCGTGTGTTTCTCATGGGAGAAGAAGTAGCTGAATACAATGGAGCCTATAAGGTCAGTCAGGGAATGCTTGACGAATTTGGCCCCGAAAGAGTAATTGACACGCCAATTGCTGAGCTCGGTTTTACCGGTATAGGAGTTGGTGCGGCGATGAACGGCCTTCGACCTATTGTCGAGTTTATGACTTTCAATTTTGCGGTTCTGGCCGCAGATCAAATCATTAACAGTGCAGCTAAAATGCTGCAGATGAGTGGAGGTCAGTATGGCGCTCCAATAGTTTTCAGAGGCCCAAATGGTCAGGCAGGGCAGTTGGCTGCTACTCATTCACAAAGTTTTGAGGCTTTTTATGCTCATGTTCCAGGTTTAAAAGTTATTACCCCCTCAAACCCGTATGATGCCAAAGGTTTATTGAAAGCTGCCATACGAGACGAGAATCCAGTTCTTTTTATGGAATCGGAAAGAATGTATGGAGACAAAGGAGAGGTTCCGGAAGGGGAATACATTCTTCCTATTGGTAAGGCTGATGTGACCCGGGAAGGACCAGACTGTACGATAATTTCTTTCGGAAAAATAATCAAGTTGGTAAAAAATGCTGCCGATGAATTGGCCAAAGAAGGTATCAAAGTGGAAGTAATTGATTTGAGAACAATCAGGCCATTAGATTCTGAAACCATCATGAACTCTGTAAAGAAAACCAATCGATTGGTAATTGTGGAAGAATCATGGCCGTTTGCATCTATTTCTTCTGAAATATCCTATCAAGTTCAAAATCAGGCATTTGACTATTTAGATGCGCCGATACGAAGACTTACTCAATCGGATACCTCATTTGCATTTTCAAAGTCACTTATTAAGGAAGCCTTGCCAGAGGTTAAGGATATCATGATGGCGGTAAAGGCCGCAATGTACCTGCTTTAATTTAAAGGCAATCTTATCATTCTGTAAGGACTAACATCTTTGACGTAAGAATGATATATTTGCGCCCCAAAATTTGAACCTGCTCTTCTCGAGCAATCTGGAATTAAAATCACAACATGGAATATTTTATTTACCTCATTCCCGCACTTGGTATTATTGGATTAGCCGTAATGGCATTTAAAGCAATGTGGGTTACCCGCCAGGACTCAGGAGATGATAAGATGGTTCGTATAGCGGATCATATCGCGTCGGGCGCAATGTCTTTCCTGAAAGCCGAATGGCGAGTTCTGGCAATTTTCGTGGTCTTTGCTGGTGCCTTACTTGGATGGTCGGGTACTCAGGTTGAGCATTCAAGCTGGATAATCGCTGTAACATTTGTAATCGGTGCTGTATTCTCGGCCACAGCTGGTTATATAGGAATGAGTATTGCCACTAAGGCAAATGTTCGAACTACTCAGGCAGCGCGAACGAGCTTGAAAAAAGCACTGAGCGTTTCTTTCACGGGTGGCACCGTAATGGGGCTTGGAGTAGCAGGCCTGGCCGTTTTAGGTCTAGGAGGCCTATTCATCGTTTTACTTAATGTATTTGGTGTGGTTTCAGCTACCAGTGATGAAATGAAAACCGCCATTGAAGTACTTGCGGGATTTTCGCTTGGTGCAGAATCTATCGCACTTTTTGCCAGAGTTGGTGGTGGAATTTACACGAAAGCCGCCGATGTGGGTGCTGACCTGGTTGGAAAGGTTGAGGCTGGAATCCCTGAAGATGATCCTCGAAACCCGGCAACCATTGCAGATAATGTTGGCGATAATGTTGGAGATGTAGCAGGAATGGGAGCAGACCTCTTTGGATCCTATGTAGCAACAATTCTGGCCACTATGGTGCTTGGCCAGGAGATTTACAGCGAGGATAATTTTTCAGGAATGGCACCAATTCTGCTCCCAATGGTGATTGCCGGAATTGGTCTTATTTTCTCAATTATTGGGGCATCATTGGTGAGAATTGGCAAAGAAACCAGTTCGGTTCAGGCTGCTCTGAATTTAGGAAACTGGTCATCCATTATTTTGGTGGTTATCATATCTCTTCCACTTTCATTGTGGATGCTTCCCGAAACAATGAATATCAGAGGGTTTGAATTTTCCAATCTAGATGTGTTCTGGGCTATCGTGGTAGGTTCAATAGTAGGAGCACTCATGAGTATAATAACGGAATACTTTACTTCAATGGGTAAAGCCCCGGTAAATTCCATTGTGCAACAATCGGCTACAGGACATGCTACCAATATTATCGGAGGACTTTCTGTTGGTATGAAATCCACGGTACTTCCCGTATTGGTTCTGGCTGCGGGAATTATGGCATCTTATTCTTTTGCTGGACTTTACGGAGTGGCAATTGCCGCCGCCGGTATGATGGCAACCACGGCCATGCAATTAGCCATCGATGCTTTTGGGCCCATTGCAGATAATGCCGGAGGCATTGCGGAAATGAGTCAGTTGCCTTCAGAGGTAAGGGAAAGGACAGATAACCTTGATGCTGTTGGAAATACAACAGCTGCAACAGGTAAGGGATTTGCAATCGCCTCTGCCGCATTAACAGCACTGGCATTGTTTGCCGCCTTTGTTGGTCTTGCGGGAATAAATCAAATTGACATTTTCAAAGCCCCAGTACTGGCTGCACTTTTCGTTGGAGGAATGATTCCATTTATCTTTTCTGCCCTGGCCATAGCTGCCGTTGGGAGAGCTGCTATGGCTATGGTGCACGAGGTTCGAAGACAGTTTAAGGAAATTCCAGGCATAATGGAATACAAAGCAGAACCGGAGTATGAAAAATGTGTTGAGATTTCAACACAGGCCTCAATCAAACAAATGATCCTTCCAGGTGCCATTGCGCTGATTACACCATTGATTATTGGTTTCGGCTTCCTCGATATGTATGATCACACATCATCAGCGGAAATGCTGGGAGGCCTGTTAGCGGGAGTAACAGTATCAGGTGTTCTCATGGGAATATTCCAAAATAATGCCGGTGGTGCATGGGACAATGCCAAGAAGTCATTTGAATCGGGTGTGGAAATCAATGGAAAAATGGAATATAAAGGATCTGAGGCTCATAAAGCTTCAGTTACTGGTGATACCGTTGGGGATCCTTTCAAAGACACTTCCGGACCATCAATGAATATTCTCATAAAATTAATGTCTATTGTGGCCTTGATCATTGCTCCTCATATTCATGTTGATGAACCCATCGAGGCTCAATCTTCAATGGCAGAGGCTAGCGTTGTGGTCAGAGAAAAAGCCCAAAAAGCAGATGCAGAGCCGACAAAAGATATTTCAGAGCTCAAAGGTCTTTTTAACGTTGACCTCAGTCACACTTATGTCGATTTCGAAATTCGTCACTTATTGGCAACCTCCAAAGGAAGTTTTGAAGTCAAATCGGGCTATGTGGATTTTAAAGACGGAAACCTCGCAAAAGCAGAAGTCGAGTTGATTGTTGACGTGAACAGCGTAGAAACCAGAAACGATGAGCGGGATGAGCACCTTCTTGGAGAAGACTTCTTCGATGCTGGAAAATATCCTGAAATCACCTTCAAAAGCACTGGAATGCAGTTGGTTGATGACGAATACATTGCCAATGGATATCTTACCATAAAGGATGTGACCAAACCTGTTGAACTTAGGTTTAAATATCAGGGTCAACAGGAGTCTCCGTTTAAAGAGGGTCTGTGGGTGGCGTCAGTAGCAGGCTCGCTTAAAATTAATCGTCAGGATTTCGGTGTGACTTATGGTCAGGGAATCGTCGGAAATGAAGTTAAGATTCTCTTTTCTTCAGAACTGGGTCAGGATAGAAACTAGGTCTCTTCAGAGAAAGGCGAATACGCAAAATTCATATTTAACGCAGAGATCATTGAATTTGAATAAACCATGTCGGGCCGTTGACGACCCCATCAGTTATTTACAACATTCACTGTTTTGATGAATTCTATGAACTAATCTGTAGCAAAATCTACTGTTCGCTGCGGGAAGATAGCTCGTCCTGCGCTTAGATTGAATATCTTCCAGGAACCCATAAAAAAGACCCCAAACTGGGACCTCATCTTGTTGCGGAGGCAGGACTTCCCGACCTCAAGTGTCGGGATAAACTTCT
>DNTB01000087.1 GCA_003499525.1 Flavobacteriales bacterium
TGTTATCGAGACGGCTTCTTTTGTGTCTTACTTTTTCCTTTGTTGATGCATTCGCAAACGAATCATTCCTAAAATGAGCAGTTCAGCGCTCGATGGATTTAAGGCCAGCGGTACATTCTGATTGACACAGATATCGAGCAGTTCTTCCATATCTTCATGAAACGGACGTTCAACATCCGGATCCATAAAGAAGAAAACCATATCCACTTCTTTTTGTCGAATCATCTCGATGATCTCGCGGTATCCACCTGAACGACCTCTCGACATATGCCTAATTTCAATGCCCTCGCGTTCAATGAATTCAGCCGTCCTCCCCGTGGCTAATAAGCTCACCGTGTCGATCCACTCTCTTCGCTCTTTGAGGAATTCCACCATGGTTGGCTTCTTCTGATCGTGGGCAATGATTGCAATATTTCTGATGTGTACCATACCTGTTGATTGAGGAAGTGTCTAAATTACACTTTATTGGGTAATTCCTGCATTCACCTGTGCTACAGGTACACGAATAATGGCATATTTCAGCTTCTTCACGAGATAGTACATAATTGGTACGATAACAAGGGTAAGGAAAGTGGCAAAGGTCAACCCAAAAATGATAGCCCAGGACATCGGCCCCCAGAACATTACATTGTCTCCACCTATGTATATATTAGGATCCAATGAAGTAAAGAATCCAACAATGTCGATATTAAAACCTGTTGCCAGTGGCAGCAATCCAAGGATAGTGGTTATTGCCGTAAGCAATACAGGTCGAAGCCTTTTTTTCCCGCCTTCTTCCACTGCTTTTCTAATTTCAGTAAATGGCAAGCGCTGGCCTTCAGGTATATCCAGCTCCGCTTTGCGTCTATCCATAAGCAGGTTGGTATAATCAATTAATACAATAGCATTATTTACAACTATACCAGCCAAAGAAATAATCCCAATCATGGTCATCAGGATGACAAACTCCATACGGAAAATAACCAACCCCAGGAGTACCCCAATCAAACTAAACAGCACAGATGTGCCGATGATAAATGGGGATGAAATGGCATTAAACTGCAATACGATAATGAAAATGATCAGGCTAAAGGCAATCAAGAGTGCCCGGGATAGAAACGCAAACTGTTCCGCCTGCTCTTCCTGCTCTCCAGTAAACTCATAGACAAACTCCTTGGGCATTTCATAGTTCTCCAGTAATTCCTTGAGTTCGGCAACTACCTCATTAGCATTGTATCCTTCTAATACATTGGATGAAAGCGTGACCACACGAGACAAATCCTTTCGGTTGACTGCACTAAAAGTTGAAGTCCTTTCTCCACGGGCTACTGCCGAAACAGGTACCTGTACCGTCTTCCCGTTGTCCATATTCTTGAATGTAATCTTCTGATTTACAAGGGCATCCGGATTATCGCGATAAATTTCAGCCGCACGAATATTGATCTCATAGTCATCCTCATCGTCCTTGTAAGTAGACACTTCCTTCCCGAACAACGCTGTTCTTAATGCATCGCCAATCTGACCGGTAGTAATTCCCAATCTACCTGCTTTAGCTCTGTCGATATATATTGGCATTTCCGGCTTTCCCTGATCCACATCAATCTTCAGCTCCTCTATTCCGCCGATATTGGCATTATTAATAAAGGTCTTTACCTTTTCAACTTCAGCCAACAGCTTCTCATAGTTATCTCCTTCAATCTCCAGGTTAATCGGTGGTCCTGTTGGAGGACCATTTTCGTTTTTGGCAACTGCAATTTTTACTCCGGCAAACCCGGTGAGCTCCTTACGAATATGGGTGAGAAAATCGTTTGTGTTTATTCCTCGTCGATGTTGAAATTCCACAAAAGAAACCGCAATTCTCGACTTATTGGGAGTTGCACCTCCAGAAAATCCTTGATTCGGATCTGAAGCTCCTTCACCAACTTGAGAAATAACTGATTCCACGAGAAAGTTGTCCAGCTTACCCTCAGGATTTTCAGCAGCATACTCCTCTACAACTTTGAATACTTCCTGCTCAATGGCTAAAGTGGTTTCGTTCATACTTTCAATGGAAGTTCCTACAGGACGTTCGATGAAAATATTGATATACTGCGGCTGTCCCTCTGGAAAGAATAACACTTTAGGAGGAATTGCCACCAACAGCATGATTGCTAATACAAGCAATCCAAATGTTCCGGCAAGTAACCAATATGGCCTTCTTCCATTTAGCGCATAGTGGATGAACCCATCATATTGAGCTTCCAGCCTTGGCATAATTCGTTCTTTGAAATAGATGCTCGCCGGATAGATGACATAAGCATTCAATATGAGGAAGGTTCCCGTTATGCCCACAAAGTTTCCATTGAGTGTTTCGCCCGTTATCATGAAAAGAATGGCGAAAAGAATCAATGCTCCGCCTGTAAGTGCCACTCTTCCCTTCTTCGTATTTTTGGCAAGGAACATTTTCTTGAATAGAAAGAACAATAACACACCTGAAACCAGGATATAGGATAAAACCTCGGCACCCTCTGCCAGCCCTGCGATAAATCCCAGCAGCAACAACGAATAAGCAATGATAAGGTGCTTGTTAGAGATATACTGGTCGTCTTCTTCTATTTTCATGAATAGAGAAGTCAGTACAGGGTTAATAACCAGTGCGACAAATAAGGACGATGCCAGCACAATAATCAGCGTAATGGGTAAATAGCGCATAAATTCACCCATCATACCCGGCCAGAATGCCAAAGGAACGAAGGCTCCAAGTGTTGTAGCTGTAGACGCAATAATTGGCCAGGCCACCTCACTGGCCCCATTGATAGCGGCCTTGGCAGGTGAGTATCCATCATCCATCCAACGATAAATGTTTTCTACAACCACAATTCCATTGTCTACCAGCATACCGAGTGCTAGTACCAAAGAAAACAGCACCATAAAATTGAGTGTAACTCCGAATGCACTCAGGATGAAAAACGAAAGCAACATGGACAGCGGAATCGCGATTCCCACAAACAATGCATTTCTCATTCCCAGAAAGAGAAGCAGAACTCCAATAACCAGGAACATCCCTAGCAGGATGGAATTTTCAAGTTCACTGAGCTGTGTTTTTGTCTGGTTCGTTTGATCGTTGGTAATGGTAATGCTCAAACCCTCAGGCAGATAGTTTTTTACAGCTTCATCAATGATCAAATTAATCTGTTCCGATGCTTCAATCAGGTTTTCTCCAGCCCTTTTCATCACGTCCAGCATCACCACAGGGTTTCCGTATTCGCGGGCGTAACTTTCCTTTTCTTTCTCAGCAAATTTGATTTGGGCTACATCGCGCAGATATACGATGTTGCCACGCTCGTGCTTTACGACGATATCTTCAATTTCTTTCCAATCGTCAAACTCACCTATGACTCGCATTGAGCGCAGCATCCCATCGATGTCCACATCACCGCCTGAAACGGTCATATTCTCATACTGAATGGCGCTGGCCACATCACCAAAGTTGACCTGTGTGGCCTCCATTTTCAGCAAGTCCAATTCCACGGCTACTTCTTTATCGTTAATTCCCCGGATGTCTACCGCATTGATCTGCGGAATGTCTTCAATTTGATCTTCCAGGTACTCCCCATATTCCTTTAACTGATCCAATGAGAAATCACCATAAAGGTTGATGTTCAGTATGGGCATCAATTCCGAGAAATTGAGGTCAAAGACATTTGGGTCTGCCGGAAGATCCGATGGGAAATCAGGATCTGACTTTGCAATGTCGACCTTGTCCTTGACCTTTCTCAAGGCATCTTCCGGAGTCACACTAAAATCGAATTTTATTCTAATACTTGACGCCCCCTGCACGGAGCTTGAGGTGATTTCATCTATACCTGAAATTGACTTGACTTCTTTCTCAATGGGTCGAGTGATGAGCTTTTCAATATCCAGCGGTGAATTTCCGGGGTAAATTGTACTCACATAGATTTCCGGAATCACAACTTCCGGAAAACTCTCTTTCGGCATGGACAGGTAGGAGATGATTCCTGCCATAAAAATGATGACGGTAAGAACTATGACCGTCGTACGGTTGTTCACAGAGGCTTTGGTAATCCCAAAAGTGCGGACAATATTGTTGGTCTCTTCGTTTTGCTTTATTTCTTCAGTCATGACCTTAGTCTTAGCCTTTAATCCATTCTACGCGTTGTTCATTACTCACACTGCGGGCTCCAGCCTCAATGATGAGTTCTCCCGGCTCCAAACCGGCAATTATTTCAGTATTTCCTAAATAAGACATACCAGTCTGAACAGTTCTCAGTTTAGCTATGTTTAAACCGTCTTCATCTTTTTCCAAAACATAGATAAAGCTCTGACCCTGAGCATTTTCCTGGATTAGTTTGGCAGGGATTACGATGGCGGAGTCCACCTGATAGTCTTTGATTTTCACCAGGCCGAGCAAATTCGGAAGCATTTTTTCATTTGTTTTTGGCAGTGCTATACGCACAGAGAACGTCCTGTTGGCACTGTTGATGAAATAACCGGTTTGTATTACTTCAGATTTAATGGATTCATTCAAGGATGGCATTTCAACAACCACTGGGGTTCCGACTTTCACATTCTCAATGTAACGCTCTGAAATATCTGCTTTCAAATAAACATTATCCACATTGACCAGCCTCAAAGCAGGCACTCCTGGGTTGGCCAGCTCACCGGTCTTAGCGAAGACTTCATCCACTACTCCATCATAGGGAGCTCTTAACCTGGTTTTTGCTCGCTGAGTCTCTAGAGAAGCCAATCTGGTGTCTATGGATTCCAGGTTGTTCTTGGCCTCCAGATATTGAAGTTCTGAACCGATATTTTTGTCCCAAAGTGCTTTTTGCTTTTTGTAGACATCAGCGGCCAGTTGACGCTGAGTCTTAACTTCCGCAATGTTCTTTTCGATGATATCATCGTCTAATTCCAGAAGAACCTGTCCTTTTTTAACCTCTTCTCCATCGGACACATAGATTCTAATGATGGTTCCACTCGCCTCAGGTGCCAACTGCGAGTTATTCTCAGAGTTCACGCTGCCATAGACCTGAAAGAAGTGTTCAAACGGTTGAGCCTTAATTTCCCGGGCGGTAATGTTGATGAGCTTTCTGTTGGTGTCCAGCTCTAATAATTCAGCCTCCACTGAACGAAGCATCTTACCCACTTTTTTGTATTCCGCTTTTAGGCTGTCACGCACAGTGAGAAGCTCATTTATTTGCTCGTCTGTGCCTTGCTCGGGCTGGCAGCTCCATGCTGCGAAAAAGACCAGAATTATGAATATGTTTTTCATGATTGATTGGTTGCTGATTTAGTAATTGTTTAAGATTTTGTCTAATGAAGATCGGGCTTCAATCAGGCTTTGAATGGAGCCGATATATGCCGCCTGTATTTCAAAAAACTGGATTTGTGTATTCGCCAAATTAAGTGATGAAGACATTCCAACATTGTATTTTGTGGTTTCCTTATCCAGGATTTTAGAAACCAATGCCAGATTATCCTTATTGTTTTTATACTGGTTTAATGCAAATTCATACTGAGTCACCCGGGTGAGGTAATCAACCCTCAAGTTCTGTTCTGTTTCCGCAATCGTTATTTGCGATTTTCTGAGATCCAGCTCGGCTTGTTGTACCTGATATCTTCTCTGAAAACTACTGAAGATCGGAACATTCAACTGCAATCCCCAAAGACTTGTTGGAAACCAGAAGTCACTGGATAGAGTTAGATCATTATTTAGGTAAGACTCCTGGTAGTTGTAAAAGGCACTGAGGCTCGGAGCATACTGCATTTTTTTCAAACTCAAATTTCGCTCCTGCAATTCCGCCTGAGTTTCAGACAATTGAAAATCAATGTTAGTTGTAACATCAAATTGTTGAGCTAAAACGCTTTGATCCGCCCCATAGGCCAGAATGGTCTCAAGGTTATCTTTAAGAGTTATGGTAGTTTCATTGCTTATTCCCATTTGGAACTTCAATGTGTTCATGGAAATATCTTCCAGCCGAATTGCTCTGTCGAGCTGATTTTCAGCTGATTGCAGAAGTATCTTGAGCTGGTCAGCATCCTGTTCTTCTGCAAAACCGGCCTCATACAATGCCCTGGTTTCGGTATAGGTTTGGTTGAGGTAATCGCGGTTTTGCTGTAGGGTTGTTGTATTCTCCTGGGCTATAATTACACTGGAATAGGCCTGAGTAACCGCATCCTTTATCTCCCGTTCTGTCTTTACCCTGGCCTGCTCACTCAAAGTTCGGTAGGTTTTGGCCGACTGTAAACCGACAATGTACGATCCATCGAATATTAATTGGGTCAGTGTTATTCCACCAGTGATTGAGTAGTTTGTACCGAATTGAACCGGAATTAATTCATTCGGATCAAAATCCGGATCATTTGGATCTCCTCCGAAAGCACCAGCCGGAATTTGTGTCGTTGGGATATCGATAAACTGATTAAAATCTCCACTGGCACTCAGTTGAGGCAATCCAATAGCTGTAGTTTCCTTTACTCTCTGCCGGGCGATTTCCTCATCGAGCAATGCCTTTTGAGTAAAATAACTGTGTTCCACTGCATATGCTCTGGCTTCTTCCAGGCTGAAGGACATGGTCTCCTGACCCTTGCCATTAGACAAAGTTGCAGCCGCGATCAGAATGAGTATTAGCTTTTTCATTTAGTCAAAGTATTTTCTGATGAGTTTTAGTCCCTTTTCATTGGCAATACCGTGAAGGTGATAAATGACCATTTCGTGATGCAGGTCGCCAAAAGGAAATTTATTGTGAAATGGACTGTTTGAATCAAACACGCCATTAATCAAATTCAAATACAACAAGGAAACCAGCTCGGTTTTTACGTCGTCACGATACAGCCCTTCTGATTTTCCCCGCTCAATATTGCTCACGATGCAGTTGTACATATACTCGTTCTTGAAGTCAAGAAACACTTTCCAGGCCTTTGGGTAGTATTTCTGAAGATCAAAGAATACCGAAGGTTGCATGTTTCGAAAAACTCCTCTTGCTATTTCACTTGACATTCTGAGTTCTTCAATGGCATTTGATGATTCCTGACAGGCCTGATCCATGTTGCTTTGATTATTGGTCTGGATATATTTCATACATCGCAGAACCAAATCATTCTTGTCCCGCACGTGGTTATACAATGTCTTTTTCGAAATCCCCAAACGAAAAGCAAGTTCATCCATCGTCAGGCTTTTTACACCAAGCCTCATGAACAGACTACTGCTCTGCACTACTATTTCTTGGGTTTTTTCTTCCATCGGATGCAAATGTATACTTTTTAAACTATTAAGGTTTCTAAAGTTTCCTTTGTCTACGACACAAAGTTATTTTCAGCCGATTTCTTACCCGCAGAAAACAGTATGAACAAAAGGTTAAGCTGTATGAAAGGCCAAAAACTGGATTGAACTGGAAATATTGAGTACTACAGTCCTTTCTAACTGCTCAACTCGCTACATTTGTCGACTATTTTTTAGCTATGTCGTGTACAAGAATAAAAGATGTTTTGTCGGCAATACCGGACAATCAGGAATTGGCAGTTTGCGGATGGGTTCGTACCAGAAGAGGCAGTAAGAATGTTTCTTTTGTGGCATTGAATGATGGGTCGACTGTGAAAACATTGCAAATTATTGCAGATCATCAGAATTTCGAAGAGGAAACGCTCAAAAGAATTACAACGGGGAGTGCCCTTCAGGTGCAAGGCCATTTGGTGGCATCCGGTGGTTCCGGACAAAATGTCGAACTCGTTGCCCGGAATATAGAAATTTTGGGTGATGCGGATGCAGATGATTATCCTCTTCAACCCAAAAGACATAGTCTTGAATTTCTTCGGGAAATTGCCCACTTAAGACCAAGAACGAATACATTCTCTTCGATCTTCAGGGTTCGTCATTCTCTGGCATTTGCCATTCATAACTATTTTAATCAACGAGGATTTTTCTACCTCAATACACCTATAATTACCGGATCTGATGCGGAAGGAGCCGGTGAAATGTTTGCAGTTACTAATTTCGACTTAAAGGATGTTCCAAAAACTGAGGACGGCGAAATCGACTTCAAACAAGATTTCTTTTCTAAAGCTACTAATCTTACCGTATCCGGGCAGTTGGAGGCAGAGCTGGGTGCATTGGCACTTTCCAAAGTATACACCTTTGGGCCCACCTTCAGAGCAGAAAACTCAAATACAACAAGACATCTTGCTGAATTTTGGATGGTCGAGCCCGAGATGGCCTTTGCTGACCTTGAGGATGACATGGACCTTGCCGAGGACTTTCTCAAATACCTCATGACCTATGTCCTTGAGCATAACAATGACGATCTGGAATTTTTAGAAAACCGATTGATTGAAGAGGAAAAAGCAAAACCTCAGGCAGAGCGAAGCGCGATGAAATTGCGAGATAAACTTAAGTTCATTGCGAATGAATCTTTTGAGCGTATCTCATACACTGAGGCATTCAATATTTTGAGAAATTCAAAACCAAACAGGAAAAAGAAATTTCAATTTATCATTGATGAATGGGGTGCTGACCTTCAATCGGAGCATGAGCGATTTCTTGTTGAAAAGCATTTTGCAAGGCCAGTAATAGTCTTTGATTATCCATCAGCCATCAAGGCGTTTTACATGCGCGAGAATGAAGATGGGAAAACAGTTCGTGCGATGGATATTTTGTTCCCTGGTATTGGAGAAATAGTAGGAGGAAGTCAGCGTGAGGAACGTTATGATGTCTTGAAGAAAAGGATTAAAGCCTTTGGCATTGATGAGCAGGAGCTCTGGTGGTATCTGGAAACAAGGAAGTTCGGTACTGTTCCGCATAGCGGTTTTGGGCTTGGGTTTGAACGGCTGGTTCAATTTGCAACTGGGATGCAAAACATTAGAGATGTAATACCTTTTCCAAGGACTCCAGGAAATGCAGAATTCTAGGCCAATGATTCAACATAAAACCTTCCTCGATAGCTTAACTTAGCAGCACAGAATGGCACTTAAACAGAACTTACAACTCAAGCTGCAACAAAAGTTGTCTCCTCAGCAGATCCAGTTGATGAAACTGCTGCAGGTTCCAACAGCTGCCATCGAACAGAGAATCAAGGAAGAACTCGAAGACAATCCGGCGTTGGAAGAAAGATCTGATGATCTCAATACAGTAGAAGAAGAAGAGTACAGTGACGTTTATGATGAGGTTGGAGAGGCGGAACAGGAATTTGACTTCTCTGACTATGTCGATGATGACGACATTCCCGACTACAGGCTTTATTCCCAAAACAAAGGAGCAGATGAAGAGGACCGGTCGGTTCCTGTGGCTATGGGGGTTTCTTTTGTTGAAACTCTAACGGATCAATTTCATCTTCAGCATTTAACCGAGAAGGAGCGCCAAATAGGAGACATGATCATCGGAAACCTGGACGAATCGGGGTATTTGAGGCGCGATATTGACGCCCTTGCGGATGATTTGGCTTTTACGGCAAATATCATGGCCGAGCCCGAAGAAATAGAAGAGGTCCTGAAAAAAATACAGGAGTTGGATCCTCCAGGTGTGGGAGCACGGGATTTGCGCGAATGCCTGCTTCTCCAACTACAGCGAAAGGAGGATCTTGATGAAGTTATTGAAACTTCAACAAAAATCATCAGCAATTCCTTCGATGAATTCTCCAAGAAGCATTACAATAAGATCCTCACCAAATTCGACATCTCCGAAGAACTCCTTCGAGAGAGCATTGATGAAATAAAAAGCCTGAACCCCAAACCCGGAAATACGGGGGCTACTTCCGGTGCGTCGGCTTCCACCATTGTTCCTGATTATATTCTCTCTGTTACCGATTCTAAACTCACTGTAACCCTCAATGGAAGGAATGCTCCTGATTTGAAGGTCAGTAAAAAGTACGGTGATATGATTTCCGACTTGAAAAAAGGGGCAAAACCGAATAAGGAAACTAAGGACGCTTTAGTATTTATCAAGCAGAAACTCGACTCTGCAAAGTGGTTCATAGATGCCATTAAGCAACGCCAACAAACCCTAATGCTCACTATGGAGGCCATCATGGAGTATCAGCGAGAGTTCTTCCTTTCAGGAGATGAAACTAAGATTAAACCCATGATACTCAAAGACATCGCTGAGAAAATTGATATGGATATCTCCACGGTTTCCAGGGTGGCAAATAGCAAATATGTCCTAACCCCTTACGGCACTTTGCCCTTGAAGTTTTTCTTTTCCGAATCGTTGACCACACAAAGCGGTGAAGAAGTCTCTTCTCGGGAAATCAAACACATTCTGAAAACCCTGATTGAAGAGGAGAACAAGAGAAAACCATTGACAGATGAAAAACTAGGTCTTTTGCTCAAAGACAAAGGGTACAACATTGCACGTCGAACCGTGGCAAAATACCGTGAACAACTCAATATTCCAGTAGCCCGACTGCGCAAACAACTCTGATGAGAATCGCAGCTCAAATTCTTTCTTATGTGGTTCATCCCGTTTTATTGGGCACAGTAGCTACCTTTTATCTTCTTTATCTTCCATCCACTTATATCTACTATACTATTCCGGCTGAGGTTAAAAGATTCGTTCTACTTCTCACAATTTTCTCAACCGTTATTATTCCAGTGCTCTTTACATGGTATTTATTTCAAACCAGAAAAATCATCTCATTGCAAATGGCAAACCGGGCAGAGCGGATCATACCTCTTGTTATGGGGACCTCTTCCTATTTTGTCCTGTACTGGCTTTTATACCGAATTGGAACACCAGCACTGATGAATACCGTCGTCCTTGTAGCTACCATTTTGGTCGCGTCTGCTCTAATCATTACCCAATTTGTGAAAATCAGTATCCATGTAATGGGTGCTGCCGGTTTGGTTGGAATTCTCTACGGCCTTCAAATCATGCATGTGGCCGATGACCTTTATCTCCTCGCGACTCTTATAGGTGTGACGGGAATAGTAGGAACAACTCGAATTTATTTAGGGGCACACAGTATAGTGCAAGTCGCTCTGGGTGCGCTAGTCGGGTTTTTAGTACCCATGATAGCTATGATATTTGGCTTGAGCTAAAAGGCCGCTATGGAAATTCCAACAGAAAGTTGGTTCATTCCTCTTCCCCTTCCGGGCTGAAAAAGGCCGGTTAAGTTGTAAAATCCGTAAAGCCCAACTTTTCCGTAGCTGATCCTGGTATAAACTCCTATTCTATAGTTCAGTACATCAGGAAAGTCATATGTTTTAAGCTTAAGCCTCTCAGATGTAATCAATTTATCATGAACATCCAACAAGAAATCAAATCGCGCACCTCCTGTAACCTTTACCCGGTTTCCATTGGCATTTTCAGCTGATCTGTAACGGATTTCGAAAGGGACACCAACCCATGTTGTGGAGACTTTGTTATTCCTGTAGTCAGGTTCAGCCGACTGCCACGATGAGGTGTCAACACGAGTTCCTGTGGTATCTCTTCTAATCTGATGATCGCTGTAGTAGCTCTGAGTACTAAGCCCGGCTCCTAAGGCAACCGACATTCCTGTTCGTTCACCCACGGGTTGGTCGAAAAAGAGAGAGAAATTAAACCCATTGTTGTACCATCGGTAACTTACCCTTTCCGGCTTATCTATAAAAGTTTCCCAACTAATATCGATGATGAAATTATCCATTGCCTCATTTCGAGGCGATTCATCATCTTCTTGTGCATTGATTCCTGATAAGAATACCAGTGAAAAAATCGCAAATAAAAGTGAGGTGCGTATCATAAAACAGGGCGCAAATGTAGCCTATAATCTCATTTGTAAGAAAATAGGAAACTTTTTACTTTACAACTCGTCTGCATACTATAAATCAGGAACAATTATCACATATCATCCCAACCCAAAATCGTTACTTTACACTTAAATAAATAAAAATGAAGAAGCTCACTCTAACCCTGCTGGTGATACTACTGCTAGTTTCTGTGGAAAGTAATGCGCAACATTTTATGTACGCTCGCTGGGACAGTATCACGGTAGAAAAGAATAGTCAACCACTCAAAATGCCCTGGGCCGGCGGATTCAATGCTCCTCAATTCTCTGAAATTGACCTGAATCAAGATGGAATTCAGGATCTCTTTGTTTTCGATAGGTCAACGGTATTTTCAATTCCTGGGAATAACATCAAAACCTTTCTTAATCGCGGCACAACAGGTGTAGTAGATTATGAGCGATCGCCTGCATTTGACCGGTACTTTCCATCCAATCTTTCTGACTACGCACAGTTGAGAGATTATAACTGCGATGGAAAACCAGACATTTTCACCTATGCTCCAGGAGGTTTTCGCGTTTATACCAATGCAAGTGGACCCAGTGATCTATCATGGGATTTATACACTGATTATCTAAGGGCTATAATCTTTGGAGGCTTAAGTGGGGTTTACAATTTATCTGTTGATATTGCAGGGTTCGCTGATTTGGAGAACGACGGAGACCTGGATATTCTGACATTTAATATCGCGGGTACTTACATTGAAATGTATCAAAACACCACTACGGATTGTGATACTATGATGCATGAACGAAGGAACGGTTGCTGGGGCAAGTTCTTTGAAAATGCATTAAATGATTCTATCATTCTAAACGGTGCCTGCAAAAGAGGTCGGGCTTTTCGCCATGCGGGTTCAACCATTCTACCAATAGACATTGACGGCAATGGGATTCATGACCTTTTATTAGGAGATGTTGATTTCTCCGATGTCACCCTCCTTATGAATACCGGAGACGATACGTCAGCATTCATGAGCAGTATTGACTACAATTTTCCCAGTTATGACACACCCGTTGACCTGGATTATTTCCCAGCTCCCTATTATCTGGATGTCGATAATGACGGTGTTAAGGATTTGATCTTTGCACGCAATGATCACAATAAAGGCTTGGATATTGAGAATGCCCATTTCTACAAAAACCTGGGTACTGCAGGAGGGCCAACCAACTTCAATCTGCAACAAACCGATTTTTTAGTCGGAGAAATGATCGATGTAGGTACTATGGCCTATCCAGCCATGACCGACATTGACAGCGATGGAGATCAAGACCTGATCATCTCAAACTACGGATACTTCGATGACCATGATTTTTTCACTTTTCAGTCGACCTATATCGGCCAAATGGCATACTTTGAAAATACCGGCAGCGACGCCAACCCGGCTTTTAAACTCATCAACAATGATTATCTAAACTTCTCCAACTCCGGTCTGGTGAACATAGTTCCAACATTTGGCGATTTAGATGGAGATGGGGATGATGATATGCTCATAGGTGAAGTGAACGGAAGTATTCGCTACTACCGCAATGATGCCGTGGGCGGAGTATCCAACTATGTGCTGATAGATTCAAATTATTTCGGATTAAATATTCAAACGCACCCGATGCCATTCCTTTATGACATGGATGCAGACGGTCTCTTGGATCTACTGGTCGGACGGCGTGAGGGTACTATTCATCTTTACCTCAATACTGGCACGAGCACCTCGGCAGATTTTAGCAAGTTGTCCAACAACAAGCTCGGCGGACTGGATTTCTCCGCTCCTGGTGCGCCAGGTTTTCCGCATCCATTTGTAGCAGATATGGACAACTCGGGAGAAACCATATTGGCCGTTGGAAACAACAGGGGTGAATTACTTTTCTATGAAGGAATAGATACCAATTTAGGAGGAAACTTTACCTTAAAAGATTCCCTTAAAGTGAGCTATGATGGTCGTGTATCCATCGCAGGTGCGGATTTATTTGCAACCGATAGTATGGAGCTTTTAATAGGGCAGGAAACCGGAGGGATGTTTATTATGACATTGGATTCCGCACTTTTCAATTATGACCCTTTTCTCGGGGATACATTAGTATTGGGTATTGCTCCTTCCAAAGAACAGAACCTTACAATTTATCCTAATCCGGCAACCTCAACTCTTATGATCGAAACCCACGGTTTCAGAAACAATGAGCTGTTGTGGTTTTACGATTTAACCGGTCGAGCGATACAATCCGTTCTAGTGGATAAAGACTTGTTGACTCTGGACATCAGCCACTTGACAAAAGGGGTTTACATTCTTCGTGTGGGAACGAAAACAGAAAAGCTCATCATCGAGTAGGAATAAGTAGATTCGCTATTCTGTTGATTGTATTAGTAAATCTGAGTGCTCAGTCTCGCACCAAGAGCTAAGGACATTCCCGTTTCCCTGCCAATAAATTAATTCTAAAACTGAGATATTGCCTATACCATTGTTCGTAAGTAAGACGGCAACCCAACCAACATAATTTTCGTCTACATATAACTGCGGTAAAAATTGTAACAGAAAATCAACTGATACCCTACCACAGTATCTTTTCATTATGAAGTGTTTTACTTTTTTAATTGGTTTAACTACATTTTTTGCTTCAGGCAACCTCCAGTCCCAGCATTTTAAGTACGCTCGATTGGATACGGTATCGGTTGAAAAAAATAATTTACCATTAAAAATGCCGTGGGCAGGAGGGTTTAATGCTCCTCAGTTTTCAGAGATTGACATCAATCAGGATGGTATTCAGGATTTGTTTGTCTTTGACCGCTCTTCGGTTTTTTCAATTCCGGGAAACAACATAAAAACGTTTATAAATACCGGTACTGCGGGAACAATTTCATACGAGCGTACTCCTGCATTTGACAAATATTTTCCAGATAATCTTTCCGAATATGCCCAACTACGGGATTTTAATTGCGATGGCAAAGCCGATATATTTTCCTACGCACCTGGTGGATTTAGAGTTTATTCTAACGAGAGTAGCTCATCCGATTTAACATGGGGCCTCTACACAAATTACTTAAAGGCTATCATTTTCGGACCAAGTGGCGTTTATAATTTATCCTCTGATATTGCCGGAATCGAAGATCTTGAAAATGACGGTGACCTTGACATATTGACCTTTAATATCGGCGCAGCAACATTTATCGAAATGTATCAAAATGAGACCAATGACTGCGATACCATGCAATTCGTCAGAAGAAACGGATGTTGGGGTAAATTTTTCGAAAACGCATTAAACGACTCTATCGTGCTGAACGCAGCTTGCAAAAGAGGTCGGAGCTTCCGACACGCCGGAAGTACGATTTTACCTATTGATATAGACGGAAATGGCATTCATGATCTACTATTAGGAGATGTTGATAATTCTGACGTTACCATGTTAATGAACACTGGAAACGACACTAGTGCTTTTATGAGCAGTGTTGACTATAAGTTCCCAAGCTACGATACACCGGTCGACATCGATTACTTCCCTGCCCCATTCCATCTCGATGTAGATAACGACGGTGTTAAAGACTTGATTTTTGCTCGAAATGACCGAAACAAAGGACAAGACGTTGACAACGCTCATTTCTATAAAAACCTGGGTACTGCAGGAGGGCCAACCAACTTCAATCTGCAACAAACCGATTTTTTAGTCGGAGAAATGATCGATGTAGGTACTATGGCCTATCCAGCCATGACCGACATTGACGGTGATGGAGATCAAGACCTGATCATCTCAAACTTCGGTTACTTCGATGACTATGATTTTTTCACTTTCCAGTCGGCCTACATCAGCCAAATGGCATACTTTGAAAATACCGGCAGCGACGCCAACCCGGCTTTTAAACTCATCAACGATGATTATCTAAACTTCTCCAACTCCGGTCTGGTGAACATAGTTCCAACATTTGGCGATTTAGATGGAGATGGGGATGATGATATGCTCATAGGTGAAGTGAACGGAAGTATTCGCTACTACCGCAATGATGCTGTGGGCGGAGTATCCAACTATGTGCTGGTAGATTCAAATTATTTCGGATTAAATATTCAGACGTACCCCATGCCATTCCTCTATGACATGGATGCAGATGGTCTCTTGGATCTACTGGTCGGACGGCGTGAGGGTACTATTCATCTTTACCTCAATACTGGCACGAGCACCTCGGCAGATTTTAGCAAGTTGTCCAACAACAAGCTCGGCGGACTGGATTTCTCCGCTCCTGGTGCGCCAGGTTTTCCGCATCCATTTGTAGGAGATTTGGATAACTCAGGTCAAACCATACTTGCAGTTGCCAATAACAAAGGCGAATTACTTTTTTACGAAGGAATTGATAATAATCTGGGGGGCAACTTCACAAGAAAGGATTCATTAAAAGTAATTCACGATGGAAGGTTATCTATTTCTGGTGCTCTACTTTTCGACACCGACAGTCTTGACCTACTTATTGGTCAGGAAACCGGTGGAATGTTTTTAATGAGCCTCGATTCAGCATTATTTGATTTTGATCCTTTCCTGGGTGATACCGTTTCCTCAGAAGAGGTTTACCCTAATGAACAAGGATTAAGAATATTTCCAAACCCTGCTTCACAGAGTCTTGTATTAGAAACAAGAAGGATTACCAGAAATGATGAAATACTGTGGTTCTATGACATTACCGGGAGACCGGTAAAATCAGTTAGATTAGATCGTGATGTGATCAGATTGGACATCAAAGATCTTCCTAAAGGAATATACATTTTGCAAGCGGGATCAAAGACACAAAAGCTAGTTATTGAGTAAAATTGTCCTCTGGCCAACGATAAAATAAGGGGTTCATTAAATTCAGGATAGTCTCTTATTTTTTTGACACTGGATTGATTCCAGCTTGTTTCCGAATACAATATGTAGCNNGAATTACCTTCTCCCGAAGTTCCGGGTACTTCTGAAGGTTGGCAATGTACCGGGAGCTCTTCATGCGCTTTATCTTCTGCTCTATTCGAAGTGCATGAGAATAGTCTAACGATTCAAGAAACAACACCAACTCCCAATCACTCGCCGAAGCCGTGAATTTCCTGTTGCCATAATACCCCTGATTATGACGCATTATTCGCCGATTCAAATCCTCCCTGCAAGCCCCTATATAGTGCTTGCCAACGGTTTCCGAATACAATATGTAGCACCCTGATGACATACAAAAAAACCCCGCTTCACGCGGGGCTCTCTTTTTGTGGGCCCACCTCCCGACAGCTGTCGGGACGAACCAGGGCCCTTGTCTTTTTCCTCATTGGTCTTTCGTCTCCTGAATTACCTTCTCCCGAAGTTCTGGGTACTTCTGAAGGTTGGCAATGTACCGGGAGCTCTTCATGCGCTTTATCGGACCCGCTATGAAAGGTGTCCAGAAGGGCATGTTTTTATAGCGATTGTTGTAGGTAGTGTTTTTTCTTTTTTCAAGTCGGAGAAGGCATACTCTTTTGCAATTTTTGGATTGCGGGTTGGCTTGTGTGAATTGCAAATGTGAATAAGTTGAGCGTTGGTCATTCTCCATTAATTATTGATTTTAACTTGTCTTTACTTGGAAGCACTGTTTTGTATTTACTCGCAAAAATTTGCTTGTTGTCTTCGGGTAGTGTGTATTCAACGACTGATTCACTTTTATTTTGGCAAAGCACTATTCCAATAGTCTTGTTTTCATCTTCCAATTTTATTTCCCTGTCGTAATAGTTGACGTACATCTGCATTTGACCAATGTCTTGGTGCTTGATTTCTCCAATTTTAAGATCAATGAGTACAAAGCATTTTAGGATTCGGTTGTAGAATACTAAATCCACTCTAAAATGCTTGTCGCCAAAAGAGATTCGTTTCTGCCTTGCTACAAATGTGAAACCATTGCCAAGTTCTAGTAAAAAGTGTTCGAGTTTGTTTATCAGTTCTTCTTCGAGTTGGCTTTCTGAGTAAGTTGATTTCTCGGGTAGTCCTATAAATTCAAGAATATATGGGTCTTTGATAGCGTCTTTTGGTTCTTGGAGTACAAGTCCTTTTACTGATAGTTCTTTTAGCTTGTCTTTGTCTCGGCTTAGTGCGAGTCTTGTGTATAGAGCAGAATCAAGTTGTCTTTGAAGCTCTCTGACACTCCAATTGTTTTTAGCCGATTCTATTTCGTAGAATGAACGCTCATTTTTATCGTCAATTCTCATGAGCGTAAGGTAATGTGACCAACTCAATTTGAAATCGTCTGACAGTGTCTGCCCTTTTTGTTCTGAATCGTCAGACAGCGTCTGACCTTTTGAGTAGGAAAGGTAAAATTGACGCATTTGCTTGAGGTTAGTACTTGAAAAACCTTTCCCAAATTCCTTTGTCAGGGTATTGGATAGTTCATCTATAAGCTCCTTACCGTATTCAGCTCTGTCTTTTCCATTCTGCTGTTCTTCAACTATCATTCTGCCAATTTCAAAATAGGTGAGAACCATTGTGTGGTTAACTGCTCTAACAACACTTTGACGAGCATTTTTGAGTAGCTCGACTATTTGAGAATGAAAATCTCTATTTGAAATCTTGTTTGTCATTTCTTAAGCATATCTCCCTTAAAATGTTTTGTACTTTCTTTTATCAAATCATATGTCAAGTCCGATTCTCCATTAAGCCTATGATTTTCTTTGAAGGGATTAATATCTGACAGAATTACGATTCTATCCGCAGCTGTCGCTTTTCCTTTTGTTTCTCCCCATATCCGAGTGGTTTTGTCAAACCCTTGAATGTAGTCTGAGAAAATCCAACCGTTTTTAAAAAGTTTATTCTCTGTGACCATAACTGCGAACTCTCTAGCTAGTGGTATAGCACTATCCTTTGATTTAGCAACATCGCCTATCACAAAAATACCAACTCCCAATCACTCGCCGAAGCCGTGAATTTCCTGTTGCCATAATACCCCTGATTATGACGCATTATTCGCCGATTCAAATCCTCCCTGCAAGCCCCTATATAGTGCTTGCCAACGGTTTCCGAATACAATATATAGCACCCTGATGACATACAAAAAAACCCCGCTTCACGCGGGGCTCTCTTTTTGTGGGCCCACCTCCCGACAGCTGTCGGGACGAACCAGGGCCCTTGTCTTTTTCCTCATTGGTCTTTCGTCTCCTGAATTACCTTCTCCCGAAGTTCTGGGTACTTCTGAAGGTTGGCAATGTACCAGGAGCTCTTCATGCGCTTTATCTTCTGCTCTATACGTAGTGCATGAGAATAGTCTAACGATTCAAGAAACAACACCAACTCCCAATCACTCGCCGAAGCCGTGAATTTCCTGTTGCCATAATACCCCTGATTATGACGCATTATTCGCCGATTCAAATCCTCCCTGCAAGCCCCTATATAGTGCTTGCCAACGGTTTCCGAATACAATATATAGCACCCTGATGACATACAAAAAAACCCCGCTTCACGCGGGGCTCTCTTTTTGTGGGCCCACCTGGATTCGAACCAGGGACCACCTGATTATGAGTCAGGTGCTCTAACCAACTGAGCTATAGGCCCAAAAATTTTAGCCTGCAAAGGTAAATTATAAAACGAATTTAATTGGACTGAAATAACACTTTTAGTGTATCTCCTGACACAACTCGACCAACAAACCATTGGTGCTCTTCGGATGAAGGAAAACGATCAGTTTATTGTCAGCTCCTTTTTTGGGTTGATCATTAATGAAAATAAAACCCTCTTTCGTCAGGCGCTCGATTTCGTGATGGATATCATCCACATCAAAGGCAATATGATGGATGCCTTCCCTGTTTTTCTCAAGATATTTGGCAATAGCCCCTTTATTGTCCACTGCTTCGAGCAGTTCTAACTTAGATTGTCCTATCTCATAAAATGAGGTAATTACATTTTCACTGGCCACAGTTTCACGTTTGTAGCTTTCAGAACCCAAAAGTCTGGCCATGGTTTCTTCCGCTTTCTCCAGGTCTTTGACTGCAATACCTAAATGTTCAATTTTTCTAATCATTTTGTGTAGTGTTTAAAGTATCTCTTGATATCGATTCCATCGGGTAATGAGGTTCCTGACTCGATAAAGTTTATCAGCTCCTCTGCCAACAATGGCGCCCACAAGACTCCTCTGGAACCCATGCCATTAAAAATGTAAGTATGGTTTAATTCAGGATGTGCACCAACAAAGGGTTTACGATCTTTCGTAGCAGGTCTTAATCCGGCTTTATGCGATACAATTTGGTAAGATTTTAGTACAAACCTGTTCAACTTATTGATAAGCTCTCCCTTGCCTTCTTCGGTAGTTTCAAGGGTATCATCCTTCCAATTGTAGGTGGCTCCGACATAGTGCAAACCTTTCCTTGGTAAAACAAATACACCCTTATGGAAAAGATAGTTTGTACTCAATGTGTCTGATTGTATTTCCAGCGTTTCGCCTTTACTGTTTTTGAAGGGTAACCAGCCAAATATTGATCCGCTATTAACTTTAATTCCATTGCTCCATACCATGATCTTAACCCTTACATTCATTGAAGAATTACATATTTGTATGGCTTCATTTTGATAATCTATCATGTCCTCTTCTATTTGAACATCAATATATTGTCCTCTGGATTTTAGATAATCTGCAAACGAATCTAAAAGAAGAGGAATGTCCAACCAGCCGGCTTTTAGAATTTCTCCTGCCCCAAAATCATTACGAATTGAGTCTTTAAAATTGTCCTCGAACACATGGCTGTTCATGTACTCCTCATTGCCAGGCTCAAACGCATTCAATTGCCACTTATGACGCTCATCGAGTCCGTCGAATAATTTCAGGAAAGAAATCGAGTGCAGCAAATCCTGACCCAGTTTCTTCTCAAGGTGACGATAAGTTAAATATGCCTTTTTTAAATATTGAGCAGCTCTTGGCACAGGGGCAAATCGACGGTAAACCACAGGGTTTATAACTCCTGCAGCGACCCTCGATGCCGATTTTTGGTCCATTGCATCGAAAACCACGAAACTACGACCCCTCAATAAGAGCTCTGATGCGATCATTGCTCCTGAAATTCCAAAACCAATGATGGCATAATCTGCGATAAATCCTTTACTATTGCCGCTTTTCACCATGCGTAATTAATTTTCTTTTACTTTCGAAAACCTTTTTAAGCTGAGATTCGTCAAGAAGGAACAAAACATTGAAAATATCACTATGATGAAGCAAAAATACATTCTACGCTTTCTCTTATTGGCAATTATTACCCTTGGAGGTATGAATATTTCCAAAGCGACACACATTGCCGGAAATGAAATCACCATCGAGTGCATTGGGCAGGACTCCTTTCTGATTACACTGAACCTTTACCGGGACTGTTCGGGAATCAGTGCACCACCAACCGCATCCTTATCCATAGATAACTCCTGCGGATTCAATGTTTCTAACGTTTCACTTCAGCTCATAAATCCAGGTGGAACTGAAGTATCACAGCTTTGTGCATCATCAATACCCTTTTCCACCTGCAATGGCGGGTCTCTACCGGGAATGCAGCAGTACATCTACACTGGTATAGTGGTACTTCCGGGAATCTGTCCGGATTGGACCTTTTCATGGAGTTCATGTTGTCGAAATGCATCCGTTAATATGCTAAACGGCCTGTCTACCTTCAACTACATAGAATCAACCTATGATAATTCCTTATTTCCATGCAATAATAGTCCCACATTTACTTCCCAGCCCATTCCATATGTGTGTCAAAATCAGATTGTTAACTATAATTTTGGCGTAATAGACCCCGATGGAGATAGCCTGGTTTACTCTTTTACTGATCCTCTTGACGGCAATGGCGTTCCCATTACATGGAATCTTGGCTACAGCGCTACTAACCCGATCAACGGTGTTGTGTTAGATCCTACTACAGGGACTTTGACCTTTACTCCAACCATACTCGGTATTTTTAATGTGGCCGTTCAGGTCTGTGATTACGATTTTGCTACAGGCTTTCTTAAAAGCTGTATTACCAGAGATATTCAGTTTGTGGTAGAGCCCTGCTCAAACCAGGTTCCGCTTATTGACTCTAATGGTATAACGAATTTCCAGGGCACCGGACAGCTCATAGGGGAAGACTCCATTGAAGTATGTGTGGGTAACTCGTTCTCTTTCGACATCTTATTCTATGATCTGGATTCACTGGATTCCATTCAAATGTTTACCAACGTTCAATCTGTGTTGGACAGCTCGGTTGTTGTTTCGGTTTCTGGAGCCAACCCGGCCACAATGAACATCAGCTGGATTGCCAATGGAAATGCCGGTCCGCTAAATGTTTTCAATGTAACAGCAATAGACGGGGCATGTCCTACACCGGGAATTGTATTTGCACAATTCAAAATTTTCATCATCCCGGCGACCTATGCAGGTGAAGACCAGATCATATGTCGGGGCACACAGGAAGCGCAGATTGAAGCCATTGGAGGTGATACGTTTACGTGGTCGGTCATTGGAGGCGACCCGAATATTCCCGGATCCACCGGAGATCCCATTACACCTGCCAATTTCTCCTGCAATCCTTGTGCGAACCCAATAGCATCTCCTAACAAAACAACGACCTACGAGGTAGTTTCCAATCTGTCCTCCGGTTGTAAGAATATTGACACGATTACCATATTCGTCGCTCCCAATTTCAACCTGACTGTGCTGCCAGGTGATACTACTATTTGTTTTACTGACCAATTGCAAATTGAAGCAGCCACAGATTCTAATTTCACGTTCTTCTACAATTGGAGTCCTTCGGCTACGCTGAGCGCGGATTCAATTTCTAACCCTATTGCAGACCCGGAGGAAAGTACCACGTACTTTGTAACAGTTGTCTCGGATAGTGGATGTACCAAAACCGGTGACATTTATATCGGATTATCTCCGCCATTCCCAGAAAATATTTCGCTCAATGCAGATACATTGATGTGTATCGGGGATACAGCTTTATTTGAAGTTGAGTTTGGAAATATCAGCTTTGCTCAATGCACCACTTCCGCGATATCCTGTGGTCAAACTGATACGATGACTTTGGGTACCGGTTTTGGTCTAAATACCCCAACAACTTATCCTGCAATTTACGGTAACTGGTACTGGGGAGCCCGTCATCAAGTGCTATACACAGCAGCTGAACTCAATGCTATGGGTATGGTAGATGGTGGACGAATTGAAAGTATAGCCTGGGATGTAGCTTCAATTCCGGCTGGAGCAGCTACTACCTTCCTCAACTTTGAAATTAAAATGGGATGTACGAGCACTAATGATATGTCTACAGGTTGGCAATCTGGATTGTCTACAGTGTATTTTACACCTGCCTACACGGCCAGTACTGGATGGAATACTCATGTACTGAATACAAATTATGAATGGGACGGGGTTTCCAATTTGGTCATAGAAATCTGTTTTAACAACAGTAGCTTTACGGACAACCTCCTCATGAGAAGTTCAACCACACCGTTCACTTCAGTTTTGTACTACCGTGCAGATAACGCTACTGTTTGCGGAAGCACATTAACAACTGGGAACAGTAATGAAAGACCCAATATGCGCATGACTTATTGCACAAATGTGGATCTGAATTCATTGAATATAGCTTGGGATCCCCCGATTTACCTTTCGAATCCAAACTCAGCAGTAACCCAATCTTATGCACCAACTACGACCTCTTATAATGTGATTGTTTCTGACACTTTTGGGGCTTGCGCTGATACTTTCTCGACGACACTGCAAGTGTTTAATTCGTTGGATGCTTCATTCAGTTTTGATGATCCCTATTGTTTTACTTCAGCGCCCGATACCGGAGTGCCAACTATACCCGGAGGAATTTGGGGAGGAGCCGGAATTATAGATACCATCCTTGGTGTTTTCGATCCTTCTGTAGTGGGTATTGGCACCTGGCCGGTAACCTATGCAATACAAACTCCCCGAGGAAGCTGCTTTTCAAAGGATACAGGGTTTGTTGAGGTACAGGGATTTGCCGATGCAACAGTGGATTCAGCAGAAGTTTGCAATGGCGCCCCACCAATAACCCTCACTGCGGCTACGCCGGGAGGAATATGGAAAGGTGTCGGAATAGTCGACTCCATTAATGGGGTTTTTAATCCAAATAGGCTGATCCCCGGTTATTACACAGTAAGATATGAGTTCACCGATGTATGCTACGTAAGTGGATTAGGAATAGTAAAAGTCAATGGTCCTTATGATTTTGATTTTATTGATAACGTTCGGGAAGTCTGTGTAGGTGACAGTATAATTCTTGACAGCAACTTCGTGTTAGCACAAGACACCTTTATCGGTGATGGGCCAGTGATAGCTACCTGGAGCAGCCTTGACTCTACCATTACCAATGAAACCACAGGCGTTTTTGATGCCACGGGGTTAACGCCGGGTGATTATTCTGTAAGTCTGACCATGTCTGATACCAATGGTAATTGCTCTCTGACAAAATCTATGGTTGTTCGGGTAAGAGGAGGAATAGCGCCTGTTATTGCTGAAAACCTGTCCACTTGTCAGGATCTTCAATCATTCCTAATTCAGACTACACCATCTCTTTTTGCCCAAGGAGTGAGTTTTACAACCAGCCAGATTTTAAGTGATGACTCTTTGATAATTACCAAAGATTTAATCAGCGATCAGGGCGTAATCAATCCGAGTGTATATGACCCAGGTGTATGGAGAATTGATGTGGAGTATACCAATGAGTTTGGTTGTGTGGCAACCGCATTCGATACTATTTCAATTGGCTATACTCCCCCTGCTCCAACTTTAATTCCTCAGAATTTTTGTGAAGGTGATCTAATTGTGCTTACTGCCAATGCGGATAATCCGGATAGTTTGCACTGGTATACCAGCCCCGTTCAGGATGTACTGATTGGTACAGGTGATAGTTTAGATTACATTCAGGCACCAGATTTCAATACAACACCGTACGTAACAGTGTACGTGACGGAAGAGTTTGGAGCCTGTTCTTCTCCATTGGTTACACATACCATTAACGTGCGACCAGTGCCCAGCCCGGTATTTGAAGCATTTTTTAATGACACTTTAACAAAGATGCCCACAAGCTTGTTAAGCAACGCCGGACCAGTGTACATTCTTGCCAAATCTGAAGTAGGGTTCCTTAAAGCTAATGTGGATCCAAATGACTCACTTTTCTGGAAACTCTACCTTCCAACGGATACAACGGTTACGTTCACGGGAACCGGCCCCAAGGATAGTGTACAGGCTTTCTACGATGCTAAAGGGGTGTATGCGGCTGAATTAACTATAAGATCAGAATATGGTTGTCAACGTACCGATGTTGTCGACATCATAGCCATAGATGAGATTATTTTCACCAATGTTTTTACACCAAATGGCGATGGAGTCAACGATAAATTCGGCCCAAATTTAATTGGGGTGACTGATAGAAGATTAGAAATTTACGACCGGTGGGGTAATCAGGTGTTCACTTATGACTACCCGGCTGAAGAACGAGGAGATCAAGGAGTGTGGGATGGAAAAGATCAGCCGGATGGTACTTACTTCTACATTGCAACATATACGGATCCCGCCACCGGACAAAATGCCCAAAAACAAGGAACGGTCACCCTTTTAAGTGGTCAGTAAAAGGCAACTAAGAACAAAGAAACCCGTCATAAAGAAAAATCAGGACTCGTCGTCCTGATTTTTTTATTTTAGACCATTGTGAAAATTGTACTATGAAAAGCTTTTTACAAATTGTCCTAATCACTGTTGCGCTGTCGTCCTTTCTATTTACAGCAGAATCAAGAGCAACACATATAACCGGTGCTGAATTACAATATGAATGTATAGGTAAAGACTCATTTCTCGTAACATTGGTATTGTTTAGAGATTGTGACGGAATAAACATTCAGGGCGATGAACCTCTAACTGCGACGAATTCATGTGGAGCTGTTATAAACTTCGATGTTGATACTGTAGGATCAACAATCTATGAAGTATCTGATGTTTGCACCAGAAGGCTACCTCCTGTTGTTCTACCAGGCCAAGGGACTACCTGTAATGGAGGCCCACTATATGGAATCCAAATCTACTTTTATCAGGCAATTCTTGATCTGAGTGCATTTCCCTCTTGTGCTGGAATCGTACAAGCTACAGGAAGTGGGGGTTCGGGGAGTTTCACTTTTAAATGGCCCATGTTTCAAACGGGAAACCAGATGGAAGATATGTGTGCAGGAAATTATCGGGTAACCGTAACCGATATTAACGGTTGCGAAGCCGAAAACAGCATATCCCTTACTGACCCCAGTACCCTTCGTTTGGTTCCGAACATCACGCAGGTTTCATGCTATAATCAATGCGATGGCGCCATTTCAGTCACTCCAATTAGCGGAGCTCCGCCGTTCCGCTACAATTGGGAAAATGGATTCATCGGTCCTGTGCGCAGTAACCTCTGTGCGGGGGTTTATTCTGTAACCGTTATGGACGGAAACGGAAACCAATACTCCGATTGGATCACTCTTGAAAATCCGGATAGCCTTTCTGTAAATCCTATTGTAGCATCAGAAATATGTCCTTCCGGATGCAACGGCTCGATTTATCTTAATGTGCAAGGTGGAACGGCTCCCTATTCGTATCTGTGGTCGAATGGAGCCACTACTCAAACAGTTTCTTCTGTATGTGCAGGTAACTACACCGCTACCATCACCGATGCAAGGGGCTGTTCGCTGATTGAGAACATAACCGTCACGGGGCCGGCAACCATGACCTCAGCGGTCTCGGTCAATAATCCCATAACGTGCAATGATAGTTGTAACGGCGACATTTCAATTTTGCTCTCTGGCGGTACAGCGCCATACAGGGTGCTTTGGGAAGACGGAAGCACCGATACTTCCTTGACAAACCTGTGCGCCGGTACTTACAACTATACTGTTACCGACACCAATAATTGTTCTTCATTTTTCAGTTTCACCCTGACAGAACCCGCAGCAATCAGTCCAAACGCTACCATTGATTCCTCAAATTGTGGATTGGGTAATGGACAGATCTCTTTAAACCCAACCGGTGGGGTTCTTCCTTACAGTTATGCCTGGACAGGAGTTGTTCCTAACCCGGGGAACAGTTCGTTGGTGTCTAATTTATTTTCCGGCAGCTACACAGTCACTGTCTCCGATGCTTCTGGCTGCGAGCGCAGTTTCCCGTTTACGGTCAACGACTCAGCCGGACCGACCGACACCAATACTATTGTTGTGCTTCCATCCTGCATTGGACAGGCCGATGGAAGTATCAGTATTTCGCCGGCTGGAGGTATTTCTCCCTATTCGGTGGTATGGAGCAATGGAGCAATAGGCAATACAGCCTCTGGGTTGACTTCTGGTCTCTACTCCGTCACGGTCTTTGACGCTGCCGGTTGCCAATTTGTAAAGAACATTAAACTTAATGATCCAACACCCATAGAAACGAATGGAATATTTAGTAACGTGTCCTGTAACGGCCTGTGCAACGGTGGGATTGCTTTGACGCCTTCTGGAGGATCAGGTTCTTACAATATATTATGGAGCAATGGCTCTACTGCTCCTACCATTGGTAATTTATGCCCGGGAGGATATGGTGTCACGGTAACGGACGGAAATGGATGTTCCGTAACGGATACTTTTACAATCACCGAACCCCCTGCTTTGCTCATCGACTCAATTGTTCAAACTAAATTCATCAATTGTTTCGGCGATTGCGAAGGTGAAGCCGTGGTATATGCCAGCAGCGGTTCTCCTCCTTATAGATACAGTTGGAATACCGGAAGCAACTCGTCTACAGGATACAATCTTTGTGGAGGGGTTAATTCTGTCACTGTTATAGACAGTCGGGGGTGTGTTGCAACGGATGTTATTACCATTACTGAACCGCCGGCCGTGAGCCTTGCTCTTTCTCAAACGCAAAATGTTGGCTGTAGTGGAACTTGGCTTTTTGAATGGGATGATTGCTGCAGAAATAATCAAAATATACATAATACTAACACTACTAATATGTATAATTATGCCATCATGAATGCAACACTCCCATTAGGTGATTGCCCAAATAGTATTACATTTCCTGGTGATACCACCGGTGGGGCTAAACCCATAGAGTATGTATGTATAGACTCTGCATATTGTTATTTTCCTCAGGTAACAAATATTTCTGGAGACTCACTGGTTTTCATACTTGCACCGGCATTGCAAGCTGCGAATACTCCAATAATCTATAATCCGACTTACAGTGCTACGAATCCTATTAATAATATGATCAGTTTCGATTCCATTACCGGTCAAATCTGCTTCGACCCACAAGATCCTCCAGGACAAGGATCATACATTGTAGACTTTCTGGTAAAACAATACGACCGAATAACTGGGCATTATAAAGGTGAAGTCAATAAGGATATTCAGTTCATCGCTACGCACTGTGGTAACCGTTCAAATGCTCCGTTTTCAACGCTTCCTTACCTAAAAAACTTTAGTACTACAGGAAGTGCCTTTTTATCGGATACAACAGAGATTACCATGTGCGAAGGGGACGATTTCACATTTGAAATGACCTTTTATGACTATGAATACGATAGTGTTCCTGCTCCAAATCCTAGTACCCCATTCATACCAAAGGATTTTCTAAGGATTAAAACCAATGTTAAGGACGTGCTGAACGGCCCCAACGTGGGAGATACAGCAGTCGTAAGTTTAACACCTGAAACTACTATTTCTTGGAATCCCCCTACACAGGATTCCGTTTTAACCAGAACAATTACCATTTCATGGACGGCTCCGGCGAACAGTGCGAAAACTTATATTTTCGGTATAACAGCAGATGATGATCACTGCGATATTCCACAAACCACAACTATACCCATTAGGGTTAAGGTTGTTGGAAGTACCTATGCCGGGCCGGATCAAATTATTTGTGGTGCTGAGCAAGCTCAGCTTGTAGCCGGCGGAGGTAGTGAATTTGGATGGAGGGCTCTGTCCGGCGATTCTATTATAGTCGGGACCAACTTCTCTTGCGACTCTTGCCATAACCCCGTTGCGACACCCTCACAAACCACTGTGTATGAGGTAACCAGTGATTTAGTCAGCACCTGTAAAAACAAGGATACCGTTAAGGTTTCCGTAGTGGCCGATTATATTCCAGTGTCCGGACCCGACACGGTTTTATGTAATCCCGACACTATTCCAATGTGGGCCAGTTCCTCCATTGGTACTTCAGGATTCAGCTACGTGTGGCGGCCAAAAGCAGGTCTAAGTTCCGATACAGTTCAAAACCCTATTGCAGACGTTCAGCGAACGACAACGTACTTAATAACAATGACTTCTGACTCGGGTTGCGTGCGGAATACCCAACACACCATCACCGTGCTGCCTCCGTTCCCCAATATATCCCTGACAACATCTCCCGATGATCTTTGTGGTACTCAGGATACCGCTATGATTATCGCAGATTTTGGGTATGGAAACGTTACCTGCGGTCCTGCGCAGGCACTTTGCCAAAGCAGTACCGGCTCAATAGATGTTGGAAACTTTACCAGCCCCATTATCACTACTGCCAACGGTTATCCTACACCTTATGGAAATGACAATGAATCTGCAAAACACCAGTTTCTCTACCGGGCAAGCGAACTAACAGCTGCAAATCTAGATGCCGGCATGATCACAGGAATGGGATTTGATGTTTTCAACACCAATGGAAGCCCGAATTATACGAACTACACCATAAGAATGGAGTGTACCAGTCTGTCAACTTTTGGGCCGGCGTTTCAGACGGTAACAAATGTGGTGCTGAACAATGCAAGCTTTACCCTCACACCGGGTTGGAACATGCATCAATTTACTACACCCTTTATGTGGGACGGGACTTCAAATATCATTGTAGAGATCTGTTTCAATATGCCATCGAGCAATGCAAATGCCTCTGTATATGCTCAAACTACCAGTTCACCAGCTTTCAATAGTGCCCTCTATGACTTTAGCAATGTGTACAACACCTGTAGCCAGGGGGTGGCCAATACGCCATCATTCGTGCGCCCTAATACGCGGTTCGAGTTTTGCGAAGCTATGGATACTGCAGCTTATACCTATTCCTGGTTTCCTAAATACAATATAGCAAGCGACAGTACTTTGAATCCATTGGTTTGGCCTGATTCCACTACTGATTACACGATCATAGTCAACGATACTTTCGGAGTTTGCGCTGATACAGCATCGATTACTGTATTCTACGGAAGAGTTGACGCTGGAAAAGACACCACTATTTGCCCATCTGATACCATTCAACTTAGTGCAACCTCCGATGCAATATGCCCCAGCGGAGGAACTACGTATACATGGTTCCCGACGACAGGACTCTCAAATGCCAACATTAGTAACCCCATGGTGAATACTCAGGTCACACGGACTTATTTCGTTACCTACACTAATGCTTGCGGCTGCACCTCGACTGATAGCGTAACAATCTTCATCGAAGAGTTCAACCCTCCAGTTACTATTCTCACACCACCCGAATGTGGTTTTGATGATGGTATTATTGAAGTTTTGGGTTCGGGAGGTTTTAGACCGTACATGTATTCCATTGATAGCGGAAGTACTTTCGTCAATGATAGTATTTTCGATAGTCTTGCTATGGGTTACTACGGCATCATGATCAAGGATTCACTAGGGTGCTTGTCTGTCATAAACCATGACACACTGGTTAATCCCGGGGCACCTAAAATCGATAGTGTGGTCACAACAGACCCTTCATGTTTTGGGCTGACGGACGGAATCGTAAATATTTTCTCTCAGGGAGGAACCCCACCACTGACCTTCTCCGTGGATGACACTAATTTCTTCCCTTCTAATATTTTCGACACACTCGGTCCGGGGGTTTACCCAATTACCGTGATGGACGATACAGGATGTATCAACTTCCCTCCCGTTTCGGTAGAGCTGTTCGCACAACCTGAGATTATTTCGGATACTGTATTCATCACTGATTTACAGTGCTTTGGGGATAGTTCAGGCGTGATTAGTATTACAGCACTCGGTGGAATACAGCCCCTTCAGTACAGCATTGACAGCGGGTTGACCTTCCAGCCCTTAGGTTTATTTGAAGATCTGCCAAGTGACACCTATTATATTGTTATCAAAGATTCAGCTGAATGTGCTGTAAAAGCCAGGGCTGTTTTTGTTGATGAACCCCCCGAACTTCTTGTTACTATGGATGTTCAGAACGATACGTGTTATAATGCCTGTGGAGGGCAAGCCTCAGCGATTGTTACCGGCGGAATACCTCCATACACTTATGACTGGAATGGATATGGGGGCAATACACCCACATCACTATTACTCTGTGCCGGTAAATCATACCAACTCTCAGTGACTGATGCCAATGGTTGCGATTATATAGCCGGATTTGATATTGATCAACCCGATCCACTCGTGTTTGACTCTCTTCTCCTTCAAAATCCGAGTTGCTATAGTAGCAATGATGGTGTTATTCAGGTTTTCTCTTCCGGAGGGACCGGTTCACTCAGGTATAGTATAGACAACGGCAATAGCTTTTTCTTCAATCCGGTTTTTACCGGACTTGACGCCGGAATCTATGAAATACTCGTGATCGACTCAGGAGACCGGTGCATGAGAGACACCACAGTGATTCTTTCCAAACCAACGCAGATTGTTGTAACACCGGATGATTCCGCTAAAACCATTTGTGCATTCACCTGCACCCCAATAGGCGTTTCGGCGTTTGGTGGTAATAATGTCTACACCTATCATTGGAATGAAGGTTTATCCGATACTTCTCAACATCTTGTTTGCCCCACAGATTCGATGACCGTGTATACTGTTTTCGTTACAGATAGTAGTGGTTGTGCCTCGGCACCTACTAGCATAACCATTCTTTTACACGATTCACTTAACATAGAAACTGAAGATGATCAGATTATTTGTCTGGGAGACTCCGTACTTCTGTTCGCTGATGCATCGGGAGGCACAGGTACTGGATATGGATATGTTTGGTCTCCCTCTGCAAGCATGATCAATCCGACCTCAGCGGGACCAATAGCCTTCCCAACACAACCCACGACCTATTCCGTAACGGTGAGCAATGAATGTGGGACTACAACAGGATCAGTGTTTGTAGATATCTTTCCTCAGCCGCAAGCGGACTTCCTTGTTGAAGACACAAATGTTGGGTGTTCCCCATTTGAAGTGACTTTAATTAATCTGGCTACACCTGTACAATTAGCGAAGTGGACCATTGGCACTGAGATAAGTGCTGTAGGACAAACCGCGCGTATTGCGGGCTTATTGACCGGATCGTATGATGTTAGGTTAGAGGTTACATCTCCCGATGGTTGTGAAGATGCAATCGTTAAAGAAGATTACATTGTAGTAGAGCCTTCTCCGGAAGCCATATTTGATATGGCTCCTGATGAGGTGACCAATATTGATACTCGTGTAGTGTTCACAGACTTAAGTGAGGGTGAAGTGGTTTCCTGGTTATGGGACTTCGGAGGGTTAAGTACATCTGAGGATCAAAATCCCGAATTCATTTTCCTGCCTGATACGGGAGACTATACCATAACGCTTGAAGTGGCCTCACTTCTTGGTTGTACGGACGAAACCTTCAGAATATTGCATATAAGTAGTGAATTTAACTTCTATGTACCCAACTCATTCACACCTGACGGCGATGGACTCAATGATGTGTTTGCCCCACAGGGTATTGGAGTATCTTCTGAAGGGTATACCCTCCAGATCTACAATAGACAAGGCACCATGATATTTGAGAGTAAGAGTCCAAATATTCCATGGGACGGTAAAATGATGGGAAGTGATAAAATGGCCCCGGTAGGAGTCTACGTTTGGAGGATAGTGCTCAGGGATGCAACTGAGAACACTCAAACCCACGAATACAAAGGGACTATATCACTGATAAGATAATAGAAAGCCAGGGTCTACCTGGCTTTTTTCTTGTCAATCAGCTCTAAAACAAGCTGCAGTTTACCTTGATTGTTTTTTTCAACACTCATTTTTCCTCCGGAGCTCAATAAGACCTCCCGCGCTACAACCAATTCATCAAGGTCATCACTTTTTCTGTCTTCATCCAAGAATTGCAGCTTATCTAGAGCTCTCAGTTTGTGATTTGGAATTCCAGCAAATTTCAGTTTTACTCCCTGACGATTGATTTCTGAACTGAGTTCGAGAACATTTTGGTTTTCAGCCTCCAAAAATTCAATTAACGAGCTGATAACCAATCGAATTTTATACTCATTGCCAACAATTGCGGGTAAGGCACCATGAATGATAACACGCTCACTTTTATTCAATGCGTCAATAATTTCACTCGCCAACCTGCTCAAATCAACATTAGTGTATTCTATGCGATACTCATCTAAGCCCGATGCTCGAATGAGCTCGTTTATATCCTGATTCAACTCCGATAACAACTTTTTAAACGAGGAGAAATCAAAGTCCTCTTCAGCTTTTAATTGATCCGATATTAGCCTGTTTAGCAACGATTTAACAGGAGCTTTCAGCCGAGACACGGCATTAAACAAAAACTCTCTGAGCTCCGCCTTCGACTGCTCAAGCTGTTGTACAGATAAAAACGCTGTTTCTTTCATTTTTTCGATGGCTGCTGTTTGCCTTTTGCTTTCCTTTTTGGATGCCTCAACATGCATTCGAAGGTTTTCAACTTCATTCCTAGTCCTATCCAGTTTACCCCGGGTATCCAGAAGATCTCGACGTTGTAAAGAAAGCGCCATCAGAGCAGGTCGGGTTATGAAAAAGAAAACTACCAACAGAATAAGTACAATTGCAATCGCCGAAAACTGGAACAACCTTCTTAGAGATTCTATTTCGCTACGCTGTTGATTGATTACAAATAATTGTGATTCGTGTAAATAACTTGATAGTCTTTTTCGTTCCAGATCAATTTGCTGCAGAATGGGGTCCTTACCTCCCTCTATCATATAGTCCAGCATTCTACTTTGAAAATAAACCTGAGTTGAGGTCTTAATCTCATCAATTGTTCCCCGTACTTTCTGGCCTAATGACTCTGCTTTTTCAAAGTCACTCCGCGTATTTCGCCATGAAAAACTCTCCATAGTTCTCATTTTGCGAAGAATTGCCTCAATGTTTCTTCTGTAGATCTGTCGCTCATCTAATTCTTCGGCTAATTCGAAGAAAATGATATTTTGGCCCAGTTCTTCATTGTAGATTTCTAATCGAAAAGCATTTGATATGGATTGATCTGTCCTTGAAGAGAAGGTTGAAATAACCCAATACTGATAAATGTTGAAAGAAACAATTAGAGCTACAAAGATGAATGCAAGCCAAAAAAGCTGACTTGAAGTGGAAGAACCTAAAACACGCAATTGCTTCGCCATATTTTTTCAGGTCGAACTTATAGAAAAATCTGAGCACTAATTTGCCGCAAATGTCCCAGATAATAAGTAATTAATTAGTATTATCCCGAATGTGGTTTTCATATTTTCAAAAATGAACCATGTTGATGGAATAGAAAATCAAAATTCATCCACCATTTAATCTTTAAACTGCAATACAATTCGACAAAACTGATGTCCATAATCCTGAATAAGAAACAGTTTATCCCTCAACTTAGAAAGGCCATGACGGGGTATTCGCCCGATCAGGGGTTTGAAAGCAATCTGGAACCCTTTAGAAAAGGCAGTCGAACCAAAAAGACAATTAATAACACCAATTACAAAAAGAGTGCTGTTCTTTTATTAGTAGCATATTTACAGGAGGATTTCTATATCATTCTAATACAGCGGTCAGAATACAGAGGTGTTCATTCTGGCCAAATTGGATTACCAGGAGGGCGAAAAGAACCAAGTGATAATACACTTCTGGAAACCGCTTTACGCGAGACTCATGAAGAAGTAGGAATACAACCCGAAGATATTGAGCTATTAGGACAGCTTTCAACGCTCTACATCCCCCCTAGTAATTTTCTGGTTCAACCCTTTGTCGGCCTTTTCAACAAAAACGTTCTACCGGATCACTATTCGAATGAGGTTAAGAGTGTTGTACTCCTGCCGTTAAAAAACCTGCTTCAGGAAAACTACTTCATGCATGGAGGCGTCGAGACTCACTCTTATGCTGTAAATATTGTTGTGCCTTACATTCCAGTAGATCGTCATAAAATATGGGGTGCAACATCGATTCTACTCGATGAATTCAGAAGTATTTTAGTTTCATGAAAGTTTTCTCATTGAATATTATTTTCTTATTCAGTCTGAGTGCTATTGGCCAACAATTTCTGAATATTAAGATTGATGAAGGGTCAGGTATTGGTGGCCCAAATGAACCCACCATATCTATCTCCAGAGACAATCCAGAGGTAATCGTAGGTGGCTCCAACACCAATCGTCTCTACTACTCAAAGGACGGTGGCTTAACCTGGAAAAAGAAAATGATGAAGTCCAGATACGGAGTCTACGGAGACCCTTGCATCATAAGTATTGCAAACAACAGGTTCCTCTACTTTCATTTGTCTTTACCGGAGGGCAACCCCTATTTTGATGACAGTTTCTTGGACAGAATCGTTTGCCAGAAATCGAAAAAAAATCCAAAGCGATGGAGCAGAGGTTCCTTTGCAGGATTGAACCCCCCAAAGGATCAGGACAAAGAATGGGCCTGTTACAATCCTGAGAAAGATGAGGTTTATTTAACATGGACTCAGTTTGATGCTTATAATAGCAGGTCAACGGAAGATTCATCTGTAGTTCTCTTTTCAAAATCGACAGATCAGGGAAAAACCTGGTCGGCTGCTATAAGACTTAATCGACAAGCAGGTAATTGTTTAGATGATGACAGCACAACGGAAGGTGTTGTCACCACTCATGGATTTCAAGATGATCTATACGCGGTTTGGGCTTTCGACGGTGTGCTCTGGTTAAATAGAAGCCAAGACGGCGGAGCCACATGGAATCAAAATGAACAAGCCATTGCCCGTCAGGTTGGAGGATGGAATCAAAATATCCCCGGCATAATGCGCTGTAATGGGTTTCCAACATTTAAGGTGATAGGATCAGGAGCACATAAAGGAAGGTTAATCTTATGCTGGTCAGACCAGAGAGAAGGCCCTGATAATACTAATGTTTTTACCAAGTTTTCAGACGATTGGGGTGAAACCTGGTCAGAGGCCAAATTAGTGAATGACGACGGTACTAATACTCATCAATTTCTACCATGGATGACTGTTGATGACAGTACAGGATATGTATATGTCCTCTATTACGATCGCAGGGCCTATACTGATGAGCGAACCGATGTTTATCTCGCTGTGTCGACTGATGGAGGAGAAACCTATAAAAACACAAAAATCAGCGCTGCTCCTTTCCTACCCGAAGAACAAGTTTTTTTCGGAGATTATATCAATATTGATGTAGTAGGTGGTCGGGTTCGACCGATTTGGACACGATATGAAGATGGCCAACTGAGTATATGGACCGCAATCATTGAAGCGGACAATCTGCTTCAAAAGTGATTCCTATGCTACTTTAACCTTTAGAATAGAATTTCTACACGCTGAAATTGGGCTTGTCATTGAACGTTACAATGGGCATCCCATACCCAAAATGCTCATCTGTCTTGCAGCTCAATTGTTCTGAATAGTAGAGCATATTAGGTTCTTCCAAAATACTTCTGCTGATTTGATCGAGGGGAGAAGGAAATGATTCGTATATTTTTCAATTAAATCCGAGTTCAGTTCGTCTATCCCCATAATTTTGGCATCAAAAATAATTCTATGAAAATATTGTTCTCTTTAATTGCCAGCTTCACATTCCTTGCAGTAAATGCCCAGGTATCTGCAGATGACATTCTTGGAAAATGGAAAACCGATGAGGATAAATCAGTGGTTGAAATCTTCAAAAAGGGAGATAAGTATTTTGGGAAGGTAGTCAGCCTCAAAGAGCCTTACGAAGAAGACGGTACTGAAAAACTGGATAAAAACAACCCGGATGAAAGCCTAAGAAGCCGAAAAATCAAGGGAATGGTTTTATTGATGGATTTCGTTTTCGACGATGAAGAGTGGGAGGACGGAGAAATCTACGACCCGGAAAGTGGAAATACATACAGCTGTGAAATGACCCTTGATGGCCAGGACCTGCTTAAAGTGAGAGGTTACATAGGCTTTAGCTGGATTGGACGGACAACGGAATGGAGAAGGGTAAAATAAGATAATGTATACATCAGTTTCACCAGAAAAAGCAGTTGAAATAATAAAGTCCGGAGACCGGGTTTACATTCATACTGCTGCTGCCGCTCCTCAAACCCTGATTGACGCAATGACCAAGCGTCATGAAGAGTTACGCGATGTTGAAATAGTTCATCTGCATATTGAGGGAAAGGCACCATACACCGATTTAAAATATGAAAAGAGCTTCCGGCTTAACTCATTGTTCGTAGGCCCTAACGTGCGAAAGCAGACTCAGGAGCAAGGAAATACATCCTATGTTCCCATATTTCTGAGTGAAGTCCCCTTGTTATTTCGAAGGAGAATAATGAAGCTTGATGTCGCTTTAATCACTGTTTCACCTCCCGACAAGCACGGTTTCTGCTCATTAGGTGTTTCTGTAGAAGCGACCCGGGCGGCCATTGATAGTGCAGAACATGTTATTGCCCAAATTAATCGCAACATGCCCAGAAGCATGGGAGACGGCCTGATCCATATTTCTGAGCTCGATGCTTTTGTGGAAGTGGATGATGAGCTTGCCAAAAAAGAACAAATTCCATTAAGCGATCGCGTTTTGAAGATCGGCAAGTACATTTCTCAGCTTATAGAAGACGGTTCTACACTACAGATGGGCATAGGAGCTATTCCAGATGCTGCACTCAAAGAATTACATCATCATAAAAATCTGGGTATTCACTCAGAAATGATTTCAGACGGGGTGTTGGATTTAATCGAAAGTGGTGCCATCAATGGAGTCGACAAGGTAAGTCATCCTGGAAAGGTAGTAGCCGGATTTGCACTGGGAAGTCAAAGGCTCTATGACTACATTGACGATAATCCTCTATTCTACATGGCGGCCATTGAGTGGGTCAATGACGTAGTTCACATCCGGGCAAACCCCAAAGTAGTAGCCATCAACAGCGCCATCGAAGTCGACATTACCGGACAGGTATGTTCAGATACGATTGGGTCAAAAGTATACTCGGGTGTTGGTGGACAAATGGACTATATCAGAGGTGCGGCTCTTTCTGAAGGAGGGAAGCCCATAATCGCACTGCCTTCTCAAACGAATAAGGGAATCAGCAGAATTGTGCCGTTTTTAAAGCAGGGCGCGGGAGTAGTCACCACCCGGGCTCATGTGCATTATTTAGTTACCGAGTGGGGAGTTGCCAATCTGTTTGGCAAGAATATCCACCAACGAATAAAAGCTATGATCGGTATTGCGCATCCGGATCACAGGGAATGGCTCTGGAACGAGGCACAGCGGATGTATCACATCAACTTAAGCGTATTCTGATAGTTCGAGCCATCTCATTTCCTTTTCGTCAATAAGTTCTAAAACTGAGCTCAGCCTTTCGGCAGCTTGCTGTATGCGCTCATGTGGCTGAGAATCGTCGGACAGTTTTTTCTCTAGCAGGAGCTTTTCGGTTTTGAGCTGCTCAATTTCGTCTTCAAGACCGTCAAACTCGAGCTGCTCATGGTAGCTTAGTTTCGTTTTTTCCCTCGCGCGTTTCTCTTTGGGTTTGCCCGGTTCCGTTCTTTCTTTCGGTTTAGGTGCAAGCCGAATTGAGGCCTCATATTGACTGTAATTTCCGGGAAAATCTTTTATCTGCGGGGCTCCAAAGACAAAAACATGATCCACAATCCTATCCAAAAAATAACGGTCATGGCTGGCTACCACCAGACACCCTTTAAATGAATACAGAAACTCTTCCAGCACCTGAATGGTGAAGAGGTCGAAGTCATTGGTAGGCTCATCGAGGATAAGAAAATTGGGGTTTTTCATCAGTATCTGTACGAGATGAAGTCTTTTCTTTTCTCCACCACTGAGCTGGTCAACCCTAACCCCTTGCTTGTTTCTCGGAAAGAGAAACAGCTCCAGCATTTGGGCTGCAGAAAGGTGTTTTCCCTTTTTTAAAGGAAATACCTCTGCAATATCCTTTACTACGTCAATAACCCTTTTTCCTTCATCTACCCTCAGCCCATCTTGCTGATAATGAGATATTTGCAATGTTTCGCCATGAACAACCTTACCGGTATCGGTTGCTAAGGCCCCGGTCAATAAGCGTATAAAAGTAGATTTTCCTGAGCCATTATTACCAATAAGACCTACCCGGTCGGAGGGAAGGAATTTATAGTCGAACTTAGAAAAAAGTGTGCGGTCGCCAAACGTTTTAGAGGCGTTGTGCAGCTCTAATATCTTGCTGCCAAGGCGGGGTTCGTGCATATCCGGAATGAGGAGTTCAGATTCGACAATCCTTTTCGATTTCTGTTTAAGCTGCTCTACTCCTTCCATCCGTTTTTTGGACTTTGTACCTCTTGCTTTGGGCTGACGCCGATACCAGTCCAGCTCCTTTCTGAATAGATTGGTCGCCTTCTCGCGCTGAGTTTCTTCGTTTTGTAATCGCTCTGACCTCTTGGAAAGAAAATACTGGTAGCCTCCTTTATAATTGAAGATTGAGCCGTCCTCTAGTTCAATGATTCGGTTGCAGATATTATCAATAAAAGTTCTGTCGTGGGAGACAAGCAACAGTCCGTTTGCGCTGCTCATGATGTAAGACTCTAACCACTTTATCATTTCCAGATCGAGGTGATTGGTAGGTTCATCCAATATCATCAGATCAGGATTATGGATTAGCAGACGGGCCAAAGCAATTCTTTTTCGCTGGCCTCCGGATAAGGTTTTGGTGGATTGATGAGTCTGATCGATTTTTAAATTACTCAGTACTTCCTTTACGCGGTGCTCAATATTCCATACATTAAGCTGATCTATTTTCTCTGAAAGCTCCTGAATGCTTTGAGAATTATTTTCCGCAAGAGCCACTTCAAATTGTTTGATCGTAGAAAAAGGCTCCTGTGCGTCGTCTAAAACCGCATCCAGTATGGTCATATCTGATTCCAAAACATCTTCCTGAGCGAGATACCCTACCTGAATACCTTTTCTGTATACTACTCTACCCGATTCCGCATCTCTATCTCCCGAGATAGTTTCCAGCAGAGATGTTTTTCCGGTCCCGTTTTTACCCACGAGAGCAATTCGTTCTCCTTCATTCAGACCGAATCCGACGGAACGAAAAAGAACCTTTTCTCCATAATTAAGACTTAAATCCTCTACTGATAACAAATTCATTACAAATACTTTTTCATAGCCCCAATTAAAGCAGGGTAGTACGGTCGACCGAACAAAATGAGGTGTACCAAAAGTGGGTAAATGTTACAAAGGTCAATTCTTTCTTTCCAATCCTTTTCCAGGGGGTATCGGTCATTATAAGCATCAAAAACGATCTTATCGAATCCTCCAAAAAGGTGCATCATCGCCAGATCCATTTCACGAAAGCCAAAATAACATGCGGGGTCTATCAGTGCGGGTTGGCCATGAGAACAAAGCGCATTGCCCGACCATAGGTCGCCGTGAATTAAGGAGGGCTTTTCCCGGGGAAAAAGACCCATTAATCTGCTTTGGAGTCGGGTCCAGATTCTAAAATCCGTTGGATTCAGTAAGCCGAGTTCTGCCGCTTTATTGAAAAGTGGTTCGATACGAAAATTCACAAAAAACTCAACCCAATGAACTGATGGATTGTTGACCTGCGGTAAATCACCAATAAAATTATCCTCATGCCATCCAAAGGAAGAGGACTTACATAAATGCAATCCGGCAAGAAACTGTCCGAAGAATTCTGAAACTTTAGGGGTAAATGAATCTGTATGAATGTACTCCATTATGATTCCGCTAAATGCAGAGTTTTTCACCACTTCTTTAACCTCAGGGATTAGAAACTCGGACTGATTTCTAAGATATTTCAGTCCATTTGCTTCCTTTTCAAATGTATCCTGACCCTTTTTCTTGCACTTTGCAAAGTAGGTTTCGCCTGAAGCACTAAAAGTAAAATGAGCTGAAAACTGCCCCCTGGAAATTATGGCAACACTCTGTGGGTCAAAATGATGTGTAAAACTTGTGTTGGATAAAAAAGTGCCTGTAGAGCATGATTTCATACCAATTTGAGTATAATATTTATTGGCTATCTTGGCCGCTTAAGGGAAGAATTTAAAAATGTTGCGTAACTAACAATACAAAGTTGAAGTAATTTATTCTTAATCTTGCTCGCAATTTTTGACATGGTATTTTTGAATTATAAACGATTACCTGAGTCTTCTCTGAAATATGCTCATGCTTCCTAAATATTCTAAGTTTCTTCTTTTCATCGCCATAACACTGTTCGCAAAGGGCGGAATGGAAGCGTTTGGGCAAAACAAAGTGGTCAATGTTGTCATACACGCCCGTTCTCCGGAAGACAAAAAGGTAAAAGATGTTTCTTTCTTACTCACACTTAATGAGCAGGAAGTAATGGATTTCATTTCTCCCAAAGCAGGAATGGAGTTCGTAATTCAACCTGACGATGGATCATACAAACTACGTGCAGAAAAAGACGGGTATGTAGTTAAAGAAATCTTCTTCAATTCTTTCGACTATCCTTACATTGAGGACTATGAGATCGCGGAAATAACATTGGAAATGGTTCCGGTAGAGGAAGGCCTGGAAGAAATTGTTCAGGGCAAAATGGTGTATTCACCGGCTCGACAGAGGTTCGTAGTTAACAAAATCGATACGCTTCCAAGATACCTGCGAAATCAGGTGGAAGACCAACAGTTGACCATTGACGCGGCATATAATAAGTCGATGACCTACGGTGCTGGGTTAGTTGCGCTTGAAGAATATGAGTATGCCCGCGGCTACTACGATGTAGCCCACGAACTCAAACCCAATGACCCAGAGCCTGAGAAAATGTTGGCCGAACTGGATATCCTCATTGCTCAACAACATCAAAAAGATGACGATGAGCGCCGACATGAAGAAAAAACGTACATCAGTGTGCAGATCGGTGCTTTTCTGAAACCTTTTAAAATGGAGGTTTTCGACAATGTACAGGAAAAGAAAGTTATATCAGGTCAGGACAATTTTACCCGGGTTATGACGGGTGAGTTTCAGGACCGACAGGTAGCAACACAGAGGCTAAATGAAATGCGCAATGCCGGTTTTCACGATGCCTTTATCGTCACGATGAAAGAGAATATCCGAATCGGCTTTTAGCTTGGTTATCAGGGTATTGCATTAATCAAATAAGTTTTACTTTTGCCGTCATTTTGGGGCCATAGCTCAGCTGGCTAGAGCGTTTGACTGGCA
>DNTB01000040.1 GCA_003499525.1 Flavobacteriales bacterium
GTAAGTGCTTCCACTAGTGATTTTTAATCCCTGTATTTCTGAATCAGAGACAAGATCTCCTGTGACGGATACGCCGGAAAAATCCGAATTGGGGTTTAAGGCAAGATTATTAAACCTATTTTCTAATGCTATTCGCGATCCTATTGAATAGGTGCTTTCAGAAGCTATCCGTTGCCCACTCAATAATGATCTCGATTTAATAAAGCCCCCAGCATCTATATAACCCTCTGAAATATAATTTCCATATACTGTTAATAATCCTGATATCTGCATATCGTCTCCGAAAAGTGAAGCTGAGTTCACATGAAACATAGTCGTCGGATTCGCTGTGTTAAAACCAAATCGGCCGTTCGATTTTAATATCATTCTCTGAGCACCGTTCGTCTTAAAAATTATAGGAGCGTTATCGGTAGTGCCTAAAAACTGATTGCCGTTTTCCCATTTAGCCTGATTACCCCCGGTTAACCATGTTTCGGAAGGTTCATAAGGTTCGGGATAAAAATCTCCGGGAGGGTCTTGATCTGTCTGGCTGAAACCGCTAAACGTCAATAAAACCAGAGAGAGAGAGAGAGAGAGAGAGAGAGATCGTAGCATAGTTTTAGATTGTATGGATTGTATTATTTGGTGATATTAGTCACAAGGGTATAAGGAAAAAACAATTTCAGCAAACCACTTCCGGTATTTGGAGGGAATGAATCTATATTTGGTATGATTTTCCGGAAATCTGGTAAACTTACCCCTTACTACTGCGTGACGGAGTTGGGCATTTACGGCAGTTCTTAAACCGGATTGGTAACTCTCATTCAATTTTGGGCATAAAAAAAGCCCCGCCGCTTTCGCGACCGGGCTTTCTATACTTGATTATACACTTACTATTTCGCAAGCAGTATTCTTCTTGTAATCACATCATTAGATGTTCCGATTGTTATGAAGTAAATACCGCTATCAAAGTCGCTCAAATCGAGTGTTTGATTGATATCTCTTCGTTGATTCACTCTCTGGTATAGTTGAGCTCCTCTTGAATCTGTAATGGTTACGCGTACCTCATCAGAAGCATTCAGGTTACCTGTAATCTGAACCAATCCTGTGGTTGGATTTGGGAAAATCTCTATAGAATTCAATCCAATCTCAGTGCCTGTGCTAACTACGAAACATGTATCGCAAGATTCCCAACACACCGGTAGTAAGGTTGTATCCGAAGTCGGAGTGTAAACCCTATTGGTAAATCCACCTGTTGTTTTTGTACAAGGCATTCCCTGCATCAGTTGCTCGTCCACGTTCCAGCCGTCCAGAGTGAACTTATACTCGACCTCAACACCGATATCAAGAGGCACGGTCAATTCATAGATACTGTCGTTATTGGCATCCGTCATTACTGCACAACCTCCGCACCATCCGTTGAAGGTTCCGTTGAGGTTTACATCGGTGTATGCTCCACCACCATATTGAGACAGGTCTACCTGGAAGGTTACCAGAGCTGTGGGTACCAAGCTGTCACACGGAGCGCAGGATTCCCAGCATACCGGAGGCAAGGTAGTATCAGCCGTAGGTACCAAAAAACGGTTGGTGAATCCACCGGTAGTAACTACACATGGCATTCCTGGCATGAGTGTTTCATCAACAGTCCATCCATCCAGTGTGAATTTATACTCAGCAGTATCACCTGCATTCAACGGAACGGTAAGTTCAAAAATGGTATCATTATTCACATCTGTCATCACGGCACATCCACCGCACCATCCGTTGAAGGTTCCGTTTAGGTTTACTACACCATATGAACCCGCGTAGTCGGACAGATCTACCTGGAAGGTCACGTCATATGTGGCCGGAGGTGTTGAGCTGCATGAGTCGCAGGACTCCCAGCAATATGCCGGAAGAACTGTATCACCTGTAAGAACAACAAACCTGTTGGTAAATCCACTGCTCGTTTTTGTACACGGCGTACCTGGAGTTAAATTTTCTTGTCCTGTCCAGTTGTCGTAGGCATACTTGAACTCAATACTGTCCGCGGTAATTGGAACTACAAGCTCCCAAATACTATCACCATCAGGATCAGCCATTGGAGCACAACCGCCACACCATCCGTTGAAGTCGCCATTGACCTCGGGGGTAGTGTAGGTTCCACCGTACTGACTCATATCGACTCTAAAAGTCACATTGTAGGTCGACGGCGGTGTAGAGGCACAGGTATCACAAGATTCCCAGCAAACCGCGGACAACATGGTATCAGAGGAGGGTACAACCAAAAATCTATTTGTAAATGTACCATCTGTAATCACACATGGCATTCCTGGCATGAGCTGCTCATCCACATTCCAACCGTCAAGTGTGAATTTGTATTCGATTGAATCTCCTTCATTCAGCGGTACGGTGATCTCATAGATGTCATCATTGTTGGCATCCGTCATCAGGGCACAACCTCCACACCATCCGTTGAAGGTTCCATTGAGGTTTACATCGGTATAAGGACCTCCGGTGTATTGAGACATGTCTACCTGGAAAGTTACATTTCGAGTTACCGGTGGAGTCGACCCACAAGTAGAACATGAATCCCAACAATATGCAGGAAGAACTGTATCACCTGTAAGTAAAATAAACCTGTTGGTAAATCCACCGGTAGTTTTTGTACAAGGATCACCTGGAGTCAAATTCTCCTGACCTGTCCAATTGTCGTAAGCATATTTGAACTCAATGCTATCTGCCATGATCGGAACGGTTAATTCCCAAATTCCATTTCCATCAGGATCCGCCATTGGTGCACAGCCTCCACACCATCCGTTGAAGTCTCCATTGACTTCGGGTGTTGTAAATGTTCCTGTATAACTGTTCATGTCCACCTGGAAAGTCACATTATAAGTTGCCGGTGGTATTGGGCCACAAGTATCTGTAAATGGAACAGTGACATCCGTTGGATTCAGCTGCCAGTTACCCGCGAAACTTACTTTGCTCCATAGCACGTTAAGGTCTACGGTTGCCGGAGGTGTGGTCCATGTCAACGTTCTACTGATTTTGCCAGGTACCGAAAAGTCCTCTGGTGAAATTGTTGCCCCGCTTCCGTTATTTACCAATAAGAAGTCCACAGTATCGGCATCGAATGATTCTATTTCTACAATCATACTGTTCGGTCCTGTATTCGCAATTGTGAGGTAAATTTTAGAAGGAATTTCTGCCGGTAGTCCAAGGTGAGTTACCTCTTCATTACAATATAGAGGGCCTGTTGGTGGAACACCTGAACATGTATCACAAGACTCCCAACAAACTGGTGGAAGAGTTGTATCGCCCGAAATGTAAATGTACCTGTTGGTAAATCCTCCGGTTGTCACCACACAAGGCATACCCGCCATAAGCTGCTCATCCACAGTCCATCCATCGAGTGTGAATTTATACTCCACGGTGTCATTTTCTACAACAGGAATGGTCAATTCGTAAATGTCGTCATTGTTCATGTCTGTCATAACCGCACATGCACCACACCAACCGTTGAACTCTCCATTGAGATTCACATCAGTATATGCAGGTCCTGTATAATGCGACATGTCCACCTGGAAGGTTACATTATGAGTTGTCGGTGGAGGGTTTGAACAAACTGAACACGAATCCCAGCAGTACGCTGGAAGAACGGTATCACCAGTTAAAACTACAAACCTATTGGTAAATCCACCACTTGTTTTTGTACAGGGGTCACCCGGTGTAAGGTTTTCCTGACCGGTCCAGTTATCATAGGCGAACTTAAACTCGATAGAATCGGCAGCTATTGGAACTGTAAGTTCCCATAGGTTATTTCCATCCGGATCAAACATTGGAGCACAACCTCCGCACCATCCATTAAAATCTCCATTTACTTCAGGTGTGATATAAGTTCCAGTATAGCTGTTCATATCTACCTGGAAGGTCACATTATATACCGTTGGGGGTGGTGTTGAACACACAGAACATGAATCCCAGCAATAGGCCGGTAAAACTGTATCGCCGGTTAAAACGATAAATCGGTTTGTGAATCCGCTTGTTGTTTTTGTACAGGGATCACCAGGTGTCAGGTTCTCCTGCCCGGCCCAGTTGTCGTAAGCATATTTGAATTCAATAGAATCGGCTGAAATAGGAACCGTTAGTTCCCAAACGTTATCACCATCTATATCGGACATTGGAGCACATCCTCCGCACCATCCATTGAAATCTCCATTAACTTCAGGAGTAGTATAGGTGCCCGTATAGCTATTCATGTTTACCTTGAAGGTAACATTATAAGTTACAGGTAAAGGTGCTCCGCAGGTATCTGTGAAAGGTACAGTCACATCAGTAGGGCTTAGTTGCCAGTTACCGGGAAAAGAAACTTTGCTCCAGAGCACATTCAAATCGACTGTAGCTGGCGGAACTGCCCACGTTAGAGTTCTGCTAATCTTACCAGGAACTGAAAAATCTTCGGGAGAAATAACGGCTCCGCTGCCATTGTTGACTAAAAGAAAATCAACGGTATCAGCATCTGCGGATTCAATTTCAACGATCATGGAGTTGGGGCCATTGTTCGCTATGGTAAGGAAGATAGTTGAGGGAATCTCTGCAGGAATACCCAAATGTGTAACCTCTTCATTACAATACAAAGGTCCTGTTTGCGGTGGTTGAGCAGTGGTATCAAACTCTACCAAATCGCAGTAATAAGTTTTTGAACCTGCGGTGGCTCCATCAGTATCAAAGTTGTAAAAGATGGAGAGCATGTCGTATGTATTTGCGAAGTTAATCGGCGCGGTTCCAGGAGCTGGGTTTGAAAAGTCAAATACTAATGTATCCCATGCACCTGCAACCGTAGTGTTTACCTGAGTTTCTACCGATATCCCAGCGTCGGTATGATCTTCAGCTTTCAATCTCACAGGTATATTCGCATCCGGAGACCAAACTACTACCTTAATTATCGTATTGCCTGATGCAAAAGGAATCGGGTTAGCCAAGGACTGATTACCGAGAGTTGTGCCTGCCCATGTTGCTGCAGAATCAGTCTTCGTGGACTGCAGAACAAAATTCGAAGGATTAGTAGGGTCCACAACTACGGAAGAGACGTTGTTTCCAAAATCAACAACGGTGTAATCCACTGCTGGATCATCCCATGTTATAGGAAGGTCTATTTGCATCTGTGCCATACTTAAAAAAGGCCAGAGCAATAAAAGTGTAAGGATTCTTTTCATTTTTAACGGTTTATTTATTCTAAAACAATGCTTATTTATGATGCATACTATTACTTACTAACTAAAAAAGTCTCACTGCCTTGAGCAGTGAGACTTTGTGTCTAAAAATCCAACTATCTATTCAGTACAATGCGCTCAGTCCAATTTCCAGAGCCGGTTTGGATTGAAAGGATGTAAATCCCATTCTCCATAAAACTGATGTCGATGTTTTTATTTAACTCTCTAACCTGTTCGAGTCCGCTCAGTATCAATCGACCCTGAATATCTCTTACATCCCAGGTCATTTCTTCAAAATTTTGCAATTCTCCACTCAGGGTGATACTTCCTTCAGTTGGATTTGGGAATACAACAAGTTCTCGAACCCAATTGATATCATTAAAACCAACCGGCCACTCGAGGCAAGACTCCCATTGATATGCCGGAAGCACTTCATTTTGAGTAGGATATACAAACCTGTTGATGAATTGAGACCTTGTAGTAGTGCATGGCCCTTCCGTTAGTTGCTCATCTACGGTCCACCCATCAAGGGTAAACTTGTACTCAATCGTATCAAAATTGGTGAGCACCTTGGTGATTTCATAAATATTATCACCATCGTCATCGGTCATCACATCACATGAGCCACACCAACTATTAAACTCACCATTTAGGTTAACCATACTGTATGACCCCTTGTAGTTACTCATATTGACCCTAAAGGTTATTCTTGATTCGTCCGGCGAGGAAGCACATCTTTCACAAGACTCCCAGCATACTGCGGTTAATACAGAATCTCCCTGAGGAGTAAGCACTCTGTTGGTGAATCCGCCTGTAGTTTTCGTGCAGGGCGAACCGGCAGTGAGCGATTCTTCCACATTCCATTGATCTAATTGGAATTTGTATTCAACTTCCTGACCAACAAGCAAAATTGTCGTCAATTCAAATATTCCATCACTGTTATCATCGGTCATTAAAGCGCAATCGGCACACCAATCATTGAACTGACCGCTGAGATAGACATTAGTGAAGGTTGAAGCATATTCCGACATATCCACCCTGAACGTCACCTCAGCGATCTCGTCACAACCGTAGCATTGTTCCCAGCAATATGCAGGTAAAACTGTATCCGAAGAAATCTGCGTGTATCTATTTGTAAACCCGTTTTCAGATTTAGTACAAGCCGCACCTGCCGCACTCAAGTCCTCTTCTCCGGACCAGTTATCGTGAGAGAATTTGAACTCAATTTCAGTAATAGTATCAGAGAAAGGCACTTCAACTTCCCAAATATTGTCTCCATCAGGGTCACTCATAGGCGTACAATTTCCACACCATCCCGTCCATGGGCCATTCACCTCAGGAGTGGTAAAAGATCCTGGATATTCAGACATGTCCAAACGGAAAGTAACTCTATTGAACGGATTGACCGAGCCACAAGGCTGACAAGTTTCCCAACAAACCAAAGGCAACACTTCATCACCTGTCGGAGTGAAAACTCTATTTGTGAAGTTCCCCGACGTTTTGGTACAAGGAAGCCCAGCAAACAGTGTTTCAAATATGGTATCGTCCACCGCGTATTTATACTCTATTTCAGTACCTTCCAATAGCCTGATGGTTAATTCGTAAATATTATCGCCATCGTCATCATTCATGGGAGCACATCCACCGCACCATCCGTTGAACGTTCCGTTCAGATTTACCGTATTGAATGTGCCTGTGAAGTCAGTCATATCAACCCTGAATGTAATATCGGCCGAATCTGGCCCGGTAATACAGGGATCGCAAGACTCCCAACACACTTCATCCAGTGTTTCATTAGCAAAAGGCACGACAAACCTATTGGTAAAAGAACCGATTGTTTTGGTGCAGGAAGAGCCTGCTGAAAGCGTTTCAAATAATGTGTCATCTAAAGCATACTTATATTCTGAAGTATCTCCTCTTGGAATCTTGACCGTTAACTCGTATACATTATCTCCATCTCCATCGGTCATCACTGCGCAGCCACCACACCATCCATTGAAGGTTCCGTTCAGGTTTACCACATTGAAAGGATCAGTATAATTCGTCATATCCACTTTAAAGGTAACATCAACAGAGTCGGGAAGACTGCTGCATGGATCACAGGATTCCCAGCACACCGGAGCCAGGGTTTCAGTTATGGTCGGCACATAGACTCTATTGGTAAAGCTTCCTGTCGTATATGTGCAAGGGTCTCCAACCGTTAAAGTTTCCTCTACGGTAAATCCATCCAGCGTGTATTTATATTCAATGGAATCCATAGCTGGAAGCGTTACCGTCAGTTCATAAATGGTGTCTCCATCCGGGTCTGACATCACTGCGCAGTTACCGCACCAGTTATTAAAAGTGCCGTTAAGGTTTACTTCGGAGTACGCTGGACCGGTGTACTCTCGCATATCTACCCTAAAGGTGAGGTCAACATTGGTTGGCGCTCCGCCACACGGATCGCACGATTCCCAGCATACCGCAGGAAGAGTGCTATCGGCTGCAGGGTACACAATTCTATTGGTGAACAGACCTACCGTTTTGGTGCAGGTTGACCCCGGAGTCAGCGTTTCTTCTACTGCGAAGCCATCTAAAGTGAATTTGTATTCAGCTGTATCAAGCGTCGGAAGGTTAACCGTCAATTCATAAATATTATCGCCATCAGGGTCCGTCATCACGGCGCAGGATCCACACCAGTTATTGAAGGTGCCATTGAGATTGACCTGGCTAAAAGCCGGACCAGTATAATCGGACATATCCACCTGAAATGAAACATTGGCGGAAGTTGGAGTTCCGGTACAAGGATCACATGATTCCCAACAAACCGCAGGTAAGACAATATCTCCACTAACCGTAATTATGCGGTTGGTAAATCCACCGCCTGATTGGGTACAGGGTGTTCCGGGAAGGAGATTCTCCTGAATATTCCAGTTATCAGCCGAAAACTTGTATTCATAAGTGCCCGCTGAAAGAGGTATGACTAATTCCCAGATATTATCCCCATCGGGATCGCTCATTGGTGCGCAGTTACCGCACCAACTGTTGAATTGACCATTTACTTCCGGAGTTGTAAAAGACCCGGTATAGTCATTCATATCAACTTGAAAAGTAACGTTGAAAGTTTGCCCGAAGAGAATAAATGGAAATAGAAAGAGAGGGAGTAATATTCTATTCATATACCATCAATATTGATCAACCCCAAATGTAGTGGTTTTAGTCTATTTCACCAAAACATAATTCAAAACTCACTTAATTAGCTGATATTTAGGTGTTCAGATAAAGTGTTCTGTTGACACTTATGGTACTTTATACCAAAAAGATTTTTTTTACTACATTTGAGAAGCGTTCTAAAGAGGCACAATGAAGGAGTTATATAAGGAAAGTGTAAATCGGGAAGGTTTTGCTATACCTTACTATGAAATCCCCTACGAAAAATTCTTCCAGTTCGGTCTGTCCGTGGATTGTGTAGTTTTTGGATACCACGAAAACAAGTTGAAAGTTCTCCTTATTAAGCGCGGTGCCAAGCCTTATTTGGGAAAATGGGCTTTGCCAGGAGATTTGGTTTATCCTAATGAGAACATAGAATCGGCTGCTAATCGGGTTCTAAGGGATCTTACTGAAATTGACAGTCTTTTTTTAGAACAAACCAAAACCTACGGACAGGTAGATCGCCATCCAGCTGGAAGGGTCATTACCACCGGATTCTATGCGATTATCGATATTGCCAAACACGACCCCCACGCAGCTGCATGGGCAGATGGCATATATTGGGTTGATGCGGACAACATACCCCAATTAGCATTTGACCACAATCAAATACTTACGGATGCTCTCAGAATATTACGAGAACAGGTTGGGAAACAACCGGTTGGGTTTGAACTTCTTCCGAGCAAATTCACCTTGGGGGAATTACAGGCTTTGTACGAAGGTCTGCTCGGAGTAAGTTTCGACAAGGCTAATTTCCGTAAACGCATGTTGAGTATGGATGTGCTCATAGACTGCGATGAATACCAGAAGAATGTTCCGCACAGGCCAGGAAAGCTATATTCCTTCGACCTCAAGAGGTACTCAGAGTTAAAATCTAAAGGTAGCAATTTTGAAATTTAGCCTATGAAAAAAGTACTACTCCTTACACTATCAGTATTTTTTCTTTTAACTACGGGGTTTTCCCAGGCCATAAAAGTGGAGGTTCGGGAAACCGAGGATGGATATAGTCTCTACCGAGATGGTAAGCCTTATTATATCAAAGGGGCCGGAGGCAAAACCCAGATAGATCAATTAATTTACCTAGGCGGTAATTCCATAAGAACCTGGGGGGTGGATGAAGCTGATGAGGCACTTGAACTAGCTGCAAAACATGATTTGACCGTAATGCTTGGTCTTTGGGTTCAGCATGAGCGTCACGGTTTTGACTACAACGACGAAGCTGCAGTACAAAAACAACTTGAAAACTTTACTCAAGTGGTTATGAAGTACAAGGATCATCCAAATCTCCTGCTGTGGGGAATAGGAAATGAAGTAGACCTCTTTTATTCCAACACTAAGGTATGGGATGCTATTCAGGATATAGCTGCGATGGTGCATAGATTAGATCCCAATCACCCGACCTCAACGGTAACGGCCGGAATTGATTCTATGGAAGTTCAGGAGGTTATGAGGCGTGCCCCGGACATCGACATTTATGGAATTAATACCTATGGAGATATTGGAAAGGTACCAGATCAAATCAAAAGGTACGGCTGGGAAGGACCTTACATTATATCAGAATGGGGTCCGAATGGACATTGGGAAGTGCCCTCCACTACCTGGGGAGCACCAGTAGAGCAAACCAGCACCGAAAAAGCCGCTTCATATCGCATGCGATACCAGGACTATATTGCCGCCAACAAGGGTAAATGCATCGGGTCTTATGTGTTTCTATGGGGGCAAAAGCAGGAAACCACATCCACATGGTATGGACTGTTTACTCAGGAAGGCGACCCTACAGAACCTCTGGATGAACTCTATAAAGCCTGGCGGGAAGTAGATTCAGTGCCCAATTATTCTCCAAGTATTTCCTCGCTCACCTTAGACAGCAGGACAGCTAATGATAACATCAGATTAAAGTCCGGCGATAGCTACCTCGCCAACGTCAGTTATAGCGATCGTGATGGCGACCGGCTCAGTATTAAATGGTTGATCTATCCGGAGAGTTCGGACACAAAGGCCGGTGGGGACTTCGAAAGTGCTATTCAACCCATATTGGGAACCTTTAGAAGCCGAAAAAAAGAATCAGCTGAGATAGTCGCGCCTGAGACAGAAGGAGGCTACAGGTTGTTTGTTTTTATCCAGGACTCTGGTAAAAGAACAGCTTATGCAAATATTCCTTTTTATGTAGAGCCCCGAACAAAGGATGATCCCCCGGCTAAGGCTATCAGGTTCAAAAAACAAGAATTACAACTCACACCGAATCCATAACTGAGTTGAATCATTCCGGTCTCCATACAGTTGACTTTATCGTTGTGATTGGATACTTTCTCCTGGTATTCGCCATTGCAGGTATATTGATCCTAAGAGACCGCAAGAAATCATCGGAGAAAGCTTCCGCACAATATTTTCTAGGCGGACGGAATATGGGCTGGTTCATTGTTGGCGCATCGCTGTTCGCATCCAATATAGGTTCAGAACATCTTGTTGGACTGGCCGGAGCCGGGGCTTCGGGAGATTTTCCGGCGGCACAGTTCGAAATCATTGCTGCATTTATGTTGCTCTTACTAGGCTGGCTTTTTGTTCCGTTTTATTTGAGAAGTGGGGTATTCACCATGCCGGAATTTCTGGAAAAGAGATACGATGCCTGGTCAAGAGGTTATTTATCCTGGGTTAGCATTATTGGATACGTTCTCACCAAGATTTCCGTAACCATCGCAGCTGGCGGAATCATATTTACGGCTTTACTCGGAATCGATTTTTGGACAGGTGCTATAGTCGTAGTGGTTGCCACAGGGCTATACACCATCTTCGGAGGGCTCAAGGCCGTGGTTTACACTGATATGATACAAATGTTCATCTTGTTGGGCGGTTCTCTGGCCGTTACTTATTATGGTTTTCAGGCGCTCGGTGGATGGGAAAATCTATCACACACGGTCGATGCTTCTTACTTAAACCTCTGGCGAGATTCAAATGATAGTGCTTTTCCATGGACTGGAATTCTCTTTGGGGCCCCGATTTTGGGAGTTTGGTATTGGTGCACTGACCAGTTTATTGTGCAGAGAGTGCTGGCAGCAAAAAATATCCAGGAAGCCCGGAAGGGAACCATTTTCGCGGGCTATCTTAAACTACTGCCCATGTTCATTTTTGTCCTGCCCGGAGTTCTCGCCTATGCACTCAGCACCGGAGCCAATCCGGTATTAACCTTTCCTGTGGAGAATGGTGAAACCGTTTATGACGCAGCATTGCCTGTCATGACGCTTCAACTATTACCAATCGGGGTAAGAGGTCTTGTCGTGGCTGGTCTTCTTGCCGCATTAATGAGTTCTCTTTCCTCTGTATTCAACTCTTGCTCTACGCTTTTTACCATTGATATCTACAAGAAGTATTTTCCTGATACATCAGAAAAAAAGTTGGTTAGAATAGGGCAGATCGCTACAGGACTATTAGTCATATTAGGTCTGGCCTGGATACCTTTTCTAAGAATACTGGATGGCGGTCTTTTTCAAAAACTGCAAAGCATTCAATCTTACATCTCCCCACCTATTGCAGCGGTGTTTCTTTTAGGGTTATTCTACAAAAAAATAAATGCGAAAGGTGCGAAGTACGCCCTCATCTTTGGAGCGATAGTAGGTGGATTAAGGCTCATTCTTGAATTGAGCAATCCATCTTTTCCGGTGGTATTCTCATGGTTTATTGACATGAATTTCCTCCATTTCGCCGTTTTCCTTTTTGTGCTCAGCAGCTTGGTTCTAATAGGAGTAAGCTCAATATATAAATCTGACTATCAGGTAGATTCAAACCTTATTTTTCAGCGAACTGCTGGTTTGGTCACCCTGGAAAAGTTAAACCTGTCCCTTAGCGCATTGCTGGTGGGATTAATAATAATGCTATGGTATGTGTTTTCATAAACTGAAACTTATCACCGCTATGCTGTTTCTTTCCGGGCTAGTGCACCTGGCCAGAGGACAGACGACAGACAGCACGGACATTCTGGACTGGAGAAGAGGTTTCTTCCCCAAAGAAAAACCAGGTGAACTTTACCAGATTAAAGCGAATGGCTTTTATCGGTTCTTTGCCACTCACCTGTACATGAATCAACCTTATATACTGGATGCAAACTCGGGAGCAGTTACCAGAAGAAATACTCTTTTCATTGGTGACGACAGTCAGTTACCAAATTTTTTGGTCAATATTTCCGGAAGGCCCAGTAAGAAAGTGTCCTGGGGATTTGATTTGTACGCCTTCCAGTTCCTGGCCGGTCGAATAAACCCTGCATACAACGGCCAGATACCCACGCAAGACCTCCCTCCGGTTTGGGATCCGCTTTCTGGAGCACGACTCGGTGCTAATATGGGTCTTAATTTGGGATTGAATCTCTACGGTTCGTACTTAACAGAATACGGAACATTTAACATTAGAGTTGGAGGTATTCACTGGTTCTCAATGAGTGATCTCACCCTTCAGGGTTTTACCGGATATAACCGATTTATGATGTACGAACGAAATCCGTGGGACCCTATCGGAAAGCAAGTTGGTGTTCGCTACAATCAGATGTACGAATTAGGGGGTGCTTATCAGGATTTAAGATTTGGTGAGAGGGCCATACAGGGCGTCATTTTGGAAGGGCTGAATCTGCCGGGAGGATGGAGTTTCGCCGGAATGTACGGAAAAACGGAAATCGCCGGTGGCTTTATGACAATACCCAATATCAATTATGGAGGGCAGATCAAAAAGACCTTCAAGAACAATGATTTCTTAGCCTTTAACACCCTCAACAATACAACCTGGGTGGACAGTTTGAATACAGAAGAGGTGGGATTCAATATCTTCACCCTCGAGGGTCGTACCACCTGGAGAGAACTTACCCTTCAAGCAGAAGTCGGGTTGGGCACTTACCGCAGTCCTGTTTCAGATTATCCGTGGGGTGAAGCCATAAATGTGCGGTTGTTTTCTTCCGAAAAGCTCACAAAAATTCCCATTGAACTTCACTACTACAGAATAAGTCCGTATGTGGTCAATAACAATGCTCTTTTCTGGAATACCTCCATTCTTGAAGCGCGTGCGGTTGACCAGCCCGCTGATGACGGGGTGCAAAGTGCGAATGTGCTGATTCCTTTTGCCAGTTCTATGGTAGGTATAGGTCAAATGACGAACAACAGAACCGGCGTTGAGATAAATACAGATGTCAATTTCGGTCCGGTTAAGTGGTCCATCGGCTATGGAGTCTCTTCTGAAATAACAGCTTTTCAGGATATTAATGATTTAACATCCATTATTCCAAACCGAATCACATTTTCACATTTCGTGAACCAGCTCACAAGGTCGCGCTTCTGGAGATGGACTTTTCCACAAAACGTAGGTCCATATGGGCGATATGATAAGGTTTACCGAGATGCCTATCAAGAAGTTGTTTTAACGGATTACACGGTTGGGGCAGAAACCAATACCATCAAATTTAATCAACTGGAATTGCATGGTAAATACCGTACGAAGTTGGCGTACCGAAATTTCTTCGTGTTCTTTTTAGGTCGGTACAATACTGCTCAACCCGATTTATCAATCCTTCCTCCTTTTTCAGAAGATGCCTATATACGTCAATATAATACGGAAGTCGAACTTTATTATCAGGTTGCCAAGCCGTTGTTTATCAATACTTATCTTGGGTATGAACGGGTGCTGGGCAATTACGCTACCGAACTAGACAATGAAACATTCCGACCGCTGAATCAAACCGGATACGGATGGGGCGTTGGATTAGATATAAATCTCAGTAGAAATGCAGGTCTGTTCCTGCGTCACCGCTGGTTTGAATTTGAAGATACAAGCTTCAGTCTTGATCAATTCAGCGGACAGGAATCAATGGTTGAACTCAAAGTATTTTTCTAATGAAATCAATAAATAAATGGCTTTTTGCCACAGTTTTCATCGTTGCAGCGCTAAGTGCGTTTGGACAGCAAAAACAAAAGAAAATCTGGGTAAGTGGAGCAGCCCGGGGTATTCTTTATGGCGATGATTTTGATAACCAAAGTGAGAGCGATACGACAACTGCTCGAAAAACACAAAGTGGCCATGCCCTGGTCGATCTTGGGGTAAACATACAACCGAGTGATAAAATCCTTATTCAAAGTATGGTTCGGGTCCGAAATGATTATGGAGGATTCTGGGGGTCTGGCGTTACGTTAGATCTGCGTCAGCTCTACATTCAGGGCATTATCGGCGGATTTCTAAAATATGAACTGGGAGATATTAACTATAAGTTGTCCTCCTATACCTTCCAAAATAACGTCGGCCTGATTAATAAAAATAAGGGACTTCTTACGGGCATTTCTCAAGAGCAGGTGCAATACGACCTGTTCTACTATCCTGACCAATCCTGGCGACAACAAGGAGCAGCAGTAGATTTTGCGCTTGAATTCAAGAGCTTTATTAAGGAGATGGATTTCAACCTTTTCACAACAAGAATACGTCCTTTTGATGGAGGTACCCAGGATGACCGACTCTACAGCGGCGGCAGTGTCGTGCTAAAACAAGGAAAATACCTGAACCTGGGCGCACAGTTTGCCAGCCTCTATGACTTCGCTGGCACAAGCAATAGTACAGTTCATATGAGCAATCCGGTCTATTCCTTTTCCGCTGAAGTGATGAATACATTCGGTAAAACCAAACTGAATCTGGCACTCGAAACGGGAAATTCATCATTGAGATGGAAAGGCTCGGAGGAGGCTCCGGAGCTGAACGACTTCTTTTATGATGTAAGCCTAAAGGCAGCATGGGAAGAAATAGGTATTGATATAACCGCGGGCTACCGTGAAGTTGGACAAAACTTCCGCAGTGCCGGAGCACAAACCATTCAGGTTAACTACGACTCTTACCCATTGGCCTATGATCGAATCGGCAATGATCAAGTGCTGAGAAACATAAATATGTATGACTTATATCGGGATGCGTCTTTGTACAATACCCAAATTCAGGAAGGGCTTATGAATTATGACCCCCGGTATGATAATGTCACACCATTCGGCAGAGCAACTCCAAACCGAAGAGGATTTTCATTGCTTGCAAACTATGCCGACAAGAACAAGCGTTGGGAATTATCCCTCGATGGAGAATACCTCAATGATATTGTTGGTGAGGGTACCACCGCACTTAGAGACTATATGACCGGAAGTGCAATGCTGAAATTAGGCATCGCTCAAATGTTGGGCCTAAAGGACCGGGATCTCTGGATATCCGGGCGCTACGGCATGCAGAATACCACAAGAAATGGAGAACAAACTTTCGAAGAGGTAGACCTCAAGACCAACTACTTCGTAGCCAACGTTCTGGTTACCCTCTTTGGCGATTTGGACTTAATCGGAGAATACCGAAACTGGACGACAGTAGGTAACGAAATGCTGGCAGAGCGCGATGTCTACTCTCAAATCATCGACTACAACCGCTACAATATTGACTATCAGGAAGACCTCTACGGTGCCGGACTGCAGTACGGATTCTCCGAGGAAATAAAACTAAGCCTCATGTATCTCACATTCAACTGGGAAGACAGCCTGGAAGCAACACAGAATTATAAGATCGATTCGTGGAACTTGATCTTCGCTATGAAATTTTAATGAAAACAGTTATGAAAAACATCTTTCGTTTACTCATCATATTTGTCCTTTTCATAAGCTGCGAAAGGGATTCCGACACACTTGGACCAAATCTGAATGATTTGTTTGCTCCACTGGAAATAATTGAACCGTTTCAGGTTTCCGGACAGCGGGCCGACTTCGGTGCAGGTCAAACCTTAGAGTTTAGCGCAATGTTTAACAAGCAGGTCGACTGGGAAATCCACATCGTAGGGCAGAACAGCGGAGCCACAAAAATTCTAAGCGGTAAATCCAATTTTATTGATGCATCCAACGGTGTTTGGGATGGAAGCACTACCAACCTTCCAATGTTCAAGCAAGAGGCCTGTGTGGCAACGCTTATGATTCAGGCCGATTCGTTTAGTGCAGATATTCAACCTTTAATCGTAACCGGTTTGAAAGAAAATGAAGGCTTTGTGGTAGCTGATTTCGAGAATGGGAAGAACCCCGGTTGGGAAGAGTTTGTCCAAAGCGGGGCGAATATGACTTTCAATATCGTTGAAGACATTACAGCTGGCGAAAAGAATCACTACTACGATATGGGAGGAAGGGTAGATTTCGACTTCCTTATCGGGTTGATTGAGTTCCCTGCTTCTGCATATGATGTCACTCATTTTCCTCTGGATCAAGATCCAGGGCGCGTATTCCATAATGTGATGTTCAATAAACCTGAAGGTATTACAAATAACATCATCATTGTTGAGTTTTATGAAGATGATAATATAAACGGTACAATTGATAGAGATGCCAATGGTGGACTAATCGAAGATCTGTACTTGTATGAAATAAGAGGAACAGATATGGAAGACGGTTGGCAACTTATTTCTACCCTCTACGAGGACCTCGGCACTCCACTGGTAAATGGTATCCCCGCACCTCCTTCTGGTAATGGAGTTTTTGAACCGCAGAAATTAATCAGCATACGGCTACTATTTCTTGCAGATCCTACATCAGGGTACTCTCAGACCCTTATGGATTATATGATGTTTACTGAGTTTGAAGCCCTAAATCCATGAGAATTCTATACAACTTAGGCATCCTATTGGTTGTAAGCGTACTGCTCATGCTTTCCTGTGTGAGTTTTAAGCAAAACCAACTTTACATAGATAATAACAGCACGAATGATACCTTATTCTTTACGTCTAGTGAGATATACACTGACTATATCACATCCGAAGCCTGGGCAACCGATGTTACCCGGTGCATAACGGTGAAGGCCATTCCTGAGGCTGCCTATCGGGGTGACCTCGGTATGCGATTAAAGTGGAACAAAACACTCGAAGGGTGCCCCTGGCTAGGAATCGGGTTTGGATGGGACAACTGGACCGGAAAAGACCTGTCCGAAATACGCTATACGGGCGCACTTGAATTTCATGTGCGCATGATAGAGGGCGAGCGAGAAGTGCTTCCCTGGGCTGTAGCATTTGAAGATTTTACCGGTGCTCAGGCATGGGTCGGCATGAGCTCTAATGCCATCAAAGCAGAAAAAGTAACCACAGAATGGACCCGCGTAGAGATTCCAATTTCAGAATTTGATTGGATGGATCAGGACGCCGATATCAGCAATATCAAGCAGCTTCTGTTCCAACTTGAAGCAGATGGAGAAGTAGATATCGACGAAATACGACTTGTACCCTACTCTGGTGGATTCCGAAAAAGAGCAAACATCGTTCAACTTGATGCTGATGGATTCATAGCAGATGGTGATACTACTGATGCTATATGGAATACTCCACCCCTCTTATTCAGGGATAATCGAGTACATATGGCCATTGTGGGAGATAAAATCTGCTTCGCTTTAATGACGAAGGATGAAGACCCGCTCCAAAACACTAAAACTGGTCGTGATATCTGGAATGGCGACTGTTTTGAAATCGCCTTTTCTTCCCGATCGAGCACCAATCAACGTGTATCTTATTACAAGACTACTGACCAGCATATTGGCTTTGCCCTCGGTGACAAAGTAGAAGTTTGGGATTGGATGGGTGAGAAAGCACTATCCAACGAGGAAACCGCAACCCGTAAAACAGCTGACGGTTATATTTTCGAAGGAAGCCTGAGCTTTTCGGAGTTAGGCATTCCACCTCCACAGGAAGGGATAGTCTACGGAATGGAAACCGCCGTCGATCATGGTGACAAAGAAAGTCGCTATCGTCAGGATCGCTGGAACAACCAAAACAACGACCAGTTCTACAAAAATCCAGCTTTGTGGGGCGAACTGTATATCATTCCCAAACAAAATGAGAACTGATATGATCAAGAACAAAATTTCTTACACGCTACTGGCCCTCTGGGGTTTGGTTATAGCCATATCCTGCGAACAGTCCGAACCGGTTTTTAATAACCGGGATGGGGATGTGCTCACCTTCGCAGGCAGAAAGTGGGATATCAAATTCGGAGATCAATTATTCGGACCCGGCCCTAACTTTTTTTCCAACCATCCAAATGATGTATGGGTAGATGAAAAGGGATACCTCCATCTTACCATTACCGAAAGGGACAGTGTTTGGAAAGCAACGGAAGTTATCTGCCATGACAATACGGGATATGGAACCTACATTTTTACCATTGAAGGTAATCCTGTAGATATTGATTCCGTTGTGGTTCTGGGGCTCTTTACCTGGGATAACACCACTTTTCAGGAACAGGCCAACAGTGAGGTAGATATCGAGTTTTCTTATTTCAATCGTCGGGATGCGTTTACGGCACTTCAATATGCCGTTCAACCAACAGATTTTGGAATTGAGTATCCCGACAGAAAATACAGGCCAGATGTTCCCAACAATGCCTGGGTAGGCGTATCAACGCATGCTTTTACCTGGACCGATACCCTAATTACCTGGGAGAGTTGGCCCGGAAGTGAATACGGCAATGGAGATCCCATAGGTTACTGGACTTTCGATTTAAGTAACGACTCCGTATCGAAATTCGAAAACGGTATCTGGAGTGATTCCCTGATTATCCCCGCACCTGGTCCAACTACCAATGCCCGGATGAATTTCTGGCTTCTGAACGGACAGGCACCGAAAAGCGGGCTGCGCCATGAAATGGTAATTCGAAACTTTGAATACATACCTCTTCAATAACTCAAATATGCTCACATGAAAAGTAAAAGTGCTTTTGTCACGATGGTAGCCCTCATCGTGGCACTCGGAGGATTACTCATGGGTTTCGATGCCTCGGTAATTTCCGGAGTAGTTAAGTTTATAGAACCTCAATTCAACCTTACAAAGCTTGAATTAGGCTGGTCCGTTGCATCGCTCACGCTCACCGCGACCCTGGCCATGTTGGTTGCAGGTCCATTGAGCGACAGGATTGGAAGAAGAAGAGTGCTTCGTTATGCTGCAATACTCTACGCTATTAGTGCCATTGGTTCTGCCATGGCTCCTAGCTTTCTTTTTCTCGTAATAGCCAGAATGATAGGCGGATTTGGCGTCGGAGCATCCCTGATCCTTGCTCCTATGTATATCGCTGAAATTTCTCCTCCGGAAATAAGGGGTAGAATGGTCTCTTTCAATCAGCTCAATATCGTCATCGGAATATCGCTGGCATTTTTTACCAATTATTTGATACTCCGGTTTGGAAAAAGTGATGCTAATTGGGCCATAGCACTCAAATTTGATGAATACAATTGGCGCTGGATGCTCGGGTTGGAAACACTACCGGCAATACTATATTTCCTGGGTTTATTTTTTGTTCCGAGAAGTCCACGCTGGTTAATCATGAAAGGTCAACTCGACGAGGCTCTTGAAACCATGAAGCAGTTTTCATCAGCTAATGCCGCAGAAAAACAAGTGGTGCAAATCAAGAAAAGTCTGGAAACCGATCAGGAAACTTCGACTTTTAAAGATTTACTTCATCCATCTCTAAAACTCGTACTGACCATTGGAGTTGTAGTAGCTATTCTCCAGCAGATAACCGGTATAAACTCCGTTTTTTTCTATGCCCCTATGATTTTTGAACAGAGCGGAATTGGTACAGATGCATCCTTTGTACAGGCCATTCTGGTTGGACTGGTGAATTTGGTATTTACAGTGTTGGCCATGCTCATCATCGACAAGTTTGGTCGCAAACCTTTGTTGATCATAGGAGTTAGCGGTATTGTTGTCGCAATGTCTCTATTATCCTATGGTTTTGGGACGGCAACCTATACCCTTACACCGAAATCTATCATTGACCTTCCACAAGAGATTGACCGCGTGCAACTGGCACCGGTAATAGATAAAACTTATACCAGCGATGTGGCCTTCAAAGAGGCCATGCAGGGCGCACTTGGAAAAGACAAAGCCAATACTTACAAGTCAGAACTAACTCAGGCCTCCATTACGATGAACTCCTGGTTAATACTCATCTCAATATTGGGGTTTGTCGCCTCATTTGCCATCTCACTGGGTCCAGTAATGTGGGTGCTCTTCTCAGAATTATTTCCTAATACGATCAGAGGTGTGGCCATCTCCTTTGTAGGGCTGATAAATTCAGCAGTCAGCTTTCTGGTTCAATGGGTTTTCCCCTGGGAACTCGACGTTCTAGGTAGCTCTACCACATTTATGATCTATGGAGTATTTGCCCTGTTGGGTTTGATTTTTATTCTTAGAGTCATTCCGGAAACCAAAGGAAAAACACTGGAAGAACTGGAGGCTCAATTGGTTGGCTAAATTCAGGAAAATGAAGAAAACAAGAGTTCTTGTAGTGGTGGTCCTTCTCGGTATCTACTCATGCAATACCCCATCAGAAAAATCACAAACTTCTGATAAACAGGGTTTTAATACAGAGTTAGTGCTTCCAGCACAATTCTTTGCACAGACAGATAAAGAGATGAAAATTTCAAATGGCGCACTGCATCTCATGCCCGGAAGATCTGCAAAGTTTAGCATCAATATCCCCGAAACAGGCCGGTATAAGGTTAAGGTTTTCGGTTCGTCAGATTCCGGTTCAATTTGGTTGGAAGACCATATTGATAACAAGGATGACCGTACCTACAACATAACAGGAATGGTAGCGCTTAACTCAGAAGGCAAAGCAGTTTTTGTGGACGGTTCTCCTTTAGCAAAAGGCAATCACCCGATGAAGCTTCACGCCTCTCAAGACGAAGTTTTCATTGACAGTATTGCCCTCGAACTCATGTTTCCTCATCGGTTAACCCCAACGTCTCTGACTCAAAATATGGAGGGCTCCGAATGGAAGTTGAAATGGAGCGATGAATTCGATGGGGAAGGACTGCCTGATTCTACCAAATGGTCATACAATGTTGGTAACTGGGGATGGGGCAATTTCGAACCCCAGTACTACACGGATAGAAAGCTGAAAAATGCACGCCGGGAAGGAGGAAATCTCATCATTCAGGCTCATCAAAATGATGATGGCCATCTTTGGTCATCGGCCCGACTGACCACTCAGGGAAAGGTCTCGTTTCTGTATGGGAAAATCGAATTCAGAGCAAAAGTTCCGGTCGGTAGAGGAACATGGGCTGCGGGCTGGTTGCTGGGAGACATCTATCGGGATGAGCTGTCGTGGCCTTATTGCGGCGAAATCGATGTGCTCGAATGTGTGGGGTATGAGATTGAGGACGAAACCGGAAAAGGCTACAATCATGCCACCTGTCATACACCTGCTTACTACTTCAAAATCGGTAATCAGATCAGCAGTGTTATCGAGGTAGAAAATATGCATAACGAATTTCATACCTATGGCGTAGAGTGGTACCCCGATAGAATAGAAGCCTTTCTGGACGGAGAGCACTACTACACTTATGACAAAACAGCGGATGAGCGCGAATGGCCTTTCTTCCAGCCTCAAAACATCATCCTGAACCTCGCTGTAGGAGGGGGCTGGGGCGGTGCCGAAGGAATTGATTCCACCTGGAATAGTCATGAATTCATATTGGATTATGTGCGTGTTTATGAGCTACAATAGGGTTGCCCTTTTTGGAGCAGTGCTCCTAACAATTTCTCTTTTCAGTTGCGATATGCACTACGATTATGAGGTCTATCAAACCAGTGCTAATGGGGACAAACTCGCACCTATGGACTCCGTGACTGAAGAACCTTCCGTCGTCATTAAGATTGGTTATGATTCTGCATTTCAACAAATAACAGGATTTGGGGGAGCTTTTACCGAGTCGTCCGCTTATCTGCTCAATCAAATGAGCCCGCAGAATCGGGATCTAATTCTCAAAGCCTATTTCTCCGCAGAAGGTGCCAATTATTCCTTGTGCCGGACTCATTTCAATAGTTGTGACTTTTCCTTGCACCCCTATTCATACGACTCCGTTCCGGGAGACACTCAATTGATTCACTTTTCCATTGACGAAGATCGCGATGATCTCATTCCAATGATAAAATCGGCTCAGGAAATGAGTGAGAATGGGTTCAAACTTGTTGCCAGTCCATGGACGGCACCACCATGGATGAAGGACAACAACGCCTGGTTTGGAGGCAAACTGTTGCCAGAATACTACCCAACATGGGCACTTTTCTTTTCAAAATATGCTCAGGCATACAGAAAAGAAGGAATTGATATCTGGGCATTTACCGTTGAAAATGAGCCCCTCGGGAATAATTCAAACTGGGAGAGTATGCACTATACCCCTGAAGAAATGGCAGATTTTACTAAAAACCATCTTGCACCTCAATTATTGAAAGACAGCCTCAATATCAAACTGCTGATGTACGATCAAAACCGGGGGAAAGAACTGGTTGAATGGGCCGAGGCTCTGCTCAATGACACTGGATTACTCCCTCATATATACGGAACTGCAGTACATTGGTACAACAGCACTTATGATTACTTCCCGGAATCACTGCAGCGCACTCATACTTTGGCTCCCGACAAACATATAATTGAAACTGAGGGATGTATCGATGCAGAGATACCACACTGGCAGGATGACGAGTGGTATTGGAAAAAAGAAGCAACGGATTGGGGTTGGGATTGGGCTGAGGAAGAAAACAAGCATTTCCATCCAAAATATGTTCCTGCATTTCGATATGCCAGAGATATTATCGGCTGTATGAATAACCATGTCGAAGGCTGGATAGACTGGAATATGGTATTGGATGATAAAGGAGGGCCAAATCATGCTAAAAACTGGTGCATTGCTCCTGTTCTCGTCAAACCGGAAACTGATGAGGTTTATTTCACCCCACTCTACTACATCATGGCACATTTCAGCAAATTTGTGCGCCCGGGAGCATACCGATTACATTGGACCGCTTCCAGCGATGATCTTATGGTAACTCACTTTATGAATTCAGACGATTCCAGCGAAGTGTTGGTCGTTTTAAATACCACCAACAAACCCATGACCTACCGCGTTGTGCATGACGAGAATAGTCCGGTTTATCGAATAGATACCAAATCATTACAAACTATGATAATAAGAACCAAAATTGATGAATCACCATTTATTAGTGGCCAATAAAGAACTCATTAGAGAGTCGGAAGAAATTTCTGGCGAATACGTTCAGCTGCGGGGAGACAACTACTATAGAATTTCAGGATTCGATCAAATGTCTCCTTTTTTCATGACCGTTGTAAGCAGTACCGACCAATGGCTATTCCTTGCAAGCAACGGTGGTATATCTGCCGGCCGTGTAAATCCGGAAACGGTGCTATTCCCATACTACACTGACGACAAGATCATGGATAACCCAGATCATACCGGAAGTAAAACCGTAATTCGTCTGAAAGCTGGGAAAGAGCGCTTTCTTTGGGAACCCTTTTCCGTTCGATATGGCGGAATGTACCGTATTCGCCGGAATCTCTATAAAAATAAAGCAGGAAACAAAGTCCTTTTTGAAGAGAGCAATCTCGATTTAGAATTGACCTTTCGATACGAATGGACCTTCTCTCCCAAATTTGGTTTTGTTAAACTCTCAGAGATTGAAAATCACACTAATGAGACTAGAACGGTTGAAATTCTCGACGGAATCAGGAACATCATTCCCTGGGGGGTAGGGAACGAACTCCAAAATATCCGAAGTACCCTTGTTGACGCCTACAAGAAAAATGAATTGATCAAGGAAGCTGGCCTTGGAATATTTGCCCTAAGTTCAATGATCGTCGACCGCGCGGAACCCAGCGAGGCGCTCAAAGCAACTACTGTATGGAGCAAAGGTCTGGAGAACTGTGAGTATCTCCTATCCAATAATCAGGTAGAAGATTTTCGGTATGGACTTAACCCTAAGTCCGAAGAATTCATCAAAGCACAGCAGGGGGCCTTCTATACCTGCGGTATTGTCGATCTTTCGTCGGACAAAGTACATCATTGGATCACGGTTGCCGAGTTGGCCCAAAGCACCGCACGAGTTATCGATCTGAGCCATAACCTTCAGCACAATCCTAATCTGATCAAAGAAGTGCTCGAGGACATTGAGCGTGGAACTTCGGATTTGATTCAATTCGTAGGTCTCGCAGACGGCCTTCAAATTGGAGCAGATGAGCTTTGTACTGGCCGGCATTTTTCCAATGTCCTTTTCAACATTATGCGAGGGGGCTTGTTTCCGTTGCAATATGCCCTGGAACGCGATGATCTCAAGAAATACATTGCGATTCGAAATCATAAAACTTTCCAAAAACACTGGAATTTTCTGAGTTCATTACCAGAACGAATTCAGCATCAGGAATTCAGCAGCAAAGTGGCGCAGCAAGATGATGCCGATCTAAGTAGAATTTGTGACGAATACCTACCTCTTACATTTAGCAGAAGACACGGAGACCCCAGTCGCCCGTGGAACTACTTCAATATCAAGGTAAAAGACCAATCCGGCAATAACATCTACGACTACGAAGGAAACTGGAGAGATATTTTCCAAAACTGGGAAGCTCTGGCCTATGCCTATCCGGAATTTATTAAACCAATGATTTCAAAATTCCTGAATGCCTCCACAGCCGACGGTTACAATCCCTACCGAATTATGAAAAACGGAATCGACTGGGAAACGATAGAGCCAGACGACCCCTGGTCGTATATCGGATATTGGGGAGACCATCAAATCATTTATCTGCAAAAGCTTCTGGAACACGCAGAGCGGCATTTTCCGGGCATGCTCCATGAAATGTTGCATGAAGAAAGCTTTGTTTTCGCCCGCGTGCCTTATGAGATCAAACCCTTTGAGGACATTCTGGAAAACCCATATGACACCATAGATTTCAATGACGATCTAAACGCCCTCATCACACACCGTATCTCCGAATTGGGCACGGACGGTCAATATCTCTGGGATAGCACCGATAAATTGGTTTACGTAACTCTTTCAGAAAAGCTACTCATCACCTTATTGACCAAACTCTACAACTTTGTGCCCGATGGCGGTATATGGCTCAATACGCAACGTCCTGAGTGGAACGATGCCAATAATGCTCTCGTAGGCAACGGTTTGAGTATGATTACACTGCACTACGTGCGTCGATTTATGGTTTTTGTCAAAGATCTGTTCTCCAAATCAACGAAGGAACAGCTTACAGTCCATCAGGAACTGACCCATTTATTGAGTGCAGTATCAGAACAATTTGCCAGGGCTACACAAAAAGACATCCTTAACCCAACGGAGCGACTGGAAGTCGTTACCGCACTCGGTAAGGCTGGTGAGGCCTTTCGAAATGCAGCATATAATGGCTTCAAAGGAGAAAAGACAACAATGAACTCCGCAAAAGTGGTCGCATTCATAGACATGGCTCTTATACTGATCGACAAAACGCTGCGGGACAGTCAAAGGAAAGACGGCCTATATCACGCCTACAATCTCCTCCTAAAAAAAGATGAAGGAATAGAAGTTGGACATCTATATGAAATGCTGGAAGGTCAGGTGGCTGCGTTGAGTTCGGGAATTCTTGAGCCATATGAAGCACATCAATTGCTGGATAACCTCAAGTCGAGCTCCATGTTCCGCCCGGATCAGTACAGCTATATGCTCTATCCCAACCGAGAATTGGCTCCATTTATCGAAAAGAACACCCTCTCAAAAGATTTCGTGCAAAAGAGCAAACTCTTGCAAGCCATGCTGGCCGATGGTGACCACAGCGTGTTTGAATCAAGCAAGAATGGGAAAGTTCACTTCATCGGAGATCTTCACAATGCAGAGGATTTGAAAACAATTATTAAAAAACTAAAAGACACTCAATATGCCCCATTGGCTGAGAAAGAAGAAAGGATGGTTCTTGATGAGTTTGAAGCCATCTTCGATCATAAATCTTTTACCGGTAGGTCAGGAACTTTTTACGGCTACGAAGGACTCGGAAGTATCTATTGGCATATGGTGAGTAAGCTGCTCCTCGCTGTTCAGGAAAACCTCATCCGTGCTGAAAAACAAAATGCGGATAAAAGAATTTTGGGAACGCTCATCGATCATTACTATGAAATAAGAGCCGGTATAGGATTTAACAAAACTCCGGATGTTTACGGGGCTTTCCCAACCGATGCCTACTCGCATACCCCAGCCGATGAAGGAGCACAGCAACCTGGAATGACCGGTCAGGTTAAAGAAGATATCCTCAACCGTTGGGCCGAACTCGGACTTCAGGTTGAAAAAGGTCAGATCGTTTTCAATCCGTTTTTCTTTCATAAAGAAGAATTACTGGAAAAGGAAAAAGAGTTCAACTACATCGATGCCCGTGGTGATACCCGCAAAAGCATCATTCAAAAAAATGAGATGGCTTTTACGTATTGCGGTGTGCTCATCAAGTACCGTTTCGATGAAAACCAATTCATTGAAATTGAAGATCAAAACCGTCAAAATATCAGGCTCGACCAATTACAAATACCCGCAAATTTGAGTTATGACATTTTCACGAGAAATGGAAAGATAAGATCGGTAACTTTGTGCTACCCATTTAGTTAAGTGTATGATTATCAGATTTTTACTTTTATTTGTACTTCTGAGCCTTACAAGTCTGGCTCAACAAACTACCCTAGATTTCACCTCAGTGCATCATGAGTTTTATGGTTTTGGTGGCACGGTATTCTCTTTTGATGTGGACCCTACAAACGCCACCAATCCAGCAGGCAGACTCGTAAATACCGGAGGGGTTTGGGAAGGAGCCTACATCGATGTTCCCAGTAAGGTTCTTCTCGACATAGATAAAATCATAACGCTGGAATTCTACAGCAATACCCCATCTAATACAGTATTGGTCAAACTTGAGGACAATAACAACACCGATGTTGAGGTAACAGAAACAGTAAATGGAACCGGATGGAATACCGTTTCCTTTGATTTCTCACAAGCGAGAATTTCCGGTACCGGAACTACAATAAATGCTTCGGGTTCGTATTACAAATTGGTCATTTTCGTAAATGGAGGTGTATCAAGTTCGGGTAGTTATTTTTTCGACAACATTACCTATCCCAATTATGCTTCCGCACACAGTCTGGATGTAATTTATGATGACCTGGTGTACGCGGAAGAATTTAATTATACCGGTGCGGTAGATACCAACGAATGGTTCAGCGAAGTGGTACCTCCGAATTCCTGGGGATGGCACAACGGCGAATCACAGCATTATACAAACCGATTAGATAATGCTTATGTCTCGAATGGAACACTAAAGATTGTAGCAAAAAGCGAGACTTACACTGCTTATGGATTAACCCTGGACTATACTTCTGCTCGGCTCAATTCCAATTTCAACTTTACGTATGGAAGAATTGATGTCCGAGCCAAACTCCCACAAGGCGATGGCACCTGGCCTGCTATTTGGATGCTGGGCACCAGCATCGGAAATCATTGGCATCCATCTACGCTTCCGTGGCCGGACTGCGGCGAGATCGACATCATGGAGCATTGGGGTAATTATCCCGATGTTATTCACGGCAGTACGCATACCCTTTCGAGCCATGGAGCAACCATTAACACGAACACCATAATTGCGGAAACGGTAAGCGATTCATTTCATGTCTATTCTATGAATTGGTCACCGAATGAGATTTCATTCCTGATAGATGATGAACTCTACTACACGTACAATCCACCAATAAAAAACGCGGCCACCTGGCCTTTTGACGACCCTCAGTTTATCATCTTGAATGTGGCTATGGGCGGCACTTTTTGGCCCATCGATCCAAACTTCGTAGAGAGCGAAATGGAGGTGGACTATGTACGGGTTTATCAGAATATTACCGCTACCAGCAAGCCAGATAAAAATGACATTCAACTATTTCCAAATCCTGCCAGAGATTTTATAAGCCTTAACACTGCTGAAAAAGGAAGATTTTTCATCTACAACACCCTCGGAAAAATAGTCTATATCATTGATATTCAATCTTATAAAAGTAATATTGATATCTCACCTTTGTCTAATGGACTCTATATCTGGAGGTACGAAGGTGATCGGTCTATATCAAGCGGTGAGTTAATTATACTGAAATAAAAAGTAAATCTTAACGCCGTTTTCATTGACTAGCTATGTGTGGCAAGAAACTCCTTTGGTGTCATTACAGGTAAATCAGATTTAATAAAATCACGGCCATTCCGAGTAATGATTACTGAACACTTAGCTGAGATGGCGCAATAATGCTGCATAGCATCTTCAAAATCAGAAAACTCAGAATTTAGCGCCTTCATCACAGTATCATTATCCATAGTGGCTATGGTACAAATTATCATAAACCTATTTAGTTTATTAATAACCTGACTTGGTTTTTCGTATTTGGATAGAATATAAGAAACAATGCCCACCGATAAAGGCGATAATATCAACTCCAATTTACCTGTATCAGCTAGAGTTGCTATTCTGGCAATATGAGAGTAAAATGGCTGGCGTTGGGCCAATAGGTCAACAACAACATTTGCATCCAGGTAGAGTCGATGTCTCATAAATGCTTCTGCTCATTGTAATTTCGATGCGCATCACGAGCATCCAACTCGGCGGGTACGTTTAAATCTGAAGATAGCGAACACACAAATGGAGATATCTCTATTTCACTTTTATCTTTAGCTGTTATTGTGCTCAGATAAGCTTCGATAATTCGGGATAAGCTCATTTTTCTGGATGCTGCATATTTTTTGGCTCGCTCAATAATGTCTTTATCCAACTTGATATTTAGTTTCGCGTCCATAGATTATAGTTATACGCACAAAAATATTAATTCTATGCGCATAAAACAATTGACTCTAATTTCGGTAGTTTTCATGACATCACTCTCACTAACCTTCACTTCTTGTGAACCCTCAACTAAGAGTAAACTATCTGGTCTCTGGACGATAACGCGGGTTGAAGTAGGTGATCAGGAAATGACACCTAATGCCCGATGGGTACGGTTTTATGATGATGGCACCCAGGAATCCGGCAACGGATGGCAGCAGCATTCTATTGGAACGTGGCAATATGACGCAAAGCTATTGCTCCTCAAAATTGAAAATACCAATGGCCTAAAGGACCCATTCGATGCTTTTCAAGTAGATTTAAAGGGTGACAAAATGAGTTGGTACCGAGCTGAAGAAGGCCAGGAGACGAATATCTTTTTGGAGCGGATAGACAGAATTCCAGCTTCCGAAGGAGATCAACTCATGGGGTTTTGGACATCAGACTCTGCTGTACTCTTTATCCGATGGGATAAGCGCTATGTGTGGAGTATGGATACGCTCCGAAATGCAGGTATTTATCACGTTCATGGACATCGCAACGAAATCCAGTTTATCGAAGAAGGGAAACCCCGGTCTTTTTATTCTTTTTCCATCGAAAACGACCAACTCGAACTTAAGCCCGATTCCGGAGACGTGCTCACTTTTACAAGAAGTAGAGAGCTGGGGCAATAAACATTTTTAACCCTTTGCCTTACTGTATACGGTTTTGTTATGACGGCCAGATGCTTTTAGTATACCTTTCCGAACTCCACTAACCAGATCCCTACTGGCTGTTGCCGAAGAAATATTTCGAAAGACACTTAAATAATCCTTTCTTGAAAACGAACCAGCATGCAAATTCAAGAAATACTCGAGCCTTTCCTCACCTGTCTTTGGCCACGAACTCTGTGTTAAAAGTTCAGAAAGTGAATTATCAATAATATCCAGCATAAACTCAATAAAAAGGGTCGAATTCCCTTTTTTATCACATTCGCTGAGTACGCTGTAGTATTGGCTCTGAGCTTCATATATGAGTGATTCAATGGACATGTATTCAAATACACTGTGCTCAGAAGCCAGAATTAACATCTGCCATAGCCTTCCCATACGTCCATTGCCATCTACAAATGGGTGAATGAACTCCATTTCGTAATGGAATACGCAGCTTTTAATCAGAGCTGGCTCATCACTTTCCTTCACATACTGGAATAAATCATTCATCAATCTTTTGACCTGATGGTATGGAGGTGCTACATGAGCCAATTTTCCTCCTTTCGCTATTCCAACATTTTTATCACGGTAACTTCCAGGATTATCTATAAGACCAGACATTAAAACAGAATGAGCCCTTAGAAAAGATTTTTCTGAAGTACAATCGTACTTTTCAAATCTGTCATAGAGTTCTATAGCATTCCTCACTTCCCGTATGTCCTTTTGGGGGCCAAGAACTCTTTTGTTTTCAATAAGACCAGTTACTTGCTCTACCGTCAGGGTATTTCCTTCAATTTTTAATGAATTATGTATGGTTTTAATCCTATTCTGCTTTCTTAATCTGGGAGAAGGCTTTTCCAGGAAAACCGAATTGATTTTTCCAATCTTTTCCGAGATCGATGAAACCAGCAGCAAAATCTGCGAAGTAATACTGTATGGAGGGTTCATAATAGTATCATATGATACTATCAAAAGTAGGGTTTCATCTTTACTCGGTGATTCTAAACAGCATTTATCCCTCGATTGGTGTGATGTGCTGTTATATCAAAGTTTAGGGTTCAAGTAGTCTTTACCAGACGAAAGATCCGATAGTTCCCTGCAGCTATCAAAACGGATCACGGGGTATCGGCGGGCTGAACAATGAACAGCCTAACTATGATTTCTTAATGATCTTAGATAAGTGAACCTTATGATCTGTCGTATGTACCTCCAATAGATAAACTCCATCGGGAATAAAATCGAGCCGTAGGGATTTAGTGTTTTCATATTGTACCAAAACCTCAATTCCATTTAAAGTTACAATCCTGGTTTTAACGATGTTAACTTTTTCAGGTACATCAAAGAACAACACTTCCGTAACAGGATTGGGATAAACTATCATCGGGCAATTGTGGCAGTCGATTGCCTTTATTCCTAAAGGGATGACCGTAATATGGTAATACGGGCCTGCAGTAAACTGACAATTCTTGGAATCGGTAATGGTTGGTGTATAAGAAATAGTGGTATCGGGCTTTGCCCAAAAACTATCTGGCTGATTCGAATCAATGAGTCCGTGAACAGGGGACCAGCTGAAAGTAATTGGGTCATAGCCTCCGCTAATATTGGCTCCCTTGTCTAGAAAAATTGAATCCCCCTGTTTTATTGAAAATGTCCAATCGAGCAAACCTGTATTGAAATAGGAGGCCGTAACGATCACCGTATCATAAGCCTGACAGCCAACGCTATCAGTAATCTTTAAGAAAAAGACCAGAGAAGAATCCATAAAACTGCTTAAGTAGTCAATTTGTGGGTTCGCAATACTTGTATCGTTAAGAAAGTCTGATGCATACAAGAATGGTTTTGATGTCATTCCTGTTGAAACGGGTGTCATTGCCCATTCATAGGTAAAGGGTGGAATGCCATTAACGGCAGTGGGTACGCCACCCATGACCACTCCATTGTCCGCAGGACAAAGATGTACGTCTGCCCCTGCATTAGCATCGCATTGCGCAAAGGTGACTTTGTAAAGAAACAAACTCAATATTGTCAGAAATATCTTCTTGTACATAGTGGTAAATTTAATTAATAATCAGGTTTTTAGCATCCACGGCCATTCCATCACAAATCAGAATCAGGGTATAAGCGCCGCTGCCGCATTCTATGTTAAAA
>DNTB01000025.1:0-825 GCA_003499525.1 Flavobacteriales bacterium
CCTGAACGGCAAACAGCTCCACGCTATAAACACCACCTACCAAAAGAATGTCACCCTACAGCTCGACAAGCCTCCAGGAGTTTATTTCGTGCAGGTGTGGGAAAAAGACCAATTGATCTTTGAAGAGAAAGTAATCGTGAGATGAGGGAATAGAGTTTGGAGTTCGGAGTTCGGAGTTCAAAGTTTGATATTTAGGAACGTTATATTGTGAAACTATGAATCCGCAACTGGAAATTGGTAACTCGCAACCCGCAACTAAAAAACTCGCAATTGAAAAACCCCAAACCCGGAACTCAAAACTCGAAACCCGAAACTGGAAACTTTGAACTCGCAACCCGAAACTGAAATGTAAAAAAATGACGATAAAAAAATTTGAGGATTTGAAGGTATGGAAGCATGCTTTTTCCCTCACTCAGAATGTTTACGAACTAACCCAACAAAATGGATTTGAGAGAGACTATGCTTTGAAAGATCAAATCAGAAGAGCCAGTATTTCTGTTATGAACAATATTTCGGAGGGCATTGACCGAAGTGGTAATAAAGAGTTCATTCAATTTCTTGCTATTGCAAAAGGCAGTGCCGCGGAAATAAGGTCGATGCTGTATATTGCCGAATCTCAGGGCTACATTTCGGAAAATCAATTTTTGGAACTAAAGAAACATTGCATTGAAATCAGCCGGATGATAGGTGGTTTGATCAAATACTTGAAGAATACTTCTTACAAAGGCACCAAATTCATTGTTAAAGAACCCAGAGATAATTATGATGCCTAAATCTACCACTCAAAACTCAAAACTCAAAATCCGGAACTCCAAACCCGGAACT
>DNTB01000025.1:905-47645 GCA_003499525.1 Flavobacteriales bacterium
ACGACTTAAAACAAACTCAAAAAACGGTCAACGTCTATCAGGCATAGACAAACTCCGAACTCCGAACTCCGTACTCCGAACTCCGAACTCCGAACTCGAAACTCCGTACTCCGAACTCCGAACTCGAAACTCCGAACTCATGACTGGGAACTCCGAACTCGAAACTATACTACCTTTGCCGCCAATTCGGAGAATATGATCTACTCCATGACCGGCTTCGGACGAAGCGAAGGTTCTACAGAAAACCGCTCGTTCTCGGTTGAGGTAAAAACCCTCAACAGCAAACAAAGCGACATCATCCTGCGCATCCCTTCGGAATTCAAAAATCTGGAAATGCCCTTCAGAAAAGAACTCTCCGAACGACTGAAGAGAGGTAAAATCGAGTGTATTGTTCAGGTAAAAAGTGAAGCAACCCAAAACTTGTCGGAGCTCAATTATGAGGCCCTGAGTAAGTATCATAAAGATCTGAAATCCGTAGCCGATCAGTACGGTTTAAACAAAGACTCTTTACTTCCACTACTGCTCAAAATGCCCGAGGCTCTGGTGTATCCTGAAAATGAACCAGGTGCGGCGGATCACGAATTATGCACTTCCTTGTTGCGCAAAGCCATTGCTTCTTGTGCGAAGTACAGAGAGGAAGAAGGAGCTTTACTCGAAAAAGATCTAAAGGAAAGAACTGATTCTATATTGAACCTGCTGGATCAGATAGTTCCTTTTGAAGTGGAGAGGATTGCGAAGGTTCGCGACAGGATAACTCAGGCCGTTTCTGGTTTAAATGATGTAGCCGAGGTTGATCAAAATCGCCTTGAACAAGAGCTCATATACTACATCGAAAAACTCGACTTTTCGGAGGAGAAAGTTCGTCTTAAAGCGCATTGTGATTATTTTATGGAAACCATGGCCACTGAACCTCCCAATGGAAAAAAGTTAGGGTTTATTTCCCAGGAAATGGGTCGTGAAATCAATACTCTGGGATCAAAGGCCAACCATGCCGAGATACAGCGAATGGTGGTTCAGATGAAAGACGAATTGGAAAGAATAAAAGAACAGGTATTAAATGTACTCTGAATTCAAGGGAAAGCTATTGATTTTTTCTGCCCCCTCAGGAGCGGGAAAATCCACCATTGTCAATCATTTGATGACAAAGTTTCCCCAGTTGGCCTTCAGTATTTCGGCTACTTCTCGCAAGCCAAGAAAGCATGAATTGCATGGCAAGGAGTACTACTTTTTAGACCGGATCAAATTCGAGCGAACTATAGAAATGGGGGAGTTTTTAGAATGGGAAGAAGTCTATCCGGGGCAGTATTACGGCACCTTAAAATTGGAGGTAGATCGACTCTGGTCCAAGGATAAGGTGGTCATTTTTGATTTGGATGTCAAGGGCGGAATTAATCTTAAAAAGCAATTTGGAGCTGATGCGCTGGCCGTTTTTGTGAGTCCACCTTCATTGGAGGAGCTGGAAAGAAGGTTGATCGCCCGTCAAACGGAAAGTAAGGAACAAATTGAAGTACGCATGAAGAGAGCCAGAGCTGAAATGGACATGGCCAATCAGTTTGACCACATCTTATTCAACAAGAACCTCGATCAGGCGCTCAAAGAAGCGGAAGAGCTCGTTCATAACTTCCTAAAATCGTAAAGTGAAAGTCGGACTGTTTTTTGGCACCTACAATCCTATTCACGTTGGGCATCTTATCATCGCCAACTATATGGTACAATATACCGACCTGGACAGGGTTTGGATGGTGGTATCCCCGCAAAACCCTCTGAAAAAGAGAGAAACATTGCTAGAAGACTTTCATCGCATCAATATGGTTCGCGAGGCCATCGATCAGAACCCATTGCTATGGGCCAGTGATGTGGAATTCCATTTGGAAAAACCATCATACACCGTAAATACTCTAGCCCATCTTCAGGAACAATATCCGGATCATGAGTTTACTCTGATTATGGGAGAAGATAACCTAAGGACCTTCCATAAGTGGCGAAACTTCAATTATATCCTTGAATATCATAGTATTATAGTCTATCCAAGGGTCTACACGGAACAGGAAAAAGAGCAGCTGGCGAAAAAAGAAAACCGGTTTGAAGGCCATCCGAAAATCCAGATTGTACATGCTCCGGTGCTCAAAGTTTCTTCCAGCCTCATTCGAAGAATGATAGGTCAGGGAAAAGATCCAAGATACCTGCTGACCCCCGAGGTATACCGATATGTAGACGAAATGAATTTTTACCGAAGTTGAGCACCAAAGTCCTGATTGTACGCTTTAGTTCCATTGGAGATATTATACTGACCACTCCTGTTATTCGATGTCTTAAACAACAGTTTGACGACGGGAATGCTGAAATTCATTATCTCACTAAAAAAAGTTTTGTTCCTCTACTTCAGCAGAACCCATACATCGATAGGATTTTGACCATTGACGAAAAAGTGAGCGAAATAGCAGATGTCATTCGGCAAGAGGACTACCCTTACATCATTGATCTCCATCGAAACTTAAGAAGCGCCCAGGTAAAAAGGCTATCTCGTGGAGCAGCTTTCTCCTTTGAAAAGCTGAATTTTAGAAAGTGGATATTCGTTAACTTTAAGTGGAATGTCATGCCTGATGTCCACATTGTAGACCGGTACATGGATACTACTAAGGCACTGTCCATTAAGAACGATAATGGGGGTCTGGATTATTTTATCCCGAAGGCGGATGAGGTCAATATTTTCGACATAAAAGATTCATTATCAGCAGGATATATTTCTTTTGCCATTGGTGGACAACATCAGGGAAAAATGCTGCCTGAGCGCAAAATCATTGAATTGTGCAACGGTTTGGAAACCCCTGTAATGTTATTGGGAGGACCTGAGGATCAGGACAAGGGAGAAAGAATTCGGGAGAATTCAAATGCAAACATTTACAATGCATGTGGAAAATTTTCCATCAATCAGTCTGCCGATTTGGTTCGACAAAGTTTGCTTCTCATTACTCATGATACGGGATTGATGCACATTGGTGCGGCACTTAAGAAGAATGTTATTTCCATATGGGGAGCCACAGTTCCAGAATTGGGCATGTATCCTTATATGCCCGGAAAGGACTCGAAAATATTCCGCTCACCAAAATCCAGTTCGCCGTATTCTAAGTTAGGCAACAAGCAATGGTATAAGAAAGCTTTCGATGGATTTGAAAAAATGGACATGAAACCCATATCGGATTATGCCAATTCCATTGCAGCTAAAGCTTAAAGAAATGTCCCGGAAATAAACAAAACCTCTCAAATTTCGTTTCTTTCGCGATCTGAAACCAGCACCAAAAGCATATGAGGAGCAATCCAATTCTTTTTTTAGTCATTTTTCTCGGAGTCTTATTCCTGATAGATTTATATACCGCCAAAGGCATAAAAGTGTTGGTGCAAAATGTAGATCAGGTCGCTCTGCGTAGGGCAGCGTTGATAGCTCATTGGGCTGTCTACGCCATCATTGTGGTTTGGGTGTTGGTTGCTGTGCTCAATTATCCCTGGATGAGCAATTACAAACACTACAAGTTTTACTATTATCTCTTTGGACTCATCATCCTGTTTTACATCCCCAAGATTCTATTTTCACTCTTCATTTTCGCAGACGATATTTCATACGGAGTCCAATTTGTCCTGTCTAAACTCAAGCCGGCCAGCCCTGCAGACCCGGTAGGAGAGCAATTGTCAAGAAGAATGTTTCTGTATCAGGCCGGAGCTGTAGTGGCAACCATACCATTTTTGGGCGCTGCCTATGGCATGATCAAAGGAAGGTTTGATTTTAAAGTCGTTCGAAAGACAATAACCGCATCAAATTTCCCGAGTTCGTTTAATGGTTTGCGTGTGGTTCAGATTTCAGACGCTCATTTGGGCAGCTTCTTTGACAATAAAAAACCAGTACAGAAAGCTTTTGATTCCATTAACGCCCTGGAACCTGATCTAATCCTGTTTACCGGAGACATGGTAAACAACTACTCCATCGAAGCAGAAAACTGGATTGATTCTTTCAAAGGGCTTAAAGCCAAACTGGGAAAATTTGCTATTGTCGGGAACCACGACTATGGCGATTATAGCTCATGGCCCGACGAGCAAAGAAAACAGGCCAATTTCGACCGGTTGATCGAAATAGAACAGGAGATGGGCTTTGAAGTTCTGCTTAATCAGAATAAAGTACTGGAACGCAATGGTGAAAAGTTAGCGATCATCGGGGTTGAAAACTGGGGTATTAAACCCTTTCCACAAAAAGGAGATGTACAAAAAGCGAAATCTGGAGCCGAAGAAGCTCCGTACAAAATTTTGATGTCTCATGACCCAAGCCATTGGGACGAGATAGTATTAAAAGAACATAGCGATATTGATATCACGCTGTCAGGACATACCCATGGGGCACAGTTTGGCGTTCAGTTGGGCAACATTAAATGGAGTCCGGTCAAATACAAATATCCCAGATGGGCAGGTATGTATGAGGAAGGAAATCAGAAATTGTATGTCAATCGTGGATTTGGGTACATTGGATTTCCGGGGAGGGTAGGTATGCCCCCTGAGATTACCTGTTTAGAGTTCAGTTCCATCTGATCAAGGAGTGATTCTAAACTCTGTAAAATTCTGTTGGGCGATTTCGTTAACCTCGACACGCTCGACTTCTGCATGCCGAGGACCTTCATTCATCCATTCAAGAAAGTGCTTCATCGCCTCTTCATCTCCCTGTGCTTCTATGTAAACCGTTCCACCATTTTCATTGCGGACAATTCCTTTAATCTCAAGCCCATCGGCAATTTCCTTGGTAGAGGCCCTAAACCAAACACCTTGAACCTTACCATAAACCCTTGCGGAAATACTTCGTTTCATAGTCATCCAAAATTATTATTATTGAGCTAGACTCCCTCTTATTGTAACGGAAACACTAAGATTACGTTAGAGAGTTCCTTAAAGCAGAAAATCGGGGGTTTACACGAATGAATATAGTTTGTACATTTGCCGGCTCTGCTATGATGAAAAGCACTTTTCATTTCTATTTTCTGAAGAACCGTATTGATCAACAATAAATCCTGAATCCAAATTATGCGTCAACTAAAAATTACCAAGCAGCTTACTAATCGCGATTCGAAATCCATCGATAAATATCTTAGCGATGTATCGAAGGAATCGATGGTTACACCCGAAGAGGAAGTAGCTCTAGCGGTTAGGATTAAGCAAGGGGATAAAGCAGCCTTAAACAAATTAGTGAATGCGAACCTTCGTTTCGTGATATCTGTGGCCAAACAGTATCAGGGACACGGATTGACCCTTGAAGATCTTATTGCAGAAGGTAATATAGGATTGATTACTGCAGCTAAAAGATTTGATGAAACCAAAGGATTTAAATTCATCTCATATGCAGTTTGGTGGATTCGTCAAAGCATTATGCAGGCGATTGCAGAGAACTCCAGAGTAGTACGCCTTCCTTTAAATAAAGTAAGTGCTATTCAAAAAATTTCTCACGCATTCTCTAAACTAGAGCAAAGGCATGAGCGTGCTCCTTCTAACCAGGAGATTTCTGAGCTTTTGGAGACAAACTCCAACAGCGTAGCAGATTTATTTACGTACTCTCAAAAGCAAGTTTCTGTAGATGCTCCACTGATTGATGGCGAAGAGAACAGCTTATTGAACGTTCTCTCTAACAACAATTCAGAAAATCCAATGGACGGATTGATGAGAGAATCACTTTGCAGAGATATCGAGCGAGTACTCGTATCCCTGAAAGCCCGCGAAGCGGACGTGGTTCGTCTATCATTTGGATTGAACGGCCGTGCACCAATGACTCTGGAAGAAATCGCCAATCAACTAGGCCTGACCCGTGAGCGTATTCGTCAGATTCGCGAAAAAGCATTGCGAAGCCTTCGCAAAAAAGCAAACTCTAATCTATTGAAACACTACCTGTAAGATACTTCAGATAAGTGAAGAACTCCATGGTGTCCAACACCGTGGAGTTTTTTTTTGCCCGTATGCAACGCTTCAGGTTTTATTCCGGTCATTAAGGTGAACCTAAAGGGCAATAGAGGTTTGTTAGGCAACTAAATGTGGAGGATTATCTTAGTCCTCCACTTTTTCAGACAAATTGGGAAAAACAGTCCAAATAGAAGATAAGCTGATTCAACAGTTGCAACGAGGCGAATCCAATGCCCAGTTCGAGATTTACGAACGATATAGTGGAGCAATGTACCATACAACAAAAAGAATGATTCCCGATCCGATGCTCGCCGAAGAGCTGATGCAGGATGCTTTTATCAAAGCATTTGATCGAATCGATCAGTATCGTGGAGAGGCCACTTTTGGGGCATGGCTTAAACGAATTGTCGTGAATGAATGCCTCGATTACCTCGAGAAGAAAAAACTTGAATGGAGTTCACTGGATGAAAATATGCCCGTTGTGGAAGAAGACTCTGAAGAGGATTTTGAATGGAAGGTGGATGAAGTTAAAAGAGCGATGAGTCAGTTACCTGACGGATATAGAGTGGTGCTCAGCCTCTATCTGTTCGAAGGCTATGATCACGAAGAAATTGCTCAGATTATGAATATTTCAGGATCAACATCCCGATCACAATACCTAAGAGCCAAGAAGAAATTAGTACAGAACTTAAAAGACTACACATATGCCGGATAAGCTAAAAAAATGGGTTGATGATAACCGGGAATTCTTTGAAGAACGCCCTCCCTTAGGACATAAGGAACGGTTTAAGAATCGTCTCAATGCAAAGAGAGAAAGTATGATCCCCGAGTGGATGCGTTATGCGGCGTCGATCATGCTATTGATGGGACTAGGCTGGACCATATTCCAGGCAGGAGTGAATAGCGGAATAGATCAAGATGCTGAATATCAGGATGTTGTCAGTTTTATGCCGGCAGAGCTCATAGAGGTAGAGCAGTTTTTCTCCGCTAGCGTGGCAAGTAAGAAAGAAGAGCTTGAGCTGATGGCCGCAGCGGACGGAAACCCTGAAATTCAGAGCGTGTTAGCGGAACTTTCCATCCTGGAAGAGCAATATGAAGAGTTAAAACAAGAGCTGATGATCAATACGGGAAATGAAAGAATCGTCAACGCCATGATCGAAAACTACAGGCTTAGACTCGAAGTATTAGAGAAGCTTTTGCTGAAGTTAAATAAGTACAACATCGAAAACCAAACCAATAATGAAAAGGTCAATGCTTAAATCAGTCGTTGTCCTAACCCTCGCCCTGGGAATCAGTTTACAAGTTTTTGCTAAACGTGAAGAGCTTACACGTACCATCCACAAAGAGTATATTGTCGAACCTGATGCCATGCTCAAAGTAGCCAATAAATTTGGTAAAGTGCACATCACCACTGATAACTCCAACGCCATCGTCATTGATGTGGAAATCAAAGTAGAAGGTCGAAATGCCGACAAAGCTCAACAGATAATGGATCGTATACACATAGATTTCAACGCTGGTCCAAAACAGGTGGAGGCAAGTACTCAAATAGGTAACTCAGGATCGGTAACCATGAAGAATACAGAAGACCTTGAGATCAATTACACCATTACTATGCCCCAAAGAGGAAGTGTGGATATTGAAAATAAGTTTGGGGATGTATTTATTACCGAAATTGACGGTACTACAAATTTTCAGGTTTCTTATGGGTCTTTGGTCGCTCAAAAGCTTAATAGCGAGCGGAATACGGCTGTTGTGAAATTTGGAAGTGCGGACATTACTGAAGCATTGTACCTTGATCTCACATCTAAGTACTCCGGAACTCATGTCAAAAAAGTCAAACTACTTGAGCTCGATTCACAATACGGAGATTCAGAAATAGGAGCTGCGGGCAGGATTAACATCAGCTCAGGATATGATGATGTTGAAATAGGTGCCGTAGCAGAACTTTTGGGCACTGTCAAATTCTCAGACCTCAATGTAAAGGCCATTACTCAGAAGTACGACGTAAAAAACTCCTACGGCGATGTTGATATAGAGTTCATATCAAAAGATTTCAGGGAAGTACGGGTCCACTCTTCGTTTGCAGATGTGGATATTTATTTCGAGCAGGGAAGCAATTTTACACTGGATGCTACCATGAAATTTGGTGATATTAATATACCCAGTGGTGCAGAGGTGCGCCGTGATGAAGGAAATACATCAGAATCAATCACCGGAAAACTCAGAGAAGGTCAAACCAAATCAATTGTGGTAATTGTAGGGAGCTATGGAGATATTTCCCTCGGAATAAAATAGAATTACAATCGTCGATATAACCAGGCATCCTTGTACGCCCGCTGAATGTTAAACAGCATTCTTCGGGCGTCTTTTTCATCCTCATAAGCTGCCAGACTTACCCGGTAAAGCCCATTCTTTTGATCGAAAATTTCAGCATTAAAACCTTCCTTCTTGAGTTCAGAAACAAAACTCTGTGCATTCATTTCATTGCGGAAGCAACCCGCAACTACGAAGTAATTCTTCTTCAACCGCACTTTTGCAGGCTCATCTCCTGACTCATCGGCTACTTCAACAGGGTTCTCTTTTCGGACCACTTCTTCAATAACATGTTGAGCAGGTCTTGCCTCATATATAGTTGATTTTTCTGGTATCCGGATCGGGTTCAGGCTGCTGAGGTTGATATTTCGCTCATCAGAAAGAATACCTGAAAAGGCCACTATCCAGAACAGGTATAGAGCAAAAGGGAGAATGAGCAAGACAATGGCAATTCGCCTCCATTGAGAAGCTTCCTTTGTCGCAACTTCTTCATTATCAATATTTTGAGCCTCTTTGATGTCTCTGACCAATGGCTTGAGATAAAAGGACGGTAACCCTAGAGCGGATTCTTCAGGATGTAAGGGTGTAAAAGCATAACCATTCTCTTTTTTGCGCAAAACTCCAAAATCATCGAATGTGAAGAGCCCGTTGGTATTCAACTCGGCTTTAACCTTATCGACGAATTCATCTACTCTTTGTGCAGCTTCAGAATGGGAAATTTCATGCGCATGAGCCAATTCATTGGATAGCAATCCATCATCTTTTGAAACACTCATGTTGAAAGAAACCGTTCTGGCCGGGGGGCTAAAAAAATTTCGTTCCAGATCAACCTGTGCACCTAACGGTCGGGAAACGAAAGCACCCAAACCCGGCAACACAACGCAGTCATGCTCTGCTGCTAACTTTCCTATTTTTCTGTTGATTTCAAACATTCCTTTGCGAAAATAGCGATTCGTATTTTGAGTGAAATAATTTCAAACCATTCAATTATCTATTTTTATTGCTTTTTCAACTGAAAATTCACAAAGCAATTGGATTCTGAAACCTCACTAGATCAGCTCAAATATTGGCTTGCCCTACTTTCTTTAGATGCTGTAGGTCCTGTTCTTGCACGGAAAGTAGCGAGGACAATTGAGTCTCCTTCCGCACTGTATGGAGAGTCAAGAAAGGAGCAGTTGGAGAAACTGAAATTTTTGGGTACCAGAGCGGTATCCCTTTTATCTGCAGCTCCGGACTGGAAATGGGTGGAGCAAGAATTGAATTTCATAGATAATAATGAAGTGAGATGGGTAACGATAAATGATCAGGCCTATCCTAACCGGCTAAAACATTGTGAGGACGCTCCACCGGTACTTTTCTACAAAGGTGAAATAAACTTCAATCCGGATAGGGTTCTTGCCATTGTCGGAACGCGTAAAGCAACCCGTTACGGAAAGGATATATGCCGGGAAGTTGTTGCGGGGTTTGAAGGAACAGATACGCTTATTTTAAGTGGATTAGCCCAGGGAATAGATATTGCCGCTCATCGTGCGGCAATGGAATTTGGACTGCAAACAGCAGGGGTACTTGGTCATGGGTTAGATCATATGTATCCGGCAGGCCATCGCCCTGATGCCTTGAAAATGGAGAGAAAAGGTGGAATTATTACAGAATTTCCAAGCGGAACCATTCCTGACCCTGTCAATTTTCCAAGAAGAAACAGAATAGTAGCGGGAATGTGTGATGTCTTACTGGTAGTTGAAAGCGGTAAAAAAGGAGGCTCAATGATCACGGCGGAGTTGGCCTTATCCTATAACAGAGATGTTTTTGCTATGCCAGGCAGGGCTACAGATGTTTTGAGTGAAGGCTGCAACTATCTCATAAAAACCCAGCGTGCAGGATTGGCCCAGAGCTCAAGAGACATCATCTACCAGATGAACTGGGAATTGAAAAAGCCCGCAATACAACAAAAGATTTTCGTTGAGTTAACCGATCAGGAAAAAGAAATTCTCGCTCTTTTCGATCGACAAGAGAAATGGCTGCTGGATGATATGGTGGAAGCGGCAGGTCAGAATTCTTCGGAACTCTCCTTCCTTTTATTGAACCTGGAGTTGAACGGATTACTCAGAGCTTTACCTGGAAAAGTCTATTCCCGCACATAGCTCTGATAATCAGTAAAATACTATGGTGCTTTTATCCTTTTTTAGGCGGTTTATTTACCTAATTTTGCGCTCTTGATTTACACTTAAATAGTTCACTATGTCAGCAAACAATTATCAGGCCGCCATAGACGCGTTCATGGCAAAAGTCCGGGCAAAACACGAGCATGAAAGTGAGTTTTTGCAAGCAGTTGAAGAGGTAATGGAATCTGTTATTCCGTTTGTGGAAGAGAACCCAGAGTACAAGGCGTTACTCGAGCGGATTGTAGAGCCCGAGCGGGCAATTATCTTTCGCGTTCCCTGGCTGGACGACAAGGGAGACATACAGGTAAACCTGGGTTACAGAGTTCAGTTCAATCAGGCTATTGGCCCCTACAAAGGAGGTTTGCGTTTCCACCCTTCCGTGAATTTGTCTATTCTTAAATTTCTCGGTTTCGAGCAAATTTTCAAGAATGCTCTCACCACGCTTCCAATGGGAGGCGGCAAAGGAGGTTCCGACTTCGACCCTAAAGGAAAGTCCGATAATGAAGTGATGAAGTTTTGTCAGTCTTTCATGACCGAACTCTATAGACATATTGGTCCGGATACCGATGTTCCTGCTGGTGATATCGGTGTTGGCGGTCGTGAAATTGGATACATGTTTGGTCAGTACAAAAGGCTCACAAAGGAATTCTCCGGTGTACTCACAGGCAAGGGTCTTGAGTGGGGAGGATCACTCATACGACCTGAAGCAACCGGATATGGCGTTGTTTACTTTTTGCACAACATGTTGCAAACCAGAGGTGAGTCTGTAAAAGACAAAGTTGTTGCCGTATCAGGTTCAGGAAACGTTGCTCAATACGCCATTGAAAAAGTGAATCAACTTGGCGGTAAGGTGGTTACTGCTTCAGATTCGTCAGGTGCTATATATGACCCTAATGGCATTGACCGCGATAAGCTTACATTCCTCATGGAGCTAAAGAATGTTCGAAGAGGAAGAATCAAAGAGTATGCAGATAAATATGGTGTGGAATTCCATAAAGGAAAGAGATCATGGGATGTCGTAAACAAAATTGACGTAGCGCTACCATGTGCTACTCAAAACGAAGTGAGTGAAGAGAATGCGATTAAGCTTATAGCTTCAGGCGTCATGGCAGTTGTTGAAGGCGCGAATATGCCAAGCACACCAGAAGCCATTCAAATTTTTGGCGAAAACAAAATAATGTTTGCTCCGGGCAAAGCCTCCAATGCTGGGGGAGTTGCCGTTTCAGGGCTTGAAATGTCGCAGAATTCGCTTCGTCTGGGTTGGACAAGAGAAGAAGTAGACGAAAAACTGCACGATATCATGGCCAGCATTCATCAGGCTTGCGTGGACCACGGTTCTGATGAATCTGGACATACTGATTACATTAAAGGAGCAAATATTGCCGGCTTTAAGAAAGTCGCCGACGCCATGTTGGCTCAAGGTGCAGTTTAAAACTTGCGGTTCATAAATTTTAAGGGAGCTTCGGCTCCCTTTTTTGTTTGAATAAGTCCCACTTGAGTGACATCATTAACTTTGTTTGGCTTAAAAAATCAGCGATATGTACGGAAAGTTAAAGGAGCATTTATCCTCAGAATTAGAGCAGATAAAATCTGATGGACTGTTTAAAGAAGAACGAATAATTACCACTCCCCAAGGGGCCGAAATACAGGTTAGTACTGGTGAAACGGTCCTAAATTTTTGCTCGAACAACTATCTTGGTTTGTCCTCTCACCCCAAGGTTATTCAAGCTGCCCATGATGCCCTGGAATCTCATGGATTTGGTATGTCATCTGTACGTTTCATTTGCGGAACACAAGACATCCATAAGACACTGGAACAAAAAGTAGCCGACTTTCTCGGTACTGAAGACACCATTTTGTACGCAGCAGCTTTTGATGCTAATGGCGGAGTATTTGAACCTTTACTCACCGCTGATGATGCCATCATTTCCGATTCATTAAATCATGCTTCCATCATTGATGGGGTTCGCCTTTGCAAAGCCAAGCGTTTCCGTTATGCCAATAACGACATGGAGGATCTGGAAAAGCAGCTCATCGCTGCATCCGATACTGCTCGATTTAAAATAATCGTCACCGATGGCGTTTTTTCCATGGATGGGTATGTCGCTCAAATAGATAAAATCTGTGATTTAGCTGATAAGTATGATGCGCTGGTCATGGTGGATGAGTGCCATGCAACAGGTTTTATAGGTAAAACCGGAAGAGGAACCCATGAGCTGCGGGATGCAATGGGCCGTGTGGATATTATTACAGGAACACTTGGAAAGGCACTTGGAGGTGCAATGGGTGGTTTTACTACCGGACGAAAAGAAATAATTGAAATGTTGCGGCAACGTTCAAGGCCTTATTTGTTCTCTAATTCCTTGGCACCGTCAATTGTAGGGGCGGGTATTGCTGTTTTCGATATGCTGAGCGAAACCACGGAACTAAGAGATAAGCTGGAGTGGAATATCAACTACTTCAAACAGGCGATTAAAGAAGCAGGATTTGAGATCAAGGATGGCGATTCGGCCATTGTTCCGATCATGCTTTATGATGCCCCGCTTTCACAGAAATTTGCAAACCGACTGCTTGAAGAGGGCATTTATGTCATTGGTTTTTTCTACCCGGTAGTTCCGAAAGATCAAGCGAGAATTCGCGTTCAGTTGAGCGCGGCTCATGAAAATGAGCATTTAGATAAAGCTGTAACGGCATTTACTAAAGTTGGTAAAGAACTGGGAGTGATTTAGCGGTTGCTGTAATGGGTTATATACTTTTATTTATGTTTAGTCGTATCTCCATGATACGTTGAATATACCTTAATTGTTGGCAAACATTTATAAGATGAAAAGAAACATTCTGCTGGTCATATTAACTTTCTTGATGAATATTGGGCTATTAGCCCAAGAAATTATCCTTGAGGCTAAACTGCAATTTGAATTGCCAAATGACCATTGGAAATTTATAGAAAGACAAACTCATGAGAACACAATTGTCTACACCTATAAACGTGATTTTATTATAGATTCTGAGGGAAGAGAAATTAATCCACAAATCTCCTTTTTAATCGAGCCCGTCGACTCTGCATTAGACGTAGTAAATTACTCAATTTACAAAAGATCCCAAGTTCCATTTGATGTTGTGAGTATGTTTAGCCATGAGGATGGAACGATGAAATTTAAGTATGGGGTAGGTTATCAAGGAAAGTACACTGATCGGGGATTAGAGCATAGGATATATGTTGTTCATGGTATTTATAATATGATGGGAATTACACTTATTATGGATACAACTGAAGAGATAGCAGGCACTGTTGGTCCGGAATTCTTGAAATGTCTTGCAACTTTTGATATTTTGGATTAAACGTTTGCCAACAAAGGCAAATATCCCATGCTAAAAAGACAGGAACTCAAGCGAATTAGTAATTTAGAAACGCACTACGAAACTCAGCTGAGCAATTGTGAAGTAAGTGTAGTCGGACAGCCCCGCGAGTGGGCTATGACGGTATCTATTGCATGGGTGCATAGCCGGGAACGGACCTCAGTTTTGGCACTTCTGAAGGCTTTCCTTACTGTGGGAATTAAACATTCTCAAATTTCATTTTCTCTATCAGGTCTTTGAAGTACTGACTACTCCAAATTTTTATCGCTTCATCATTTTTTATGAACCTAACAACATCTTCTTTGATGCTTTGGAAAGAAACAGTCTCAATTTTTGTGTTCAGTAATGCAACGATCTGTTCTTGGGTAATCTCTTCCTTACCCCAGTCTTTTGTGTCTTTGGCCCTTGCCAGGAAGTGATGTACATCCAAAGGAATGCCTTTTTTGATGTACCATTCGAGGTCATACCAATCTCTTCCTTTGACTCTGTTTTTCCACTTCCTAAAAAGCAAAGCATGCACTTTACCTGCAAACAAACTTGATGGAGCAAAACACTTTACATAAAAAGAAAATGGCCGAAGTAGCAGTTTTTCTTCTGTTCGGAAATCTAGTGGAGGATGTCGGTCAACTTCTATCTTTATTTTTAGGGTCTTATTGGAACGCACTCCAGCCTCTTTGATGATGTCTTCAAGAACAATTTCCTGCCATATTGATTCCGCTTTCAAGAAAGCGGAATCAATGGCGGTATGAATAGGTTTTTTCTTTTCTTTAATCTTTACCGTCAGGCCCAACGATTTAAATTCATTTTGGATTGCTTTAAAGTAGGGCTCAATTGAAAAATCAATATCTGATTTGAGTAATGAAAAATCTAAATCCTCGCTGTATCTATCCAATCCGTAAAAAATACGAAGGGCGGTTCCTCCATAAAATGCTGCTCTTTCAAAAAAATCAGTTCTTGATAAAGCGGCCAAAGTAATTTCCTGCATTATCTCACGCAATGTCGATAGTATATCTTCCTCATTCTGAGGATTGTATTCCTCTATCCAATCTTTTATCATAGTGCTCTCAGCGTTTCAACGAGCATTTTTAGGCTGTTTTTTTTGGGAGCATCCTCAATCCATGATTCCATAGCTATTGAATCCAATGACCTTAACTCATCTACATCCAGTCGAAGGTCCTCCAATAACAACTCTTTGGTTTGTTTTATGCTTCTAAGGTGTATTCGCGGTGTCAGTATTACCTTATCTAGAACTGCTTTTTCGCGGGAGGCGATTAGTATTGATTGCTTCACCGAAAGTTTTATGTTTTTTATTCCATAGGAATAGTAAGGAGTCTTCAAGCTTTTGTAACTAAACCTGCCCGCTTTAGTCTTGTATAATTTGGATGTCTTTGTGGTAACAGAACTTATTTCAAAAACCCTTTCTGGTACCATGTTCCAATATGACAGAGCAGATTCCAAAGACACATAACTTGGCCCTCTCAGGTGATTGGCTATCAGAAATGGTTCCGGAGTCGGCAAATCCATTTTAGAACCAACGGTGTATAACCCTCTTCTAATAGAAATGAGTTTTCCACTTTTTATTAACTCACTTATTTTATCATTCGGACGCTTGTACTCCCGAAGTAATTCTAAAATTAAATGTCTGGAAATAGGCGATTCCGAAAAGTCCTTTACAAGGGTTCTAAAATCCATTATGTCATTCAAAGGTTTAATAATCGGATAATTTCCGATTTAGTGCTTCAAAAGTAACACATTAATGTAATTATTTAATCACCTAGTCGGATAATTTCCGATTAGGTGATTCAGACATAACCTTTTTCGATATGCTGAGCGAAACCACGGATTTAAAAGACAAGCTGGAGCAGAATATCAACTACTTCAAGCAGGCGATTAAAGAAGCTGGATTTGATATCAAGGACGGCGATTCAGCCATTGTTCTGATCATGCTTTATGATGCACCGCTTTCGCAGAAATTTGCAAACCGATTGCTCGAAGAGGGCATCTATGTCATTGGATTCTTTTATCCGGTAGTCCCTAAAGATCAAGCGAGAATTCGTGTTCAACTGAGCGCAGCACACGAAAAAGAGCATCTGGATAAGGCTGTAGCGGCATTTACTAAAGTCGGTAAGGAGCTTGGGGTGATCTAGGGCAATTTCTAAACATTATCTCCCTTTCAAAGCAAAAAGAATTGTGATATTTCTTCTTTTTTGGTTGAAAACACTATCTTTTTGCTCAGAATGTATTGCCTGCTATCCATAAAATCTTTTGGTTTTTCTAAAATTCAACCGTTTGTTGGATTAGAATATTTGGTTGGATTCATCTGAATGTAAAGTAATTTTTGAGGAACAAAACATGCTTTATTATTCAATAAAAAAATCCAAAAATGAAAAACATCTTATCTCTTATACTTATCGCTACCCTAATCCCCCCCCTCTAATTTCTCAGGAAACACCCTGGTTTAGTGAGGATTACGCGAATCCTGCACACTATTACTATCCGAATATGGGTCAATTGATAGACCTGAATAACGAACCGGTACCTGAAGTCCTGTACCATACAGACCTCACCAATCCGCAGCTTTTTTTCCACAACAATAAAATATCCTTCGTCTCCATGGAAATGGACACGCTCGATCCGGATACGGTATATCGGCTGGATATGTCTTTTGTTGGTGGAGGCGGAGGGCCCGAAACCGGACCCGCTTCCTATGGACAGAAAGAAGCCCGAATCAACTACTATTTGCCCCATACCGAAGGCGGAATTTCCGGTGTTGCGGCGTATGAAAGTCTGAAATACACCGAACCGTTTGAAAGCATTGATGTAGAGCTGTCCAGCAATGCCTCAGGGCCCAAAATGCGTTTTGTTGTGGCACCAGGCGGTGACCCTGACGACATCCAACTGCAGTTTGAGGGCCAGGACCAGATCTTAGAACTCACTAGTGGTGAACTCGAAATGTATCTGGGCGCATGGAAAATGGAACTCCGTCAGGCCTATGCCTATCAGATAGATGAAAACGGCAACCCTTATCTCATGCCGTGGCTGCCGATATGGGTACACGACGGGCAGGGCAAACTATCGTTTTATACCGGCTCGTACAATACCGAACAAACCCTTGTGCTCGAAATGGCCGGACCTGGAGTTCCACTCCCATCAATGGGCAGTTCAGCTGTTCCGCCAGACTGGAGCACCTACTATGGCGGTGCCGGTCTGGAACAGAAAGCCGGCCTCACCGTGGATGCTTCCGGCGAACTCTACACCGTTTCAAATGTAAAAGGAGCCAACTTTTTTCCTCCTTTTAGTGGCGCCTCCATTCAGTACAACACGGTGTACAATTGTTTGGTTTCGCATTTCACAAGCAATGATGAAAGAGACTACTCCACCTACATCGGAGGGGCGGCAGACGATATAGCGCGGTCCATTACCGAAAGCGATTTGGGCAGCGTGTATATCGCGGGGTATACGCAGAGTTCCAATTATTTTTTGGAACAGGGTATTTATAGTTTCTTCCAGTCTGATCAAGCCGGAACGGACGGTTTTATTTCGAAACTGAACAAGGCAGATGGGTCGGTGGCATGGAGCACGTACTTTGGAGGTGAAGGAACGGATGTCATTGAAAAGATCACCTACAATTCATCCAATGATTTGGTGCACATTACCGGACGCAGTAATTCTGCGCAGGGAGGCAATTGCACGGGCTCGGCCAATGGTTTTCCTTTTTGCAACATCATTGGTTCTGCATTCTATCAGGATTACAATCAAGGGGATTATGATGCCTTTGTGGCCGAGATAGACGATTCACCGGACATCAACGGACTCGTCTGGAGTACGATGATCGGCGGCGATGAGCGCGATAAGGGCTTTTCGGTCGTAAGTACTGCGTCCGACCTGTACCTTGTAGGGGAGTCCGGAAGCGACCAGGTGGCATCCTCCTTTGGGTCGCCAGTGCTTCCAAATACTCAGGGCCATTTTCCATTGGCCGATCCGGGTGCAGGAGCATATTTTCAAAGCCAATTGGGATCATCCACTACGGTAGTGGCCTCAGATGGATTCATTTGTCGGTTCAATGGCGCTCGTGAACTCGTTTGGAATACTTTTTTTGGAGGGGTTCAGTCGGATCTATTGACCGATGTTTCGGTCAAAGAAGGCGGAGTATATGCCGTAGGACGTACCTCATCGAATACTGTGAATGCATGCAGTGTAAATGCAAATGGAAATATACCCTTATGCCAAACCAATGCAACGGCCTATCAGCAGCACTTCAATCCGAATGCTGAACCCTTATACTTTTCGGACCTCCTCATTGCCTCTTTTGCCAGCAACAATGCTTTAGATTGGTCCACATGCTATGGAGCGAATGGTGAAGAAGGCGCTTTTGACGACATTCAATGCGTATCCAATGCTGTGGGTGAGCTGTTCGTGCTCTCTCACTCCTATCCCATTACGTTTGGCACGGCCTATAATATGTCCACCTTGGATTTTACAGGTCAGTACTATCAAAGTGATAATACACATGTGACCGAAGGGGGCTATAGTTCAGATAATATATTGCTGGCCTTTAATGCCGATCATGAACGAACCTGGGCCACCTATTTTGGTGGAGGATGCAGCGGGTGTACCAATCACTCTGGCGATGAAACCTCTTTGGGTTTGGCCTTGGCTGGGGACACATGGCTTTACCTGAGTGGTGAAACCTGGGGAACTCAGACCCCTTATCATTGTCCGCATCCGGCAGCCTATTGCGATCCTACGCTCGACGGCACCAACGACGGGTATGTTTCCAAGTTGAATATAGCCAATGTGTTGACGGCCCTGGAAGACGTACTCGGAGGCTCAAAAACGGAGTTCATCAAAACCTACCCGAACCCTGCGGTAGAAGAGGTGTATCTGGAACTTCCGCTTTCCTCAGGTGAGGGCATAACCGTGGAGGTATATACCGTCGCGGGAGTATTGCTGGAAACGCAGCGGCTTCGCGCGCAGGGCAAAGACCGTTTGCGGGTGAATTCCGAAGGGTGGAGTGCCGGTTGGCACCTCCTCAGAATACAAACGAAGGATAAAGTATATGGCGCAACGGTATATAAATTATAAGCTTAAACAGCAGGTGCTCTTTTGGAGTGCCTGCTTGTTTTTATGGGGGTCGGCTCTATCCCAAAAAAAGTGGGAGGACATTGGGCTAAATTTATCCCCATACCGAAACGTCCGTTCGGTCTATGTAGATACCTTGGAGGACCAACTGATTTTTGGTGGGGTGTATTTGGACGAGGTCAACGGGCAATCTTCGTGTAGTGTGTTCAAATGGTCTCCTTCCGGAGGGGAAGAAATCCTCGCGCCATATGATCTAAATGAGATGCCCGTTTGGTTGGCCACGGATGTATTTAAAATTGGAGACTCTATAATTGCACTTGGAGCCAATTCCTTGGCTATTTACACGGATTCGGTATGGCATACGGTCACGGAGCACGACCAGTCGAGCTTGCAACAGATCATCCCGTATCCTTATGGGGAAGGGTATTTGATTGCGAATGGTTATTCGCGCACGTTGATGGGGGACACGGTCGGGGCTTTGATGTATTGGGACGGCGACAGTTTGTACGAGGAATTTGAGTCCATTTCAGATTATATTGGTGAAGGAGGAATATATGATATGATTGATTATCAGGGTGAGCTGTATGTTTCAGGTAATGGCAGTACGTTGTCGGGGGGTATAATGAATGAAATCCTTCGTTGGACGGGCACGGAGTGGACGGATGTTGATGGCGGCATTACCGACGTTTCAAAAATGGGCGGTGTTAATGCAATGGTTGAATACCAGGGCGACTTGTACTTCGGAGGAATTTTTACTCAGGCTGATCATTCGGGGGAGAGCCACATTGCGCGATGGAACGGAAGTGAGTGGCTGCCGGTAGGAGGAGGGGTATACCCGCATCCGCTGAGCCAGTCGATCTTCAGCATGGTGGTGCACGATGGATATTTGTACGTAGCCGGACAGTTTGACGAGGTAGGCGGGGTACCCGCACGGAGTGTGGCCCGTTGGGACGGCACGGAGTGGTGCGGTTGTGGCTCGTACATAGATGGGGGCATCAATGAAATATTCTTTTATCACGACACGCTGTACATTGCCGGAGCGTTCAACTACATCGATGGCGACAGCATCGCCAAAGTAGCCCGTTTTATTGGGGATGATTTTGCCGATACGTGCGGCACAACGCTCTACACGGCCCTGGAAGACGTGCTCGGAGGTTCAAAAACGGAGTTCATCAAAACCTATCCGAATCCAGCGGTAGAAGAGGTTTATCTGGAACTTCCGCTTTCCTCAGGTGAGGGCATAACCGTGGAGGTGTTTACCGTCGCGGGAGTATTGCTGGAAACGCAGCGGCTTCGCGCGCAGGGCAAAGACGGTTTGCGGGTGAATTCCGAAGGGTGGAGTGCAGGTTGGCACCTCCTCAGAATACAAACGAAGGATAAAGAATATGGCGCAACGGTATATAAATTATAACCTTAAACAGCAGGTGCTCTTTTGGAGCACCTGCTTGTTTTTATGGGGGTCGGCTCTATCCCAAAAAAAGTGGGAGGACATTGGGCTAAATTTATCTCCATACCGAAACGTGCGTTCGGTCTATGTAGATACCTTGGAGGACCAACTAATTTTTGGGGGAAATTATTTGGAAGAAGTCAACGGGCAATCTTCGTGTCCTGTATTTACATGGTCTCCTTTGGGAGGGGCGAATATCCTAGCTCCTTATGATTTCAGCATCATGCCAGTACGGGTGGCTACCGACATCATTCGTATAGGCGATTCGTTAGTCATCATCGGCCAAAATATGATGGCTATTTACACGGATTCGGTATGGCATACGGTCACGGAGCACGACCAGTCGAGCTTGCAACAGATCATCCCGTATCCTTATGGGGAAGGGTATTTGATTGCGAATGGTTATTCCCGCACGTTGATGGGCGACACGGTCGGGGCTTTGATGTATTGGGACGGCGACAGTTTGTACGAGGAGTTTGCAAACAATATGGATATAATAGGAGGTGCAGGCATTTACGATGTGATTGAATATCAAGGTGAGATTTATGTATCCGGCAGTGGTTCGGTATATAATGGGGACCTGATGAATAAAACCATGCGCTGGACAGGAACAGAGTGGACCGATGTTGATGGCGGCATTACCGACGTTTCAAAAATGGGCGGTGTTAATGCAATGGTTGAATACCAGGGCGACTTGTACTTCGGAGGAATTTTTACTCAGGCTGATCATTCGGGGGAGAGCCACATTGCGCGATGGAACGGAAGTGAGTGGCTGCCGGTAGGAGGAGGGGTATACCCGCATCCGCTGAGCCAGTCGATCTTCAGCATGGTGGTGCACGATGGATATTTGTACGTAGCCGGACAGTTTGACGAGGTAGGCGGGGTACCCGCACGGAGTGTGGCCCGTTGGGACGGCACGGAGTGGTGCGGTTGTGGCTCGTACATAGATGGGGGCATCAATGAAATATTCTTTTATCACGACACGCTGTACATTGCCGGAGCATTCAACTACATCGATGGCGACAGCATCGCCAAAGTAGCCCGCTTTATTGGGGATGATTTTGCCGATACGTGCGGCACAACACTCTACACGGCCCTGGAAGACGTGCTCGGAGGTTCAAAAACGGAGTTCATCAAAACCTACCCGAACCCTGCGGTAGAAGAGGTGTATCTGGAACTTCCGTTTTCCTCAGGTGAGAGCATAACCGTAGAGGTATATACCGTCGCGGGAGTATTGCTGGAAACGCAGCGGCTTCGCGCGCAGGGCAAAGACGGTTTGCGGGTGAATTCCGAAAGGTGGAGTGCCGGTTGGCACCTCCTCAGAATACAAACGAAGGATAAAGAATATGGCGCAACGGTATATAAATTATAACCTTAAACAGCAGGTGCTCTTTTGGAGCGCCTGCTTGTTTTTATGGGGGTCGGCTCTATCCCAAAAAAAGTGGGAGGACATTGGGCTAAATTTATCCCCATACCGTGGTATTCGTTCGGTCTATGTAGATACCTTGGAGGACCAACTGATTTTTGGTGGGGTGTATTTGGAAGAAGTGAACGGTCAATCTTCGTGTCCTGTATTTACATGGTCTCCTTCGGGAGGGGCGAATATCCTAGCTCCTTATGATTTCAGCATCATGCCAGTACGGGTGGCTACTGACATCATTCGTATAGGCGATTCGTTAGTCGTCATCGGCCAAAATATGATGGCCATTTACACGGATTCGGTATGGCATACGGTCACGGAGCACGACCAGTCGAGCTTGCAACAGATCATACCGTATCCTTATGGGGAAGGGTATTTGATTGCGAATGGTTATTCCCGCACGTTGATGGGCGACACGGTCGGGGCTTTGATGTATTGGGACGGCGACAGTTTGTACGAGGAATTTGAGTCTATTTCAGATTATATTGGTGAAGGAGGAATATATGATGTGATTGATTATCAGGGTGAGCTGTATGTTTCAGGTAATGGCAGTACATTGTCAGGGGGTATTATGAATGAAATCCTTCGTTGGACGGGCACGGAGTGGACGGATGTTGATGGCGGCATCACCGACGTTTCGAAAATGGGCGGTGTTAATGCAATGGTTGAATACCAGGGCGACTTGTACTTCGGAGGGATTTTTACTCAGGCTGATCATTCGGGGGAGAGCCACATTGCGCGATGGAACGGAAGTGAGTGGCTGCCGGTAGGAGGAGGGGTATACCCGCATCCGCTGAGCCAGTCGATCTTCAGCATGGTGGTGCACGACGGATATTTGTACGTAGCCGGACAGTTTGACGAGGTAGGCGGGGTACCCGCAAAGAGTGTGGCCCGTTGGGACGGCACAGAGTGGTGCGGCTGTGGCTCATACATAGATGGAGACATACGAGATATTACCTTTTATCACGACACCCTATACATCGTGGGGGCTTTTAATTACATCGACGGCGACAGCATTGCCAAGGTAGCTCGTTATATTGGGGAAGACTTTGCGGATACCTGCGGCACCACGCTTTATTCAGCATTATCTTCGGTTCGTGCTCCTTCCGAGGAGGTACGGGTTTACCCCAACCCTGCAGTAGATGAGGTTTTTCTGGAACTACCCGTACCTTCCGGACAAAACATTCAGGTGGAAGTCTATACTTCTACGGGGGTATTGATGGAGACTACCGCTCTTCGTCCTCAGGGAAAGAACCGGCTGGTAATGGATGTGGTAGGTTGGCGTTCAGGGTTTTATCTAATCCGCATTGAAACAGACGAAGAAATCTATACAGCCAGTTTTTTCAAGTTCTGATGAAAAGAGTTTTGAGCTAGTATGACCTGAGGTGTCTGAAAAGATTTATATTTTGTCTGTACAAAATCAAACAGAATGAAATCACTTTACACCGTACTGATATTATCATGCATTCCTTTTATATCCTATTCATTTAGGTATGCTGCTTCGATCAACTTCCAACATGTTCAGGGGCGCGAATACGTCTTTGAAGCTATTGTCTATGCGGATTCAGGGCATTATTATCCGGAAATTGTCCTTGAATTTGATACCACAGATGTATTCTTAAATCTCGACACCGCGGAAGATTTGGGCCATGTTTGGAAGGCTAAATATAAAGGGGGGTACACCTTCCCTTCTGATGGCACATATCTTGGCTATCTCGTTGCTGGAAGTCGTAAAAACGGTATTGCCAACATACCCAACTCGATTCATACAGATCTTACATTGGCCATTGAGTTAGAAGTTGCTCTGGGCACTTCATATAGTTCATCTCATGAGGAATACTCCTTAATTGATTCTGTAGTGCTCAATGTTCCATATAACGCCGATTTTTCTGCCGTCGATGATGAAGGAGACTCGCTGGTTTATCATTTGAACTATTGTAGAGATGAAAGCGGTGGTTTCATTTCGGGATATTATTTTCCATTCAGCACTTCATTTTTCACCCTTGATTCTGTTTCAGGTGGATTGAACTGGCAATCTCCTAGCTTTTTGGGAAATCAATCTGTTCTTGTGCGCATTGAAGAATGGCGCAGTGGTCAGTTCATTTCTTCTCGAGAACGCGAACATTTGTTCGTCGTTTCCAATGCTAGTGGGATACATGGAAGGCATAGCCAATCAGTTGCGAACCTCTACCCCAACCCTGCAGTAGATGAGGTTTTTCTGGAACTACCCGTACCTTCCGGACAAAATGTTCAGGTGGAAGTCTATACTTCTACGGGGGTGTTGATGGAGACCACCGCCCTTCGTCCTCAGGGAACAGACCGGCTGATGTTGGATGCAGAACGTTGGAATACGGGATGGTATATCCTGAGGATACAAACAGAGAATAAAGTGTATGCTGCCACAGTTTATAAAAAATAATTAGAAGTCTAAAGAAAGGACAACTAACAAATAAAATTTGTGAACTGAGATACATTTCAGATCGCTGAACTGAACAGTAGCAGGTGAAAATGGCTGTGGGATCTTAGCATGCACAAACCAAGAAAGACACCAGTGAATCTGCGTTTAAAAATGTTTCAAAAGCACACTCAGACAGAGCACCCACTGCCATGGTAAAAACTATAATACCTTTGAACAGGCAAACGACCATTGGTCCTGAACATAGGTATTCATAATGTCAATCAATAGCGCACAACACTCATTGAGTATTATTTTACCCTTTGTTTTTTAACGATTACCTCATATTCATATACGTTGTCACCTTTGTTATAACTTACAATGTGGCAAAGCAATTTGTCCGGCATGTATTCTTCAAAAACCTGCTACTCTTTTCGGGCAACCTATTCATGCTCCTGACATTGGTAAAAGAGCACACCATCATCGTTTTGTCCATATTAAGCCTGCTTGTTTTTGTAGCCGGTGTAGTGCTGCAGCGCAGGTCATCCGGTTCTTTTCTGGCCTTTTGCCTGACTGTCATCATCGTCTTGTTTTCAATACGAAACTACCCGTACATTCACGATCAGCTCAGCACAGGCTTTTGGTCTTACATTAAGGCCCCCATCATGTCGGTTCAAAAACTAGGGCTTTCATACATCCTTTTCAGATTTGTACATTACCTGGTTGAATCATATCGAAAAAATATTCACCGAGCACATTTCTTCACTTTTCTGAACTACATCTTATTTTTCCCCACCATCCTCGCAGGCCCAATAGACACCTACAATAACTATAATTATTGGCTGCGAAATAACCGCAAGGGCTACGAGCGAAGTCTTTTTTTCGCCGGGATCACCCGAATCTTTTTTGGTGCTGTTAAAACAATAGGTATTGTTCCTTTGGTTATCGGTGTGGCTACGGACTATAACACCCTTATTCCGGACTTTTCACCAGCTTTGGCTGTTTTTCTTAGCCTTATCGCATACTCTGCATACATTTATCTGGATTTTTCAGGATACAGCGACATTGCCATAGGAACAGCCTATTTAATCGGTATTAAAACACCTGAGAATTTTAACAATCCATATATCTCAACAAGTTTATCTGTGTTTTGGAAAAGATGGCATATCACGTTTTCCAATTTCTTAAAAGCATACGTGTTTATGCCTTCAATCAAGTTTTACAACCTCATCTTTCAACACAAATACAGACTCACCGTTACCATACTATGCTACCTCACCACTTTTGTTATTTGTGGACTATGGCATGGAGACAGCATTAACTTCTTATACTGGGGGCTCTGGCACGGTATAGGACTTTCCATAAACAAGCTTTGGCAAGTAAAAGTGAAGCCATTGCTGCCTATTTCCAAGACCTATGCTTATATGATCGGAAGTGTCTTAATCACATTTCTATACGTAACCGTCGGTTGGGTGTTTTTTCATTATTCACATGAGGAATTATTAACCATTTATGAATTGATTATATGAGTAAAATGCTTTCATTTTACAAAACCAGCTGGCTGGTGAATCAGGGGATTTTTATCCTGGGAGCTACTGTTTTTCTCCTTGTAGCTGGTTACTTTATCCCTCCTATTTCTCCTGGCAATTTTGAGGAACAGATTTATAATTTAAACGGCTTTCAAACCAAACATAACGATCAGCCCGAAGTGGTTGATTTTTACAGATCCATTAAAAACAATGGCGGTATACTCGTTTTGGGCACTTCCGAAACAACCCCCCTGGAGGGCGGTAATTATTTCGATTATTTGAATGAGGATCAAGATATAGATTGTAAATTTTCTGTGTTAGGCGGAGCTGGACGAACATGTGGTATACATATTCCATCGCTGTTGCATCATCGGGATGAAGTAAAAGGATTGCGAATTCTGTATTACATTAATCCGGTTTACTGGAGAGAAGACTTAAGTCAGGTACAACCAGCTTATTGGGAGAGATACGTAAACTATGCTGTTTGTGCATCTGTCTCTCTTTCCGAAGAAGAAAAGATGCTGTACTATTCACCTGTTGAAGAATTTATTGACGAAACCAATGGGTTGAAAAAAGTCATACTTACTCTTTCACATCATCTTCGTGAATTAAGGAGGAAGTACTTTTCAGACTTACGATATCATCTTTTTCCTAACCGATATAAAACGCAGTTTGAGTTTGTGAAAGACTCCGGGAAAGCTTACAGCGATATGGAAGGGTATGGTGAAATTACATACCATGAAATAGACACTACCTGGAATATTCAAAAATCTTTCACGGCAATAGAATGGTTTAAACCGATTGATACTGCTGAAGATTACAGGTTCAGAGAGCTGACCTCTTTTATCATGCTTTGTGAACGTTTTGGCATTGATGCTACCTTTATCGTTGGGCCTGTCAATAAGAAATTCATCCGGCAATACCAGCCAGAAGCACTAGCCGATTATGAATTGGTTTCTGATGAAATAAAACAGATATTGAAAATTCATCAAGCAAAAATTATCGATGCTACCGATATTTCAGACGACATTGGTGCCTTCGATGATCACCAACACCATTCCAGCTATGGAGCATATCTTATATATCAAAAAATCAAAAAGCACTTAAATGAAGAATAAGACGATTCTCCATACCATAACGAAGATTTGTATTTGTATCCTATTGGTTTATTTATTGATGTCTGTGAGTGATAATGACATTGAGTACATCTATGCCAATTTTTAGTGTGTCATCTTCACACAATGAAACGGACAAAGAAGTTTATCCAACCCTTATTCTTAAGTAGTTATCACTTTATAAACTCCACTTCTGAAAGGTACATCGTCACCTTACCATTTATAGGTTCATCGGTGTCTAAATCCTTGAGCTCTTCAGATTGCCGGTTAGCCATAAACTTAAGCGGTAAAGCGATATGATCCGTCTCAAAACGAATGGTCGTTTCGGTCGGAATGATATGACTCTCATAGTCGTATGAGATTTTAAAAGACCCATGTTTTCGGGTGATTACCTCATTTTTGTATATCCTGTAATTGGATTTCGCTACGGTCAGATCGGCCGTAACCCAATCACTTTTAGGGTCTAGCGATACGATTTTTACATATGCAGAGTCCCGGGTTTCTTGAGTGACAATAATTTGAAAATCAGACTCTTGCAAGTCAGACATTTGATTCATCATCCCCCATTTAGGCATGAGAATAAGTCCACCTCCCTTTATTTGAGGGTCTTTTCCTGTTTCATAGCGCACAAAGATGTTTTTCTCAGGCACGCTCATTCCGGGAATGTCTACTACAACTTTCACGCTGCATTGAAAATTGGATATCCTCATGGATTCATATATCAAAGAATCCAGATGCTCATCCGTTTGACCCTGAGATTTCCAACTAACGAAAAATAGCGCGAAGAAGAAAATAAGTCTCATGTGTTGATTTGCATTTTTTCAAATTTCATAATCGTTACGGCACTAATAACTATAGTTAAAAACAGAAGTATCGTTGCAGATACCCATATTTCATTCCACGGTATCTCCAGGATGAAGAATAGCTGCCATTGTCCCATATGATGGCTAAAGAGGAAAGGTTTCCACGTTTCGAAAATGCCAAAGGCAAAGGTTTGAAGCAACGTACTGACGATAAATATACCGAGTGAAGCGAGGATGGCAGCAAGGGTGTTTTTGAGCCAGGTAGAGAGCAGCACTGTTACCGAAACAAACATCGACATCGAGAGTACTCCATATAGAAAGGCCCAAGTGAATCTTTGGATTAGTTCGTTTTCCGGAATGATTTGGACCCCTTCTAAGAGAACAATTAAATCACCCGTACCAAAAAGAAATAGAGCGGGTATAAAAGTTATGATGCCTAAGAACAGCATAAAAAGATCAGCAAAGACAAAAGCGACAAAAAGCTTATTGATCATGTATTTCCACCGGGGTATAGGTCGGGTGAGATAAAACCGAATGACACCACTTTCAATTTCACCTGAAATGACATTCGCAGTCACAATGGAGAGCAGCACCGGTATGTGGATCCAGAGCGTATTCAAAATGATGTGACTCAGCAGATAACCATTGACCAGATTTCCAGAAATGACAAACTGATCGCTCAGAGGCTTAAAAATGAAATCAAGTAAGGTCTCACCCTCCAGATAAATACCCAGGTTGATGAGCAGGATAATAATGAACATCACACCAAAAGTGATGTAGGTCCTGGGCCTTCGGAGTAGCTTGACGAGTTCGATTCTGAGCAGTTTCATGTATTGCTGAGGTATTCTTTTTCCAATTTATTCTCCCTTTCAACCAAATATGGACTGTGACCAATAGAGACAAAATAGTTTACAAGCTGCTCAGTCTGTTCAATGTTGAGCTCAGCCTCGATAGAGTTGTCGGCGACCTTTAAGGCATCGATATCAAAAGGGCAGTTTTTGAGTGTTGCAGGTAGTTTTTTGTTAAAAATGAAAACAACATGTTGGCCGGTGCCGATAGCATCCTGAACGACTCCTTTTCTTTTTATTTCTCCATTGTGAATGAGAACATAGTTGTCCGCCAATCGCTCCAGATCGCTCAATAAATGGGAGGTAATCAATACTGTCAAACCATTGGATACATATTCTCGAATCAAACCCATAAGATTTAACTTGATGTCCGGATCGAGACCATGAAAGGGTTCATCCAGAATGAGAAACTCCGGTCTACTCATAAGCGCCTGAGCTATTCCTAACCTTTGTTTCATTCCTTTCGAATAAGCGCTAACTTTTTTGTTCTGAGCCTCGCTCAAACCAACTTCTTTGAGTAGTGTTTGAACTTCTGATCCACTATTAGACAAGGACGCCAGCATCTCCAGGTTTTGAAGTCCGGTGAAGTAGTTGTGAAACATGGGTATATCGATGAGATACCCGGTATGTTTTCTTAAGTCATCTATTCTGTTCAAATAGATTCCTTTCCAGGCGACCTTTCCTCTTTGGGACCGAACCAAACCTGCCAGTACTCTCATGGTGGTGCTTTTGCCTGCTCCATTAGGTCCGATGAGTGCAGTAATTTTACCGGCTTCAACGTCGAAACTCACATCTTTGAGAATACTCCTTCTTTGATAGGAAAGACTAAGGTTTTGAATAGAAAGAATTGTTTCTGATTCCATATGAAGCGACAAAAGGAACAAAAAAAGCGGTCAATTGTGCGAAGGTTGGTCAGAAACCTGTTTTTTAAAAATGTTCTGCGTACTTCAGCGAAGAATTCCGGAGGTATTGCGAGTTCAAATAGCAGAGAGAATTTAAGATATCAACAGATTGCAGGAGATAAATTAAAAACTATCTTTGCAGCCCCGTTTTTAGGGGTATTATATCTATTAAGACAATTTACGTGGATACATTATCATACAAGACCCGTTCGGTAAACAAGGAAAACGCCGGTAAAAAATGGTTGCTGGTAGACGTTGAAGGAAAGCCTCTTGGAAGGGCTGCGAGTGAAGTAGCTAAACTACTGAGAGGAAAGCATAAGGTAGAATTCACACCGCATGCTGATACTGGAGATTATGTTGTTGTGATCAACGCGGACAAGATCACCCTGAGCGGAAATAAAGAGGAATCAAAAAAATATATTCGTCATACCGGATACCCGGGAGGACAAAGAGAAAAGAGTTTCGCCGAGCTCATGGCACAGAATCCGGGAAGAATTTTTGAAAAGGCAGTAAAGGGGATGCTTCCTAAGAATAAGCTTGGCCGTGCGATTTACAGGAACCTACATGTATATGCAGGCACAGAGCACAATCATGAAGGACAACAACCACAGAAATACGACATTTAGACATGGAAATGATAAACGCTTTAGGAAGAAGGAAAAAAGCAGTTGCCCGGGTATATTTAAACCCGGGTAAAGGAACAATTACGGTAAATGGAAGGCCTGTCGAGGAATTCTTCCCATTGGATACCCAAAGGTTTCAGCTCGAAAAACCTTTTAAACTTACCGATACGCATGGTAAATTCGATGTCAAACTTAACCTAACCGGTGGAGGTACTACCGGACAGGTCGAGGCCGCTCGATTAGCTATTGCCAGAGCATTGGTAAAGTTAGATCCTGAGCACAAACCGACGCTAAAAGCAGAAAAACTGATGACACGGGATTCAAGAATGGTTGAAAGAAAGAAATTTGGTCAACCGAAAGCCCGAAAGAAATTCCAGTTCTCGAAGCGTTAATACGCTCTGCGTTCAGCATCTAAACCCAACCTTAAAGAACATTGGGTTGCCGCGAGGTAAAAAGAAAGTGAACAATTTAACAATCAACATAATATGCAGGAAATAAACTATGAGACCCTTCTGAAGGGAGGCGTCCACTTTGGCCATTTGTCACGCAAATGGAACCCGAAAATGGCTCCGTATATCTTCATGAAGAAGAACGGAATCCACATAATCGACCTCAACAAAACAGAGGCAAAACTCCATGAAGCCGGGGCTGCCATGAGACAAATGGCAAAATCTGGCCGGAAAATCATGTTTGTAGCTACAAAAAAGCAGGCCAAAAACATTGTGGCGCAACACGCCGATAGTTGCAATATGCCTTACATTACTGAGCGGTGGCTGGGTGGAATGCTGACTAACTTCAGCACGATCAGGAGATCGATTCGTAAGATGGATCAGATTGAAAAACTTCTTGCAGATCCGAACGCCAGTGGAATTGCAAAAAGAGAGCGATTGATGATGACCCGTCAAAAAGAAAAAATCGAAAGAGATTTAGGGTCTATTAAAGATCTTACAAGACTGCCAGCGGCATTGTTCATTGTCGATGTAAATCGCGAAAACATTGCAGTAGCAGAAGCCAAAAAGCTTGGAATCCCAACTTTCGCAATGGTGGATACTAACACGGATCCTACCATAGTGGACTTCCCAATTCCATCAAATGATGATGCCTCTTCTTCGATCGATTTGATTGCAGGATATTTGGCAGGAATGATCAAGGAGGGACTGGCAGATCGGAAAGTGGTGAAAGAAGAATTGGAAGAGGAAACCAAGCAGAAACAAGAAGCCAAGAAACCAGAGGAAAAAAAAGCAGAATAAGTTACCAACTATAAAGAAGAGAATAAAGTGAAAATTACAGCTGCCGAGGTAAATAACCTCAGGAAAATCACCGGTGCAGGTATGATGGACTGCAAGAAAGCTCTTGTAGAGGCCGAAGGAGATACCGAAAAAGCGATTGAAATACTTAGAAAAAAAGGACAAAAAGTTGCTGCCAAACGTGGTGATAATCAAGCCTCCGAAGGTTTGAGTATCGCTATGACCAATGGTGAAGGAACAAACGGTGTTATTGTAAAAGTCAATTGCGAAACTGATTTTGTTGCGAAAAACTCCGATTTCTACTCCTTCGTTGAAGGTATTGCTAAAGTTGCTCTGGAAAACAATGCGCAGTCCGCAGATCATGCCAAAGGATTGATAATGAATGGATTAAGTGTAGAGGAGAGCATTACTGACCAGATTGGAAAAATTGGTGAAAAGATCGAATTATCAGCGGTTAACAGCATTGATGCAGATACTGTTGTCGCCTACAATCACCCCGGAAATCAGGTTGCTTCTCTTGTGGGGTTGAATAAAGCTGGAAACGAAGTTTCTGAGGCAGGACGCGATATTGCTATGCAGGTTGCCGCGATGAATCCGGTTGCACTAAACCGCGATGGTGTGCCTCAGGAAGTGATTGATAAGGAAATAGAAATAGGCAAAGATCTGGCCATCAAAGAAGGTAAACCTGAAGAACTGGCCGGAAAAATCGCTCAGGGAAGACTCAATAAGTTTTTTAAAGAAAACACCTTGCTAGAGCAAGAATTTATCAAGGACAATAAACAATCAGTGTCAAAATATCTCGACTCCATAAGTAAGGGACTCAGCGTTACCGAGTACATCAGGATGTCATTATCATAAAGAAAAAGAAAGAGGGGTGACCCTCTTTTTTTTTGGCTAATTTCGAGCCCATGAAGTACAAAAGGGTGTTGTTAAAGCTGAGCGGAGAGTCACTACTCGGGGACAAAAAGTTTGGTATTGATCATCAAAGATTAGCCCAGTATTCCAAAGAAATTAGGCAAGCAGTAGATTCAGGAGTTGAATTAGCTGTTGTAATAGGTGGGGGTAATATTTTCCGGGGAATTCAGCAGGAGGATGGAGCCATTGATAGAGTGCAGGGAGATTATATGGGTATGTTGGCAACTATGATCAACAGTATGGCCCTTCAGTCATCACTGGAAGCTCTGAATGTCAGCACAAGATTGCTTTCGGCCATCAAAATGGAACAAATTGCAGAACCATTTATTAAGCGTCGGGCCACCCGTCATCTTGAAAAAGGCAGAGTAGTGATATTTGGTGCAGGCACAGGAAACCCATACTTCACAACCGATACTGCTGCTGCCCTGAGGGCAAGTGAAATAGGAGCTGATGTACTCTTGAAAGGAACCAGAGTAGACGGTATCTATACGGCCGATCCAGAAAAAAATCCTGACGCGGTGAAGTATGATGAGCTTTCCTTTGATGAGAGCATCGAAAAGGAACTCAAAGTGATGGACATGACCGCCTTTGCTCTTTGTAAAGAAAACAAAATGCCTATCGTCGTTTTCGACATGGATTCGGGAGACAACCTCATTCAGGTCGTTGAAGGTAAAAAACTGGGTACTCTGGTTTGTTAGTTCAGAAAAGCATTAAAATCGCGTGCTATTCTGTTTTTCTCCATTACGAAATCCAAAATATCTTCTCGTAAAATAGTTTCTGGTGCAAGGTCGGTGTAGATGTACCATTGCTTGTTGAAGATGAACGGTTCTTTTTCAGCTGCGGACTTAAACTCTTTGGGAATAATCTTGTTTTTCTCGCCTTGTACTTCACCGTAGTTCTCTACAAACTCCGCACTACTGATGATTTTTTTCCACCTTCTGGGTTGTGCTGCAATACGTTCCCTGACTTCATAAATGCGGCTTTTCTCCGGCATATACAAGCCTTGGTAAATTCTAAAATTCTCAGGGCTTGACTGCAAATACATGCCAGCTGTATGCATGTTTTTCTTCCCGCCGTTTATCAAGGCAGTTGCCATATGCAGCTTGTAGGGTGATTTGTCCTTGCTGAATCGTATATCACGATTTATTCTGAAAACCGCCCTTTTCAGATCAAGATCAAAATCCGAATCCTCCTTTTTTAGTGCACTGATGGTGTCTTCTACGAATCGATAGAATGGCTTTTTGACGTTGTTCTCATACCTTTTTCTGTTTACGTCAAACCAGTCTTTGTTGTTGTTGGCTGCCAATTCTTTAAAAAATTCAATAAAATCCGGACTGAAATAAGACATGTCGAGTTTTTTGGTAAAGGTAATGTTTGAATGTTAGGAAAGAGGGTAAAAATTTGAAACCAATGCCCCGACCAGAATAGCAATGCCGAAACTCAAAAGTGTTCCAATTAATATGTATTCGGTGAGTTTGCGACTTTGAGTTTCTCTTAGATCACCGAAGCGAAAAACGGATTTTGCAGCTAAAAGAAATCCTACGGCTTCCCATTGTTGCAATACAATAAAGCTAAAAACTAAGAGCCGTTCTAAAATTCCAATAGAACGTCCGGCATTTTCCAGAGACTCATCCGAATGTCCGGAAATAAGATCAGACCACGGTTTCATCACAACATACAAGGTTATAGCCATGGGCTGGGTAAGAAAAAGAACCGCAATGAGATAGACCAATAATAGCTCGGATTCTAGCATTCCTGCAAAACTCAACTCGGGGGAAAACCACAAATACCAGAGTAAAATCAATAGAGCAAAATGCAGTATTTGATCCCCTATGAACCAGAGTGTTTTGGTGGCGGGCTTCTGAAGGTATAATTTCATTAGGTCGATGATGAGATGACCTAAGGTAACAAGTGCAGCTAAGGGCCAATATTCTATGCCTAACAAAAGCAGCACGAGCAGCCCATGAATCAATACATGAATATAAAGTATAGGAGATGCCCCCTTTTTTTCTTCCTTTTTCTGAACCCAGGATCTGAATTGCAGGAGAAAATCGCCAATCAGGTGGGCCAGAATCAGTTTTAGCAGAAAGACAGTCATAATAAGGCTTTGATTTTGTGAGCGAACATATGGTTGACCTCCAAAATTTCATCGGCATGAGCAATGGCAAGTCTTTTGCTGACAGAGTTTTGTTCTATGCCAAGAGCTTTGCCCAATTGTGTTTGATTGAAATCTGGGTTTTTGAGAACCAAATTCATAGCTTCTGCTGAGGATATTGTCCACGAATCTATGGATAAACCTGCGAGCTTCAGGTAAAGGTTTAATTCGCTATCTAATTGAGACTCCCCTGTATTTATGATGATGGATTGTTTCAATTTTTTCATTCGGTCTATTCCCTGTCCGGAACGGATAAAGACATCTCCATTACCTTCTGTAATCCGATCAGTACGGTAGCTGACAGTACCAAACCCAATACTAAGACGCACATTGATGGGAGCATGACGCCGCTCCGTATTTGGTGTGCTTAGAACCGTTGCTTTAATGCGCAGTGCCACATGATAGGCCATTTCAGGATGCCTAATTTCAAGCTGAAAACTGTCGCCTCTAAAAATTTCCCAGGTATAGGGGGATTCACCATACTCTCGAAATAAGCTTTTTAGCGGGTCCATCCAGATAGAAGATGACGGAATATTTCTGGAGTTCATGATATCTCCGGTAATGACGGCAATCATTGTTTTTATCTCTTTATAATTCGATAATCAAATATATCGATTAATAATTAGATAATTAAAAATATCGTCTCATTATTCGATTAATTCGCGAAATGATAGCGTGTCGCCCTTGATAACAGTCCGAATTTCAATATTGCTTAATTTGGTGCCCACTGAAAAAAAGAGGTACGATGGAAGAACTTGAAATGGTATATGATTTGGCCCGAGAGGGAATGCAGGCATCGGTAGAACATTTAGAAAGAGAATTAACTAAAATAAGAACAGGAAGAGCAAACCCCGTAATGCTCGACGGAGTGCGTGTTGACTATTACGGATCTCCTACACCGCTCAATCAGGTTGCCAACGTTAATACACCTGATGCCCATACCTTAATGATACAACCGTGGGAGAAGGCCATGCTACAGGAGATTGAGCGTGCAATAATCAATGCCAATTTGGGATTAAATCCTCAGAACAATGGTGAGATGGTTATCATTAATGTTCCACCGTTGACCGAGGAGAGAAGGCGAGATCTGGTGAAGCAAGCCAAAAACGAAGCCGAAAATGCAAAAGTGAGTATACGAAGTGCCCGTCATGAGGCGCTCGATGAGGTTAAAAAACTCAAAGACAATCATTTATCAGAGGATTTAGCGCATGATGCTGAAGCCGAAATCCAGAAAATTCACGACGAATTTGTAAATACCGTAGAGAAGGAATTATCTGCAAAAGAGGCCGATATCATGAAAGTATAATCCTCATTTCCAAACTCCCATTCCTTCAGTACAGTTGGTACAGATATCGATGTTCTTTCTGCCGGAAAGAACCTTTTTTCGAAACTCCTGATACCGGTCATCCCTCCATATCTCCCTCATGGTCAGCCCATTAAGTTGGCCAAGCTCGTATTTTGCATCTTTGTCAAAACAGCAGGGCACAGCTTTTCCGTCCCATGTGACGACCGTAGAACTCCACAATCGCCAGCAGTGATTCGCCATTTGGTTCTTGATGCGATACGTTCCATCGGGTTGTTTGGCATATCGGGAATACTGGTCTTGTGTGGGGATGAGTTCAGAACCATTTTCAAAATCATCAATCTGAGCTGATTTCAATCGGACCTCATCGACGCCGAGTTCGTCTCCAAGCTTTTTGACCTCCTCAATTTGATGCTCGTTGGGCTTTACAACCAGAAACTGAAAGATGACATGAGGTGTGCTGGATTGCAATTGCTTTTTGGCTTCAATGATATTGGAGGTTCCCTCGATGACTTTATCCAGACTGCCATGAATGCGATATTGCTCATACACTTCCTGTGTTGTGCCGTCAATAGAGATGATGAGTCTGTCTAGCCCGCTCCGCACTATTTCCGTGGCCAAATCTTTTGATATGAAATGGGCATTGGTGGATGTTGCTGTGTATATATTCTTAGCTTTCGCATAGCGAATCATGTTAATGAAACCCTTATTGAGCAATGGCTCGCCCTGGAAGTACAGGATTATATACATCAGATTTGGAGCCATAGCGGAAATATATTCCTCATAGGCGTTCATGCTCAAATTTCCTGTTGCCCGGGTAAAGGATCGCAGTCCACTTGGACATTCGGGACATCCCAGATTACAACTGGTAGTAGGTTCAATACTCGCACTGAAGGGCATTCCCCAAACAATGGGTTTTTGAAACCATCGGGAAAGCTGATAGCTCAACCAAACCTTCAGCAAATTACCTATTCGCTGTACGGTAAGCAATCGAATCATGTTTCTTTGATCCTTCCAACGATTTTTCACAGCACAAATATGCAGTCAATTCGCTTCATTCTGTACATGGGGGTATTGACTGTTCTCCTTTGTATAACCAATGAGTGTATGTACTTTCGGCTTCCTTATTAAGGCATATGTGGGAGCTATTGGCGCGATTCATTCTAAGGCAGCGCTTTCCGATATTAGTAGTCATTTTACTTCTGACCCTTTACATGGGGTTTATGGCTTTGAATGTTCGGCTGCAATGGGATATGCCCAAACTATTGCCGGATAAGGATTCCACCCTCGTTGACTACGAAAACTTTAGAGCGCGTTACGGTCAGGATGTACATGCGTTTCTGTTTGCCATTGACGAAAACCCGCTGGAAGACCTTGTCTTATTCAATCAGTGGTATGACCTTGCTATTCGTCTTAACAGTATTGGCGGAGTGGATACAGTCTTGTCTGTCAATCGATTAATTACAATAGGTAAGGATACTGCTGAAAAGAAATTTTTCCTGACCTCCGTAGTGGATCATCGCCTTAGCACCGAGGCAGAGTTGGACAGTGTGCGTGCTCTGGTGGAATCCCTACCCTTTTATCGTGGACGGTTATATAACCCTGATAATGGGGTCAATTTAATGGCGACATCGCTCAAAAAGGGACTTTTCACCACACCGGAACGCGACCCTGTAGTAGACTCTATTTTGCATGAAGTACAGGTTTTTGAGGAGAAGAGTAATCTTCATGTCCACTTAAGCGGAATGCCTTACATACGATCCATGACCACAAGACTTGTGAAAGAGGAATTGAGCCAATTTATCGCTTTGGTAGTGGTCGTAATGATCATCATCCTCAGTCTGTTTTTCCGGTCTGGCCCTCCGGTTTATGTTTCGGTCCTTATAGTGGCTTTTGCAGTAGTCTGGTCCTTTGGAATTCTGGCGGTATTCGACTTCGAAATAACCATTCTTACCGGAATCATACCTCCTCTGATTATTGTGATAGGAATTCCAAACTCAGTTTACCTGATCAACAGGTATCATTCCGAATACACCAAACACGGAAATAAGGTGCTTGCGATATCACGAGTCGTGCGGAAGATTGGACGCGCCACATTCATGACCAACCTTACCACGGCAATTGGTTTTTTGACCTTTACATTCACTCAAAGTACTATTCTGGTTGAGTTTGGACTCGTTGCATTTGTCAACATTATGGTCATTTTTGCCTTATCCATTTTCTTGATTCCCGCGATTTTTAGTTTTCTGCCTCCACCAAAAGAAAGTGCTACAAAACACCTTGAACGAAAAGCAGTAATAGGGTTTGTACAATTCCTGATCAGGCTGATCCGACGTCATCGCAGCGCGGTTTATGTTACATCAGCAGTGCTTGTAATATTGGGATTTATTGGCATCTCGCAAATCCAGACAACAGGAAATCTGGTGGACGATTTGCCATCAGATCATGGCGTTGTTCAGGACTTGCGCTACTATGAGGAGAACTTCAATGGAATAATGCCATTTGAAATAAACATCGACACACAAAAGCCTGGCAAAGCAGACAAAACGGCAACCCTAAAAAGGTTAGAACGCCTCCAAAAAATGCTTCAGGAGTATCCTTGTTTTGGCCCTTCTATTTCTATTGTGGATGGGATCAAGTTTCTCAAACAAGCCTATTACAATGGGAATCCTGATAAATACAGCTTGCTTACCGGGCAGGAAGCCACCTTTGTCAAGCGATATGCAGATAATACTTCGGGTAATGCCAAAGTTTTAGAATCTTATATTGACTCTACCAAGCAGCATACCCGGCTGTCCGTCCAGATGCGTGATGTGGGAACATTGGAAATGGACTCCATCCTGGCAGAAATAAGACCTCGTGTAGATAGCATCTTTAACCCGGAGAAATATACCGTCAGCTTTACCGGTCCCGGGATTGTATACCTTAAAGGGACAACCTATCTGGTGCGGAATCTCTTCATTAGCCTGGCCCTGGCGGTTTTTATTATTGGTATTATCATGGCCACTCTTTTTCGTTCTACACGAATGATTGCCCTGTCAATTCTCGTAAACCTCATACCGCTATTGCTAACGGGAGCCATGATGGGTTTTTTTGGAATTCCCCTCAAGCCCTCAACAATATTGATTTTCAGTATCGCTTTTGGCATCTCCATTGACGATACAATTCACTTTCTGGCAAAATACAGGCAGGAACTGGATCTCATGCACTGGGATTTAAGAACAGCAGTATACGAATCGATCCGTGAAACAGGAGTAAGTATGATGTACACCAGTATAATCCTCTTTTTTGGGTTCGCCGTTTTTGCCAGTTCAAACTTCGGAGGCACTCAGGCACTTGGAGTATTAACTTCCATTACGCTCTTAATTGCGATGTTGGTAAATCTGGTTCTTCTACCTTCAATTCTACTTTCCATGGGTAAGAGAATTACTACAAAAGCATTCCGGGAGCCATTCATAGAGGTCATTGACGAAGAAACAGACATTGATTTTACAGGATTGAGCATTCCTCCGGAAAAAGACAAATAAATCTAAAATGAAAGGTATAATACTTGCAGGTGGGTCGGGCACCAGACTTTATCCCCTTACAACAGCCGTTTCAAAGCAGCTTATGCCCGTTTATGACAAACCGATGATATATTATCCCATATCCACATTGATGAGCTCTGGGATTAACGATATTCTAATTATATCTACACCCAGAGATTTACCTCATTTCAGAAATTTATTGGGGGATGGTAGTCAGATTGGTTGCTCGTTCTCCTACAAAGAACAGGTAATCCCTAATGGGTTGGCACAGGCTTTCGTAATTGGCGAGTCTTTTATTGGGCATGACAAGGTTGCCCTCATTTTAGGAGACAATATTTTTTACGGTTCAAGACTTGACCAAACTTTGAAACAGTGTGTTGACCCTGATGGAGGATTTGTTTTTGCCTATCATGTCAATGATCCTGAAAGGTACGGAGTGGTAGATTTTAATGAAGATGGACTGGCATTGTCGATAGAGGAAAAGCCCCGGAACCCCAAATCCAGCTACGCGGTTCCAGGTCTTTATTTTTATGATAACAACGTGGTTAGGATTTCCAAAAGTATCAAGCCAAGTGCTCGTGGAGAATATGAAATTACCGACGTAAACAATGAGTACCTCAAAGCGGGTAAACTTAGTGTTCAGGTGATGGACCGGGGAACGGCCTGGCTGGATACCGGCACACATGCATCTCTCTTACAGGCGGCTCAATTTGTTCACGTAATTGAAGAAAGACAGGGATTGAAAATAGGATGTATAGAAGAAGTTGCGTACGAAATGGGTTTTATTGACAAAGCTCAATTGGAAAAGCTGGGTAATCAATTCTTAAAGAGTGGTTACGGCCAGTATTTACTCGATATACTTGCAGAGTCGTGAAAAAAATAGAAGCACTTAAATCGTATTTTGAGGACTATTTAGAATCTCAGACTTTTCCTGATGATCCGGAGCACCTCTATGACTCCATGCGATATATTCTTTCTCTCGGTGGAAAACGACTGAGGCCAATTGCTGTATTATTGGTTGCGGATGCATTTAATAAACTGGATGACAATGCATTACATGCCGCACTGGCGGTAGAGCACTTCCATAATTTTTCGCTGATTCATGATGACATCATGGACGCTTCTAACCTGAGAAGAGGAAAGCCAACAGTGCATAAAAAGTATGATACCAATACAGCAATTCTGAGTGGTGACGGATTACTTATTAAGGCCTACGAAAGTTTGAATAGAATAGAACACAATAAAACGGAGATTCTAAACCTGTTCAACAAGACCTCAATCGAGGTCTGCGAAGGACAGCAAATGGACATGAATTTTGAGAGCCGGGACGATGTGACCATTGACGAGTACATCAACATGATCAAACTAAAAACAGCAGTTCTAATTGGTTGCGCTTTCCAATTGGGTGGACTCGTTGGAAATGTCTCGACTGAAAATCTTCTTCGTCTTTATCAGGTAGGAATGAACTTGGGAATAGCCTTCCAGATTATGGATGACTACCTGGATGCCTACAGCACTCAAACGGGAAAAAAAATAGGTGGGGACATCATCCAAAACAAGAAAACAGCGCTTTATCTGACCGCATTGGATAGAGCCTCAGAAAAACAACGTAAAGAGCTCCGTCATTGGTATGGTGCTGATGAGTTTGATGAAGAAAAGAAAGTTCAGTCGGTACTGGAAATTTTTAAAGCAAACAAAGTTGATCAGGCCGTTCACAGCATAGCACAGATATACTATCAGGAGGCTCAGAAAAACTTCGATGAACTGGTCATTCCCGAAACCGGAAGAGCCCGTATCCAGGAGTTTTTCGACCTTTTAAAGAATCGTAAATTTTAGTCCCTGAGATGGACATCATTGTACCAGAGCTTGGTGATGCTGACCTTGAACAATTGAGATTAATCAGTGCTCAGCTTAAGAAAGACTTTCAAATGGAGCAGCTAAATTGGAACTATGTAGATAGTGAAATTTCAGCCGAAGGTTTGGTAGGCTATCTCACAGAAAGAATACGTCATCTTATTATAAATTCTGATAATAAATTGATCCGACTGCTCTATCGGATTGATGTTTCAGAGGAAATGTTGAGTTCCTATTCGGTATCATCATCAGAAACGCTCAATGAAACCGTACTTTGTAAAAAAATTCTTGAACGCACTTTCCAGAAAGTCCTTTTGCGTGAGGCGTACAAAAAATACTCAAGTGGAGCACATGACGACAACATTATTGACAGCTAATGGTTTTATTTGCAAATTCTTAATCCTAACAGTTAAATGACGTTTGCAGATAAATTCTCATATCTGAGCAACGCAGATATCGGCACCATCGACAACCTCTACATAGAGTTCAAGAAGGATCCCTCCTCAGTTGAACCCTCCTGGAAGGAGTTCTTTGAAGGGTTCGAGTTTGCCAAAAACAACTATGACGAGTCCATACCCGATAATGTAGCCAAAGAGTTCAAGGTCTATTCTTTAATTGAAGGCTATCGTACCCGGGGACACCTCTTTACCAAAACCAACCCTGTTCGGGTACGAAGAAAGTATACAGATACGATCTCGCTGGAATATCACGGGCTCAATGAAAAAGACCTTGATGAAGAGTTTCAGGCCGGGCAGGAGATCGGATTGGGGAAGACTTCATTGAGGAATATTATTGATTTTCTCGAAACCACCTATTGCCGCTCCATTGGAGTGGAATATGTCTACAACCGGAAACCTGAACAACTGGAATGGTTGGTTGAGCGGGTCGAGCAAAACCGGAATTTGCCGAACTATACCGAGCGACAGAAGAGGAGAATTCTCGAAAAACTTACCGAAGCTGTAGATTTTGAAACCTTTCTGCACAAAAAGTTTGTAGGTCAAAAAAGGTTTTCATTAGAAGGAGGTGAATCGCTAATTCCTGCACTCGATATTCTCATTGAGATTGGAGCAAGCCTGGGAGTAAAAGAGGTCGTTATGGGTATGGCCCACCGGGGAAGGTTAAATGTCCTGGCCAACATTTTCAATAAGCAATACCTGAAAATCTTTACTGAATTTGAAGGTAAGGCCTATGAAGAAGTTTTATTCGACGGCGATGTAAAATACCATCTTGGATCTACAGAGCGAATTACGACTAGAAATGGAAGTGAAGTCAAATTGACATTGGCACCTAACCCATCTCACCTGGAATCAGTAGGAGCCGTCGTAGAGGGCATTTCACGAGCTAAGATTGACCATTTAATGCAGGATGAACTTCAGGTTCTTCCGGTTATAATCCATGGTGATGCAAGTATTGCCGGACAAGGCGTAGTGTATGAGATTGGGCAGATGGCGCAGCTCAACGGATACCGCACGGGAGGGTCGGTGCATATTGTCATAAATAACCAGATAGGATTTACGACAAACTACATCGATGGAAGATCAAGTACCTATTGCACGGACATTGGAAAGGTAACCCTAAGTCCTGTTTTTCATGTCAATGGTGATGATGTTGAATCTGTAGTACATGCAGTTGAAATTGCATTGGAATTCAGACAGAGGTTCAGAAAAGATGTTTTTATTGACTTATTGGGTTATCGAAAGTATGGCCACAATGAAGGAGATGAACCCCGTTTTACTCAACCATTGCTGTATAAAGTAATTGCAAAACACAGGAATCCTCGGGAAATCTATGCCGAGAAACTCATTCAGGAAAAGCTTATCGACCAAACCTATCTCGATGGAATAAAGAAAGCTGTAGAGGAGAAATTAGAAAGGGATTTTGAACAGGCAAAAAAGGAAAAACATGCTTATATTCAGGACTTTATGTTCGAAACCTGGAAAGGCATTCCTCGAGACGAACAAGGAGATATCCTAAAATCAGTCAATACTAAACTTGACCGACAATATTTGCTGGATTTGGCACAACGAATCCATGATTTACCCGAAGACCGAAAGTTCTTTAGGAAAATAGTCAAACTATTTGAGGAACGCGTTCGCAACATGCAAAGCGACAAAGTGGACTGGGCCATGGCTGAAACGCTCGCCTATGCCACGCTATTGGAAGAAGGGCACGGGGTTCGCATCAGCGGACAGGATGTAGAAAGAGGAACTTTCTCTCATCGTCATGCCGTATTAAAAATTGAAGACTCCGAAGAGGAGTATATCCCACTCCAGCACCTTTCCAAGGATCAGGGGAAGTTCAATATCTATAACTCCCTCTTATCAGAGTACGCCGTAGTCGGATTTGAATACGGCTACTCAGTATCTTCACCTCAAGACCTCATCATTTGGGAAGCTCAGTTTGGAGATTTTGCCAATGGAGCACAGATTATTTTTGACCAGTACCTGAGTGCCGCAGAGGATAAGTGGAAGACCATGAGCGGACTGGTGATTTTTCTACCACACGGTTATGAAGGTCAGGGAGCAGAACACTCTTCAGGAAGAATGGAAAGATTCCTCAGCCTGGCCGCTGAAGACAACATGATCGTTGCAAATTGTACCACTCCGGCAAATTTTTACCACCTGCTCAGGCGACAATTAAAAAGAACATTCAGAAAGCCACTGGTAGTTTTTACCCCAAAATCTCTATTGCGTCATCCTCAGGTGATTTCAACAGTGGACGAAATGGCCAGGGGCGAATTTCAGGAGGTGATACCAGATGGTATTACTCCTAAAAATGTCAAAAGAGTCGCACTCGTTACCGGCAAGCTATACTATGAATTACTGAACAAGAGAACTGAGCTGAAAAATGATGCCGTTGCCATCATCAGGTTGGAGCAAGTTTATCCATTACACATAGAAAAGCTCGAAAAGGAATTGTCCAAATATCCTGATGCAGAGCTTTTTTGGGTACAGGAAGAACCCGAAAATATGGGAGCATGGTGGTTCATATGTCAACGATTGCGTCATTTAGAACCTAAAGTGATCAGCCGAAAAGCCAGTGGCAGTCCGGCTTCTGGATCACCAGAAGTATTCCGTCGCCGACAGGAACAATTAATCGATAAGGTATTCTCAATAAACGAATAAGACATGATGTTGGATATGAAAATCCCAAGTCCGGGAGAATCCATTACGGAGGTTGAAATTGCACAATGGTTAGTCGAAACGGGAGACTATGTAGATAAAGACCAGATCATTGCAGAAATTGATTCCGACAAGGCTACCCTTGAACTACCGGCAGAGGATGGCGGAACCATTGAACTGATAGCACAGGAAGGTGATGTTGTTGAAGTAGGTCAGGTGGTTTGCCGGATTGATACTTCTGCTGAACGACCAGAAGGAAAAGAAGAAGCGCCAACCGAGGTAGCAAAGGAAGAACCACAGACTGCACAAGCTTCTGCAAATGAAACTACGGCCGCAGCAACCCCGGTTGACGAAAACGTGAAGGCTACTCCGGTTGCAGCCAAAATGATGCAATCTAATGGAGTTCAGGGCTCTAAAGTCAAAGGTACCGGAGCAGGGGGCAAAATCACCAAAAAAGATGTGGAGTACCACCTTAAGAACTGGTTGGAAGCGCCATCTTCCGGGTGGAGCGGATCAAGAGAGGAAGAAAGAAAACGAATGAGTACCCTACGTCGCAAACTCTCGAAAAGATTGGTTGCTGTCAAGAATGAAACGGCCATGCTCACGACCTTCAATGAGGTAGATATGTCCGCCATCATGGAAGTGCGAAGCAAATACAAGGATAAATTCAAAGAGCATCACGGTATCGGATTAGGATTCATGTCCTTTTTTACCAAAGCCTGCACAGAAGCTCTCCAACATTTTCCGACAGTAAACTCTATGATTGATGGCGACGAGATGATCAGCTACAGCTACGTGGATGTTGGAATTGCAGTGAGCTCTCCTAAAGGACTGATGGTTCCAGTTTTGAGAAATGCCGAAACTATGTCGCTGGCGGAAATAGAGGCTGAAATAAAGCGACTTGCGGTAAAAGCCAGAGATGGAAAACTCTCTTTAGACGAGATGACGGGGGGCACATTTACCATTACCAATGGAGGAGTTTTCGGCTCGATGCTCAGTACCCCAATATTAAATCCTCCACAAAGTGCAATACTCGGAATGCACAATATTGTTGATCGACCCGTAGCAGTTAAAGGTAAAGTAGAGATACGGCCTATAATGTATGTGGCTCTCTCGTACGATCATAGAATCGTTGACGGCAAGGAGTCCGTCAGTTTTCTCTATCTCGTAAAAGAAATGTTGGAAAACCCTGAGCGATTGATGTTTGGAGGTAAACCTCCTGTTGAGGTTTTACTCAACCTTTGATTAAACCTTTCCTTCTTCGAAGTATCCAATGATTAAATCAAAACAAAAAAACATGAGAACCATTGGAAAAACGACAACGGCATTGCTATTGGCCATGATAATAGGTGGTACGGTAATGGCCCAGAACTACAAGAGCAAGAAAGACAAGGACCCCGAAGTTGTTGCAAGCGAAATGACAGCAAGGTTAGATAAGGCTCTGGATTTGAGCGCTAATCAGGAAGCTGAAATACAAGGCATCATTCTAAAATCGGTTCAGGAAGGAAAAGAATTGCACAAAGAATTGAATGAGTCTTCTCGAGAAGAGCACAAAGCCCGGATGGATGAGCACCGAAAAGCTACCGATGAAAAAATCATGGCCGTTCTGAACGACGAACAGCTAGTGAAATTCGAAAAACTCAATCAGGAAAAAGAGCAACGAAGAGCGGAGCATGAAGCGATTCAGGAGTTGCCTCCCGACGAAGCTGCAAAAAAAATGATAGGCAAACTGGATGAACAAGTGGGGTTGTCGGCGGACCAGAAGAAAGATCTTGAACCTCTGTTGACTGAGCATGTATCACAAATGAGAGAACTAAAGGACTCAGAAATGTCTAAAGAGGAGAAAAGACAAAGGAGTAACGAGTTAAGGAGAGAAATGGACGCTCAATTAAAAAAGGTGCTTACCGAGGAACAGTATAAGAAGCACAAAGAGATCAGACCTCCTAAACACGGACATCATTAAACAAAGCTCATTAAGAAAGGCCCTTGATAAAGGGTCTTTTTTTTTGATGGAATAAAGGATGGCCTTAAAGCGATTTAACAAAAAATTGCATTTGTGACATATATCACATAATATTGTCCAAATCACAACAAACTCATATCATGCTACGTTCTCTCTCTCTCTCTCTCTGGTTTTATTGACGTTTAGCGGTTTCAGCCAGACAGATCAAGACCCTCCCGGAGATTTTTATCCCGAACCTTATGAACCTTCCGAAACATGGTTAACCGGGGGTAATCAGGCTAAATGGGAAAACGGCAATCAGTTTTTAGGCACTACCGATAACGCTCCTATAATTTTTAAGACGAACGGTGCTCAGAGAATGATATTAAAATCGAACGGCCGATTTGGTTTTAACACAGCGAATCCGACGACTATGTTTCATGTGAACTCAGCTTCACTTTTCGGAGACGATATGCAGATATCAGGATTATTAACAGTATATGGAAATTATATTTCAGAGGGTTATATGGATGCTGGGGGCTTTATTAAATCGAGATCATTATTGAGTGGGCAACGGATAGCTTCTGAAAGCACCTATTCAATAGGATCGCGAATAGCATTAGAAAATAGGTTTAATAATCTTGCCTTAAACCCCAATTCGGATTTTTCCGGCGTATCCGTCACAGGAGATCTTGTCTCTGATTCAGAAATACAGGGATTAAGAATCACTAGTGGAAGCACTTAC
>DNTB01000010.1 GCA_003499525.1 Flavobacteriales bacterium
TTGAAATTGATGTCGGTTGTAGCATTGGTGATCGCCCCGTCAATTGCCATTCCTTTGACAGATACAACTTCACAAAACCAGGAAGTTATTGAATATAAAATGACTGCCGAAGTTGACGAAAAAGTAGTGACAGAAGTGGAAGAGGTAACTAAGGTAGAAACCGAAGTCAAATCTTCAGGTGATGCTACTGCGCAAACCGATAATGAAGTTTCAGAAACGCCTTAAAATAAAAAAGATGAAATGAACCAATAAAATTGATCGTTGATTGATAAAAGGCGGGTTTTGACCCGCCTTTTTTTATGTCTATACCTCTCTTAAAAGCCAAACGATACTAAATTTACTGACTTCATCTAAATTTATTGTTCGCGATACATTAATACATTAATTTTGCGGTTTAAGTAATAAAGCATGGATAAACCTGTGATGATCATTGGAGCCTCAGGATTGGGGAAAGCAGTACTGGATATTTTTACCCAAAACGATGTGGTGGTTTACGGTTTTCTTGATGATAAAAAGGAGCGTCATGGGGAAACCATAGGTGGGATATCGGTATTGGGAAGCCCTGATGAGGCCACTTATTTTGACTTGTTGGGTCAGAAGTGTGACGTTTTTGTAGCCAGTGATGACACTAAGCTCAAGAAAGGATTGATTCAAAAGCTCAGAAGGGAGAGAAAAGTAATGCCTGTAAATGCCATTCATCCCAATGCCGGTATTGCTTCAACGGCTATTATCCATCATGGAAACTTGATTGCTGCACAGGTAAATATAGGCGCTAATGCTGAAGTTGGCAATCATTGTCTGTTACATACTGCCTGTACGATCGAATACGGTGCCTCCATAGGCGATTTTTCACAAATAGGCGCCGGTACTATTATCGGTGCGGAAGCAAAAATTGGTAAAGAAGTATTTGTCGGTAGCGGAGCTGTGGTGGTAGGAAATGTAGAAATCGAAGATGGAGCCAGCATTGGAGCTGGTTCTGTGGTAATTGGGAAAGTAGAAAAAGGTAAAACAGTGTTTGGTAATCCGGCAACGGAAATAAAGCGCTAAGGAGATGGAAGAAAAAAAATACTCTATACTGTTATATTATTGTTACTCAAAAATTGAAGATCCTGATGCTTTTCGCATTGAACATCACTTGTTTTGCGTGAATAATGATCTTCGGGGTCGAATTATTATTGCGGAAGAAGGGCTTAATGGTACAGTTTCCGGTTTGAAGGAAGACTGTGAAAAGTATATGAAGCATGTTAAGTCGGATCCTCGGTTCAGTCATACGGAATTTAAGGTAGAACCACACGATGAGCATGCCTTTCAAAAGTTAAATGTCCGCGTTAAAGATGAAATTGTCAACTCGGGGCTGAAGCACATCAACCCGATGGTCAAGACCGGTCAATACATAGAACCGGAAGAATTCAGGAAGATCAAAAACAGTGAAGATGTGGTGATTGTCGATGTCCGGTCGAATTATGAGCATAAACTTGGCAAATTCAAAAATGCCATTACTTTCGACATCAACCATTTTAGGGAATTTCCTGAAAAAGTAAAGGAGCTGGAACAATATAAAGGAAAGAAAATAGTTACCTATTGCACGGGCGGCATCAAATGTGAGAAAGCCAGCGCATATTTACTTGAACAAGGCTTCGATAATGTTTATCAGCTTCATGGCGGCATTATCAAATACGGGCTGGAAGCCGAAGGCGAAGACTTTGAAGGCAAATGTTATGTGTTTGACAATCGTGTAGCTACTGATGTAAACCATGTGAATCCAAGCGTGGTATCAACATGTTTTGTATGCGGCGCTAACACTGATCATATGGTCAATTGCGCCAATCCGGAGTGCAATCGCCACACAACCATATGCCATGATTGTCTGGATGAGCTGGAAGGAGCCTGCTCGCCGGAATGTATGGCTCATCCGGAGAAAAGGGAATACGATGGAACAGGATATTACGCAACTGAACAGAATGGATATAACCCTTACAGAGGACTTTACAGATAATCATTAAAGCCCATTTTTGAACCCCGGAAACCCATGCAACATTTTTCAGAAACAGACCTGATCCTGAATAAGGATGGAAGTGTGTACCATCTCAACCTCAAACCAGAAAACGTTGCCGACACTATATTACTCGTAGGCGATCCCGGTCATGTACACAAAGTAAGCCGGCATTTTGAAAAAGTTGAGTTTGAAATGAACCAGCGTGAGTTCATTACGCACACCGGCTACATTGGTAAAAAAAGACTTACGGTTTTGAGCACGGGCATGGGAATGGACAATATTGAAATAGCCATGATCGAAATTGATGCGCTGTTCAATATTGATCTTAAAAAACGCAAACCGAAAAATAAACCCACCTCAGTACAATTCATTCGAATTGGCGCCTCAGGCGCAATCCATGAAAATATTGATGTAGGCACACATCTGATATCGGAATACGCCGTTGGATTAGGCAACTTAATGTCGTTTTATGATTTAAAACAGACTGAAGAAGAAAATGCTATTAACCAAATACTACACCAGAAATTCCGGTTTCCATTTGAATCGTATTGCGTCAAGTGCTCCGATAATCTGAACCGGCTTTTTGAAGAAAACCTGCAGCGGGGAGTTACCATTACTACCCCGGGGTTTTATGCCCCGCAGGGAAGAAGTATAAGAGTGCCCACTAAATATGCCAATTTTCTTGATGAATTAATTTACCTGCATGCTTCCAACTTTTGGTTTACCAATTTTGAAATGGAAACAGCTGCTATTTATGCCATGAGCAGATTACTGGGTCACGAAGCGATCAGTTTGAATGCCATAATCGCCAACCGGATGAAAAAAACGTTTGCCAAAGACCCGAATAAAGTGATCGATGAACTGATTTTGAATACCTTAAAAAAGCTTACCGAAACGGAATAGTCCCTTCAAACAAATTCTGAAAGCTCAAGCCACCTGTCTGACTTGGTTTCCAGTTCGGCATTTATCGATTCAACGCGTTGCGACCAGTCCATCAATTGAGCATGGTCGACGTCGGCATCATTCATTTTTGACACCAGCCCGGCCTTTTCGGCTTCAAGGGCTTCAATTTCTTTTTCCAGTTCTTCAAACTCCTTTTTTTCTTTGTAGGAAAGCCTGGTTTTAGGTTTATCTCTTTGAGGCTGCTTTACCTTTTCTGCCTTTTTCCCTTTTTTCTCTTGTTGTGTGTTTTCGAGCTCCAACTCTCTTGCGGCACGATACTGCGAATAGTTCCCCGGATAATCCCGTATTTGCTTTTGACCCAGCACAAAACAATGTTTTACCAAACGGTCCATAAAAAATCGATCATGTGAGACCACGATCAATACTCCTTCAAAATAATAAAGATACTCCTCCAACACGGTAAGCGTCGTGAGGTCCAGGTCATTGGTCGGTTCATCCAAAATGAGAAAATTCGGATTCCTGATCAGCACTCGTAGCAGTTGAAGTCGCTTCTTTTCTCCACCACTCAGCTTGCCTACGTAGGTGTACTGCATTTCAGGAGTGAACAAAAACTGCTGGAGAAACTGAGAAGCAGTGACGACCCCTCCGTCTTTAAGCGTGATCACCTCTGCCACTTCTTTTACTACATCGATCACCCTTTGGTCATCAGAAAAGGGCGGCTTTTCCTGCGTGAAGTAGCCAAACTCTACCGTGTCGCCCAATTCTATTTCACCTTTAAAATCCTCATCGCGACCTGTGATAATATTGAGAAAACTGGTTTTACCGCTGCCATTTTTACCAATGACCCCTACGCGATCTTTTCGCTGAAAAATATAATTGAAATGCTCAAATAAAACCTCATTATCCCAGGCTTTGCCTATGTCATGCACCTCCATAACCTTCTTGCCCAGCCGTTTGGCCTGGATTTGAAACTGCAAAGACGAGACCTCCGTGGATTGACTGGCTTTTTCCTTAAGCTCTTCAAAAGCATCGAGTCTGTATTTCGCTTTTGTACCTCTCGCCTTGGGCTGCCGCCTGATCCAATCCAGCTCTTTGCGCATCAGGTTTTTGGCCTTATCAATCCCCGCCGCTTCCTGCTGTTGCCTTTCCGTCTTTTTTTCCAGATAGTACGAATAGTTGCCTTGGTAGGTATAAAGCTTACCTTTGTCAATTTCTACAATTTCGTTGGTCACATCTTCCAAAAAATAGCGATCGTGTGTGACCAGCAATAGTGATTGGTTGGCCGTTGATAAATATTGCTGCAGCCATTCTATTACGTCGAGATCGAGATGGTTGGTCGGTTCGTCCAATATGAGAAAGTCCGGTTTTTCCAGTAATACTTCGGCTAATGCCAGGCGCTTTCGCTGACCCCCTGAAAGTTCATGAACCCTCTGATCAAGCTGGTTGATGCCCAATTTGCCAAGCACTTCTTTCATTTGTACTTCATAGTCCCAGGCGCCTGAAGTTTCCATTTCTTCCATCAGCGCAGTCAGGTCATCACTTTGTTGCATTAATGCTTTTTCGTACCGCAACACAAGGTTGGCAATATCGTTATCGGCATGGAAAATGGCTTGTTGAATGGTAAGCGCACCCGGCCATAATGGATTTTGTGATAAAAAACCGACTTTAATGCCTTTTCTAAAAACCACCTGACCCGTATCGGGGGCTTCCTGCCCTGCTATAATTCGCATAAGTGTACTTTTCCCCGATCCGTTGCGGCCCACCAGGGCCACTTTTTGCCCCTGGTTGATACCAAAAGTGGCCCCTGAAAAAAGCTGGCGGCTATCGTAGCTCTTCGATAGCTGTTCTACTGATAAATAATTCATTTCCCGCTTTTTCGCTTAAATAAATCTTCAAAAGCATCACGTAGCTCTTTTGAGGAGTTGCTCACAAACTTTTCCAGTTGTTCGAATTTATCTTTGTGTTCTTCACGAAATCGACTGAACTCCTCATCTACGTAGTCGCGATTGCGTTTGAGTTCATCAAGCCTTTTCCTTATCTCATGCTTGATTTCCTCTTTATCGATATCAGATTTATCCATCAGCTCGTCCAGTTTGTCTGCCAGCTTGTCGAACAGGTTTTTTGCTTTCTCTCTGTATGCCATAATTTTACATTTCCCGGTAAAATTAATACTTTACCACCATCAATGAAAAACATTTGTGATTAGACCAAAAACTTATCATTATTAACCACAATTTGTATATTTGCACACTGAAACTCAGTGATATGAAGAATTTTCTGTCGTACTTCACCGTTTTGTGCCTTGCACTTCTGATTACAGCGGCCTGTACCACCCATAAACCCAAAAAAAGAAGCCTGCCTAAAAAAGGCCCAATTCCTTGTCCGGTAAAAGACTGTTGACATTATGAAGGAAAAATTTATCGTAGCCATCGATGGTCAATCAGGATGTGGAAAGAGCTCGACTGCAAAAGCTATCGCCGCTGAGTTGGGATATATTTATATCGATACAGGCGCCATGTACAGGGCCACCACGCTTTACCTATTAAAAAACGATACAGACATTTACAATGAGCAGGCGCTTGAAAATGCATTGAAACAAATTAGTTTAACATTTCGAAATAGTAAAGGGGGCAGCGAACAGGAAATTTATCTGAATGGGGTCTCGGTGGAAAAAGACATCCGTCAACAATTTGTGTCGGATAAAGTGAGTGAGGTAAGTGCCATTCCAAGAGTACGACGACAAATGGTGGGTTTGCAAAGGGCCCTTGGTAATGCCGGAGGAGTAGTAATGGATGGCCGTGATATTGGTACCGTGGTTTTTCCCAATGCCGACGTGAAAATTTTCATGAAGGCAGACCTTGACATCCGGGCCAAGAGACGTTTGAAAGAACTGGAAGAGAACAACATACCTGCCGTACTGGAAGAGGTTGAAAAAAACCTGGCAGCGCGTGATAAAATTGACAGCGCCAGGTTAGACAGCCCACTTAAAAAAGCAGATGACGCGATTGAAATAGATACAAGTCAACTAAGTTTTGACGAACAGGTTAATAAAATATTGGACTTAATAAAAAGTAAACAAGTAGCTTAAGCAGCCTTATGCAAGTGACAATAGATAAAAATTCGGGTTATTGTTTTGGAGTTGAGTATGCCATTCAAATGGCTGAAGATGAAATGGAGAATGGAGGGGAATTGTATTGCCTGGGTGATATTGTACACAATGATATGGAGGTCAAAAGGTTAAATGAGAAAGGCCTGCGCATCATATCCAGGAAAGAACTAAAAGATCTTAGTGATTGCAAGGTGCTGATCAGGGCCCATGGTGAACCGCCTGATACCTATAAGTTAGCTCTAAAAAATAATATTGAACTTATTGATGCATCGTGCCCGGTGGTTTTAAATTGCAAAACAGGGTGAAGCACGCGTTTGATAAGATCAAGGGAAATGAAGGTCAGGTAGTGATATATGGTAAGAAAGGCCATGCTGAGGTAGTGGGGCTTTCCGGTCAAACCAACGAAGAGGCCATGATCGTGATGGAAGAAAATGATCTTGAAAAGATAGATTATTCAAAGCCGATTTCACTATTCAGCCAAACCACGAAAAGCACCCGGGGCTTTTATGACCTGAAAAGTAAAATTGAAGAGCGGATCAAGGCCATCAGAGGTGAAGAAGGACTGGCACAGTTTGATGCCAACGACAGCATTTGCCGTCAGGTTTCGAACCGGGAACCCCAGCTCAGAAAATTTGCAAAAGAACACGATGTGATCGTTTTTGTGAGTGGAAAGAAAAGCTCCAACGGTAAAGCGCTTTTTAATGTTTGCCGTCAGGAAAACGAAAGAAGCTATTTCATAGAAAATGAGGATGAACTCAAAAGCGACTGGTTCCGGACAAAGGATACAGTGGGGATCTGCGGAGCCACATCAACACCTATGTGGTTGATGGAAAATATTGAGCAACACATTATTAACCTGAATTGACAATTAACTTCAGGGCGAACAAAAGACGTTGAAATTAAGGTTAAAAGCAAAAAATAATTATTTTTGCGCTTTAAAATGCGGTATAAATCAAGGTTCATAGATGTCACGAACAATAAAGCTTAAAAAGGGGTTTGATATCAATCTGAAAGGAAAGGCCAAAACAGAAGTGGTAGAGGGTGTATTACCCGACACCTATGCCCTGAAGCCAGACGACTTTCAGGGGATAAACAGACCAAAACTATTGGTGAAAGAAGGCGACAACGTCAAGGCAGGAACGCCAATGATGTACGACAAGATGAATGATAAGGTCATGTTTTGTGCCCCTGTCAGTGGTGAAGTAGTCGAAATAAAGCGAGGAGAGAAAAGAAAAATCCTCGAACTTAAGATTCTCGCTGACAAAGAGGTCGAGTACGAGACCTTTGAGAAATTTTCGATCTCCGATCTCGACAGCCTCGACCCTGAAAAAGCAAAGGAACTCATTTCAAAAAGCGGTGTCTGGCCCAATATTGTACAAAGGCCATTTGGCACAATAGCCAACCCCGATGAAACTCCTCGCTCAATCCACATCTCTGCATTTGACTCATCACCTCTTGCTCCTGATTATGATTTTATATTCAAGGGAGATGAAGATTATTTTCAGGCAGGTATTGATGTGCTGAACAAACTCACCGATGGAAAAACCCACCTCGGCCTGGACGGCAGAAAAGAAGTTTCCAAAGTTTTTGCCCATGCCAAAAATGTGGAAATCACCAAATTCACCGGTAAACACCCCATTGGAAATGTAGGTATCCAGATACACCACACCCAACCCATTAACAAAGGAGACATGGTGTGGACCGTTTCGCCATCTGGGGTGGTCCAGATTGGTAAATTATTCCTCGAAGGGAAATACGATGCTACCAAAATTGTGGCGCTCGCAGGAAGTGAGGTCAAAAACCCTCAATACTACAAAACCTACAATGGCGCCTGCGTAAATAAAATGTTGGAAAACAACATGGCCAGTGATCAGGTTAGGGTGGTAAGCGGAAATGTACTTTCAGGTACCAAAATTGATAAAAACGGGTTCCTGGGATTCTACGATCAGTTGATCTCCGTTATTCCGGAAGGCGATTATTACGAGATGTTTGGCTGGATCTTGCCATCATTTGACAAGTTGAGTTTTCAGCGCGCCTTCGGTTTGTTCAGTTGGTTGAACCCTGGCAAGAAAGAATATGTGGTGGATTCGAACACACATGGCGAAAAAAGGGCTTTTGTGCAAAGTGGCGTTTTTGAAAAAGTAATGCCAATGGATATTTATCCGACGCACCTTTTGAAAGCTATTCTGGCGGAAGATTTTGATGAAATGGAAGCGCTGGGTATTTATGAAGTGATAGAGGAAGACATGGCGCTTTGTGAATTTGTTGATGTATCAAAACACAATGTGCAGTCGATTTTACGTGATGGATTGGAACTTTTGAGAAATAGCTAAACAATATAAATGAGAACGCAAAAAACATTTTTCGATAAAATAAAGCCTCAGTTCCAGCAGGGTGGTAAATACGAAAAATTCTACTACGCACTCGAAGCATTTGAGACTTTTTTGTATGCTCCGAATAGTACTACCGGGACCCGTGGCGCACAAATCAGAGATGGCGTTGACCTAAAGCGGATGATGATGACCGTTATTCTGGCCATGGTCCCGTGTTTGTTATTCGGTATTTACAATGTAGGTTATCAGCACTTTCTGGCAATAGGTCAGGAAGCCACTTTAATGGAAATTATCGGTGTAGGTTTATACCGTGTATTACCTATCGTGGTTGTATCTTATGCATCGGGGCTAGGTGTTGAATTCATCTTCTCCATCATACGAAGGCACCCTGTAAATGAGGGCTTCCTGGTTTCAGGTATGTTGATCCCTCTGATCGTTCCTCCAACGATTCCTTTATGGCAGGTAGCGCTTGCCACCATTTTTGCCGTATTGATCGGTAAAGAGGTATTTGGCGGTACAGGGATGAATATTTTCAACGTAGCATTAACGGCACGTGCCTTTTTGTACTTCGCTTACCCCTCGGAAATATCGGGCGAAGTTTGGACTTACATAGGAGACAATGAAGTAGTAAATGGCTACTCCGGGGCTACCCCACTGGCAGCCGCGGTAACCGCCATGAATAACGGCACACCTTTTACAGATGTACTGGCCAATACCAATTCAGTTCTGGCAGCTGACTACTACAGCTTTGCCAATATGTTCTTCGGATTTATCCCGGGGTCAATTGGCGAAACTTCTACCCTAATGGCCTTAATTGGTGCGTTTATCCTAATTGCGACAGGCGTAGGGAGCTGGAAAATCATATTTAGTGTATTTGCAGGAGCATTTATCATGGGGCTCGGCTTCAATGCTATTGGCGTAAACGAGTACATGAATATGCCGGCACATTATCATTTGGTAATTGGCGGACTGGCCTTTGGGGCTGTCTTTATGGCCACCGATCCGGTAACTGCCTCCCAAACGGAAAGAGGTAAGTGGATATACGGTTTCCTAATTGGGGTATTTACTGTGATCATTCGAGTGGTAAACCCGGCCTATCCTGAAGGGATCATGCTGGCCATTCTCTTTATGAATGTATTTGCTCCTCTGATCGATTTCTACGTAATAAAAGCTAATAAAAAAAGGAGGTTACAACGTGCAACAGTCTAACAACTATATAATTATATTCACCGTCGTGCTCACCATAGTGTTGGGCGGATTACTGTCGGCAGCTTCGGTATTCCTGAAGCCAAAACAGAAAAAGTCCATTGAGCTGGATACGAAAAAGCAAATCCTTACTGCGGTTGTAGACCTTGAAGGATTGTCCGGAAACGAAATTTTAGAGAAATACGATGCTGAGATCCAGTCAGTGGTTGTAAATATTGATGGTGATATTGTGGAAGAAGATGAACAGGGCGCGCCGATTGTCGCTGAAAAAGTAGACATCGCTAAAAACTATAAAAAAGCGCCTGAGGAAAGGCTTTTCCCCGTTTTTAAGTTCCATGAAGCCGGCAATACGGAAAGTGTAAAATCCTATATTTTACCCGTATATGGTACCGGTCTCTGGGGACCCATCTGGGGCTACATTGCATTAGAAACGGACATGAATACCATAAAGGGTGTTGTTTTCGCACACGAAACGGAAACACCCGGTTTGGGAGCCCGAATCACCGAAAGGGAAGTTCAGGACCGGTTTCAGGGTAAAAACATTTTCGATGAAGAAGGTAAGCTGGTTTCTGTAGCCATGCTTAAAGGTGAAAACAATCCTAATCCATTGCTGGGTGCGCACTACGTAGACGGCATGTCAGGAGCCACCATTACCGCAGATGGTCTCAACAAAATGTTGAAAGACTATTTCGGTTACTATGAAGCGTATATTAAGAAAGTAAGTGGTGACACCGAAAAGGTAGCCGCACTGTAATATTTGGTCACTCAGAAAATCAGATACTAATGAGTACAGATACGATTGAAAAACAACAAGTAGAAGAAGTAAAAGAAAAGAAAAAATCGGAGACGCTATTATCGAAGCGGCGAAAGAAGTTCATCAACGACCCGCTCAATGATGATAACCCGATTACAGTGCAGGTATTGGGAATATGCTCGGCCCTGGCCGTGACCACACAAATGAAACCCACGCTCACTATGGCGATCTCGGTGATTTTTGTGATGGTATTCTCTAACCTCTCCATCAGTTTGTTGCGAAACCTTATCCCGACAAGGGTAAGGATCATCGTGCAGCTCGCCGTGATTGCCACGCTGGTATCGCTGGTAAGTGAGGTATTGAAAGCCTATTCATACGACATGTATAAAGAACTGTCGGTCTTTGTAGGTTTGATCATTACCAACTGTATTGTAATGGGTCGACTGGAAGCCTTTGCACTGGGCAATAAACCCTGGGACTCCGTTCTGGATGGCTTTGGAAATGCACTCGGTTATTCGTGGATCATCCTGGCAGTGGCTTTCTTCAGGGAATTGCTCGGCGCAGGAAAATTCTTTGGTGTGCCGGTTTTCGAAGCTATAGGCATAGCCAACTTCCCGACCAACGGTTTGATGGTAACACCGGTAGGCGCCTTTATCATCCTGGGCCTAATTATATGGGTACAGCGTACTAAAACAGGATACGTAGAACACTAAAATCTGACTCAAACATGGAATTATTTAATCTGACGATAAAATCAATCTTTATAGAGAACATGATCTTTGCCTACTTCCTGGGCATGTGTTCTTTCCTGGCGGTTTCGAAAAAGGTAAGTACAGCGCTGGGCCTCGGTTTGGCGGTTGTGTTCGTATTGACCATCACGGTACCAACCAACTGGTTCCTTCAGGAATATATTTTGAAAGAGGGGGCTCTGGCCTGGATCAGCGCTGATTTCGCAGAGGTTGACCTTTCATTTCTTCAATTTATCATGTTCATCGCGGTAATTGCCGCCATGGTGCAATTGGTAGAAATGGTTATTGAGAAATTTGCTCCAGCGCTATACGGCTCACTGGGTATTTTCCTTCCGTTGATCGCTGTAAACTGCGCGATCCTTGGATCATCACTTTTCATGGCGCAACGCGAGTATGCCCTCTCGGAATCCGTATTCTTCGGTTTCGGATCAGGTACCGGCTTCTTGCTTGCCATCGTGGCCCTTGCAGCGATTCGGGAAAAACTGAAATACTCAAACGTACCCGACGGATTGAAAGGACTGGGTATCACCATGCTCCTCACGGGGCTGATGGGTATCGCCTTCATGTCCTTTATGGGTATCAAGATTTGACACAAGAACCTAAATCATACCAAAAAGCCGGTCAGCAAATTAAAACTGACCGGCTTTTTTATTTCACTTTTTATTTTGACCTAATTGTGATTGATCTTTTTGTCTTTTGGATATTTCATTGAATATTTCAATACCAATTCCCTTGTCTGCTTAGGTTCAAATGTCAGCTCCCAACTTACCTTGCCCGTTTCTTCATTTAATTCGCCTCCCGATAGCTCCAGAACCTCAACTTCAATTTCCCTGGTGGTAGAAACGGGTATCTGATCGAAGACCTTTAATTGCACCGGATAAGGTTTATTATTGCGCGCGGTGGTTTTATAAGCCATGGTTTCCTTTTGGTTGGACCCGATGAATTGTTTCTCAGAAAATTCAATTAACTGCTCCCGCTTTATACTCACATTATTATCCACACCAAAAGAAATTTCCAGCGTATCCTGAAATTGCTTCGTATTGATGGTTGACGTACCAACAAAAGAATTCTCCATGTAATTGTTTACTTCACCATCAATCAGGCCTGCATTGTTCCAATCACTTATTTTGGCGACCAGGTAAACTTTTTCCGATAGTTTGGGAATGGCCTGATACTCGAACCCTGCATCCAGATCGGACTTTTTGAATTGAATCGTGCTGAATTTATTTCCCGATTTAAAAGATTGCGGACTATCAATGATATATTCATTCACCGTCTCACGTTTTTGAGTGATGGTCAAAGGTATTGACGATTTTTCTTTATTGGCTTTAGTTGTGATTAGCACAACGCCCTCAGCCCCACGGGAACCATATATGGCCGTGGCTGAAGCATCTTTAAGTACTTCAATGTTTTCAATACTGTTGGGACTCAATTCGGAAATATCAGATACAGGTACGCCATCCACGACATATAGCGGATTGTTTCCAACGTCCAGACTGCTAATTCCTCTGGTCCGTACAGTAGATGCTTCCTCGGGGGCAGCTTCTGACATGGCCACGCCTGAAACTTTCCCTTGTAAGAAACCGGATATCTCAGGAACTTGAAACCTAAGGTAGTAGGGATCCATTTCGGGGACCATACCGGAAATATCCGTTTGTGCGGTGGAAAGCAGCAGCCGAACACTATTCCAGTCGACACCTGTTTGTTGCTTTATATTCGCTTTATATGTAACCTCAAGTGGTTCTTCTACACTCAAAAACCGAATATCATACGACGGATACCACATCGCATTACGAACTAAGTAACTGCACTCCAGTTTTACGGTGGTTTTAAGTTCTGCCTCTATTGTCACCAACAAGGTACCCGAGGGTAAATCCGGTTGGTTGCTGATCGCCTTTATCTGGTTTTCAATTTTGGCATACTCTTCTTTCAGGTTCTCTATTGTCCTTTTATGCTGAAGCAATGCCGAATTAAGACGTTCCACCTCTTCCCCATAAATGATTATGAATGACTTGAATACATTGGGGTCCATTGATTGATCGGAACCACTCACTTTTTTGTTGGCTTCCAGAAAAGTTAGCTTTTCCTCTACGATTTTTATGGCAGTCTCCTCATCTTCAATTTTATCATTTAAAACCTCAATTTCCCGATTCAACCGGTCTATTTCACCACTTTTCTTCAATTCTTTCAAATAATCATTCTGATGCTTCACCGAAAGTATGGTATACTTTCCATCGCCAATCACACGAATGCTTTCCTTTTTTATATATGGCGAAAGGTTGACGAGCTTAATTACTGACCCGCCGGCATCAATTGAAAAGGTGGCCGAACGCTCGATTTGTGCTTCAGAGGCATATACCGTTACCCTATCAATCTTCGATTCAACCTCAACTTCCACCTGTGCAAAACAAAGTTTAACGGTGAAAAAAAATAGTACGGATAAAAGAAGGTGGTATGTCATGATATTTTAATTAGTCTTTTATGGGGTGGTTAAAAATTCTTCTTATTGATAGATTATCAATTCATTCCCTAAAGAATACTAGAATTCCAAAATAAACTTAGACAGATTTTGATGTTTATGGAGTCCAAGCTTCTTTCTCAAACGATATCTGGCTACTTCTACACCTCTAAGAGATACCCCCATAAGATTGGCAATTTCCTTGGTATCCATTTTTAACCTTAGAAATGCACATAACTTTTGCTCTCCCGGTGTCAGATCTATAAATTCATTAGTAAGACGTGATAGGAAATCGCCATGTACCTTATCAAAATGATACTCAAATTGCTTCCAGTCTTCCTGCAATTTCAGAGTAGTATCAATTTCCTTTACGATGTGTTCTAAAGACCTCTGTGTTTCACTTACCTTTCCATTCAATTTAATCTGCTTTATCTCTTCTTTTATATTTTCCATGAATTCATTTTTCACCACAAGGTTCATGGTTGAAGCAGCAAGCAAATTGTTGACATGCCTAAGCTCACTTTGAATTTTTTCATCTTTTAATATTTTTACTTCTTTCTGTTTTTCGGCAAGCTCTTCCTGCTTCATAATCTCAGCTCTCATTTGCTTGTTTTTATAGTATTGCCTTTGAAGTCTGTAGATTAGAACAAATAGAATTATGAAAATTATGGTATACAGGATTTTGGCATAAAAGCTTTTAAAAAATGGTGGATTTACCTCGATTACAACCGGATCGCTGGTAACGATTTCCCCAAGATAATTGGAGGTTTGAACATAAAACTCGTATTTGCCCGTTTCGAGATTGGTATACTCTTTGAAGGTTACATTTGACCAATCACTATATCCAGTATCGAAGCCTTTTAGAAAATATCTGAATTGTCTGTTATTTACATCTTTGAACTTAAAAGACTCTACCTCAATCTTAATAATTTTCGTTCCTTGAGTGACCTTAATAACAAGAGTACTATCTGGCCTTCCTTGAAATGGGGATCTCGAGTATAAAATACTATCTTCAGCAACGCTGTAAATTTTACTAATAATAGGTTGTTTATCAACAGTAAGCCTTTCCTCCAAATCAGCATTATAAAGAATAAACCCTTCATTGGCATTGAAAAAAACACCTTTTTCAACATTCTTAGATACAGTTAAGAGGTCATTATTAAAGGATTGACGCATTTGAAATAAAGATGATGGCATATAAACATAATTATTGACACTGATTTGTTTAAAATAACCTACATGTTCTTCTGTGAAAATATGTACGTTTTTTTGATTGTCCTGTGCCAATAAATAAACCCAGTTTTGTTGAACGACATCAGAAAAAAGGTCATCTTTTATTATTTCATCAATACTCTGATCAATCTTAAAAATTCCTCTGTCGGTACCTAAAAAAAGCTCATCATCTATACGACTTAATATAATATGATCTCCAATATCAAGTTTAAAGGATTCAGGTGTTTTTTGTATTGCAGCCTTTGTAAAGCTTTTATTTAGTTTAAGTTGATATAACCCTTTATAATACTGACCTACCCAAATATTTCCATTTCTATCTTCTTCAAAAAATCTGCTTGATTCATTAAAACCACTAATCTTTTGAACCGATTCCAGTTCCTGATCCCTATTGAATTTAAACAGATGGATACCTGAATAAGTGCCGCCAATTGCATATCCTGGGCTTGATATTAGTCTTTTGACCCCCCAAAGACCATTTGTAGTAGCACATCGCCTGGCTAAACCATTTTCTAGTAAAAACAAACCAGTGTGGTGTCCGGCATAGAGCTTATTGTTTATCTCCTGCAATCCATAAGCCGGACCTTCAGTGCCTTTGAGAAAAGTGCAATTATTAGCTTCTTTTCCCAAAAAATATATGCCGTTCGATGTTGTATAATAGGTTCCTTCACCAGTATTGAAAGCTTCATATCCACTACCTTGTAAATTAACATTTTGATCAATAAGCTTTAGCGGTGAATTAATTTTTATTTGGGCCATACCGTTTTGCATTCCCACCCATAAATTTCCGTTAAAATCCTGATAAGATCTCAGACAAGCATTGGAGAGCAACCCATCTCTGGTAGTGATATTTTCTATTAATCCATTTTGTTCATCAAAAATGTAGAGGCCGGCTCGTTGTGTGGAAATGACGATTCTGGCATCTGAAAGTTGTAAAACATGATTTACAAATTTTCCATCCAGAACCTTTGCTAATTCGGGAAATTTTTCGGCAACAAAATAATTGGTAGAGTATTCAATCTTACCTGAATTGTAAAAAATCAAATTCCCTTCATCCCTTTCCACTACACTCGCAATTATCTGATCTTTTATATTTTGACGTATTGTATTTGTGATTTCATCGCCTTCAATTTCAAATAATTCACCATCAGGGGATTGAGTAAATAGGCGATTACCTGAATGAAAAGAGCGGTTAAAGCCATTAGGCTTCTGAATTACCGAGATCGTATCCCCATTATACACATATATACCCTGAAATGTGCAGAAGTATACTCTTGAATCATCTATATATACATCCCATACTTCATCAAAGTCAGGTGCATCCGAAGGTATTTTATGGGTTAATGTTACATATTTCCAGTCTTTTTCAAAGTATCCAAAGTCTCCTTGTGAACCTACATACAATCTATTGCTATGCACATCAAAAGCCAGTGACCTTTGTTTTTTGCCCGTTTTATAGGCATGGACACTCCACCTGTTCCCGTTAAATGAAAGAACACCTAAATTGTTGGCAACGAAAAGGGCCATATCTCTATTTTGCGCAAAATCAATGTTCTGAATCCCCGCTTTGTACTCACCAGGAGTGAAGTTTTTGATAGGATATTTTCCTGATTTGGCGAATCCCGGCCAAAAGTTTATGAAGGCTACAAAAATTAGAATAGATGCGGATTTCATGTACATTAAGATATAGTTGTATAAGGTGCTGTGAAGTAAATATATAGATTTTAAGGTAATTAAAAAGGGTTTATGACAATAATGTAGTAGTAATTGAATAAAAATTGACGTAGTTCTATATTAGGGTAATTGCCTAACATAAACGATATTCCCAAATGTTTCATTCAAAAAACTAATGACTTACAAACAACAGGGAATTCGACTACATACTTTATTATATACAAGTTATTCAATCTAAACCCAAAAACGAATATGAAAAACACATACTTGGTATTAGTATTCGTCCTTCTTACTTTCTCTTTTACAGCAAGGTCTCAAGGAAATCGGGTAGATGTTCGGCAGAACAATACCGGTATGCGACTAACTGTAGATGGAAATGACTTCATGGTCAACGGAATGAATTGGGATTATTTCCCAATCGGAACGAATTTTTCCTACAGCTTGTGGAATCAGCCGGACGATATTATCAGAGCGGCTTTGGATTCTGAAATGTCACTCCTCAAAAATATGGGGGTAAATGCCATTAGGGTTTATACCGGTATCCAACCGAGGTGGATTAGGTATATATATGAGAATTACGGGATTTATACCATGCTCAATCATTCCTTTGGAAGATACGGACTGACCCTGGACGGGGCATGGGTGGCCAACACGGAGTATTCCGATCCTAGAGTAAAAGAATTACTTATTGCAGAAGTAACTAAAATGGTGGATGCCTATAAAAACACTCCGGGCCTTCTGCTTTACCTGCTTGGGAATGAAAACAATTATGGCCTGTTCTGGGAAGGAGCCGAAACTGAAGATATTCCAATCGAAGACCGGAAATCGACGGTAAGGGCAATAGCCATGTACAAGCTTTTTAACGAAGCTACCATTGCGATGAAACAAATTGATCCATCACATCCTGTGGCTATGTGCAATGGAGACCTACTATTCCTGGAAATCATAAAAGAGGAATGCAAAGATATCGACATCTTTGGCACAAACATGTACCGGGGCGCTTCTTTTGGTGACGCTTTCCAACGTGTAAAAAACGAATTGAACAAACCCATTCTTTTTACCGAATTTGGAGCTGATGCGTATAATGCTATCGAAGGTAGTGAAGACCAAAAGGCGCAGGCCTACTACATGTTAAATAACTGGAAAGAGATTTATGAAAATGCCGCAGGGTTAAATAAAGCAGGCAATTCTATCGGTGGGTTTACCTTCCAGTTTAGCGACGGATGGTGGAAATATGGTCAAACCAAAAACCTTGACATCCATGACACCAATGCCTCCTGGTCCAATGGAGGGTACAAGAACGACTATCAGGAAGGTGAAAACAACATGAATGAAGAATGGTTTGGCATATGCGCAAAAGGACAAACCAATGCAAGGGGATTGTACACGCTATATCCCCGCGCGGCATATTACGCATTAAAAGAAGCCCATCAGTTTAATCCTTATGCACAAGGCGCATCACCCGAACGCCTGGAAGAATATTTCTCTGGTATACAATTAATGGATGCTGTCATTAAAGCAAGGGGGGATAAAGCAGCGCTCTCGGCAGATCAGGGTGGAAAAATCAGGGTAAGTGAAATGAGGGCCGAAATATCTACCTTTTACACGGGTGGAGCGCTCATTACTACACCGGATGAACCAGATCCAAACAATGTCACCTACCCGGACAGATTAGGGTTTGACCATATGGAGTCGTTTTTCTTTGGAGTAGAAGCCAAACCGGCAGACAATGTAAGGGCAAATGTTTCTTTCAACATTCTTGGAAACGTTGCAACTAACCCCATTAATGAACTTTTTTATGAAAGAAGGGGACGGCCTGTCGATGTAACAACCGCTACAGGAAACGCAGTCATAACTTCTTTAGGTCGTATACAGGTGTACCAGGCGGATTATACTTGGGACCATAAACTTTTCACTCTTGAAGGATTTTATCGTACGGGACACTACCACTGGGGTTACGAAGGTGATTTCTTTGGTTTGTACCCCGAAGCCAATTATGGACCTAATCTCGATATCTATAACGGCTTCGCGCCTAACGGATTTGAGATTACCGGTAAGCAGAAATTGAAAGGTTTAAAAATAGCTTTTGGACCGGAATTGTGGTGGGCTGCCAACCCGGCTCTGCTAATTAAATACAGTCGGGAGGTTGGTAAGTTTAATATTACCGGAATCTATCATGAAGATATTGATGAACGCAAGCAAACTATAACTTCAATAGCAGTACCACAGCCCAGAACCAGAAGGGTCACCTTGTATGCAGAAAGACAGATTGGCAAGCTGAAGGCTGAGGTAGGAGGTATCTGGGGAGGTCAACCTCTTGTTGGCAGGGAATTTCAAATTGCAAAAGGTACAGAAGGAAATTATGAAATATTTGTTGACCAGGTGAAATCAACAGATACATGGGGCGGCAAAATAAAGCTGTCTTATTCATCAGGTCGGATTAACTGGTATGCTTCCGCCGCCTCCATGGGCCTTGTAGCCCAGGGTGGGGCAGATCAAACCCAGACCTTTACCGGCTGGCAACTTAGGGAAAGTGGTAGCGGAAATCAAAATAATGTCCTAACAGGATTAACATACAGCTTGGGCAAATTTCAAATTGCCCCGAATTTCTTATGGCAAAAACCTTTAGTCGATCCCATGCCAAATGATGTGACCAGCCCCGGCAGACTGAGAAATATACAGGATGATCCTTTCGTTGTGATTCAGAACCGGGAGACCGTAGGTGGAGAACTTTTGCTTACATTTGATCCTACGCCTGGCACCTGGATGTACGAATGGGACAATGATAGGTCTGAAGATGCAAAATTTGCCTCTAGTCTGGGTTTTGTTTATAGACATCACCCTACATCACATGATGCAAACATAATATTCCCGGGTACGGGAAGAGTGCCAACTGCGGCAGATGGAGCCCCTCCTGCACTTGATTTATGGGAGGTATATGCACGCATTGTTTCAAAGTTAAATCCTGAATTTGGGATCATAGCAAATCTTTATGGCGGAAATGGCCAGGCAAGGGGTTCTGACCCCAGAACCATTGAACGCATCGGTGGTGATTTGCGGATTATTTACAAAAAACTGAAACTGGCTTCGCATGTAAAAGTGAATGATTGGGGGCCCTTTGACTATCATCGCGATTTCAACCTCACATTTCCACTGCAGCTAATGGCCGATCTCTCAACCACAGTGGGTAGGCAGGATTGGTTTATACTTCCAAGTACGCAACTGGGTATGCGCTTTACATGGCGTTCACTGGATCAGTATTCGCCACGGTATCTGCCAAATGCTGCAGAACCGTTCTCAGAGGACCCCATTATCAGTCCAGTTGGATTCCCTAACGGAAATGAATGGGAAATCAGGACATATGTACACTTTAACATTGGTAACTAATGAAAGCAATAAGCAACATAAATAAACAAATTTTTCCTCAGGCAATATTTGGAATCCTAATAGTGGTTTTTGCACTAGGTTGCGAAAGGTTAGATGAAGATATAGAACCTGCCACTTTTCCGAATACTGCAGAAGTTTTTATAGATGAATTCAGTGCTGGATTGGAATATGCAGCATTTGGGGATTCGAAAGTGACAGCATTCAGTGTGGATGATAAGACAAGTTATGAAGGTACCATTGGTACCAGCTCTATGAGATTTGATGTGCCCAATGAAGGCGATCCCGAAGGTTCTTATGCAGGAGGAGTTTTTAGGGACCTCGGCGGACGAAATTTAACTGGTTATAATGCTTTAACATTTTATGCAAAAGCCTCAAAATCGGGAACAGTAAATCTTATTGGTTTTGGGAATGATTTTGAAGAAGATAAGTTTTCTACGACTGCGAGCATTAAAATAAGTACTTCATGGAATAAGTACATAATTCCAATTCCGGACCCTTCCAAACTTACACAGGAAAAGGGCCTTTTTGTCATTGCAGCAGCGCCTGAAGATGGAAAAGGTTATTCTATCTGGCTAGACGTTGTAAAATACGAAAAATTAGGTACCCTTGCTCACCCGAGACCGGCAATATTAAATGGTGAAGATGTGATTTCAAGAACTTATATCGGCATCACCACCGAACTGACAGGACTTAGTCAGACCATGAATTTGCCCAATGGAGCGGATCAAACAGTAAATACAACGGCATCCTTCTTTTCATTCAGTTCAACTGATACCACAGTGGCAAAAGTGGATGGGTTGGGAAATGTATCTGTCATTGGCGAAGGAACAGCAAAGATTACAGGGAAATTAGCCGGAGAAGATGCGGCCGGTTCCTTAACTATCGTTTCACTGGGTGAATTTACGCATGCGCCAATACCAGATAAAGATCCGGCCAATGTCATTTCAATATTTAGTGATTTTTATACCAACGTACCAGTTGACTTTTATAATGGTTTCTTTGAACCTTTCCAAACCACAAAAGGTGGAGCCGATATAGTCATCGACGGTGATAATATTATAAGGTATACAGATCTAAACTTTGTTGCCACTCAATTCTCTCAACCGACAGTTGATGCCTCGGAAATGACTCATTTACACATCGATATTCAGGTTGAAGATTCTATTCAAGATGGTGATTTTATTAAGCTTGAATTAGTTGATTTCGGAGCAGATGGCGCCTTTGGTGGCAATGATGACACCGGTGGATCTATAACATTTAATAGCCCCCCTCTTGAAACCGGGAAGTGGGTTGGGCTCGATATTCTCCTAGCTGATTTTGATGGATTAGGCAGCACATCAAATCTTGCACAAATATTATTTGTGTCTGATGCAACAATTTCTACCATCTTGGTAGATAATATGTACTTCTATGACAATAGTGGAAGTAGTGGACCACCCATACCACCGACAACACCTGCCCCGGATCCAACGGAACCAGCCTCAAATGTCATCTCGATCTATAGTGACAGCTATACCGATGTACCCAATGAAGGCTTTAATCAATACGGCGCCGCGACATTTGAAGAAGTCCAGATTTCGGGTAATAGCTCCTTAAAGTACACTTTCTCAGAAGGTGATGGAGGCAATTTCCAAGTAATTGAACTAGGAGGTGATAACCAGATTGACGCTGAAGCAGCTGGAATGACCAATTTCCGTTTCGACTTGTGGTTTCCAAATGAAGTTGGCGGCAGCTCTGCCTTTCTAATGAAGTTAGTAGATATACCTGGAAGCGGGCCAACAGAAGCATTGATAAATGTCAGCCCTTCTTCGACGCCGGAAATGGTTCAGGGCAGTTGGTTGCAATTTGACATCCCATTTACCGAATTGGAAAATAATGGCTTGGGTGGTAAAAGTAATATCCAGCAAGTTGTCATTGACCTGTTAAGTTCCGGGGAAGTTTATGTCGACAACATTTACTTCTACAAAGATGGCGGTTCAGCATGTGAAGATCCAACTGTCGCCCCACCAACTCCTACACAGGATGCTGCTGACGTTATCTCGGTATTTAGTGATGCGTATACGGATATTGCAAATACTAACTTTAATCCTAACTGGGGACAAACAACTGTTGTTACCACTGAAAATATTGCAGGTGAAAGCACACTTAAATATGACGTCT
>DNTB01000055.1 GCA_003499525.1 Flavobacteriales bacterium
TTATCGAGACGGCTTCTTTTTTATTTCTCATTTCGCAGATCTGCAGCGGTCTTCAGCACCTTTTGCTTGAGGGAATCAGCAAATTCTTCCAATCGATCCATGAGCTTATCGTCTTGAGCTGCCACAATTTTAGCTGCGAGAATTCCCGCATTTCTGGCCCCATCCAGTGCTACGGTAGCCACGGGAATGCCCGCGGGCATTTGAAGTATGGATAGGATGGAATCCCAGCCATCTATGGAATTTCTACTTTTTACTGGAACACCAATAACGGGTAGTGGTGTTAAAGAAGCGGTCATTCCTGGAAGATGAGCTGCGCCACCAGCTCCGGCTATAATTGCTTTCAGGCCTCTTGAGCGTGCACTTCTGGCATAGTCTACCATCTTATCTGGTGTTCTATGTGCAGATACAATATCTATTTCATAAGCTACACCAAGTTCTTCAAGAATATCAGCCGCTTCTTGCATAACGGGTAGATCAGATTTACTGCCCATAATAATGCCTACTAATGCACTCATTGTTTCTTTTTTGAAATGACTCCTATTTTTGATTTTACATGGTGGGCCTTGTCTATGGCCCTTTCAAGTGTAGTGTCGGTTACGGTAATATGTCCCATTTTTCGGAACGGCCGGGTGTATTTTTTACCATAAAGGTGTGGATATACTCCGGGTAGAGCAAGAATGGTATCCAGACCTTCAAAATGGGCCGGGCCCTCGAATCCAGGTTCACCCAATAAATTGATCATCACCGATGGACGCACTATGGAGGTATCCCCGGGAGCAAGATTGAGAATGCTTCTTAGGTGACCGGCAAACTGGCTGCTGGCGTTTCCCTCGATGCTTTGATGCCCGCTATTGTGCGTTCGTGGAGCAATTTCATTGACCCAAATGGAACCGTCCTTGAGCATAAATAGTTCCACCGCTAGAATTCCTACCAGATCGCTTTTTTCAGCAACGAGCAGGGCAAGCTTCTTTGCTCTTTCGGATTGATCTTCAGTTATTCTGGCGGGTGAATAGAGAAACTCCACGAGATTTGCGTCGGGATTAAAATCCAGTTCTACCACCGGAAATGTACTGGTTTCGCCGCTTTTATTTCGGGTTACGATCACGGAGATTTCTTTGTCAATATCCGCCATTTGTTCTACTACATACGGCCCTTCGAAAGCTTCCTTCAAGTCTTTCGGATTGCGGATAATGGCTACTCCACGTCCGTCGTATCCGCCTTTTCTGGCTTTCAGGACATAAGGGAAGCCTTCATGCTCCAGTTCGTTTTTGGAATCCACTAATTGGAAAGGTGCCGTTTCTATGTTGTGATCTTTGTAAAACTCTTTCTGCTTTCCTTTATCCTGAACCATTTCGAGCATAGCAGGCCGGGGATATACTGGAATTCCGTTGCTTTCAAGTCTTTTTAGGCCTTCTACACTGACGTGTTCAATTTCGATGGTAACAACGTCCTTGTCCCTACCGAATTGGTAGACATCCTCTTCAGACATTAGCTTTCCGACACTAAAATCTGAGGCTAAATCCTTACACGGCGCATTGGGGTCAGGGTCCAGAACATGAACAGAAATATTGAGGTTGATCGCTTCCTGGATCAGCATTCTGCCAAGTTGACCTCCTCCGAGTACACCCAACTTGAAATTAGGGGCAAAAAAGCGATCATGCATGCGTCAAAGATATACTTCCGCAAATTATAGAGCTGTCCTGAATGATTACCTTTGCAGCTTGTTATTTTTTTATGCGCATTAAAGTTTCTGACAAACACTTTATCCGATCCATCTCCGCTGAGCAGATCGAAGAAAAAGTTACCGGGCTAGCGGATCAAATCAACAGAGATTTCAGGAATACAAACCCGCTCTTTCTTTCTGTTCTGAACGGGTCTTTCATGTTTACTTCGGATTTAATGAAGAAAATCACTATTAATTGTGAGCTTCAATTTGTTAAGATTAAATCATACGTTGGGCTTCACTCAACGACAAAAGTGAAGACCTTGCTGGCACCATCGCAGGAGGCCCGGGGTAGAACCGTTATTGTGCTTGAAGATATTGTAGATTCAGGTCAAACATTGGACATGCTTTTGGACCAGATACATCCTTTTCAGCCCAATGATATCAAATTGTGCACCTTGCTGTATAAGCCGGATAATTTCAGAGGTAAACATGCTCCGGATTATGTCGGGTTTGAAATTCCACCGGATTTTATCGTTGGCTATGGTCTCGATTACAATGGACTGGGAAGAAATCTGCCTGAAATTTATACCATAACGAAATAGTAAATATGCTGAACATCGTCTTATTCGGCCCTCCCGGGGCTGGCAAAGGAACTCAGGCGCAATACCTGACAGAACACTACCAACTTATTCATTTATCAACAGGAGATATTTTCCGGTATAACATCAAGAATGGAACTGAACTTGGTAAGCTAGCCAAAGGGTACATGGATGAAGGTCAGTTGGTACCGGATGAGGTCACCATTAAAATGCTCCAATCTGAAGTCGATAGGCATGAAGCTGCAAATGGTTTCATTTTCGATGGATTTCCAAGAACCGTTGAGCAAGCGAAGGCTTTGGATAATTTTCTTAGTGATAAATCATGGACGATAGACCATGTTCCGGCTCTTGAAGTTCCAGATGAAGAGCTGGTCAATCGCTTGCTAAACCGTGGTAAAACGAGCGGTAGATCCGATGATCAAAATGAAGAGGTTATTTGGAAGAGAATTGGCGAATACAACGATAAAACGGCACCACTGAAAAATTACTACGAAGAATCTGGAAAGCTGCGTCATATTGACGGAGTGGGTTCTATTGAGGAAATTTTTGGCCGACTCAAGGAAGCCATTGGCTAAACAGGAATGAAACGTAATCGAAAAGAACAAGCATCAAATTTTGTCGATTACGTCAAAATCTTCGCTAAATCTGGTAATGGTGGAGCTGGATCAGCTCATTTAAGGCGAGAGAAATTTGTTCCAAAAGGCGGACCTGACGGTGGCGATGGTGGTCGCGGGGGCCACATTATGTTGAAGGGTAATGAACAGCTCTGGACCCTTCTGCACCTCAAATATCGAAAGCACATTAAGGCAGAACATGGCGCCAATGGGGGTAAACAAAGGAGCACGGGAAGAGATGGAACGGACATTATTCTAGAGGTTCCTCTTGGAACGATTGCAAAAGATGCAGAGACCGATCAGGTGCTATTTGAAATAACCGAACACGGAGAGGAACAAGTCTTGTTAAAAGGAGGCCGTGGAGGCTTGGGGAATTTCCATTTCAAATCGGCAACCAACCAGACTCCCAGATACGCACAACCGGGGGAAGAAGGTAAAGAGGGGTGGCATGTTTTGGAATTGAAGGTCCTGGCAGATGTAGGCCTTGTAGGTTTTCCAAATGCGGGAAAATCGACATTGCTCTCAGTACTTTCGGCAGCAAAACCTGAAATAGCCGATTACGCTTTTACCACACTACAACCCAACCTTGGGGTGGTGAGCTATCGTGATGATCGATCCTTTGTCATGGCCGATATTCCTGGGATAATTGAAGGGGCATCGCAAGGTAAAGGGTTGGGATTGAGGTTTTTACGACATATTGAGCGCAATCCAGTGCTATTATTCATGATACCCGCTGATACGGAAGATATCGGTAAGGAGTATGAAACTCTTTTGAAAGAACTGGAGCAGTACAACCCTGAACTAACGGATAAAAATCGGATACTCGCCATTACTAAATCCGATCTTTTGGATGACGAATTACAGATGGAAGTGGAACAGTCCTTCGAAATAAATATTCCTTATGTGTTCATCTCATCCATTTCACAAACCGGATTAAATGAACTCAAGGATTTGCTTTGGAAATCTTTTTGATGCCTTTGCAGATTTTGCACTTTTGATGAAGTAATGGAATTACTGGATAAGCTGAACGAGTGGGATCAGACCCTGTTCCTCATTCTAAATGACTGGAACGCTACCTGGATGGACCCAGTGATGTGGTGGGTCAGCCAAAAATGGGTTTGGATTCCCTGGTATGCATTCTTACTATTCGTGCTGATTCGCAAGAGGTGGAGTGTATCCATTAAAAGAGATTACAGAGTGGTAGTACTCCTGGTTGTATCAATCGCACTAACTATAGTTTTTTCAGATCAGATTACGTCTGGAATACTTAAACCCACTATCGCAAGGCTTCGGCCCTCACACAATGAAGCTTTGCAGCCCTGGATTCACTTGCTGACGGGTGCCGATGGAGAGTTATACCGGGGGGGTATGTATGGATTTGTTTCTTCGCATGCGGCCAATTCTTTCGCGTTAGTGGGGTTTTTATCTCCTTTGCTGGGATCATCAGGATGGTCGTTAGGATTGTTTTTATGGGCCTTCATAGTAGCGTATTCCAGAATATATCTTGGAGTACATTATCCTGGAGATATTCTGGTTGGTGCGTTAATAGGCTGGTCCATTGGGGCAATAATGTCCCGAATATATATGAGGTTAGAAATGTATATAAGATGATGCTTTTACCCGTGTTTCTTGGAGGGGGAATTGGTGCTTCTTTGCGCTATGGAATAAGCCTGTTCGTGGTAAATAGAATGGACGGTAATCTTGGATTAGCCACACTGCTATCTAATGTGATTGCAGCCGTCATTATGGGGGTAACTTTATTTCTGATTGAAGAGAAGATGCAGGAAACAGCCTGGATTCGATCGTTTATTCTTATCGGCTTCTGCGGAGGGTTGAGTACTTTTTCAACGTTTAGTTATGAAACTGTTCTTTTTCTAAAGTCCGGAAATCTGTGGTTGGCTTTGGGCAATGTGGTGTTGAGTGCCGCCATTTGTATCGCGATTCTTTACCCTTTTATTAGAGTACCGCAATAGACTTTTAAATCCTGTTGCAAAGTTTATAATTATTTGGTCTATTTGCTTGTAAATCAACATATTATAAAATATGTTGCTACCTTTGGTGAACCAAAACATACTCAAATGCTTTACTTCAATACATCATCAAACAATAGACCCATGAAAGCTCGTTTTTTTTATGCCCCCCCAATTTTCAATACAAATCCAAAATTGTATGTATTGACAAGTGACGGTGATCTTTTCACAGAATACAGAAAAGAAGGGATCCTCGTTAAAGAAATTCACCACACGGAATACCAGGGATTTCGTGAGTCATCCTTTACAAGTGAAGACTACCCTTTATTACTTGAGTTAAAAAAGGAAGAAGCAATAGCGATGCCTTTGCATAACCAGGCTAACTGGATTGAGAATTATCTCTCATCTAAAAATGCACAGCCTGAAGTATTGTTAAGCGTAGCGTAGTAGAAGTATCCTCATAGATGAATAAAGATCCCCTGCATAGGGGATTTTTTTTGTCCTGACTTTTTTGGCTTTCTTCGCTGCTCTATGGATCAGATTATTCAGGACATCAATGGGCTAGTTTGGAGTAATGCCTTGATTATATTGGCTTTAGGCAGTGGGCTGTACTTTTCAATTCGGACTCGGTTTGTGCAGATCCGTTTGATTGGTGAGATGGTAAGGCTTCTTTTCATTGGAAAGTCTTCGGAGAAAGGTGTTTCTTCATTTCAGGCCTTTGCTCTGGCCATTTCCGGAAGAGTGGGTACCGGCAATATTGCAGGAGTGGCCACAGCAATTGCCATGGGAGGTCCGGGAGCATTGTTTTGGATGTGGGTGATTGCTTTTCTTGGATCAGCGTCAGCTTATGTTGAAGCTACCCTCGGACAGATTTACAAGCAGGAGATGGATGGGCAATATCGTGGAGGCCCTGCCTACTATATTCTCAATGGTTTGAAAATCAAGTGGTTTGCTTACCTGTTCGCAGGTGTTACGATCATTTCAACCGCATTATTGTTGCCCGGTGTGCAGTCCAATAGTATCGTCGCTGGTCTTAATCTGGCATTTGAAGTGCCTACTTTAACTTCAGCGTCTTTTCTTGTTCTCATGCTTGGTTTTATTATTGTAGGAGGGGTTAAGAGGATCAGCTCAGTAGCTGAAATTGTGGTTCCCTTTATGGCGGTTGGATATATTCTTATGTCTCTAATTATCATTGGAGTTCACTTCAGAGAAATACCTGAAATATTTAGTTTGATCCTATCATCAGCCTTTGGAAAAGAGGCGGCATTTGGGGGAATTTTGGGAACTACTATAGCCTGGGGCGTTAAAAGAGGGATATACTCAAATGAAGCCGGACAGGGAACGGCTCCACATGCCGCCGCCGCCGCCGAGGTAGCGCATCCAGCCCAGCAAGGGTTAGTACAATCTTTTTCGGTGTACGTGGACACCTTGTTGGTCTGTACATCTACGGGATTAATGATATTATTCACCGGACAGTACAATGTGCTGGATCCATCAGGCGGTTTTATCATTGAAAATCTACCAGGTGTGGATTTTGGCCCTGAGTTTACACAGCTTGCCATTGACTCCGTAATCCCTGGTTTTGGTAAATCCTTCGTGGCTATCGCCCTTACTTTTTTTGCCTTTACAACCATCATGGCATATTACTACATTGCGGAAACCAATGTCACTTTTCTGGCTCAGGAAAAGAGGTCTTCTGCTGCAATCTGGGCGTTGCGTGTGGTTATTCTTTTTGCCGTATTCTATGGGACAATAAAGTCCGTTAGTGTTGCCTGGGATATGGGCGATATTGGGGTAGGACTGATGGCCTGGCTGAATTTCATTGCTATTATTCTCCTTAGAAAACCCGCCCTTATGGCATTGAAGGATTATGAGCTTTTGAGGAATAGATAACCGGACTTTTTCATCAAGCCTCTCAGATAAATACAATTCACACGGTCCCCCATGCAACAACAGAGATAATTGACATTGGTCATTTCGTTTTTATTTCTAATGACCAAATAATTACAATGTTTGAATCTATTTTTAAGATTTGAATTGCAATGTCTCGTAATTTTGCCTGGCGTAAAATATGCCTATGAAGACCAATCTAACACATAGCGCCGCGGCCATTGACGCCACCGTTGCATTTAAGGGGGACTTGAGAATTTACTCAAATGCCCGTGATGTAGGTAGAGGCAGTTATTACATGTACGGAAGTCGTGATCAGCATTATTATCACTCGGGCTCGAACAAAGGTAAAAAGCTGGTCGTCGATAAAACTGGCGGCATCGTTTCACCTCTTAACGTTAATTCTCCATCCCTTTACCTACAGAGTTTTGAATTGAAAAATGGACATTTCATTTCATCAGGACCAAGCGGGGAATTCAGTATTGGGGGTAATTTTACGGCAAATAACACAGAGTTCTTCACCATCCGAGCCGGAACGACTTTTGATCCGAACGGAGGCATAGTTCGTTTTCGCCCTAATGTGAATTATAATCGGATTGCAAGCATTCGTCATAATGGGGCCACTTTTCACGATGTCATCGTGGATGTTCGACCAAATCATGGCAACATTCCAAGATTTGAAACTAAAGATGGGAATTTGGTTGTAGGAAATTACCTCACCCATTCTAACGGAGAAATAATTTCTAATATCGATTTGTATGGAAACTTTTATGTGGGCCCGAACGCCGATAAAAGCAATGGATGGGTAAGGTTCATAGGTACGAATGATCAGTATTATGGTTTGACTGGCGCTGCTGCCAACTCCTGTGCGGTATTGGTTTCGAAAACAACTGGTAAAGTCTTGCCGAATGCCACGGCTGATGGATTCAGAATGAGTCGGTTTATGTTGGTAAATGGTGAATTTGTTGCTCCTTCAGGACTCATGCAAATTAATAGATACAATACGAGTTCCGTCGATATATTCAATCATAATGGGGGCATTTTTACGGCCAATGGAGGAACGGTTCTCTTCAACCCAGTTTATCACAATCGGTTTGATGGAAGGCTGTTTGATATACATGTACAGCCAACGACCGAGTTCTACAATGTCATTCTGGATATGAATCGGAGTGATTCCAGAGAGGCTACCTTGCGCATGCAGGGCGGCCCATTAATAGCCCATGGAGATGTTACTTTCCGGGATGGACAGTTTACTGGTGATATTCAAGTCGGGGGTAATATCGACTTCAGCAATGCCAATACCCTTTCGTTTACCGGTTCTGTGGATTTCATTGACTCAAATCCACAAACCTATCACCTGGGCAATGCTTTGGGGGGCGAACTCAAGTATATCGATGTACATAAAACCGGAGGTATTGCCACTGGTGATCCGGCGAACACCGATTTAAGCGCTTGGAATATAAGGGTTTATTCGGGTACATTTGAGCTTCCCTCGGGTATCCTTACTCTTGGTGAAAACCTAAATTCCGGAGGAATTTATAATTCACTATATACCGCAGGTTCAGGAGCTATTACCCATAATGGAAGTGGAAAAGTAATTTGTAAGGGTTCCAGAAATATTCAGTATACAGCCAATGGCTCAATAAGTTTATACGATCTTGAAATAGATAAAGGGGCCGCAGAAATCCGAATACTGAATGGTGATATCCACATAGCCAATGAGCTAAAATTACTTGGCTCTCCTTCCTTTTATGTCTTTGACAACGCGCTCTATACCAAGGATCTTGTCCTCAACGGTACCATGTATTTCGACGACAATGGATCTCTGGTTCAAACTCAGGGAGGAACATTTTCAGGTACCGGTGAAATTGATTATCAAAGAATTGGTATAACAGAAAATACAGGTTTTAGCCTATGGAGCTCACCCGTTGCAAATGCAGATTTGTTTCAAGTATTTGAGCATTCCAACCAGTGTGTCCTCTATGGTTTTGATCAAGCTCAGCAACTTTGGAGATTCGACCTTCAGCCTGGTCAACCTTTGAATTGCGCAGGCTTTCCTACCATGAACGCAACCTGGTCAATGGGGCCGGGTTCCGGATATAATGTCGATGGCCTCATGGATCCTGGACTTGGCTATGCAGCAACCGGAAGCACTCTTGCAAATGATTCTATCAGAACTTTTGTGGGTGAGCCAAATAATGGACCCATTGCCGTTCCGGTGAAGACGACCTCAGTCGTTCATACAGTATGGGTCGGTTCTGATTGGGGTCTTGTGGGAAATCCATACCCCAGTGCAATCGGCATGAACGAATTTTGGCAGGAAAATGCTATATCCAATGCCAGAATTAAGGGCGGACTGTATTTCCTTGTAGATCGACCCGGACAAAATATTCATCAATACGACGACTACGCAGTATATAACAGTATTGGATTTCTTGACCCCTCAAATTCTCCCGGCATTGGAGACAATGGAAATATTGGAGCTTCTCAGGGCTTTTGGGTAGATGCCAATGCTGACGGTACGGTTCTTTTCGACAACTACATGAGAAAGGGGACTAATGATGTTTTCTACAAAAGAGGAATTATTGGAGGAAATCATCCTGATGCCAGAGTGTGGATCTCATTAAAGAATTCTTCTTTTACCTCAAATCAAATCCTAACCGGAATGAAAGCGGATGCCACTATGGGTATGGACGGTCCGTATGATGCCCGACAGGCCTACGGAACAATGCTACCACCTGTAGCCTTGTTCTCAATGGTAGATAGCGTTCCTTGTGTCATTCAGGGAATTCCTACTGTAAAGAGTGGCCAGCGAAGAACTGTACCGCTGTACGTACATACTGTTTATGATGGATTGTTTGACTTTCAGGTGAACAGAATGGAAAACTTTCAGGGGCACAAGCTGTACATCGAAGATCGGGTAAAAGGAACGATGAATGAGCTTACCCACGGTTCGACCTATCAGCTGCGAATGATGAGTGGCGATTATGAAGATAGATTCTATCTTGTCTTTGACGGTAATGGTCACAATGACGATGGTTCGGTAATTAATATAGCAAATGATCAGCACCATGCCAATCCTTCTGTTTTTTCAATGGCACCTGGACTTAATGCCTACAACAATCAGGGATTTCTTGTTATCGATGCGTCCACTTCAGAACAGAATATTCAAAAAGTTGAGGTATTTGATCTTACAGGAAGACTTCTGTATAATAACAATGGTTTGAGCATAAACATGCTGGAAATACCAACAGCCGAGTTCTCAAACGGACTTTATTTGGTAAGCGTGCAAATGTCCGATGGACAAGGATATACTACTATAGTGCCGACATTGAATTAAAAACAAATGAACATGAAAAAGATATTTACTCTCATAGTTGTGCTGTTTGTTGGGCTGCTGACCACTTCTGTAGCTGCAAAAACCTGGACAAACGGCAATGCAACAGGCATTTGGAGTGATGCTGCCAACTGGGATCCTGTGGGGGTGCCAACCTCTGGTGATCGCGTTTATTTCGATGGTGATTCTTCCGATGATGATTGCCTTATAGATGTGAGTATTTCTGTTCGAAAGCTCATGCTCAATTGGAACTACAATGGTGTCGTTACGCAGGGAGTAAATAAGAGTATTTACGTCAATGCAAGTGCAACTTCAAGTGATTATTTTCGGGTTCGCTCGGGTTCATTCATTGGAAGTAATGCGGCCATAACGGTCGATGGCGGTACATATGCATATAACGGTGCAGTGCGCATTGACGGAGGGGTTTTTCAATCGACATCCGGAGTATTGAAAATACGAGGAGGAGACACTGGACGTAACCTGTATATGTTCTATCATAAAGGAGGAACGTTTGACCCCAATGGCGGAACTGTTGAAATAGAGCCATATAATTCATATTGCTGCCATCCACTTTTGGTTATTGTTCAAACAACCACGGAGTTTTATAACCTGAAATTCGATATGAATCGAACGCATAATGCTGGTAGCGCTTACATAGGGATCACAAATACAGCATCTAGTCCTTTTACGAGTAGCTGGACTGAGGGTTCTTGCAGAGTAATTAATGAATTTTATGCCGAAGATGGCGGTTTTAGTGGAACAGTGAAGTTATTTGGAGATTTGGTCATCGGTACCGAAGCGGATGCAAGAAACGGGAAGATAGAGTTTTTGGGAAATGCGGACCAAACGTGGGATTATTTGGGTGGCCCAAGAAACTTTGGAGGCATAATAGTCAACAAAACGGCAGGCAGTAAAGTAGAGCCCGCTCCAGGTGAATTGCACCTTTATACAACGACATTTGAATTAAAAAGCGGTGATTTTTATGCCGGTAGCGGTACATTTATAACCAGAGGTACTGGGGGTGGTGAAGCATTGATTTTTAAGCATACTGGAGGCAACTTCTACCATGGAAATGGAACATTCAGAGTCATAGGTTCTTGGACAGGTCAGAATAATAAAGAGCTGTATGTTTTATCCAGCACGAGGTTTAATCATGTGCGACTTGAAAATAATTCTACCCAGAATAGATATGTGAATGTGGTGAACGCCGAGCTTCGGGCAGAAGGCAACTTGATATTAGAGAATGGTCGTTTTGGTGGGAGCATTGGTGTCGAAGGGAATGCTACGGTTCGCAATACTGCAGATGGCGGGAATCTCTCCTTAAGATTCCGCGGAGGCAATAATCAAACCTACCTGGACGAAGGAGGCAATGAACCAGATGGCGACGTTTACATCATAAAGTCTGCGGGTACAGTAACGCTACTCTCCCATGCTCAATGGAGCGCAGCCAATCAGGATTTGATTTTACATGCTTCGAACAGCGGCACTCTATCGCAAGGCGCCTATGGCATATGGACGAAGAAGTGGTATCACAATGCCGGAACATTTGATGGCGGAACGGGATACATAAAGGTGGATTATTTCAGGCAAAATGGGGGCATTTTTAATTCCACAACTGGAACCTTCGAATGTGGCTTGCTTCAGAATAACGTAACCACGGATGTTTTTGAGTACAACAATGGAATCTTTAATGCTGGTACAGGCTCTGTGTACTTCAACTCTGGCGCAGGTTGGACGGGGACTTACCATACGATCATTGTGAATCAACCCTTATCCCTGAATAATGTTTCATTCCGAATGAATAACAACTATTCATCTAGACAGGGATTCAAACTCACCGGTTCCGGCAACATCACCGCAGATGGAGATATAACCTTTAAGGATGGTACGGTTCAAGGTAACCCCTTATATCTGCTTGGTAATTTGATCATTGAGGACCTAGCCACACAGTACGGATATTATGATCAAACAGGAACGGTAGTTTTTACCGGAGCAGCGAATCAAACCTACCAGACAATCGGGTCGGGGCAAGCTTGCTCAATAACTATCGACAAACCGGGAGGATCGGTAACCCCAGCCCCTGGCACTACGTCACTGGTCATAGCCAAGTTTAAACTGCTGTCAGGATCGTTCACTGCCCCCTCAGGTCAGATGACAATGAACATAATACAGTACTTTACCGGAGATGATTTTAAAATAACTTCAGGCACATCGTTCTTCCACAATGGCGGTAAACTGACTATATCCGGTTTGGTTAGCGGTACGGGATATTCAGGGAAAAAAGTGGAAATAGAGGTTGCAGATGGGGTTGAATTCAATAAGCTTGACTTGATCAGCAACCCTAGTGGTTACCCCGGTGATGGGAACAGGATAGGATATGAACTCAATAGTGGAGGGATTCTTAAAGTAGCCGGAGATTTCAGATTAATCAATGGTTTTCTGACCCAAACGAATGGGGAAATGCACCTTGAGGGAGATGTTTATTTTGATGCGAATGCAAATACAGGACGGGGAAACAGTTCCATCCTATTTACCGGATCCAATGATCAGGAATATACCGATGTGGCTAATAATGCGCCAACCGGACAGGTCGAAATCAATAAAACAGGCGGTACGGTTACATTATTATCAGATGCGAACTGGGCCAACGCGGGTCAGAACCTGACGTTTACAGCTTCGAATACTGGCGCTTTAGAAAACGGAGCATACATATTGAATACGAATAATTTGACCATAGAATCGGGAACACTCGATGGAGGAACCGGAGCTATTATTGCTGATAAACTGAAGGTTCACACTGCGGGCACAGTCAACTTACCCGATGCAGAGATCACACTGGGTCAGGATGTTTTGGGTGCCGGGTTGTATGATGTGCTGGATATATCTGGAACCGTGACCCATTCAGGAAGCGGACAGGTTACCCTAAGTGGAACGAGAAATGCCAATATCAAAGTATCCTCGGGTAATTTAAATCTCAATTACCTGAAGATCGACAAAGGGACATCGAGTGTTTATCTGGTTAATGGTGACCTCACTGTTCACGATGAATTAGAGTTAGTAGGTGATCCTTCGTTTTATGTTGCTGACCATGCCATAACCACGAAAGACCTCACACTGAACGGCACGATGTACTTTGAGGACAACGGTTCCTTGGTACAAACCTCAGGAGGAGTGTTGAGCGGCACAGGTGAGATAGACTATCAAAGAAGAGGCCTGAACTATCAGGCAGGATTTAACTTGTGGAGTTCGCCTATAGTGCAGGCGGATTTGTTCGGTGTATTTGCAAATTCGAACCAATGTGTGCTTTATGGCTTTGATCAAGGGCAACAGTTGTGGCGTTTTGATTTACAGCCGGGCCAGGCACTGGGATGTACGGGTTTTCCGACGATGAATACGACGTGGTCAATGGGCGGCAGTGCGGGTTATACGGTAGATGGTAAGATGGATGTTGGGCTGGGTTATGCCGCTACGGGCAGTACGATAGCGAATGACGATATTAGAACCTTTACCGGGAAGCCAAACAACGGAGTTATTACGGTACCGGTGCGCGCCACGAGCATCACGACGACGAATTGGGACTTGAGCGATTGGAATTTATTGGGTAATCCGTATCCATGTGGGTTGAGCATGTCGGACTTCTGGCAGGAGAATGCGGTGAACAATACGCGAATAGAAGGGGGCTTGTACTTTATGGTAGATCCGGGTCCCGGTACCCCACAGTACCATCAATGGTTTGATTTTGCGGTGTATAACGGCATAGGCTTTTTACCACCACAGAATACGCCAACCTTGACGGATAACGGACATATAGGGGCAGGTCAGGCGTTTTGGGTAGATGCGGTCGGTGCGGCAGGCACGGTAAGCAATGTGGAATTCAACAACAGCATGCGCTCGGG
>DNTB01000059.1 GCA_003499525.1 Flavobacteriales bacterium
AACTAAAAATTTCAGAATTGTCGAAATTATCAATGACTGATGTCCACGGAGGAGGCCAATGTAGATCGGAAAGGCTCAATGGAGGATGTAATTACTCGGATAATCATCCTGTCCAGAATGACTGCGGAAATACGGTGGGTTGTCACGCAGGTCCAAAGGGGTTTATTGGATAGGTTGATATTTTACTAGATCATTATGCTCCTTTTTGGGGCATTTTTTTTGGAATAGTTGGCATTCGGGGTTTTTGAAAGTATGTATTGAAATAGTAACTGTCAACGTTTAAAGAAAGTGCAAAGACGAACTGCCTCAATCTAATTGGGATTTTTCTTCAATTAAGTATCAATTTCTATGGAGGAATAATATATCTTGTCTCGAAATTAATTGTTATGCTATTGAACTTAAACAAACAAAAGCTGAGTGAACTCACAGAGGTTCAACAATCTAACACTCAAGGTGGAGGAAAGGACAGATCGGACCGTAGAACGGGAAACTGCAATTTTTCTGAGAGGACAGGAACAACCACAGACAATTGCGGAGACCCAACAGGTTGTTACCCGGATTGTCCCTGTTAGTCTGCGATAAAGTATTTTGCTTACTTGAGAACTAGAAATAGTATGACTTTTTGCACAACTGGCAACTTATTGTGAAGGGGAAATAGGATGAAAGGGGATATGATTTTACGTTCGTTTTTTCAATAGAATTCCAAAGAAATTGCCAATAACAATGCAGGATATAGCTTTACTTAGTTGATGCTATCAGTGAGTTGTTTGAGATAAAATGTTTTTAAATCTATAATTGTTAGCGCCCCGAAATGGGGCATTTTTTGTATTTAATGGAACTCAATTATCATGAAAAACATGATTTTCACATTGACCAGATTCGTTATTTGATAAAAGAGAGAATTGAATTAACTGATGTTTTCGGAATATCAACCCTAACGGGTATCATTGGGGATCTCATTTTTATCTCGGAGCTAGACAGAATTTGCGGAACGAATGGAGCGGACACACATGATATTTTGGATAGAGTTATACGACAAGTTGTCAAACAAATTGAGACTGAAGAACAATCAAGTACATTTGTAGATGGTCTTGCAGGGTTTGGATGGGGAATTTCATTTCTAAGCCAAACTAGAAAGGAATTCATTGAGGAAAATTCATTTCTTGAATCTCTTGATCTCTTTATTAGTTCTCATATTGAATTGAAACTGAAATCCAGAAATTATGATTATTTCTACGGTGTTTTAGGGTATTTTAAGTATTTGCTTCAAAGAAGTAAGGTAAATATAGAGCTAAGGCCAAAACTGGAGGGTTTTATGAAATCTTTTATCACTCAAGGCAGTGATTGGCTGGAAGGAAAAGTTTGGCAAAAGCCCTTTGAAATCAATCAAAAAAGTATAGATCTTAGCATGTCTCATGGACAAGCCTCCGTTATGTCCTTAATGTGTGAATCTTATCGCCAGGGAATACTTGTGGATGAGACATCAAAAATATTGGATGGCTTTTGTCGGTCGATTAAAACATTGGTCGAGAAGTCCAGCAGGGAAAACAGGGTTCCTGATCATATTGAGAATGAAGAATTGTTTTATGCCCCTTTGCGATGGTGTCATGGAGATTTAGGAATTGCCCATGTGCTAATGGACTCTGGAGTAATTCTCAAGAATGATTTATACATTGAAATTGGATATGAAGTATCACAGCGATTGGCGCAATTTAAAGGAGCTAAAGAGCAAGAATTGGTAAGCGCAACAATATGTCATGGAACCCTTGGGGTGGCCCATATGTTTCTCAAACTCGGAATGAAGATGGATAACGACGTTGTGCTCCTAAATGCATCAGAATATTGGTTTGGTGAAAGCCTGAACATTATTCAGAGTACAATTGGTTACAAATACTATGATGATGATGCGGTATACAGAGAAAAAGAGGGTATATTATTTGGATTAGGAGGTATTGGATTAGCAATACTGAGCAGGAAGTATCCATTGAAATCGAACTGGGATCAGAGTATATTACTCTAAGGTATTTTGTAGGGAATAATGACGAATAGGCACAAGAATTGTAAAATAACTAGCTAATTCCTGCTTTGATTGTGAAAAAGATAGAAATTGACATGAATCATTCGGGAGTTTTGAGACTCCCACTAATGTCGCTCCAGACGATTGAAAATCTCGATCAAAAAGGATTGATTGACCTTGCAAAGAACCCCCTGGTCCGTGATGCCATTTTATTAGCTAATCCACAGTTTTTTGAAGAGCTGACAAAATGGGTAAATGGAGAAATAATTCAGGAAAAAAGAATAGCTAAAGTAGAAACCACACTTTACAACTATATTTCAAGAGCAGCTTCTAGGTGTACACCCTATGGACTTTTCAGCACTGTCAGCTTTGTTGAGCTAGGAAATGATTCAATGATTAATTCACTATCCGTAAATAGTTTGGAAGTTCATTCTCGCTTAGATACCAAATTAATGGTTAATGCGGCAATTAGTCAGGAAGGGGATAGGTCTATTAGAGAGAACCTTAGGTATAAATCTAACGGTTCGATATACTTCATTGGTAATGAGATTAGATATATAGACAGAGAGAATAGAGACCATGAATTAAAATACTCTTTAGCGAAAGTTGATAACAATGTTTATTTAAAGTCAATCATAGAGCATTGTGCAAATAAGCCAAGGGATTTTATTGATATCATTAATTATTGTTGTAGTCTGGGTATCGAAGAAGGAGAGAGCATCGAATTCATTCATGAATTAATCACTGAAAATATACTCCTAAGCTCTCTATCGTCATTGGTATGGAGAGAAGATCCATTAGAGAATTGGAGGGCTTTTTGCAGAGCGTCTTTATTAGGGGATCAACCGGATATTGATAGTTCAAATTTCTGGCTGCATAAGCTGACGAAAACCTATGATGGAATTAGGGGAAAGGATATATCTGATATCAAATCATCCTTGGGAAGCTTAATATCAATAGTCCAAAAGAATAATTTACAACTAAACTCCAGAGATCTAATTCATTTAGATGCTCATCGAATATTGGATTCCAATTATGTCTATCTCGAGAAAAAGCTATTTGATAAACTTAAAGATGTGCAGAGAATTCTTGCTAAGTTGATATATCCAAGTTTTAGTAATGCACTTAGCAATTATTCAAAGAGGCACATAGAGAGGTATGGTAGAAGTTCTGTATCACTTTTAGAAGCAATGGATCCAGAAGGTGGAATTGGGTTTAAGAATTCTGGAGAGCAATCAGATAAACCTCTATTGCTTGAAGGTTTATATCTGCCTGGAATGAATGAAGATGACCAGAACTTAGTTTTGAATAGAATTGAAAAACTATTACACTCCAAGGTCATTCAAAACTTGACACGCGACGATCAAGATGAAATTGAACTAAAAGATAGTGAATTAGAAAACTATCCTGCGGTTGTTCCCGCCTTGACGCAGAGTGTTCTTATGTGCGTCTCTGAATGTGGAGAGAAGGCTTTAATTAAAGAAATATCTGGATCATCAGCTATTAATCTAATCCATCGGTTTGCGTATCTGGATAAACAAATAGATGAATTATGTCAAGAAATTAACAATTTCGAAATCTCTGAATGCGAAGGCGCAATTCTCGCGGAAGTAGATCACCTTCCAGAAATAAAATCTGGAAATCTACTAAGCCACAAAAAACTGAGAAGGTTTGAGATACCCTGTGTTACTCTAAGCGATGCATATGAAGAGAGCTCTACTATAGAGCTGAATAGAATTAATATTAAAATTGATGAAAAAGATGAGGCTGTCCTTTTTGATAAGGTCAGTGGCCTAAGAATAATTCCAGTGATTTCCAATTCGATTAACTTTGAGAGGTCCGGAACAATCGATCTTTTTAGATTCCTAGGGGCATTTCAATTTCAGAGAAACCCAGGTGGCCTTTATTTCAGGTGGGGAAGCTTAGTCAATCTTTTTGATAATTTTCCAAGAGTTAGGTATGATCGTTTCATATTATCACCAAGGATATGGAAAGTTTCTTATTCCGAAATCGACGATATTCCAATCAGAAAAGAAAATACCCTGGAAACCCTTAATAAATGGAGAATCTCTCGAAACATTGACAAGAAGGTTTATTTTGCTGAGAGTTCAGAATCCGATTATAGGCTATTTGTAGATTTTGATTATGCGCTGTCTATTGAATCGTTTCTTTTACAACTAAAGAAAATGAAATTGGGGTTTCTAATAGAGATTTCACCAATTGAAAAAAGGACTGTTTCCAGTCAAGGGAAAGGAGAGATATTTAACCATGAGATTGCCGTACCCATATTGAGGTCAAATGGATTAAAAGGCGTTACAAAAGGTAAAGAGAATATTAACCATGTACCATATGCTGTATTTCATCCTGGATCAGAATGGCTTTACTATAAGCTTTATTTGGGTTATTTCTCTGCGAATGACTTGCTAAAGAATGACATTTCGAAACTGATGGAGGGATTTATTGAGTCCCGTGTAATCAAGAAATGGTTTTTCATAAGATATTATGACCATGATTATCATATTCGATTGCGCATGCATCTTGCTGACAATAAGGTCCTTGCTGAGATTGTACAGAAGATGGAATTGATGATTGCTAAGAACAAGAAAATTCATAGCGCTTCTATAGACACTTATCAACCAGAACTTGAAAGATACGGAATTGACACTATGGAATTCTGCGAGGAAATCTTCTATTATGACTCTTTGTCTATAATCGATTATCAAAATTGTACGAAGAATGACTCTGAGTATTGGTATTTTGCTGCAATTGGTGTAGATGCTTACTTCAATAATTTCGGATACAGTTTGGCTGAAAAATTGGAAATGATGAGTACGTTGTCTAGTAGATTTAAACAAGAATTTGCAGTAGATAGTAAGGTTCAGCTGGAAATGGACAAAAAGTATAGGTTATATCGCAAAAGGTTTATTGATCTGTTTAATGTTTTTGGGGTAAAAACTTCATTATCTCATGAAGAAACTCTCATTAATTGCCGGAGTGGGCATGTAAAAGATATTGTTGCTGATATAAAAAGAACTCAAACCTACAAAGAATCTAAAGAGTTTCAAAAGGGCTTAGTATTCAGCTTGATCCACATGTTTTTAAATCGTTTGTTTGTTTCAAATCCGAGAAAACAAGAAATGGTCTTGTACTATCTTCTGAAGAAGCATTATGAATCGTCATTGGCAATTGAATTAAAAAGTAATATTTGAAATTAATCGGTTGTATACAGTATTAAACGTTGTTCTTCTTCTTCTATCATAGCTTATTTCATGAAGTTCCCTCATTACAAACAACCAGATGCTAAAGACTGCGGCCCTACCTGTCTTCGCATAATCGCCAGGTATTATGGAAGAAAGATAAGTGTTGAAAAGTTGAGGGATTATTCTGAGACTACCAGAGAAGGTTCTTCACTAAAAGGATTATCCGATGCTGCCGAACGACTGGGTTTTAGAAGCCTTGGAATAAAAACAGATTTTCAGCAACTCAAAGAAGAAGTTCCTCTTCCTGCTATAGCTCATTGGGAGGGAGATCATTTTGTAGTAATCTACAAAATCAAGCGAGGGGCCGTGTATGTTTCTGATCCCGGACATGGATTGCTCACTTATACCGAGGCTGAATTCATTCAGAATTGGATCGGGCAAAACGCCCTAGATACCACAAGAGAAGGAATTCTTCTTCTGCTCGAACCCACGCCAAAACTCAAGGAGAAAGAAGAGGGAGAGGAACCTCCAAGAACCGGTTTTGCATTTCTGACCAGCTATATTTTCCGGTATAAGAGCTTTATGTTGCAACTCATCATTGGACTGGTTGCCGGAAGTTTACTTCAACTCATTTTTCCATTTCTTACTCAAAGTGTGGTGGACGTAGGTATCCAAAATCAGGATATCAATTTCGTTTACCTCATCCTGATAGCACAGTTGCTGCTCTTTGTAGGTAGAACAGCTATAGAAATCATTCGGGGATGGATTTTACTTCACTTGAGCACCCGAATCAACATTTCCCTCGTTTCCGATTTCTTTATCAAGTTGATGAACCTGCCCATTTCGTTTTTTGATGTAAAAATGACTGGGGACATCATGCAGCGTATCAATGATCATCAACGCATCGAGCAACTGCTAACCAGTTCCTCCCTGAGTATTCTCTTTTCAATGTTCAACCTGGTCATTTTTGGAGCAGTACTGGCATGGTATGACATGAAGATATTTGCCATCTTTTTAGTAGGAAGCGTTTCGTATTTTACTTGGGTACTCCTTTTTATGAAAAGGCGCAGGGATCTTGATTACAAGCGGTTTAGCCAAATGAGCGACGAGCAGAGCAAAGTGATGGAGCTCATCAATGGTATGCAAGAAATCAAGATGCACAATGCCGAGAAACAAAAACGATGGGGATGGGAACACCTCCAGGCGAGACTGTTTAAAATCTCTATTAAGAGCCTGACTTTGGAGCAGGTACAAACCATCGGTTCGGGATTTATCAATGAGCTGAAGAACATCATCATCACCTTTTTTTCAGCCAAGTTGGTTATTGATGGAGACATTACCCTCGGTATGATGATGTCTATATCGTACATAACAGGCCAATTGAACGGGCCTATTCAGCAGATCATTGGTTTCATTTTTTCTACACAAGATGCCAAAATCGCGCTAGAACGATTGTCAGAAATACACGAAAAAGAGGATGAGGAGTCTCATCTTGATGAGAAGATTACCAGTATTCATCCGAGCTCTGGGTTTCATCTTAATGGGGTTAGCTTTCGATATACAGGGGCTGTGGAAGAAGTAATCAAAGATATGGACCTCGATATTCCCGGACGAGGGCTTACAGCCATTGTAGGTGCCAGTGGATCCGGAAAAACGACCTTAATGAAGATTCTCCTCCAGTTCTACAAGCCGAGTCAGGGAGAAATATTGCTCGACAAACAAAACCTAAGCAGCATTTCTCAAAAGGTCTGGAGAGATCATTGTGGTGTGGTGATGCAGGAGGGTTACATTTTCAATGATACCATAGCTGGTAACATCGCATTGGGAGAAGACAGAATCGATCGGGAGAAACTGAAAAGGGCTGCTGAAATAGCCAATATAAAGGACTTCATAGAACATCTACCTTTAGGATATAATACTAAAATTGGAATGGAAGGCCTTGGGATGAGCACCGGACAAAAGCAAAGGTTGCTGATAGCGAGAGCAGTGTACAAGGACCCCGATTATATCTTCTTTGATGAAGCCACGAGCGCACTCGATGCTAAGAATGAAAAAGAAATCATGGAAAAATTGAATATCTTTTTTCATGGTAAAACAGCGGTAGTAATTGCCCATCGTTTGAGTACCGTTAAAAATGCTGATCTTATCGTGGTGCTCGAAAACGGAAGAATTATAGAACAAGGGACCCACTCAGAGTTAGTTGACCTAAAGGGAAGTTATTATAGATTGGTACAGAATCAACTTGATTTAGAACGATTAAATGCCTGATCTAAAGGAAGATATATCAAAGAAAGAGGAGGTTAAAACCTCGGCAGAGCAACAGGCAGTTTCTGATCGGACGGACGAAATACGGTCTGAAGATGTGAATGATATCCTGTCGCATGTTCCAAGTTGGATGATACGTTGGGGCATCACGTTGATCTTTACCTTAATTCTCCTCTTGTTGTTTCTATCGTGGTTAATCAAATATCCCGATATCATTACTGGACCTGCTGAGCTTACAACCGAAAACCCAGCAGTAAGACTAGTAACCAACACGGGCGGTAGAATGCAGGCCATAATTCTAGAGGATGGAGCCAAGGTTAAGCCGGGTGATAATATTGCAGCGCTCGAAAGTCCTTTATCTCAGGATGAGCTTTCTTATATCATGGATTTTGCATTGAATATTTATGATCTGCTGGATGATCCGGTGGTGGTTTTAGAACAGCCAGACCCGAAAATATCGCTCGGAGCGCTTCAGGCTCCCTTCAATACCATGTGGTCTACGGCTTTCGAGTACCGCACCATGATGACAGATGGTTATGAAGAATTGCGGATAGCCTCACTGGAAGAAAAGGAACGTCAAAGCCAGGACTTGATCTATATCGCTGACCGGCAAATTCAAATAGTAACATCCGAACTGGATGCTCGACGAGAAGTATATCTGGATAATCAGAGATTGTACAACGAAGGTATAATCGGAAAAATGGAATTCTATACTGAAGAGGCAACTTTTCGGCAAAAGGAGATGGAGCTTGAAAACCTGAAAAGGTCAAGAACGGAACTGGACATTTCCATGGCTAATCTGCAACAAGAAATTAGGGACAGAAGACACGAAGTCGTGCTCAAAACAGAACAATTGCGCAGCAATTTGGTCCTTCAATTGAATACGGTTCGAAGTGCTCTGGAAGAATGGAAGATCAATTATCATTTTGTGGCCCCAGTCGAAGGAGAATTGGTCCATTTAGATTCTTGGAACGAAGGGCAGTTTATAAAGCCCGGAACCGAATTGTTTGCCGTTGTACCAGACGATAAGTCGTACAAGGTTCACATACAAGTGCCAGCGCAGGGATACGGCAAAATAGAAATAGGACAACGGGCAAGAATTGACGTAAACGGATACCCTGCTGCAGAATATGGATACCTCCAAGGGACCATAGTTGAGTTGAAAGAAATGTCTTTGGAAGGACAATACCTCGCAACTGTGCTGCTGGATGATGGCCTGAAAACAACACATCGCGTAACATTAACGTATGTACCGGAAATGACCGGTACCGGACAAATTGTTACCGAGGATATGAGGTTGTTTCAGAGATTATTCGTGAATATTCGGAAAGCCATAAACAGGGAATAGTTATTGTGGCAAAGCGGTTTTCAACTTTAAACCCTATTAAAAATGCTTTCTTTCAAGTCGTGCATTCTTGGTTTTGCTCTTTTACTCTTAGCTTTCCAAGCTATAGGGCAGCCCACCAAGAACTCTTTTACAAGCTATTCATCCATTCCGGAGGTTGTTAAAATCCAAAAAGAATTTGGTGTTCAGGTTGCTGCGTTTAAATATTCCTGGATTGGGGAGTACGATAGCGCTCAGGCAGTTTACGAAACATTCAGCCGCTTTTCATACAAAGACACTATTGTTCCCGATACCAATTACGAGCTGATTGAAGCGTTGACATTCTTGAAAAAGAAGTCTCTCGAGAATCAGGTTATTTTTTTCAACGAAGCACATCATATTTCTCTTCATAGAAATTTTGTTCGCAGGGCACTTCCGATTCTATATGAAAATGGATTCCGATATTTTGCTATGGAGACCTTTAATAAATCGGATACACTTATCTATGAACGAGGTTACCCCATTCGTAATTCAGGCTTCTACATTAAAGACCCGGAGTACGGTGAGCTCTTAAGAGATGCGCTTGATTTAGGATACACCTTAGTGGGGTATGAAGCCTCCGGTAAAAAGGGCAAAGAACGCGAAGTAGGCCAGGCTAGAAATCTAATGGAACAAACTATTTCTAAAGATATCTCTGCCAAGGTGGTTGTTCTGGCCGGTTTCGGACATATACGGGAGGATTCTGTTCCCGATTGGGAACAGGCTATGGCAGGTTGGTTCAAAGATTTTACGGATATAAATCCGGTTACCATAGATCAGGTTCCGTTCACACCAACCTATAATGCCGATTATGTCAACCCACTTTTACTGCGAGATGAGCTAACTTATCCAGCTGTCCCAGTAGCTACCGAAAATGTCTTTACTAATCCATATTCCAGAAAACCGGGAGTCGATTTCTATGTGTTTCATCCAATTTATTCTGAGGTCAATAGGGTGAAAGAGTGGAAATATTCCTTCGGGAGAGAGGCATTTTATCTGAAGTTAAAAGAAATGAAGGCTGAGGAGGGTTCATTAATCATGGCTTTTGATCAACAGGAGTACCGATTAGAATCCAATAGTTCAGAAAGGCTTATTCCAAAGGATATCGTTGTTTGGGGCAATCCGCAAAAGCCTCTGCTCCTGGAGCCAGGAAATTATCATATTGAAGTATGGAACACCATTGGAGCATTGATCTATCAAAAGGAGATTAGGTTAGACTAGTCTTTAAGAAAAACGATCGGCACAGCCTGATTAAAATCTCAGGTAGGATGTGTAGTTTTATTTTTCGTCGTCCTTTTGAAATGAGCCGAGCGTGCTGCGAGGCTGATATGATAGAAATATCAGGTCCCAGGCCTTTACTTAATCTTCTCTTTTGTCATCTTTAAATAACTCTATCACCAAGGCGAATTTCATGGCATCTTCTCTAAAGGATTCGAATCGGCCCGAACTTCCCGAATGCCCCGAATAATAGTCGGTTTTAAGCAGAATGATGTTGTCATCGGTTTTCATATAACGAAGTTTTGCCACCATTTTTGCTGGCTCATAATAACCAACCCTACTGTCGTTTAGCCCTGTTATAAAAAGCATATTCGGATAATCCTGAGCACGTATATTTTGATAGGGGTCATAGGACATCATGTACTTAAAGTCTTCTTTCTTGTTTGGATTGCCCCATTCATCGTACTCAAGCGTCGTAAGTGGAAGACTTTCATCCAGCATGGTATTCGTTACATCCACAAAGGGAACGTTTAAGATCACGAGCTTGAATAGATCCGGCCTCATGTTTGTCGCAGCCCCCATAAGTAGCCCACCCGCACTGCTTCCTTCGGCAACTATATTTCCTTTTTTGGTGTAGCCCTCCTCTATTAATAGTTCCGCACTGGCTATAAAATCATCAAACGTGTTCTGTTTGTACTGCATAAGGCCTTTTTCATGCCATTCGGTTCCCATATCATCGCCACCCCGAACATGAACCAAGGCAACTGTAAAGCCCAGGCTAACCCAGAAATGATAGTTCAAGCTATATTGAACATCCATCCCCGTACCATATGCCCCGTAGCTGGTCATGTATAGGCGCTTTTCATAGTTGTCTTTCGTGTATTTTGGACTTAATACGGTAATCGGAATTTTGGTGCTGTCTTTGGAAGTAGCCCATAGCCTTTTTATGACCATTCTTCGCTTAAACCAGACCCGTTCTTTCTCTTTGTAGTCCTTGATCAAACTCTTCGATTTATCCGACATATTCCAGCTGTAAAGTTTTGGGGCATCTTGGAAAGATTCAGTTCTTATGAGAATAGAATCTGATTTGTAATGAGGGTTTTTTCCGAATGAGATATTCGAGAATTTTTTCGTTCTGATTCGGTGCGTTTTTCCGTTTTGTCGCGCTACAATTTTGATGTGATTCAATGCTTCCTCTTTCTCTCTTATCGCATAGTATTTTTCAAATGCTAGGAAACCTGTCACAAGCGCTTCTTTTTTAGGCCGATAGATCTCTTTCCAGGTTACATCCTCTGTGTATGTCGTGTCGCAACTAAGTATCCGATAATTTGGAGCACCCTGATCTGTTATTCTATAAAAGCGTTCTCCTGCCTGTTGCACGTAATTGTTGCAACTTAATTCCCTTGAAATAAGAAGTTTAAAACTGGGAAGGCCCGATTTTTTTCGAGCGAAATAGATCTCGCTAGCGTCTTTGGAATTGAGGCTCATAATGACAATTTCTCGAGAACTGCTTTGGGAAATACTTATACTGAATTGAGGGTCTTTTTCTTCGTAAATGACTTTGGGCTCCGATTGATTCAAATCGCGGTATATCAGCTTATTTGCCCGAAAAGTTACCGGATCCAAGGAGGTATATAGCAATTCGTGCTCGCTCAGCCATAATGCGTTCCCCACATTTTCAATTGAATCAGAGAGTATTGAATTATTGGAAACGTCCTTTATTTTCAATGTATTGCGGTCGGTTCCGGTAGTATTCTCAAGAAAAAGAACTTTCTCCCCTGAAGGAGTTGGCTCTATTCTCGAAATAGTGTAGAAGTTATTGTTTTCAGATAACTCGTTTAGGTTGAATAGTTCAATTCTGTTCTCCATATTCGAGTCGTAGCGCATCACATATGGATACATTTCATCAGGCTTATAAATGGATTGATAATAGAAACCTCCGATTAGTGTAGGCAGAGAACTGTCGGATTTTGGTATGGGCATTACAAGCTGGCGTAATAGTTCTTTTTCACTTTGCCTGAGTGGCTTAAAGTAGTTGTTGAAATAGTGGTTTTCGGCATCCAAGTACGCCATTACCGAATCGTTTGCGAGTGGGTTGGAGACATCTTTAAGCCAGTGGTACTGATCTACCAAAATGTCTCCATGGATGGAGGTCTTGTGCTCCACTTGAAATGCCACAGGAGGAGCAAGGTTGGTATCCCGGGTATGTCGATGTACGAATTGGTACTCAAGAGTTTGATCCTCTTCCATTTTCATTCGGATTGGTTCCACGATAATGGCTTGAGCATTGTGCTGCTGATAATTCATCCAGAAAGAAGAATCGTACTCCGAGAAGTGCTCATTTAGTTTGATCTCCGGTGAATTCAGAATGGTTTCGGCTTCAGAAAATGGAGGGGCACAGTGTTCATGAATGCTGTCTAGAAAGAATTCGGAGACAGCCGAGTAGGGAATTACTTCATTTTTGTTGGTATCGCGATAGATGAATTCATCTTCATGTCGGGCATATACGAGTCGGTAGCTATCGTCGATTTTCTCATACTTGGTTTCCACTTTGTAATCAAAGTGCTTGTATGCCATGTCCGTATACGAACAGAAGTATTCTTTGTATTTGCTCGGGACAGAAAAGGCTATGTGAGTAATGGCCAAATCATCTTTCAGTATCTCGATTTCACCTTGAAGCGGTTTGGATTTATGGAGTTTGGAAAGTACTCTGTATCTTTTGGCATGATCTAGTTCGATTTGATCGAAGGGCTCAAAAGCTATTCGATATACCCAATCTCCAGAATTATTCATCCCCTCTCTTAAAGTGAATCGGTATTTTTTGAACATGTCTTTCCCAAAGAATGCCGATTGATAATTGACTCTATCTTTTGATAGGATACCCATTGGTCCTGCTTCGATGTTGGCATGCATTCTGGTTTTGCTCAAGTCATTACTAGCGCGTAACCCCATGATTTTCGCTTGGTCTTCTTTCTTGGTCTTCCAATGAAAGTGAACACGATGTAGTCGATCACCAAGGTAGCCTGTGTACAGAGCGAACGGGTCATATACAATGAAGGCATCTTTAGATTTTACTTTTTCCTGGTTCAATTCATATGGACTTAATCGATAAGCCACGACAGCATCTGTATATCGGATATGGTAGCCATACTCCTGAATAGTTTCTCGGTAGTATCCAGTGAAAGAAAAGGTATCTGAGGCATAGTTCTGCGGAATCTTTTTAAGGGCCTTTTTGAGAATTTTCTTGGCACTGGGCACTTTCTCAGGTGTGACAGTTACGGTGTTGAGTTGATTTATTTTCTCAACCAGTACAATGGTCGTATCTGAATCGATAAGCTCTACTACAGCTACAGCTTTGGATTCAAAACCCATGTAGGAGAATCGGATAGTCTCATCCAAATACTCAACCGGAATGTTTATTCTGAATGAGCCATCAGGTTCTGTCACCGTGCCTAAGGGTAATCCTTCAAACATTACATAGGCATAAGGTAGAGGAGATTCATTATTTCCTCCACAGACGGTGCCGGTTATGAGCTGATTATTTTGGGCAAGGCCTATAGTGCACCAAAGGGTGACAAGTAGAAAGTAGTAGTGTTTCATTAGCCAAATGTAATAGTGGCATTGTATTTTTCAATGAATCGAGCTTCAAAAAGTAGATCAATAAGCCCGCTCGTCCTTGCCTTCTATATAGTTGATGAAGGCTTTATTGACCACTTTGTTTCCTCCGGGTGTTGGATAGTTTCCAGAGAAATACCAGTCGCCTTTATGATTGGGACAGGCGTCTTGAAGCCCCTCCAATGTTTGATAAATGACTTCTACTTGTGCGTTTACCGTATTGGGCGAAACAAGCTCTGCAATCATATCAGAAACCTCCTGATAAGTAAAGGGCTCGTAGACTTCCTTAACATAGTTGACAATCTGTTCTTTAGGAAGGTTTTCTTGATCCTTGCACTTTTTGTAAATCTGATCAAGCATTTTTTCAGTGCCGTTTTGTTTGTGCAATTCTACCGCCGCCCTGAAGGCTATGAAATCTCCCATTTTGGCCATGTCTATACCATAGCAGTCGGGAAATCTAATTTGAGGAGCTGAAGAAACGATGATGATCTTTTTAGGATTCAAGGTGTCAAGAATGCGCAAAATACTCTGACGAAGAGTGGTGCCACGTACAATGGAATCATCGATCATAACCAACGTGTCTTCTTCAGGTTTAACCACGCCGTAGGTTACATCATATACATGCGCTACAAGATCATCTCGCGAATCATCCTGCGTAATAAATGTTCTCAACTTGGCATCTTTTATAGCCAGCTTTTCAAAGCGGGGAGAGGCATTTAGTAGCTTTTCAATTTCCTCATTGGGAGCTTCAGGGCCTAGTTCTTTGAGGCGTTTTGTTTTTAGTTCATTCAAATAACTATGAGCCGCACCTATGAGACCATAAAAGGATACTTCTGCAGTATTGGGAATGTATGAGAATACCGTATTAAAAAAATCGTCTTTTACCGATTCTATAACAGGTTTGAAAACGTTTGCCCCCAACTTTTTGCGCTCTTCATATATTTCAGAATCGCTACCTCTTGAAAAATAGATGCGCTCAAAAGAACAAGCTCTGTTCTTCCCTTTTTTTATTATTTGCTTTTCGAAAATGTCACCATCTTTTTTAATGATGAGTGCTTTACCTCTGCCAAGCTCCTGTATGTCATTTAGCGGAACTCCAAACACGGTTTGAATTGCAGGTCGCTCTGAAGCCACAACGACTACTTCCTCATCTTGATAGTAAAATGCGGGTCGAATACCGTTCGGATCTCTAAAAGCAAACGCATCGCCATGCCCGAGTATACCTACCATATGATAGCCACCATCCCAGTCTTCAGATGCTCTTTCCAGTATTCGGGTTATGTCGACATTTTTTGCAATTAGGTCTGATATTTCCTGATTGCTATAACCCAGAGTTTTGTACTTATCGAACAATTCCTGATTCTCCATGTCCAGAAAATGCCCAATTTTCTCCATTACGGTTACGGTATCGGTAACCTCCTTTGGGTGCTGACCTATTCGCACCAACAAGTCAAACAACTCATCTGCATTGGTAAGGTTAAAGTTGCCAGCCAACACGAGGTTTCTGGTCATCCAGTTATTCTGTCGGAGAAACGGGTGACATGCTTCTATTGAGTTTTTACCAAATGTCCCATACCGCAAGTGTCCAAGAAAAATCTCTCCTGTAAAAGCCTTATTTTCTTTGAGCCATTTTACATCGTGTAGTTTAGAAGGTTGAGTATCTTCTAAATCTTTGAACCTTTTGTTGATGTACTGAAACACATCCTGAATGGGCTGAGTATTTATGGATCTGTGCCTGGAAATGTAACGCTGCCCGGGCTGCACATTTAATTTGATATTCGCCACACCAACTCCATCTTGTCCTCTATTGTGCTGTTTTTCCATGAGGAGATAGAGCTTGTTTAGACCATAAAAGGCGGTGCCATATTTCTTGTGGTAGTAATCCAGTGGTTTTAGGAGTCGAACAAACGCGAGCCCGCATTCGTGCTTTATGGCTTCACTCATAGATCGCAGGATTCAAGGCGCTAATATAAAACAACTGGGTTCCATTTGAATGACTTTCGACACTTGCATAAATAGATTAGAAAGTAGAATGATGTTGTCTGAAATTATATCCCAGGCTCACGAAGAAAAGAGGCTCTGAATACAAAACGTCCTGATGGATAATTACCCGCACGGGTCCGAGGAAACTGTAATAAGACAATTCCAACCCACCGCCAACAGATTGTTCATAGGACTTGCCGTTTACCTCGAAATAGTTTTCGTCGAGATCCGGGTTGATAAGCAACATAGGATAATTGAAGTTAAAATAATTGACCAGCCCTTTGGCGTACAGTTTGGGAAGAAATTCCCATTGGAAACCGAAAGCCACCTTGGCCATCTGGGCAGAGGTGAGGTTAGCACTTTTTGTTCCCCAATACGGAATCATAGAGGGTAAAACCGGCGATATTCCACCGATCTTGTAGCTCGCATTCATTTCGGTTTGATTAGTAAAGGGCAGACCCATGAACCCGTCCAGATAAAGCGAAAATTTGTTGAAAATGGGAAAGTATTTCTCCCCGGATAATTGAAGCCTAAATTGCTCGGAGAGTGCCAGAGTGTCATTCAAGGGGCCTTCCAGTGACTGGTATTGTTGGGCTAACGTAATGGTTTGATCGTTATAAAAGGAGTAAGAAAAACTCAAATTACCTCTCCATCCGCGAGTCGGGTAGTAGGGTTTGTTCAAGGTATTGCCAGACAAAAATAACGAGACGGGCACTTCCCTTTGCCCAACTTTTGTGACGATTGAATCCGCATTGAAAGAAGGAATGATCCAGCCGTTTCTGTAGTTTAAAGCGACACCCACCAATGCATTTGAACTGATCAATTGTGCGAACCCCAAACCCCCTTGCCATTGCCGGTATTTGTACGAAGAAGGAACGCCATAGATGTTATTGTTGATGAATTCGTTCTGTTTTACATACTCGGCTTCAAGAAACGCGTAGGTACGTTGACTCTTTGTGAAGTACTTTAAAAAGTTGAAGCTTACTTGCGGATCTTCTGCTAAAAAACCATCGAAGATGATTCGGGAATTCTTGAGTAAAAAGTTACGCATGGTAAGGTTAAGGTTGACTCCGGCTGAACTCACGTTGTCGTAGTAAAGGGCCAATTTTAACTTGATCGGATCGTCTTCCTCAACAATGACTCTAAAAATGTGCTTTCCATCCTCCGAAGAAAGCGTTTGAAAAGCAACTTTCTCAAAATATCGTGTTCCGTACAGAACCTCAACACGATGTTCTATTTCTTCAGTTGAGTAGAGCTTTCCCGTATCTATTCCTAGTCGGCCAATGATGAATTCCTCAGTAATTTTATTCGTTCCTTCCACTTCAACACGATCGAATTGGAATAGGCTTTCAGTTCCAGGTTTAATGACATTCGGAGTGCTGTATCCTTGGGCCGTCAATTCAACATACAACTTGTCGAACGCTTCGATTTGTTTTTTAGCTGCAATATATCCGCGTTGAACAATGGTATCGGACTTTTCAAAATCGAATGTGCTGAGGTCAGCGACTTCTGGCTCAATGAGATAATCGCTCATTTCTTTTTGACGACGCGTGTCTATGGTACTTAAGATCCAGGAGGTCTGATCCATTATGGAAATAAGGCTGGTGAGTTCCTTTTTCGTTTTTAATGGCGCATCGACAGATACAGAGATGATAATGTCTGCGCCCATTGCTTTTGCCTCTTCTACCGGTAGGTTACGCACCCAGCCCCCGTCTATGAGCAGCATGCTGTCAATGGTAACCGGGGTAAAAATACTTGGAATGGCCATGCTGGCCCGAAGCGATTTTACGATGTCACCTTGGTCAAGAGTGACGGGTTCCCCTGTTTCTATGTTTGTGGCTACACAGGCAAACGAAATAGGAAAGTCCTTAAAGTCTTTGATGTGATGTACCGGCATCGTGATTTCGGAAAGGAGTAACTGTAAATTCTGACCTATGATCAGCCCGCCCGGTAAAGAGACTCCGTTCTCATTCACAGTTAACTCAGCCAAAAACCGTCCGTAGTATGGTTTTTCCTCCCACGTAATTTCGGACATATCTATATCATTCGACAAGGCGGATGTCCAATCTACTTCGCGCGCGATGGCCTCCATTTCCTCAGTAGAATACCCCATTGCATACAGGGCACCAACAATACTCCCCATGCTGGTTCCGGTTACAATGTCTGGCTTGATTCCAGCTTCTTCTAAGGCTCTTATTGCTCCAATATGGGCAAAACCTTTAGCACCACCACCGCTCAGTACCAATCCAATTTTGGGTGGGTTTTGGGCCAATGACATTCCGGTGAGTAGAATGGTAAGCAGACAAATAACTGCCGTGTACTGGGCTTTCATAGTGAAGTTTAGAGCTCCTTGAGCTCCATACCCAGCCATTCCAAAGGAGCATTTTGGAAGATGTTTTCTACATCTGTGGTGGGGAGCCCCATTTGTTCAATGTACCGACCTATTTTTAGATCACCAAGTGGAAAGGGATAATCCGAGCCCAATACAATTCGTTTTGATCCGATTTGCCGAATTATGTAATGCAGTAGGTCTGGATCGTGCGTAATGGAGTCGACCCAGAATTTTCCAAAATAATCTCTTGGGCTATTTGGGTTATCCAAAGCAACTAAATCGGGTCTGCATCGGTGCCCATGCTCTAACCTTCCAATGGTAGGAATTAAGGATCCTCCAGCATGTGAGAACATAACTCTGAGTTTTGGATAGCGGTCGAACACCCCACTGAATATCATTGAAGCAGCAGCTCTTGCCGTTTCCGCGGGCATACCCACTAGCCAGGGAAGCCAGTACTTTCGGATGGAATCAAACCCCATCATGTTCCAGGGGTGGATCATTACGGCCATATTCAGTTTTTCACAGGCCTCCCAGAGCGGATTAAACTTAGGTTCGCTGAGGTTTTCGTCGTTGATGTTTGACCCGATTTGTATGCCATGCATTCCAAGTGAGGCAATCCGGTGCAGTTCCTCCAATGAATGTTCGATGTCTTGAAGGGGCAAGGTGCCCAAGCCGATATAGTTCTTGGGAAATTTATCAACGGTATTGAGAATATCGTCGTTAAGAAATTTGGCTACTTCAAGACCGTGCTTGGGTTTCGAGAAGTAGGCAAACATGACGGGAACTGTGCAAATGACCTGATATTGAGTATGGTTTTCAGCATATTCTTCCTTTCGTATCTCGGGATTCCAACTGTTAGCTTCAATGCGACGGAAGAATTTTTCGCCCATTTTCATATCGGCAGTATCATCGTCATGATGATGAAGCATCACAAACCCTTCGTATCCGAATTTTTTTGCAAAATCGGGGACGTGCTTTGGTAATATATGGGTGTGGGTATCTATTTTAATGCAATTGGCCATCTCGTTTAATTAGTCGACAAACCTGGGGTCTGTTTGCATAACATTTCCACAATTTGAGCATGTTCTCAATTCTTCGGAGTTATAGAACTCCTTAAATCTGGGGAGAAAGTCCTTTTCAATATTGTTGAGATGAAAGTAGGTCTCGTGAAGTTTGTTGTTGCAATGCTCGCAGAACCATAAAAGTCCATCTGTATGTTCTGGTTTTCGAACTCGTTCAATCACCAGCCCGACGGTATTTTCCCCTCTTATCGGAGAATGAGGAACCATTGCCGGGAGTAAAAACATCTCTCCCTCTTCCACATTTACATCTTTGGCTTTTCCATCTTCCTGAATTCTGACCGTTATTCCACCTTCTATCTGGTAGAATAATTCCTCTGTTTCGTTGTAATGGTAATCTTTTCGAGCATTTGGCCCTCCTACTACCATTACAATATAGTCATCAGAAAGAGGGTAAATATTTTTGTTTCCAACAGGCGGCTTTAGAATATCTCGATGCTCCTCTATCCATCCGAGAAAATTTAAGGGTGCTGCTATTGCCATATCATCAGATTTGTTGGGTAAAGATATAATTACAAGGATGAATCAGGTTGATTCAGGGCAAATCTGGATAACTACATTTGTCTCTTATCAATTGAATAAAATGGATTTAGAATTAAATGGAAAAAATGCTCTGGTTGCGGGCAGTTCGCAGGGAATTGGAAAGGCCATTGCGATAGGGCTTGCCGGCCAAGGGGCAAAAGTCACGGTGCTTGCCCGGAATGAAGAGAAGTTGAAAGCGGTGCTGGCTGAATTGCCGGCAAAAGCGAATCAAAAACACGAGTTATTAGTGGCCGATTTTTCTGATACGGATGGTCTGAATAGAATCATTCATGAACATCTTGGTAATGGCAATATTTACCAAATCCTCATTAACAATACCGGTGGTCCTCCTGGAGGGCCCATTTCTGAAGCAGAAACAGATGAATTTCAATCGGCCTTTAATCAACATCTTATAGCCAACCACATGCTCACTCAAGCAGTTTGGCCAGGAATGAAACAATCAGGTTATGGTAGGATCGTAAACATCATTTCCACTTCGGTCAAAGTTCCTCTGAATGGACTTGGGGTAAGCAATACCGTTCGTGGTGCGGTAGCCAATTGGGCTAAAACTATGGCTAATGAATTGGGTGCATTTGGTATAACGGTAAACAATGTTTTACCAGGAGCCACATCGACAGGGCGCCTGGATGCAATCGTTTCGAATAAGGCTCAAAAATTGGGAGTGACTGAAAAAGAAGTGACACTGAATATGGCGAAAGCAATTCCACTACAAAGGTTTGGAAAGCCAGAAGAAATTGCTAATGCAGCCGTTTTCTTGTGTTCGCCCGCCGCCTCATACATAAATGGAATAAACCTACCAGTGGACGGTGGCCGAACTCCTTCGCTTTAGATAATCTTCCAACCTACAGATAAGGTGAGCATGTTATTGTGCAGGTTTCCTCCAGCTGGCGAGGAAGCATAATCCCCAAGAGCACCTTGATAGCGAAGGTCTATGAGAATGAAGGGTATATCTGCTGATATCCCCAAAGTCCACGACCAGAAAGCATCATTGTAAACGTCATCTGGCAAATCTCCCGATTGGCTGAGGACCAAAGAAGGAATAACACCTCCATTGGCTCGGAACTTGAGAACCTTAAGGTCCAGAAAATTGTATCCTACTAGCAGAGGTACGTCTAAAGCCCCGAATTGTGTTTTAAAGTTTTGCCCGAATGAGTTTAACTCCGAATTACGAGTCACATATAATGCTTCACCCTGTAAACTAATTTTCTTGATTTTGATACGTATAAAACCACCTCCTGACCATGTAGCGGCATTATTTATGGAAATATTGTTGGGATCATCCCGGATTTCATCGAAGTTGTAATTTCCACCTACTTTGATACCAAAGTTGAGCTGCGCGAAACTTAGTGCAGAAACGGCCAGAAGGGAAATAAAGAGAAGTGCTTTTTTCATGTTGTGCAATTTGAAGTTTCAAATTAAACACAACATTAACGCCGGATCAAGTATTTTTAACGATTAATCGAAAACCCTGGCCATGAACGTTGATAATTTCAATATTCGGATCGGGTCGAAGATATTTACGAAGTTTTGTTATATAAACGTCCATGCTTCTGGAGTTGAAATAACTGTCATCACCCCAAATAGCCTTTAGAGCAGAGGTTCGTTCCAAAACCTGATTGATATTTTGAGCCAAAAGTTTGAGCAACTGGTTTTCTTTTGAGGTGAGTCTTGTGCTTTCGTCTCCCAGAATTAGAGCGCGCTCATTGGGAATAAATCTGAACCTACCAATCTCAAATTCCTTATGAACCGCCGCCTTATCGGAAGGATTGGTTCTTTTAAGTATCGCATTAATTCTTAATAGGAGCTCTTCCATGCTGAAGGGCTTTGTCATGTAGTCATCGGCACCGATCTTAAAACCCTCGATAGTATCTTCTTTGAGAGATTTTGCAGTCAGAAAAATAATTGGAATCTCCTTGTTTAACTTTTTTATCTCGCGAGCAAGGGTAAACCCATCTTTCTTTGGCATCATAATGTCCAGCACGATGAGATCAAACTCACTTTGTGAGAAGCGTTCAAACCCTTCTTCTCCGTCATAGGCCCTTTCTACCAGATAGTTTTTTGAACTCAAATATTCCGAAATGATGGCTCCTAAATTCGGGTCATCTTCAACGATTAGCAGTCTTGATTTTGATTCCATATTGGCAAAATATACTTTTTCTTATTGCGGAAGATATACTGAAAACGTACTTCCTCGGCCCAAGGTACTTTCCAAATCAACTTTTCCCTGATGTCTTTTTATGATGGTGGAAACATAGTTCAGCCCCAGTCCAAACCCTTTCACATCATGTCGATTCCCAGTGGGAACGCGATAGAGTCTTTCGAAGACCTTCTTTTGGTTTTCTTTAGAAATTCCAATGCCGTTGTCCTGAACCTCAACAACCCAATGGGTTCCGTTCTTTTTCAAACTAAGATTTACCTCAGGTGGATTCTGGGTGTATTTGATCGCATTGTCGATGAGGTTGTAAAAAACATTATCCAGATGTACTTTATCACCTTGTATTCGAGCGCCATTCTCATGGGGTGAATTGTAAGTAATTCTGCCCTTTTTTTCACCGGCTTTAATACTCATTTTATCGGTAACCTCTATCAAAAGTTCATTCAGGTCAATGTCTTCAATTTTTAGCTTGAAATCCCCCTTATCGAGGACAGCACTTTGAAGAACTTCCTCTACCAGCATCCCCAGTCTTTTATTCTCTTCGCTGATCATACCTATGTATCTTGTCGATGCGTTTTCATCAGATGCAAAAGTTGGATCAGATAATACCTCACACGCCAGGGAAATAGTTGAAATAGGTGTTTTGAGCTCATGGGTCATGTTGTTGATAAAATCATTCTTGATTTCTGAATTCCTTTTTTGAGAAATAATGGCTCGTACAGTCCAATAAAAAATATACAATATGACCAGTACGATGAGCATAGAAGAAATGACCATCATGCTGTTGGCCTGAAGCAAGTAGCCTGTTTGTTTCGGGAAGTAAACCTTCAGTATGCTGAGGTCTCCTATAAGATCATTGGGGAATAGGATCACCCGATATTTTGAACGTGCTATTTCCTGACTCGCACTGTCTTCGTTAGTGTAATGGAGTTTTCCATGCCCGTCATAGATGGCATAGTTGAACTCTGTGTTTATGCCGTTTTCGGCAAAGGCAAATTTCAGCAGCGAATCGAGATTGTCATCTGCAATTCTCTCTTCAATGGGTTCTAATATTTTTACTTCCATTAAACTCTTGACAATGTCACCAACAATGGCCTTTTTCATGGCCATTTTTTCGGCTTTGATGTCATCTGAAGCTTTAAGCACAGATACTGGGATTTGGGAATTCCCGTAGTTTTTCAGTTCAAAATCGGGTTGATCACCATTGAAGAAGCTGTCAGCGGTAAGGGGTGCGATTAACTCTTTGCGGTTGGTAACTGTCTTTCCATCCTTTTTTTCTGTTATGGAGTACTCTATTAAATTTCCCGACCGCTCGTATTGACTTAGCAGGGCGTATTCATACGTGGTATCCTGACCACCTTCTTCCATTTTTTTATCTACATCCTCATCAATGAAGAGAAACCGACCCTGTTCCTGAGATTTTATTCTCTCTAGAGTTTCCTTTTTCTCAAGATAATTAGCAACACTTTTTAGTGCTTCACTTGCGTTCCTGTCAAATTCATTCTTTTTTAGATCCAATGCGTTCTGCACCCAGAAATATTGCAGGCCTATCAGGGCAATCATAACCAGCGATATGGACCCGATTAGTAAACGGAGAATATCTCGTCTCATAAAGAACCGCCAAAAATAGCCGGGAGCTAATTCCTTATCATTCGGTTAACGAAAATTAACAGCACAATACTTATCGCTATGTCGTTATTCACGAGATTGTAGAGCCTGCCAAAACGTTAATATTTTTGATTTATGACAAGAGGGAAATGAAGAATAAAGAGTATCGCAATAAAGGGGTTATCAACAGAATACTATCAGAGCTAAAAGAGAGCGGGGCTTTGAGTTTTACTGACATCAGGGACTACCTGAAAGCAAAATATAACATTACAATAAGCGAAGCTTTGCTAAAGAAAAGATTGCGTAGGTTGGGACAACACTAGTCTTAACTTTTGTTTCCGGGAATAATTTCTGTAGGGCTGTATCCGAAATAATTTTTAAAGGAATACGAAAAATAAGATACACTATTGAAGCCGGAGGCATAGGCAATTTCAGAAATAGTACCACCATTCTGCTCTATCATTTGTTTAGCCTGCTCAAGCCTAAACTCTCGTAAAAATTGATTGAATGTTTTATCGGTAATGGACTTGACACGGCGCTGAATGGTCGACTTACTCATACCCAATTGATCTACGGCCTCTTCTATTCCAAAGTCGACATTATCTAACCTGTTGGAAATTAAAGTTATAAGCTCCCTCATGAAGACGTCTTCAGTCGATTCAATTTCCGTGTGTTTTGATTCTAAAAAAGTTTTTGCCTTCAGTTTTCTTCGAAGATCAATGAGGTTGTGCAAACGGGCAATGAGCTCTTTGGCATTGAAAGGTTTGGTAATGTAATCATCAGCTCCATATTCAAGTCCCATGATCTTTGAGTCCGACATGGTCTTCGCTGTCAGCAGAACCACGGGTGTGTTAGATAGTGCTGGTGTTTCTCGAACTGTTTTAAGCAATGTATATCCATCCAATTCCGGCATCATGATATCGGAAAGGATTAAATCTGGCTCTCGCTTTAGAGCCATATCCAACCCCTGCTTTCCATCAGCAGCAGCAAAGACGGTAAAACCTTTGTACTTTAGAAGCTCCTCCAGGTTTTCTCTTACCGCATCATCATCTTCTATAACTAAGATACTGGACATGGAATAATGTCATTCATGTAATTAAACAAAAATAGGATTATTGCTCATAAATTTGAGTCCATGTAAATTAAGCATGAACAATTCTACAGAAGATACCGCGACATTTTCGTCAACTCCGGCATTTGCATCTTTAGTCCATGTGCTGAGCAATGCATCTGATTCGGTAAAGGCTATGGCCGAAGCAGTGATGGAGATATCCGAGTTATCCAGTTCAGATTTAATCATGATCGTTCAAAAAAGTGATCTCAACATATTGCACGACAGCATTGCGTTTTCGTTGCAGTACATGAGACAATTGGAAGACCTTGATGAAAACGATACTCTGGTTAAGGTGCTTAGAAATAATTGGACGCACGACAAAGAATTCAATAATCCCGGATACTTCAGCGGTCATACCGACTCCTACAAGGGAACTGAACTTGGGGAGGCTTTGGCTGAGAAACAAGTGAGTTCTTTTTTGATATTGCCAATCTCAAAGAAGGCCAATCAATGGGGGTATCTCTGTTTGTTTGAAATCGATGCTCCAAGACTTTGGTCTAATGATTTCATTGAGGCCATGAAATCTGTGACTTCGATTTTGGCATTTTTTCTTAATAACCTGGAACTTTCCGACGAACTTCACCGCAAGGAATTATACCTCAAACAAGCTGTTGAAAGCTCTAATGATGGAAACTGGGAGATGGACTTGATGAACAACAGCATCCATTTTTCCAGGCAATGGAAAGCCATGCTCGGGTATTCGGACAAAGACCTCAAAGATGAGTTTGAAACCTTTGAAGATTTGCTTCACCCAGATGACAGAGATATCGTTCTAGCTGTTCTTGACCCCTACACTAAGGTTGGCCTTGGTGATTATGAGTGTCAATATCGATTGCGCACCCAGCGTGGAACATACAAATGGGTACTCACAAGAGCCTCTGTTCTCAACAATAATGACGGATTACCTGAGCGCTTTGTGGCTACAAATATTGATGTCACAACAAGGGTAAAATTTGCTGAAAGCCTGCGCAAAGAAGAAAGAAAATATGAAGACCTCATTGATTCAGTTCAGGAAATTATCTTTAAAACAGACCATCAGGGAGTTTTTACTTTCATCAATTCAGCTTGGGAGCGCTCCACAGGATTCAATCCTTCACAAATAATAGGACAGAGCTGTATCGATTACATATATCACGAAGACCGGGAGCTTACACAGAAAAAGATGAAAGAACTTGCCGCTGGACAAAGTGATGTGAACGAAGTTTTTGAAATGCGATTCCTCACGAAAAGTGGAAATACAGTTTGGGTTGAAGCTAACATTGCCGCCAGAAAAACACCAGAAGGGGATGTGGAGGAATTCTATGGGACTTTTTTCGACATACAACGCCGAAAAAGTGCCGAGTTCAGCAGCACATATAGTGAAGAGAAGTTTACAAGCATCTCCGATAGTATGGCTGATCTTATCGTCCAGATCGATCAGAATGGCAGGATAACCTTTGCCTCAAACGCTTCTACAGCTATTTTTGGCGCACCACCAGATGTCATCAAGGGAAAGAAAGCACTGAGCTTTGTACACCCCGGTGACCGGTCTTTGGTGGTAAATGAAATCTTTTCAGGTTTTCGAAAAGGGTCTAAAAAAATCATCAAAGAATACCGAATAGTTCGAGTTGATGGCAAGGTTCAATGGATCGAAACTCTGGCGCAGCCTATTATATCTCAAGAAGGTGAAATCACCTATCTGGCGGTTATTCGCGACATCGAATTACGTAAAAAGACCGAGGATGAAATCAGGCGTAACCTTCTGCAAGAGAAGAGATTAAGTGAGCTGAAGTCTCGATTTCTTACCATGACATCCCACGAATTCAGAACTCCACTATCATCCATAAAATCCAGCATTGAGCTTCTGGATATGTACACCTCTGATTTAGACGAGAAAAAACAGGAAGCCTTTCAGAAACATTTCAATAGAATGATATCCCAGATTGATCGTATCGACGGTTTACTGGATAGTATCCACATTGTTGGTCAAAGCCAATCGGATCAATTAGACTTTTCACCAGAAATGACTAATCTCGAAAAATTCATTGAAGATGTGGTCAAAAAGCGGCTGGACTATCAGGATGAACGGGGAATTAAAATATCGGTTTCCGGTGCATCACGAAATGTAAAGGTCGATCAGCATCACCTTTTGGTAGCGGTAAAGAATGTCATGGTAAATGCACTTACCTTTTCCAGAGGTGCACCTCCTCCCACATGCGAAATTGTTTATAAAGAAGACCATTTTTGTATTGTAGTTGAAGATTTTGGAGTAGGAATTCCAGAAAATGAATTGGACAAAGTATTTGAATCTTTTTATCGTGCTCAAAATATCATTAACGAAAACATACCTGGAAACGGATTAGGCCTTATGATTGCCCTGCGCATGGTAAGAGAGCATAATGGAGATATTGCTATTCAAAGTGAAGCTGGAAAAGGCACTACTGTCTCCATTTGTATTCCGTATCAATAAAAAATCCCGGCATACAAAGTAAACCGGGATATCTATAGACGATTAATACAATTTTATTTCATGCCTTTCCACTCAGCAATATTCTTTTCATTGCGATCAATGTAAGGTTGATAATCCGCTTTTTTAGCCATTTCAATGGCTTCTTCTGCGGTCTTTATAGCTGTTTTGTAATCTCCATTGGCAGCCTGAGCTTCGCTCAAAACAGTCAGATTCCAGAACCTTTTATCTTGATCTACTGATTTTTGTGCCCATTCAAGCGCCTGAGCCTTGTCTCCATCATTGGTTAAATACCAGCGCGCGGCGTTGTTATATTTTCTGAAGCTGCCGTCAGCATCTTTGATCATTTCTTTTACCACCTTATCTGCCAGCTCATCCGTATTTATTGAAATCGGGAAACTTACTTTGACATCAGCCCAATAAAGTGCAATATCTACCATGTTATCCGTCATGTTCTCTGCGACAAACAGCATCCTCTCGGTAAATGCGGATTCCATTACCTTTCCGGTTACCCTCACAATATCATTTTCTTCTTTGTAGCCATCGGTGCCCCAACCAGTAGTATGAGTATTAAGAATAAACGTCATTTCACTTTCACCAGGAATAACGAAAAGAGCGTACGAACCTGCAGGCACTTCTTTACCCGAGATTTGAACATCGGTATTAAATTCAATCTTTGTTGATGCATTCGCTCCGGTTCGCCAAAGCTCCCCATAAGGAACTAAAGCCCCCCAGATTTCCCGATCCTTGACACCTGGCCGAGAGTATTCCATACTGATTTCAGTAACACCAACGGTTTGAGTAAAAGATGCCATTGGACTGGGTTGTGGTAAATCCTGTGCGGTGGACGGTGAGATAATAAAGGCTACTACAGCCAATGCTAAGAGTATATAAGTCTTCATATTAATTTGGTTTATTAGATGAAGAGCCAAAGCTAATATTCTGCAGCTAATCTTTTAAGCAATAAAATTTTAAGAAGGTAGTCGCCCATGGTATCAGAACAGGTGCAACTACTACCTTTGAACCTCTTAAAAAAATACAATTCATGAGCAATAGTTTTAACCTTATCGAAACTCTGAAAGTTTTAGGTGTTGTACCAAAAAACCCGGGCACATCTACTGGCCGGCATCTTAGTGATTCTGGTACTTACATTTCATCGCATACCCCTGTTGATGGTTCTTTAATTGCAGAAGTATCAGTTACTACAAGATCGGAATACGAACATGTAGTTCTGGAGTCGCAAAAAGCATTTAAAACCTGGCGCGATATGCCGGCACCTCAACGAGGTGAAATAGTCCGACAATTCGGGTTAAAACTGCGCGAACTCAAAGATCCATTAGGCAAGTTAGTATCCTATGAAATGGGTAAATCGCTTCAGGAAGGCTGGGGAGAAGTACAGGAGATGATCGATATATGTGACTTTGCCGTAGGATTATCAAGACAGCTGTATGGGCTGACCATTAAATCTGAGCGCGCTGATCATCATATGCAGGAACAGTGGCATCCCCTCGGGCTTGTAGGAGTGATCTCGGCATTTAATTTTCCCGTTGCAGTGTGGGCCTGGAATGCTGCCATAGCATGGGTTGCAGGTGATGTGGTGGTCTGGAAAGCCTCGGAAAAAGTGCCCTTATGCGCCGTAGCCTGCCAGAATATTATGAGAGATGTACTCATAGAAAATGATTTACCGGAAGGTATATCATCCATCGTTACCGGAAATTATGAACTTGGTGAATGGATGACCTCAGACCAGAGAATTCCGCTGATCTCAGCCACAGGATCTATTCGAATGGGCAAGATAGTTGGTCAGGCAGTAGCTGCAAGACTGGGAAGGTCTATACTTGAACTCGGAGGAAACAATGCGATTATAGTAACACCTGATGCTGACCTCGAACTAACGGTTATTGGGGCAGTATTTGGTGCAGTCGGAACTGCCGGGCAAAGATGCACGTCTACAAGAAGGTTGATCATTCACGATTCTATGTATGATACCGTTAAAGAGAAACTGGTTTCTGCATACGAACAAATAAAAATTGGTAACCCTCTTGATCCTGACAATCATATGGGGCCGCTCATAGATAAGGATGCGGTAAACAATTATTTGCTTGCCATAGAAAAAGCAGTGGCAGAAGGAGGCAAGGTCGTTTCTGAGGGAGGTGTTGTTCAAGGAAAAGGATATGAATCCGGGCTCTATGTCAAGCCAGCCATTATTGAGGCAGAAAACCATTATGAAATAGTGCAGGAAGAAACGTTTGCACCCATTCTCTATCTGCTGAAGTACAGCGAGTTTGACGAAGCAATGGAAATGCACAACGGAGTAGTTCAGGGACTTTCGTCGGCAATAATGACCAATAATATGAGAGAAGCCCATAAGTTTCTCTGTGCTTCTGGAAGTGATTGTGGAATAGCCAATGTTAATATTGGAACCTCAGGTGCAGAAATTGGTGGTGCTTTTGGTGGAGAAAAAGAAACTGGTGGCGGAAGGGAATCAGGCTCAGATGCCTGGAAAGCCTATATGCGCAGACAAACCAATACCCTTAACTATGGAACAGAACTGCCTCTGGCTCAAGGAATTAAATTTGATTTATAATGATGACCTTATCTCATAATACATTCGATCCGGCACTTCATACCGTGGTGCTGTGCAAAGGGGAAACAAACTTTCAAAAACTCGCTGGCGTAAATTCCGGATATTTATTGGATCAAAGCAAAAAAGAGGAAAACCTACTTAAACATACCGTAATAGATCAAAGACATGTTTTCCTCGTCTCCATGAATAAAACTTCAGATTTGTCTGAATCGGAATGCATTGAGGATTTTCGAAAAAAAGGTGCTGCTCTGCAAGCAATGGTTGAAGAAGAGGAGCTCGCTGCGGTGCAGATCATAGCAGACCAAACGATTAACAGAAAGGAGTCCGAAGCATTTCTCGAAGGGGTTTTACTGTCTCAGTATCAGTTTCTTAACTATAAGTCGGAAAAAAAGGAACAGTCTTTCACAAAGATCGTTCTTCTTTCGGGCATGCCCGATGCGAGTAAAGTAGACGAAATTCGGGCTGTGGTAAGCGCAACGTGCTTTGCCAGAGACCTGGTCAACGAACCAGTCATAACCTTAAATACACAGGAATTATCACATCGGTTTATTGAGGCCGGAAACGAAGCAGGTTTCGTTACAGATATTCTAGGTAAAGCCGGTATTGAAGAATTGAAAATGGGTGGATTACTTGGTGTAAATAAAGGAAGTATAGACCCTCCCGCTTTCAATATCCTTACGTACAAGCCAGAAAATGCGGTTAACGATAAGCCCTTGATATTCGTTGGAAAAGGGGTGGTTTATGACACAGGAGGAAGTAACCTGAAACCGGGTAATTATATGACGACGATGAAAAGCGATATGGGAGGAGGCGCAGCAGCAGCTGGTGCTATCTATGCCGTGGCAAAGGCAAAACTGCCCCTTTATACCGTCGCACTTATACCGGCAACTGACAACAGAATAGGAGAGAATGCCTTAGTTCCTGATGATGTAATTACCATTAGCGACGGGACAACCGTAGAAGTTAAGAATACGGATGCTGAAGGGCGCTTAATCTTGGCGGATGCACTGGTTTACGCTAAAAATCTTCAACCGATGTTGGTCATAGATCTGGCCACCCTGACCGGTGCAGCGGAAGCTATAACTGGGTCCTATGGTTCGGCAATGATTCATAAAGATGCTGAGCAGTTTGTAGACGACCTTAAAGAATCCGGTGAAGCAGTTTATGAGAGATTACACGAACTTCCTGTTTGGCGGGAATTTAGAGATCAGCTCAAATCAGATATTGCTGATATCAGCAATTTAGGTGGACGGATTGGTGGAGCTACTACGGCAGGTATGTTCCTTAGACATTTTACCGACTATCCCTGGATACATCTTGATATTGCAGGCCCTGCGTTTTTGGAAAAAGCCGAAGGATATAAGAAGTCTGGAGGTACAGGTGCTGGAGTTCGATTACTCTTCAATTTTGCAAAAAAAATGGCAGTTAAATGAAGATATCAAATAATTGTAAACTATTGATTGTCAGTACTTCAACTGTTTTTGGCAAGCCATATTTATCCTATTTGAATGACGAGATTCCCCATTTTTTTGACGGTGTTGAGCAAATCGTTTTTATACCATTTGCTCGCCCTGATGGCATCACCTGGGACACGTATACCAAAATAGCAAGGAACTATTTTACCTCCATTGGTATTAAACTAAAAGGGGTACATGAATTTCCGAATATGAAAGACGCCTTGCGAAATGCTCAGGGAATATTTACAGGAGGTGGAAACTCTTTTCTCTTGCTTAATACTTTATACGAGTTAGGATTGATAGACCCATTAAAGGAGGTAATCAACGATGGTACACCATACATGGGCACCAGTGCTGGAAGCAATATTTTGGGTCAAACGATTGGAACCACCAACGATATGCCCATCGTATATCCGCCGTCATTTGATGCTCTCAAAATTGTTCCGTTCAATATAAACCCTCATTACCTTGACCCCCATCCGGATAGCACTCATATGGGGGAAACAAGAGAAACCCGAATTAAAGAATTTCTGGTTTTTAATAATATTCCTGTAGCTGGAATAAGGGAGGGGGGATATTTTAGAGTAGAAAAAGGCAATATTCAATATTTAGGTGATAGACCGCTACGTATTTTTAAGCAAGGCGAAATACCTTTTGAGTGTCTCCCGAATGAAGATGTTTCATTTCTAATCAAATAAATTGAACTATGAAAGTTGGAATTTTACTCTCTGGATCTGGTGTGTACGACGGATCTGAAATTCATGAATCAGTATTTGCATTATTGGCCATACTTGAAAATGGCGGTGAACCACTCTTTTTTGCTCCGGATGTACAGCAAATGCATGTGGTTAATCACTTAACAGGCGAGGAAATGGATGAAACCAGAAATGTTCTGATTGAGTCGGCACGAATTGCCAGAGGCGATATAGAAGCCTTGAGTGATAAGACGGCTGAAAAAATCGATGCTTTAGTGCTTCCCGGAGGCTTTGGAACGGCAAAGAACCATACCAATTGGGCTGTGAAAGGACCGGAGTCCGAAATTAATCCGGAGGTAAAGACCTTAATACAGCGTATGGTGGAGGCCAGAAAACCTATAGTTGCGCTGTGCATGGCTCCCACAACTATTGCCAAAGCTCTCGAAGGCACAGAGTTCTCTGCGAAATTGACCGTAGGTAGTACAGAAGAACCCTCTCCGTATGACATTGACGGAATTTCTCAGGGAATTAGTGCTGTCGGCAGCCAACCTGAAATGAAAACGATCCGTGAGGTTCTAAAAGACGAGAATCTCAATATTATTACTGCACCATGTTACATGATGGAAGCAAGCCCGATAGATGTCAAGCAAAATATCGATCATGCAATAAGCATCATGTTCGGGCGTTAAACCGCAATACATTTCAAAATCACCATATTATGAATACTACCAAATTGCTGCTACTTGGGGTAGCACTATTTCTTGGATTTCAATCCTTTGCCCAAGACCGGATCATAAAAAAAGATCAATCTGAAATCCTTTGCACTGTCATTGAGATTGGCTTGGATGAAATAAAGTATAAATCGAGAGATCAAACCGATCAGATTGTATATTCTATCGATAAAGATCAAATTCTAAAAATAGTTTTTGAAAATGGAAGAGTTCAGGTCATCGATAATGACATGAAAAATCCGGTTTACTATGCTGATCAGAAGAAATGGATGATCAAGACAGGAATACTGGGCCCGCTTACTTCGCAGATGAACTTTTCCCTCGAAAAAAGCATCCGTCCCGGTAGGAGTCTTGAAGCCACACTGGGCATAATTGGACTTGGGTTTAGTAACGATTAGAACGCCGGAGGAGCTTATCTCAAAGCGGGATATAAATTTATCGCTACGCCGAACTACTCCATGCGAGGAATGCGGTATTCTCATTTGTTAAAAGGATTCTATATCCGACCCGAAGTAGCTTTTAGCGCCTTTTCCAGAGATGACAGTTACAGCACCAATAGAGATGATATCGTTGGTGGGGCGGTATTGTTGAACCTCGGAAAGCAATGGGTATTTGACGATGCTATGGGATTGGACTTGTTTTTTGGTGTGGGATACGGATTTGACAATTGGAGCATTACAGTTGACTACCCGTACTACGGAGACGAGCCGGTATATCATTACGGCTGGTTCAACGGCACTCAGGAAGTGCCCATCGCTTTCACTGCGGGCCTCAGAATTGGATTTTTAATGAAATAATTGTTATTAAATAACTGATAATCAAAGGAATCACATCTGTGGTTCCTTTTTTATTTTTGCACCGCCATGCACAGAACCCAATCAATTGAAGTAATGGCCCCGGTGGGGTCGTATGAAAGCTTAATGGCCGCTTTTCAAGGCGGAGCAGATGCCGTTTATTTCGGAGTGGAACAACTCAATATGAGAGCCCGCTCAACCATAAATTTCACTACCGACGACCTTGAAGAGGTGGTTCAACTCTGTCATGATCATGGAGTTAAAGCATATTTGACCATTAATACCATTCTCTACGATCACGACATCATTCTGATGAAGCGTATCCTCAAAAAAGCAAAAGAAGCTGATGTGGATGCGGTAATCGTCATGGATCAGGCTGCCATAATGTATGCACGAAGCATTGGACTCGAGGTTCATATCAGTACCCAGATCAATATCACCAATCTCGAGGTGGTTAAATTCTATGCCCAGTTCGCTGATGTTATGGTGCTTTCCAGAGAACTTACACTACAGCAAATCAAGAGCATTTGTGCTGGAGTGGTAAGGGATGATGTGCGAGGTCCATCGGGTAAACTGGTTCAAATAGAGGTATTCGTGCATGGAGCACTTTGCATGGCCGTTTCAGGTAAATGCTACCTAAGCCTTCATACCCACAACAGCTCGGCCAATCGGGGAGCCTGCAAACAAAACTGTCGTCGAACTTATGAAGTAAAAGACAGCGAAGGAAATGAGCTACTGATCGATAATGAGTATATCATGTCACCGAAAGACTTAAACACGATAACTTTCATAGACAAAATCATCGAAGCAGGTGTTTCAGTGCTCAAGATTGAAGGCCGAAGCAAGGGGCCAGAATATGTCAAGACGGTGGTAGAAAGCTATCGTGAAGCGGCAGAGGCCACATTGAATGGAACATTTACTCCTGAAAAAGCAACCGAATGGAACGACCGAATGGAGAACGTATTCAACAGGGGGTTTTGGGGAGGATATTATTTGGGAAAAGAGCTCGGTGAATGGACCGATACAGACGGGTCGAAGGCTAAAAAACGAAAGGTATTCATCGGTGATGGAGTCAAGTATTTTAGCAACATTGGAGTGGGGGAATTTGTCCTCAAAAACGGAGAGCTCCAAGACGGCGAGGAGATCATCATTACTGGCCCAACAACAGGTATTATAGAAATGAGGGCTAAAAGCCTTAGGCTGGATGATCAGGAAGTTAATGCAGTTAAAAAAGGAGATAGGTTTACCATGCCTGTTTCAGAAAAAGTGCGCAGTGCTGATAAAGTATTTAAACTCGTTAGCGCGTGATTCAAATTACCCATCTTCGAGAGAAATGTATCGGATGTAATGCCTGTGTTGAATCTGCCCCTGAATACTGGGTCATCTCCAAGGCCGATGGGAAATCGCATCTGAAAAAAGCCAAACACAAAGGCCGATATTACAATCTGAATGCTCCGGATTTCGCCCTGGAAGAAAACCTCGAGGCGGCCAAAAACTGTCCTGTTAACATTATCTCGGTCAAAAAACTCTGAGCACTTATCCAGGTCGAATTAAGCTTGAGCTAATTTGGTAGTCTTTAATTCTTACAGATGCTCAACGAAGCGATAATTAACCCGAAGTCCATCGTTGTTGTTGGAGGTTCTAACAACCTAAGCAAGCCAGGTGGCAAAATAGTTGCAAATCTGAAAAAAGGCAGCTTTAGAGGCGAACTCTCTGTGGTTAATCCGCGAGAGAAGGAAGTCCAGTCTTACCCATCATTTCCTTCGGTTAATGAACTTGGAGAGGTAGATCTCGCAATTCTGTCCATCCCCGCAAGGTTTTGCCCTGAAACGGTAGAGGAGCTGGCCGCTAAACATAGCACAAAAGGCTTTATTGTCATCTCCGCAGGTTTTGGTGAAACCGATGATACAGGAGCAAAATTGGAAGAAATATTACGCGAAATAGTAGACCATCATGGTGCTACACTTATCGGTCCAAATTGTATCGGTGTCATTACTCAGCACTACCAGGGAGTTTTTACGCTACCTGTTCCACCTCTTGATCCGAAGGGAGTTGATCTGATAAGTGGATCGGGCGCTACGGCCGTTTTCATCATGGAGTCAGGAATGCAGCATGGGTTAAGATTTAACCAGGTCTTTTCGGTAGGAAATAGCACTCAAACCGGCGTGGAAGATGTGCTTCAACACATGGACGAAACTTTTGATCCAGATCAGAGCTCTAAGATTAAGCTGCTCTACATCGAAAAGTTAACAGACCCCAGAAGATTTTTGGAACATAGCTCATCGTTAATTAGAAAGGGAGCCCGAATAGCGGCGATTAAACCGGGCTTTTCCAAAGCTGGCAGCCGCGCAGCCTCCTCTCATACAGGAGCAGTTGCTACTCCTGATGTTTTCGTTCGAGCCCTATTTCGCAAGGCTGGAATTGTGTACTGCAGCAGCCGGACCGAACTCATTTCCGTAGCTTCCTTATTCACCTATAAGCCCATAACGGGAAAGAATATTGCCGTGATCACACATGCGGGTGGCTCAGCAGTAATGCTTACCGATTCGCTCGAAAAATCCGGACTTGAAGTTCCGCCAATTGCAGGCAAAGAGGCAAATCAGCTTTTAAGTCATTTGTACCCAGGCTCTTCCGTTTCCAATCCTATTGACTTTCTCGCAACCGGAACAGCCGATCAACTGGGGATCATTATAGATTACGTAGAGCACAAATTCGACCATATCGACGCAATGGTAGTAGTTTTTGGAAGCGCTGGTTTGTTCGATGTAGAGAATGTCTATCGCGTTTTGCACGTGAAGATGGATGTTTGTGATAAGCCAATTTATCCTGTACTACCCTCTGTAGTAAATGCACACAAGGAGATAGAATATTTTCTTGCACAGGGTAGAGTAAACTTTCCTGACGAAGTTGAGCTTGGTGTAGCCCTTGGAGAAGTAATGCATACTCCCCAGCCCTCCATGCTTGACTGCAAAATGCCGCCCGTTGATACCGCAGCCATTCAAAATACCCTTAAGGCCAAACAGAACGAGATGCTTTCGCCAAAAGAAATAGAGCATCTATTGGAGGCAGCAGGAATAAACATGGTTCGCGAATTTGAAGTTCAGACCCTGAAACAGGCGCTTGAGGCATTCGAAAAAATCGGCAGTAAGGTGGCCATGAAAGTCATCGGACCGGTACATAAAACCGATATTGGAGGAGTGAGCCTGAATATAGCTTCTACTAAGGCAGTGGAGCGGGAATTCAATCGACTTTTCAAACTCCCCGGAGCAACGGGCGTCTTGATTCAACCCATGCTAAAAGGCCGGGAGTTGTATGCGGGAGCTATCAAGGAAGGCGCATTCGGACATTTGGTAATGTGTGGACTGGGAGGAATAAACATTGAAGTATTCAAAGACATCAAAGCTGGATTATCACCCGTCAGTGAAAAAGAAGCCCTAACCATGATTAAAAGACTTAAGTCCTATAAGATTTTAAAGGGATATCGAAATCAACAAGGAATTGATATTCAGGAATTTGCGAAAATAATTAGTCGTCTAAGCGCACTATTAGAGGTGTCTCCACAAATTGTAGAACTGGACTTAAATCCGATAATTGCTACTGAGAATGACTTCTGGGTAGTTGATGCCAGAGTAAGAGTTGAATAATAGGGAATCACATATGTTCTCGCTTTGGATAATTTTGCCCCATGCTGCATGAAAGTCTCTCCATAGCTATTGATTTTGACGGGACCATTGTTGAAGATGAATATCCGAAGATTGGAAAGCCCAGAGTCTATGCCTTTGAAACCCTGAAAGCACTAGAGCAAAAAGGACATCGGCTCATTCTTTGGACCTACCGAACTGGAAGAGAGTTGGAACAGGCCGTGGAATTCTGCCGAAAAAACGGGGTTGAGTTTTATGCCGTGAATAAAGAATATCCAGAGGATAAATACACAGAAAAAGGCCCAAGAAAAATCAATGCAGATGTTTTTATTGATGATCGTAACCTGGGGGGTGTACCTGAATGGGGTGAAATCTACGTCCGTTTAATGGAGGAAATGCCACAAAAACCCAGGAAAAAGAAAGGGTTTTTCGGGTTCAGAAAATAAAGCATGATAAAGTTTAAGAGCAGGGAAGAAATTGAGTTGATGAGGTTGAGTGCACAGGTGGTTTCCCGCACTTTAGGTTTGATTGGTGAAATGATCAAACCAGGGGTTACCACTCTGGAACTCGATCGGGCAGCAGAAGAATACATACGAGATCAGGGTGCGAATCCAGGTTTTTTGGGACAGTACGATTACCCAAATACATTGTGTACCTCCGTAAACGATCAAGTTGTGCACGGTATTCCGAATAATCGTCCCCTTGAAGAGGGAGATATCGTTTCCGTAGATTGCGGAGCAGTTATGAACGGGTTTTGGGGAGATCATGCATTCACGTTTGCAGTCGGCAGAATATCAAAGGAGGTACGCGCCCTTTTAGATGCCACTTTAGAATCATTGTATAGGGGAATTGAAGCATTCAGGCCTGGAAATCGAATAGGCGATATTGGCTATTCAATTCAGCAACATGCAGAAAAACAAGGCTTTAGCGTTGTTCGTGAATTGGTTGGTCACGGTCTTGGAAAAGACTTGCATGAAGACCCTCAGGTACCTAATTATGGAAGAAAAGGGCACGGTAAACTCTGCAAAGAGGGGATGGTTCTGGCAATAGAACCCATGATCAATATGGGAACCTACCACGTCGATCAGCTAAACGACGGTTGGTCAATAGTTACTCGTGATGGCAAACCATCAGCCCATTTTGAGCATGATGTTGCCATTGTAGATGGTAAACCCGAAATTCTTTCCACATTTAAGTTCGTTGAAGAGGCAATCAGCAAAAACAACTGGATCTCATGAAAATCAGACTAACCAAAGAATTCGACTTTGAAATGGCCCATGCCCTCGACGGTCATGATGGTAAATGTCACAACATTCACGGTCATACCTATGAGTTATCAGTTACTTTTTTAGGAGAACCTATCAATGACCCCGGAACTCCAAAGGATGGAATGGTTATCGATTTTGCCGATATTAAAACCTATGTTAAAAAAAGAGTGGTTGATGTATATGATCACGCTTTGGTTCTTCGGAAAGACTCCCGATTCAAAGGGGTTATTGACCAAAAGATGAACCAAAGAGTCATGTATAAAGACTATCAGCCTACATGTGAAAACCTACTGATCGAAATGATCAACATCATCAAATCCGGGATGCCGGAGCATATATACCTGCACTCGGCCAGGCTGAGAGAAACAAATACGAGTTATGCTGAGTGGTTTGCAAGCGACAACGAATGATTCTCCCAGAAGGTAAAAAGATATACTTCGCCTCAGATCAGCATTTCGGGGTTCCGGATAAGGAGCGCAGCCTGGTTAGAGAAAAGCACTTTGTCAAATGGTTGGAACATGCTGCCAGAGATGCAGCGGAAATATACTTGTTAGGTGACCTCTTCGACTTCTGGTTTGAATATAAAAAAGCCGTGCCAAGAGGATATGTGCGGGTCATGGGAAAAATGGCCGAGATTACCGATGGAGGCATTCCTATTCGCTTTTTTTCCGGAAATCATGATATGTGGATCTTCGACTATCTACCTGAGATTACAGGTGTTGAAATGTTTCGTGAGCCGATTGAAAGAGAATATAATGGAAAGAAGTTCTTTATCGGTCATGGAGATGGGCTGGGCCCGGGTGATCACGGATATAAATTTCTAAAAAGGGTATTTGCCAACAAGTTTCTGCAATGGTGCTTTTCCATTTTGCATCCGAATATCGGAATAGGGCTGGCCAACTTCTTCTCGCGAAGAAGCAGGGCTGCCAACGCCCCTGTCGACAAGCAATTTTTAGGAGAGGACAAGGAATGGCTCGTTATCTATGCAAGAGAGCTATTAGAAAAGCAGCATTTTGATTATTTCATTTTCGGACACAGACATCATCCTATAGAATTGGATTTAAACGAAAAATCGAGATACATCAACCTCGGTGATTGGGTGACAGATTTTACCTATGCCGTATTTGATGGCAAAAATCTCGAGCTCAAATCATTCGGCAACCCCAAATAACCCGGAACTTTCCAATACCCTATGTTCAAAAATTGACAGTACTGACCGCTATTGGTGCAATCTATAGCGGATTTTTGTCACTTAATCGAAGGTTTATGAAGAAGTTGAGCCAATTGTTTCTGATTGCAGTTTCCATGTTAGCATTTTCATGTGTCCCCATGAAACAAATGCAGGAACTCGAAGACAAGTATGACAAATGTGAAGAGAACCGGAAATATCTTAATTCCGAAAATACCAGAATGGAAAAAGAGCTGGCCGAAGCACAAAGCAACCTGCAAAAGCTCGAACGAGACATTAAAGAATTAGAGAGAGACACAGCACGGCGAGGAGTGGAATGGAGACAACTCCAATATCAGTACGGAAAGCTGCGAGAAACCAATGAGGAGCTTATCGATAAACAGGCACAGCTTACCAGCGGAACACAGGCCGAGAACCAGAAATTACTGGCGGAGTTGCTCAAAATTCAGGAAGATCTGCAGAATAAGGAAGATAGTCTTAAGCTTCTTGCTTACGACCTGAAAGTAAAGGAAGAAGATTTAAGTCTACTGGGCATGGAGCTGGAGTCTCGCGAAGCAAGAGTAAAGGAACTCGAAGACCTGCTGAGCCAAAAGGATCGCGCAGTAAGAGAATTAAAGGATCAGATCAAGGCTGCTTTGGTTGGGTTTGAAGATAAGGGTATAACTGTTGAACAGCGCAACGGCAGGGTCTATGTTTCGATGGAAGCAAAACTATTGTTTGCTAGTGGAAGCACTGTGGTCAGCACAGAGGGGAGTAAAGCTGTGGTGCAGCTTGCCAAGGCATTAGAGGGAAAAATGGAACTTACCGTGCTTGTAGAAGGGCACACCGATACAGATGAAATGAGAGGTTCCGGGCCTATAAAGGACAACTGGGATTTATCCGTGATGAGAGCAACCTCGGTAGTTCGTATTATGTTGGAAAACAGCAATTTAGACCCTCTGGTTTTGACAGCTGCCGGCCGTGGAGAACACAATCCTGTAGCCAGTAACGATACTCCTGAAGGAAAAGCTAAGAATAGAAGAATAGAAGTCATCCTGACCCCGAACCTCGATCAACTTTTCGAGATTTTGGAGAACTCTCAATAATCAACCAAAAATGTGGCGCAACGCATCTCTGATGGTGCGAACAGGAACAATTTCTATGTTGCTTTTCTGAGAGCCGTGTATATCGGGACAAATAACCTTATCATAGCCCAATTTTTTTGCTTCTTCAATCCGCTGTTCGATGCGAGGAACGGGACGAACCTCTCCGGACAGACCAATCTCACCGATGAATGCCAACTTTTCAGTTATGGCAATATCCTGCATCGACGAAACTATTGCTGCTGTAATGGCGAGGTCAAGAGCCGGATCCTGAACCCTGATTCCACCAGTAATGTTGAGGAAAACATCTTTCTGAGAGAGTTTTATGCCTTGTTTTTTCTCTAGAACAGCCAACAACATGTTCATCCTTCTTTGATCGAATCCTGTGGCTGATCTTTGAGGAGTGCCATAAGCTGATGTGCCTACAAGCGCTTGTGATTCAATCAGTAGTGGTCTTATGCCTTCAATTATGACGCCCACTGACCTGCCGCTGAGCCGCTGCCCTTCTGATTGAACCAAGATGCTCGAAGGGTTCTCGACAGCCTGTAAGCCATTGGTTCCCATTTCATAAATACCTAATTCATTGGTAGACCCAAATCGGTTTTTAACACTACGCAACATCCGAAACATATGATTCCGGTCTCCTTCAAACTGGAGGACCGTGTCCACCATGTGTTCCATAACTTTTGGACCGGCGATCTGGCCGTCTTTGTTGATATGACCGATAATGAAAACCGGAGTGTTCCTCGTTTTGGCAAAGCGTGTCAACTCAGCTGTGCAGGCGCGAATTTGGGTGATGCTGCCCGGAGCAGCATCCAGAGCAGGAGTTGAAAGGGTCTGAATGGAGTCTATAATCAGAACTCCCGGCATTAATTTGTTGGCCTCATTGACGATAGCATCCAAAGAAACATCAGTTAGGATGAAACAAGTTTCACTCGAAATTTTCAACCTATCTGCCCGCATTTTAATCTGTTCGCCGCTTTCCTCACCAGATACGTAAAGAACATTTTTTAATGATGAAAGTGCCAATTGTAGCATCAGGGTCGACTTTCCTATACCGGGCTCACCACCCACAAGAGTTACACTACCCGGAACTAAACCTCCACCCAGAACTCGATTCAATTCAGGATCAGAGATCGATATTCGATGATTCGGCTGAACAGCGAGATCGGATAATAGCCTTGGCCTTTTGTTTTCTTCACTATGAGTAACTAATGATGAAGATTTATTCTCCTTTTGAATGATCTCTTCAACATAGGTGTTCCACTCCCCACAAGCCGGGCATTTACCGACCCATTTTGGTGACTCGTTTCCACAATTTTGACAAAAAAAGGCTTTCCGGACTTTCGACATTTACCTTAAAAATTAGTTTTCTTCAAGGTCTTTGGAATGAGCCTGAATTATTTTCTCTTCTATTGCCGTAGTAGAATATCCTTGCAAAAATTTGATTACTCTGACATCTCCACCTTGTTCTCGAACTTCTTTGCTACCGACGATGTATTTCTTATTGTGTTCGTCCATTACATCGGCATCATAGTCTCCACCTTTCACCAGAATATCCGGTCGAACAGCAAGTATAGTTTTGAGAGGGGTAGCTTCATTAAACAAAACAACCAGATCTACCGATTCAAGGGACTCCAGGATAGAAGCTCTCGAAATTTCATCTTTTATAGGTCGGGCAGGACCTTTGTCAAGTAGCCTGGATGAAATGTCGGAATTTACGCCAACTATTAGCTTGTTTCCCAGGGATTTAGCTTGATTTAGATAAGTTATGTGCCCCAGATGCAGAAGGTCAAATACCCCATTGGTAAAGACAATTTTATATTCCTCATTGCGCCAATTGCGGGCTTGCTCCACAGCTCTTGAGAGTGAAAAATTATGCTGCATTGGCCAGGCGGTTTTTTCTTCTGTTGTAAACTGGAATTAGAAGCAATGATCCGGCACCTAATAGGATGATCATAACGGTTTGAGCAGTCCAGATAATCCACCCCAATGCACCTCCGGACACCTTGTCGATATCGTATAAAACCAGAACTGCCTGCACAGCGAGTGGATAAGCCCCTAATCCTCCATTGGTAAAAATGATAGTGAGTCCGCCGAGAATGAACGCCGTTAGTGCTCCCCCAAAACTGATTCCGGAAGTTTCAGGGACTGCAAAAAAGCAGAGGTAGAACATAAAGAAATACATCACCCAGATGAATACGGTATGGAATAGAAAGGCTCCTTTGTTTTTCATTTTGAAAATGGAGGCCGCACTGGAAATGACATTTCTGAGAACCTGCTGTATTTTACTGAATAATTTGTTTTCCCATTGAACCCGATAAACCAGATAAATTCCTGCAACCCCGCTTAAAAAGAGAAACCCTAATATGGCTATGACCATTCCACCAGACAGTTCGAACTTTGAGTTAGACAATAAGTTGTTCAGGAAATCCTGAATGTTTTGATATTGAACAAAAAGTACTGTGGTCATGATGATAGCATATACCGCAAGATCGGCCACCCTTTCAGCAATAACAGTACCTAGCAGTTTTTCGAAGGGAATTTTGTCGTACCGGCTGGATAGGCCACAGCGCGAGATCTCACCCAAACGCGGAACCGCAAGATTTATCAGGTAACCCGCCATTACAGCAAAAAAGCTGTTGAGTAAATCAGGTTTATACCCCAAGGGCTGTAATGTAAATTTCCAGCGATATGCTCTGCTTAGATGACTTAGCACTGCTGGAATCATAGAAAGCCACACCCACTTATACTCCGCTCTCTGAAATGCACCTATGATGTCCTTTTTTTCCTGATCAGACAAGCTCTCAATGAAATACCATATCAATACAACCCCCAACCCAAGTGGTATAATGATTTTTATAGAGCTGATGATGTACTTTTTCAAGCGAGTGTCAGTTCAGTTCGTTGGTTTCCTCGTTAGGAAATATGACTGTGGGTTTGAATTCCTTGGCATCTTCAAAATCCATTTGGGCGTAGGAGATGATAATGATGATATCACCTACGGCCACCCTCCGGGCGGCCGGACCATTGAGACAGACATCCTTTGAGCCTCGTACTCCTTTAATGACATAGGTTTCAATTCGCTCTCCATTGTTGATGTTCACGATTTGAACTTTCTCACCCTCTATGAGGTTTGCTGCATCCATAAGATCTTCATCAATGGTAATACTACCAATGTAGTTCAGGTCTGCTTCTGTTACCCGAACGCGATGAATTTTTGATTTCAGTACCTCGATTTGCATGGTCTGGTTTAAATGCGGTGCAAAATTAGCAATCTTAACGGAGATGATTACTTAGAGTTGCTGAAACGCTTTTATCGGCTCAAGGCCACATTATCGATTAGACGGATATCCCGAATAAAGCAGGCAATAAAAAGCCGCATGCTCTTGTCAGAGGATATTCTGGAATGTTCCTGCAAAGAATGCTCATCAGCCAAAATGAGATACTCAAGCTCTATGTGAGGATGTTTTTTGAAAGAACCCTTGATCTTTACAAGAGTTTCCTCAAAACCAATTTCATGAATTAAAGAAACTGCCCTTTTCAATTGGGCATAAACAAACCCGGCCTCGCTTCGCTCTAAACTTGACAAACGCTCATTGCGTGAACTCATGGCCAGCCCATTCTTCTCTCTAAAAATGGGTGCCCTTAGAATGTTGACCTTGGGTATTAAGGATTTAGAGTACTGCTCAATGATTCTCAACTGCTGAAAATCCTTCTCACCAAATACCGCAATGTTGGGTTTAACAAAAACGAAGAAACGATGAATGATTTCAAGAACTCCCTGAAAGTGCCCCGGTCTAGACGCCCCTTCCATCGTTTGATCCAATCCAATCAAATTGATGTTAACCTGCTGGGAATCGTCAGAGTAAATGTCTTCGTACTCTGGAATGAACACAGCCGAACAACCTATTTCCTGTAACAGATGAATGTCTCTTTCCTCATTCCGGGGATATGCTTTAAGATCGTCAATTCTGTTAAACTGCTTCGGATTGATAAAGATGGTCGCCAGGCATACATCGCTGTGCTTCAATGCCATCTTCACCAAAGAAAGATGACCTTCATGTAATGCTCCCATGGTTGGAACCAATGACAATGAATTGCCGATAGCTCTGCTCTCCTTTGTAAATTGTTGAATATCAGACGCTTTCCTAAGAATTTGCATCATTCAGGCTGAAAAAGATGTCGGAAAAGGATAAGACCGCAATATATACCAAAACTTGAACTGCACTCAGAATTTCCGTACTTTTGCATGAATTTTCGAAAATCTTTTTATGGAAAAGATCAAAGTACTGTATGTTTCGCAGGAAATAACCCCCTACCTACCAGAAAGCCCGATGTCAAAGATGGGCAGATTTTTACCGCAACTTATGATGGAAAGAGGAAAAGAGATTCGAACTTTTATGCCTCGTTTCGGGAAAATCAATGAAAGACGCCATCAGTTGCATGAGGTGATTCGATTGTCAGGAATGAATCTCGTGGTAAACGACATTGATCATCCATTGATTATCAAGGTGGCATCCATTCAGCCAGCCCGCATGCAAGTTTATTTTATCGATAATGAGGAGTACTTTCATCGAAAGGCCGTTTTGCATGACGAGAAAGGAAAGGCTTTTAAGGACAACGACGAACGGGCCATTTTCTTTGTAAAAGGTGTAATTGAAACCGTTAAAAAGCTGGGGTGGTCGCCAGATATCATTCACATGAAAGGGTGGATGTCAGGTTTACTTCCGCTCTACCTTAGAACCGTTTATAAGGATGACCCATTGTTTATCGATTCTAAAATTGTTTATTCGGTTTACGGTAACGAGCCCAATGGCAAACTGAATAAGAAAATGGGAGATAAAATACGATTTGATATTGAAGATCCGAAACTTGTGAACGACCGTTACGATTATAACGAAATACATAAATCAGCAATCCAATTTGCGGATGCCATAACGATCGGAGATGATGAGGTTAGCACTGAAATTCGCAATTTCATTGAATCAAATGGAAAGCTGTGTATTGAGGTCAAGGAATCAGAAGAAGACGAAATGATCGAAAAATTAAACGGCCTCTACGAAAATATCCTTGATGAGAAAACCGTTTTCTCGGACTGAATTGAGACCTTTCTTTAACATATCATTCATAAAAGGGGTAATTCACCCCTTCTTTTTTTCTGTGCTTTTAATATCAGCAAGCGCCTGTCGAAAGGACGACAATTTAGGCCGTGATGTTCAACCGGGAGATGATGACCTCTTTATTCATGTGACAGACACCTTTAATATTCTGGCTGAAACCATACGTTCACCACTCTTGCGAACAGATGAAAGAGCCGATGTATTTGTCGGTATTTACAACGACCCAGTATTTGGGACGACGAGTTCATCTTTCTACACTCAGGTATTACACGCCGATGAGGATCCTGATTTAGCACCCGTCGAGGATCGAAAGTTTGATTCAATCATCCTATCCATGAGGTTTGTTTCCGGCAATGTCTATAAGGACAGGAACCAAAGCATTTTTTCGGGAGAACCCGCCCGATTTGAAATCCATGAGATCATTGAACCCATCAATCTGGGTTCAAACTATTTCTCCAACAGCGCAGTAAAAACCAGCCCAACTATGCTGGGTGTTTTTGATGGTTTTGTAAACCTGGTGGATGATGTAATACTAACCGATGGTGATACTGTTCCACCACAAATAAGAATTCGGCTAAGCGATGAGTTTGGAGAAAAACTTTTAAAAGCCGGTAATGAAGTATATGCAACCAATGAGGGTTTGCATGACTTTTTCAATGGACTGTATGTCAAGCCAGTTTCTGTTAGTTCTAATAAAGGAGCCGGAGCCCTGTATGAGATTAACGGGCCAAATAGCAGACTTGAGCTATATTTTCGGGAGCCGGATTCTAATGCCATTGATGAAGCCAAAACATTATTTTTTCCAATGCGTGCAGCAGCTTCGACAGTGGCACCCGATTTGGCAGCCAGCTTTATGAGATATGAGCATGACTACGAAAATTCTGAAATTTCCGATGTTCTTGGTAATACAGAGGAGGGAAGTAGAAAACTCTACATGCAAGGGATGGCGGGCACGGATGTGCTGATCTATTTTCAAGACCTCAACCGACTACTGGATAAAGGAAACATAATTATCAATCTTGCAGAACTCTACATACCCTTCGATACGGCACAAGAATTTATTTGGCCGGGGCGAATAGCTGTCGCCAGATTGCTCGCAGACAGTACCACAGAATTATTGACAGATCAGCTAAATACCTTTGGCTCCAGAGGGGTAGATGGAAATGCCAGCTATAGTGCAGGCAGATATAGATTCAGAATAACACAGTACCTGGAAGAGCGTCTGAGGGCATTTTCTGCAGATAACCCAGTGGATGAAGTTCTTTACCTTTCAGCCATAAATAATGACCGATCACCGGTTAGATCTGTAATGTTTGGAACGAGCCATAATATTCCTGAAACAGACAGTTTAAAACTTGTGGTAACCTATACTTTAACACGATAAATCTCAATATATGTGCGGTATTGTTGGCTATGTCGGAGACAGAAGAGCCTATCCCATTCTGATTAAAGGTCTAAAAAGACTAGAATACCGAGGTTATGATAGCGCTGGAGTGGCTATTGGACAAGACAATACCATAGATGTCCGTAAGAAGCAGGGGAAGGTTAAGAAGGTCGAGGATATTAGTGATAATGGCACTATTCAGGGTACTATTGGAATTGGTCATACCAGATGGGCCACGCATGGAGCTCCAACAGATTTGAATTCGCATCCACATCGCTCTGCTTCGGGCAAATTAGTCATGATTCATAATGGCATCATAGAGAATTATGATGTCCTTAAGAAAGAATTGGTAAAAAGGGGATATTCGTTCGAGTCGGATACCGATACCGAAGTTCTATTGAATTTCATTGAGGAGGTGCGAAAATCAAATGACGTAACTCTGGAAGAGGGAATTAGACTGGCACTCAGCCAGGTAGTTGGAGCGTATGCCATTGCGATTATTGAAGAGGGAAATATGGACCGAATTTATCTGGCTAAAAAAGGAAGTCCATTGGTTGTTGGAATAGGTAAGGACGAATATTTTATCGCATCTGATGCTACACCTTTTTTAGAATATACGAAGAATGTGGTGTACCTGGAAGATGAGGAAATGGCAGTATTGGATAGGCATACGGGTTTGAGTATAAAAACAATAAAAGAAAATGTAGATGTAGACCCGAAAATCCACAAACTACAGATGGATCTTGAAGCTATTGAGAAAGGTGGTTTTGATCACTTTATGCTTAAAGAGATTTACGAACAACCTAAATCAATTCGTGATACGCTGCGAGGAAGAATGCTTCCTGAAAAAGGAATTATTTCAATGGCGGGCTTTAAAGAATACGAATCGAAATTCCAAAATGCCAAAAGATTGCTCATTATCGGTTGTGGAACATCCTGGCATGCAGGCCTGGTTGCGGAATACTTGTTTGAAGAATTTGCTAGGGTGCCCGTTGAGGTTGAGTATGCATCAGAATTTAGGTACAGGAATCCAATTATTTATGAAGATGATATTGTAATTGCAATTTCACAATCTGGCGAGACGGCTGATACGCTTGCAGCTATAGAGCTGGCTAAATCTAAAGGGGCTACCATATTTGGAGTTTGTAATGTAGTGGGTTCCACTATAGCAAGAGTAGCAGATGCGGGTGCATATACTCATGCCGGCCCTGAAATTGGAGTAGCTTCTACAAAGGCATTTACAGCTCAGGTTGCGGTACTAACCCTTATGGCACTTCAACTCGGTCATTTGCGTGGCAAGATCTCTAAATCACAATTGCATGAATTGCTCGTTGAGCTCGACGGGATTCCAGAAAAGATTGACTGGATGCTCCAATCCGATGATATGGTTCGATCAATTTCATCTGAGTATGCTTCTACTTCAAATTTTTTGTACTTAGGAAGAGGTGTGAATTTTCCGGTTGCTTTGGAAGGCGCATTGAAACTAAAAGAGATATCGTATATCCACGCGGAGGGATATCCGGCTGCTGAAATGAAACATGGACCTATTGCCCTTATAGATGAGAATATGCCGGTAGTGGTTATCGCGAATAGGGGAAGTCAATACGAAAAAATAATTTCCAATATTCAGGAGATTAAGGCGCGAAATGGCAAAATAATAGCTATTGTTAATGAGGACGATAGTGCGATTTCAGAATTGGCAGATTATGTAATGAAGACCCCACATAGCAATGAAATGTTTACCCCGCTGCTTACCTCCGTACCGCTTCAGCTTTTATCGTACCATATCGCTGTTCTTCGGGGTTGTAATGTGGATCAACCGAGGAATCTGGCCAAGTCGGTCACCGTTGAGTAACCGTATTCTTTCGGGTAGTTTGTATGGCCTGAATGTACGGGTCGCGCTCATTCCATATGGGATAGAAGCCTTCGTCATTCCATACATTTCTGGCAATGTAAGCCTTTAGTCTTCTTTGGATTTCTGGTTTGGCCTGCACCATTTCTTCTCCCGGGATTTCTATGTTCTTAGATGCAGCACGAGATATCAAGTCGTCCATCATTACTTCAGAGACATTGAAGCTGTCCCTGAAAGCATCAACACCGCCATTTTCCATTAGCTCTTCTCTGTGCTGATCTGAAAACTCAAAAGCGTAATCGTAAATCAATCCGGTATTGATCATCCTGTTGAGAAATGTCCAGTTTTCCGTAGTATCGACGGGTATGAAGTAATCGGGAATTACACCTCCTCCTCCATACACCTTTCTTCCATTCTTTGTATAATAAACTTCTGAGCTGTCGACGGTGATGCTGTCTGCACTGAACATCTCTCCATGATCATATCTATGGAAATAATCCTGACGATAGTCACTGCTGCCATTCTGATAAGGCTTTTGAATGCATCGACCAGAGGGAGTATAATAACGGGCTATCGTCAATCGCGTAGCTGCACCATTGGGCCATTGAGTTTGTTCCTGAACCAGTCCTTTGCCGAAGGATCTGCGCCCGACAACCCACCCCCTGTCCTGATCTTGTATGGCTCCGGCAACTATTTCACTTGCTGAAGCCGATGATTCGTCAATCAGGATTATTGGACGGATATTAAGGAAGTGTCCATGGGGTGTTGAATAATAGGTCTTCTTTCGACTTTTGCGGCCTTCAGTATAAACGAGGAGCTCATTTTCGGGAAAAAATTCATCCAACATGTCTATTGCGGCATCCATATACCCTCCACCGTTGCCGCGCAGATCGATGACCACTTCTTTAGCCCCTTTGTTTAACAATCCCATTACATGGGTAACAAATTCTTTATGAGTGTTTCTGGCGAATCGATAGACTTTAACGTATCCGGTCGTGTCATTCATCATGTAGGCGCCGGTGACACTATGGATTGGAATTTTATCTCTTGTAATTTCAAAATCGAGGTTGCCAGAACTGGGCCTGAGAATTCCCACATTCACTTTGGTCCCTTTCGGTCCCTTAAGCAGTTTTAAGACCTTCCTATTTCCAATTCCAATTCCAGCAATCACTTCTCCTTCGACGGAAACAATTCTGTCTCCGGCTCTTATGCCTACCTTTCTTGATGGCCCTCCCTCCAGTGCATCAACCACGACAACGGTATCTTTTCTTATATGAAACTGAACCCCAATTCCCTCGAAATTTCCTTCAAGTGGTTCATTCATTGCAGCGAGCTCTTCAGCAGAAATGTAGTAGGAATGAGGATCTAACTCCTGAAGGACGTATGAAATGGTTTGATCGACCAATTCGCGCTGTTCGACACTGTCAACATAGGTATTCTCTATATACCTGAAAATATCCTGCACGAATGAAAAGTTATTCGATCTTTTAGTAGGAAGAGGCTTCGGGCTCAAGTTTGCACCCAACAAAAAACCTACAATGAGAGCGAGCGCAAACAAAGAGGGTATCCAGATGTAAAAGTTCTTATTCATTTAAACGAGAGAACAATAATAAACTTCGTAACGCACAAGCGGTAAATAGAATCCGTGAGTTGAACGAAAGAGGTGATAAAAGGTTCGGCTCAGTTGTGAACTGAATGTTATGTAGAAGGAAAAAAAGTTTATGATTATTTAACGCAGATTGAATAAAGATTCCCATATTTGGGTTAACAAAATTCAAAAACTAAAATTATTAGAGCAGATTTTACTTTCACGACAACATGTAACAATCTCATTTTCAGACTTCTCTGAAGGAGATTCGTAAATTTTCAGTAGTATTTTCAACAAACAATTAAAATGATGCTATGAGGTACAACTACTATTTTTCATTTATTGTGGCGATGCTTTTCTCGTTTGGAGCATGGGCACAGGTAACAGTTAAAGGAACTGTTACATCTAAAGAGGACAACTCACCGTTACCCGGTGTAACCGTTGTGCTCAAAAACACAACACGAGGTACAGTTACCGATATAAACGGGAAATACGAAATCCAGGCCGATTCATTAGGACAGGAGATTGTATTTAGTTTCATCGGTATGAAGACCGTGGTGATGAGAGCCGGGTCAGGGCCGTTGAACATTCAAATGGAACAGGGAGTTCAACTCAATGAGGTTGTTGTAACTGCTCTGGGATTTGAGGCAAACAAAGATGAGTTGGGAAGTGCCCAAACTACAATTGAAGGGGGATTGATCCAGGAAACTGGTGAGGCCCGGTTGATCAATAACCTTGCAGGTAAGTCGGCGGGAGTCAACATTACTCAAGCTACCGGAGACCCTGGTGCTGGGTCGAAAATCCAAATTCGAGGTGCCAGCTCTATTACTGGGGATAATCAGCCATTAATTGTTTTGGACGGAATACCAATATTCAATGATTCTTACTATGGTGAGGCATATGGAGGTCAACAAACTACCAGTTCAGGCTCTCTTGGTTCCGGTGGAGGTGTTACCCAGCAGTCTCGACTTAATGACCTTAACCCGAATGATATTGAAAATGTTGAGGTTATTCGAGGTGCTTCCGCGGCTGCCATTTGGGGTTCGCGAGCCATGAATGGTGTGATTATGATTACCACAAAGCAAGGAAAACAAGGAGCCACAAAGAATTTCTCCGTAAATGTGAATTCAGCAGTTGCATTTGAGCAACTAAACCGTAAAGTTCCACTTCAAGATCGTTGGGGACAAGGAGTTTCCATGTCCTATTTGGATGGCTCTATAGCTGGACCAACTGGAGGACTTAGATCGCTTTCTTGGGGTGATAAAATTAGCGATAGATCTGGTGGTCCTGATGAATTTATCAGCGATCCCAATGATGCGAATTACGGGGGTTATTATGTGGATCGTCATTCTGGAAATACATACTACAGAATAGCAGACGGAGACGCATTTACTGAATTATCAGATGGTACTTACAACGTTCATGGAGGCAAGAATTCTCGCGAGACCTATGACTTATATGATCAAATCTTCAAAACAGGGTTCACGTTCGACAATAGCATATCCATAAGCAGTGGTGGTCCAAATGGATCAGTTCTTTTCAGTATAGCTGACTTGAATCAGGATGGAATCGTTCTGAAAAACAGTAATTACAGAAGAACTTCTGCAATGATCAATGCATCTACCAGATTGAATGATCAGTGGAAAATGAGTGGATCTGCTCGATATGTTTCAACACGATCCAATCGTATCCAAATGGGGTCTAACCTAAATGGACTATATCTTGGTGGGTTGAGAAATCCAGCTGACTTCAACATGGAGGATTATGAAGGAACCTATTTCGATCCTGGTGGAGCAATTTTTGACGGAGTGCAAAGATCATATCGAAATTCCATTGGGGCTCTGTCAGACCCAAATGCATCTCAAAGGCAATCAGGTTATGGTTATGATAACCCGCTTTTTATGATGAGAAATTCTCCTAGTGAAAATGTTGTAAATAGAACGCTTGGAAAACTTCAATTAGAATATGAGCCTCTGGCTTGGTTAAACCTTACCGCACGTGGAGGATGGGATCATTATGATGATGTGAGAAGCGATTTTTATCATCATTATTCTTCTGGTTCAAACAGTCAAGGTCGATATGTAACCGAGAATATAACAAGTACACAGTTGAATTTTGACCTTATCGCTCGAATGACATTTGATCTTACTGACGATATTCGAATGCCAGTTTTGTTGGGCGCAAATATCAACGACCGAACATTTAATACTGATGCATCTGATGTTCGGGGATTTACGAATAGATTATCTCCACCTCAATCTATAAATAGTTCTCCTAGTCAGCGTTTTCCGAATAATTCGGCTGAACGAATATTCTCGAATAGCTTCTACGGTACTGTTTCGCTTAACATGTTTCAGCAGTTATTTGTTAATGTTTCAGGGCGCTTGGATAGATATTCAACATTGCCGGTCGCCAATAACACCGTATTCTACCCGAGTATAGATGCGGCATGGCAATTTCATGAGTACTTAGGTAACCAGAATATACTTTCATTCGCTAAGTTGAGAGCAGGTATTGGCCAGGTTGGTAGAGATCCAAGTGCATATAGCTTAAGAACCTATTTTATACAGCCAACGGCTGCTATCGAAGGATATGGAGAAGGCTGGGGACCCGGAGTTGATCCGTCATCAGATATTTATGGTGGTGGTAACGCACAGAGTAACGTTGCAGGTAATCCAGATTTACGTCCTGAGATAAAAACAGAATGGGAAGTGGGGACGGATTTAAGATTCTTCGAGGATCGTTTGACTTTAGGGTTTACTTATTATCAAAACACAACCAAAGATTTAATCATTCAGGTTGATGTAGCACCTTCTACTGGTTTTGCGCAACAATTATCCAATGCAGCCGAAATTGAAAACAAAGGTTTCGAGATAGAGTTAGGTGCTCGAGCAATTCAAACTCAAAAAGGATTTACATGGGATATCTTCGGTAACTACACTCAGAACAGAAATAAAGTTACTGAGATGAGCGGTGTAAACAGTGTATTCCTTGCAGGATTTGCGGGAGGAAGCTCACGAGCGGTATTAGGTGAGCAACTCGGCGTACTTTGGGGAGGAACATGGAAAAGAAATGAAAACGGAAGTTTTGTACTCGATGAGAATGGCTTCCCAGAACAAGCTGATGCTGAAGGTGTGATAGGAGATCCTAATCCCGATTTCAGATTTGGAATTGGAAATACATTCGCCTATAAAGGTTTTGAACTCTATATTCTATTTGATGCAGCTGTAGGTATCGATATGTGGAATGGCACAAAAGGTGCTTTGGCCTATTTTGGTACAGCAGAATACACTGATAAAACTGTTACGTTAACAAGAGAACAAGCTGGGTATGTGGATGCAGGTGGAAATTATGTTGAAGGTACGCTCAAGAATTTTGAAGGAGCGGATGCATACTCATATTATGGACCAGGACACGTAAACGGACCAGAAGGTTCCATGACGGTACGTGGAGAAATTAAAGATTATGGTGCGGGAGATGTTCTCGTGGATGAAGCATGGTACATTAGTGGACCAGGTAGTGGTTTTACAGGTCCTGAAGAACAATTTGTTGAAGATGCCAGCTGGTATCGTATTCGCGACGTACGATTGTCCTATACATTTACAAAGAGTCAAATTAAGAATGTTCTAGGTCTGGAGAGCATTAAACTCAATTTCTCAGTAAATAATGCCTGGTTGTGGACAGAATATGAAGGCAATGATCCAGACCAGACACTTACAGGAGCAGGACTTAACGGTTTTGGATTGGATTACTTCCAGAACCCATCTGTAAGAACGTATCGTTTCGGTGTTAATCTGGTATTTTAATTCTGAAAATAATGGCATTTAAAAAATATAAAATGAGAAAACTAGTATTTACAGCAATAACATTCGCGTTAGTATTAGGGTCTTGCTCTAATGAACAACTCGAACAGATCAATACAAGTCCGAATGCTGCTCCTGATGCATCACTAGAACTGTTAGTGAATGGAGCATTGGTTGGAACAATTCAACCAATGTCAGGAGAGAATGCGCGACTTGCAGGAATGTGGGCACAACAGTTCACCGGTGAAGACCGTCAATATTCTGGATTTCAATCCTATACCATAACCCAGGCGGACTTTAGCTGGTCGGGATATTATTACTCCATGTCGCAGCAGTCAGAGTTGGCTATTGAAAAGGCAGTTGCTGCTGGCAATGACTTTTATTTAGGAATAACCCATGTCGTAAAAGGAATGGCTTTTGGAACTGTGGCAGCTTTGTTTGAGGAAGCGCCATTTACTCAGGCCAATGATTTTGAGAATTTTCCAAACCCGACATTTGATGACCAATTGACGATTTATACAGGAGTACAAAACCTGTTGGATGATGCAATTGAAGTGTTAGAGCGAAATCAGGGAACTGGAGACTTTGCAAGCAAGGATTTCTTCTTTTCTGGTGATCCAGCTTCATGGATAAGAGTAGCTCACACATTAAAGGCCCGATATTATCTTCATACCAGGGATTACACTTCGGCATTGGCAGAAACGGAGTTTGGAATCATGCTTCCAGAAAATGACATGATCGCACCACATGCTGGTAACTATAACCTTGACATGAACTTGTACTTCTCTTTTGGAATATTTGACCGACCAGGTTATATGACAGCAACAAATGCGTATTTACCAACTATCCTGGATTCCGTTGGACAAACTGCAGATGGTGTTCAAACTGGATTGAAGAACAATGCCAAAACGGACGAATCTGCTCGATTTGCGTTTTATTATACTGGATATGGAGACCAAAACAAGGACGGTAAAGTTGACAGGGCTTACGACTTGAATTACGGTGGTGCTTATGGCCGTGCAGCTTCGTTCCCCATGGTTACGGCTGTCGAAAATTTGCTCATTATGGCAGAATGTTACTGGCAAGGTGGAGATGATGACAAGGCTCTTGAAAAGCTAAATGAAGTTAGAGCAATTCATGCAACTACTTTTGGTACTACATATGATGCTTATGTTGACACTGATTTTGATGCAGGAGGAATAGCCGACTACGGGAGAGGCACTAGATCAGATAATCTTTATTTTGAGATTATTCTTGAGAAGTATGCTTCTCTTACAGGGCAAATAGAGGTATTTAATGATCTTCGAAGAACGGATAACCTTATTGGACTAACTCCAATAGGTACTGCTACCGATATTCCACAGAGATACCTTACCCCTCAAGATGAAGTTGATGGTAACCCAAATGCAATTTTGTCAGGCACATTATTCGAAAAAACTACTGTGAATCAGTAAGTCTGAATAGAACTAATAAAAAACCCTGAGATCGAAAGATTTCAGGGTTTTTTGTTTTCTAACTATTCTGTAAGGTACCCTTGGCGGGTCTCGATGACTATCGGGATGAACCCGCTTATTTATTTGTACCCGGGGCGGGTCCCGATAACTATCGGGACGAACCCGCTAAACTGGAGGATAATGCTGAATGAGTTTCTTGGTAATCTCGGGATACTTGACGAGGTTTTCAATATACTTTTTGCTCTTCATCCTTTTTATGTGCCGCTCTATTTGCCGAGCTTGAGAATAGGTCAAATCACCTATTTGATGGACCAACTCCCAGTCGTCATAAACCGACGTGAAGCTTTTGGAAAAGACCTTTTCCCTATGAAGTTTGAGTCGATCAGATAGATGCTTACAACTTCCTATATAGTGCTTATTTGCAGTCTTAGAATAGAGTATATAGACATGGGCCATGTCGACTCAGTTTTCAGAGTACGTGACGGAATTGTACCAGATCCCGATTGTTATGGGGACGAACCCACTTGTTTACTTGTACCCGGGGCGGGTCCCGATGGTTATCGGGACAAACCCGCTAACCTGGTGGGTAACGCTGAAGGAGCTTGTTGGTAATTTCTGGATATATGGTAAGGTTTTCAATGTACTTTCTGCTCTTCATCCTTTTTATGTGCCGCTCTATTTGCCGAGCTTGAGAATAGGTCAAATCACCTATTTGATGGACCAACTCCCAGTCGTCATAAACCGACGTGAAGCTTTTGGAAAAGACCTTTTCCCTATGAAGTTTGAGTCGATCAGATAGATGCTTACAACTTCCTATATAGTGCCTATTTGCAGTCTTGGAATAGAGTACATAGACATGTGCCATGTCGACTCAGTTTTCAGAGTACGTGACGGAATTGTACCCGGGGCGGGTCCCGATGGTTATCGGGACGAACCCGCTAACCTGGAGGGTAACGCTGAAGGAGCTTGTTGGTAATCTCTGGATATATGGTAAGGTTTTCAATGTACTTTCTGCTCTTCATCCTTTTTATGTGCCGCTCTATTTGCCGAGCTTGAGAATAGGTCAAATCACCTATTTGATGGACCAACTCCCAGTCGTCATAAACCGACGTGAAGCTTTTGGAAAAGACCTTTTCCCTATGAAGTTTGAGTCGATCAGATAGATGCTTACAACTTCCTATATAGTGCTTATTTGCAGTCTTAGAATAGAGTATGTAGACATGTGCCATGTCAACTCGGTTTTAAAAGCGAAGTATAGGATTTGTAACCTTGGCGGGTCCCGATAACGATCGGGACGAACCCACTAATTTATTTGTACCCGGGGCGGGTCCCGATGGTTATCGGGACGAACCCGCTAACCTGGTGGGTAACGCTGAAGGAGCTTGTTGGTAATTTCTGGATATATGGTAAGGTTTTCAATATACTTTCTGCTCTTCATCCTTTTTATGTGCAGCTCTATTCGCCGAGCTTGAGAATAGGTCAAATCACCTATTTGATGGACCAACTCCCAGTCGTCATAAACTGATGTGAAGCTTTTGGAAAATGCCTTGTTCTTGTGAAGTTCGAGTCGATCAGATAGATGCTTACAACTTCCTATATAGTGCCTATTTGCAGTCTTAGAATAGAGTATATAGACATGGGCCATGTCGACTCAGTTTTCAGAGTACGTGACGGAATTGTACCAGATACCGATTGTTATGGGGACGAACCCACTTGTTTACTTGTACCCGGGGCGGGTCCCGATGGTTATCGGGACGAACCCGCTAACCTGGAGGGTAACGCTGAAGGAGCTTGTTGGTAATCTCTGGATATATGGTAAGGTTTTCAATATACTTTCTGCTCTTCATCCTTTTTATGTGCCGCTCTATTTGCCGAGCTTGAGAATAGGTCAAATCACCTATTTGATGGACCAACTCCCAGTCGTCATAAACCGACGTGAAGCTTTTGGAAAATGCCTTGTTCTTGTGAAGTTCGAGTCGATCAGATAGATGCTTACAACTTCCTATATAGTGCCTATTTGCAGTCTTAGAATAGAGTATATAGACATGGGCCATGTCGACTCAGTTTTCAGAGTACGTGACGGAATTGTACCAGATCCCGATTGTTATGGGGACGAACCCACTTGTTTACTTGTCCCCGGGGCGGGTCCCGATGGTTATCGGGACGAACCCGCTAACC
>DNTB01000072.1 GCA_003499525.1 Flavobacteriales bacterium
CCGGATGGTCGTTTTTGCACGGCAATCCATGCATTCCCACCGATTAATCGTGCTCAGCCAACTCAATCGCTTCGACACGCACTTTCGGCACACAAGCCCGTTCTTCTCTCGCATTTTTTTCATGTGGTGAACGCATGCCGATTCATCTGGAAACTGTTTAAAGAAGTCTTTTGCTGTCATAATCATCATATTTTCAGCAAACCTCAGGCCCCGCTCCGTAATCTATTTATGTTCTCCATTCAGACGGACATACATTAATCAATGTAAATACTAAATTGTCCATAATAAAAAAGCGGCTTAATGATGACAACAACAATCTCATTATTAAAGGGATCGAATGAAGCTAGGAAGTCAAAGGATTCAAAGGCTAAGGAGTCATATTCAACCTTAAAGACATCAATAACCTCCTTATTCTCATTTTTGAATAAAATTGAATCTCCATTCAATTGAACCATTAATTGGTGATCGTACCTTTCAGTCTTAATTTCCTTGGTGATTACTTTTGAAATATCATTTTTAACAACTTGACTAACCGCTTGATTTAGTACAAGTAAATTCAGAATTGTAAATACCACTAGTCTCATAAATCGGGATATTTATCATAAAACTTCGTTCCCCTGGAAAGTTTATTCTTGACTTTTACTCCTGCTTCTCCCTTAGTTATTTTCCCATCATTATTAGAATCTAGACCTTTATTCATGAAATAAGCGTTCTTCACAACTACTTCAACTTCTTCCATGATTTCTTTCCCAGTTTTTACATCAAGTTTTGGTTTGCCTGTTTTCTTATCGATGACGGCTTGTTCAATCATTTTTGTTTTCTTTTTGTACATAGTATAAGAATCACTTTTCCCAATAAATTTTGGACTGAAAACTGCCAAATAGAAATCTGTAACATCAGAAAATGATTTACCGCGGTTCTGCCACATTAAGAACTGATATTTTACATATTCAAGTTGTTCAACTGCTGTTAGGTCTTTTATTTTATCGGTTGTCATTTCAGTACCGAAGGTTTTATTTATGTCTTTAAGTGAAACATCCATAAATTGAATTAGTCCATAAGCATTGGCACCACCGTAATTCTGCACTGATGGACTAAAAGTTTCTCCAGATTCAAACGCCATTACACTCATTAAATGATTTGGATCAACATTTAAGTCGTAAGCAATTTCCAGTGTCTTATGCTTAAAATCGGCGTTAACTAGTGATTCAAAATTGATATTGTTCGCATATATATTTCCGTCCGAATCATAATACCCACCTTGCGTCTCATTGTAGCTATATGAAATACCGTTTACCGTAAAATCACAAACTCTGCCGCATTCGCCGTATGAAATGGAAGAAGAATTCGGTAGTGCGAGATACTTGTCATTTTGTCCAATATGAACACTAGTAGCTTCCGGATCACCTTCAAGTCCAGTTGGATCACTATAATATATGGGATTATTATTAAAAGCCGCATATGGACTTTGTGATGGATAGTTCAATGTAAGTGGATCAATACTCAACCATCTCCCCAATCTAGCATCATACTGTCTAAACTCAGTGGTATAGCTATTCCCACTCCCTTTGACTTCATCATCCTTTTCCATACCGTTAAACCCATACCTCCCGCTTTCGCCAAAGGTTCTTTCGCGCATGGGTGCACCAAAAGGGGTGTAGTCTGTGCTGTAGATCAGATCAGCCAAAGAATAATCCTTGATCCCATTTGCATTGGCGTCTATCGGAATAGGTCGGTCGGTGATTGTACTCAGTACATTACCTAGATGATTTTTCAGGTCGAAACTTCGTGCCCCGAGTAGGTGTGAGCGTACGGCAGTTGTCGTGCCACTTCCCACCATTTCCAGTTCCTCGTCGTAGGACCCAATTCGATCGCTTCCGTAGATATATCGCTCTTTTAGCGTGGCTGAGAGCTGTCCGCTGCTGTAATCAGGTTCTTCTTCGTAAACAGCCATAACGTTTCCCTGCGCATCTCGGGTATAGAAAGTGGATTTTAGGAGGGTATCGTTCCGGTAATGATGTTTGGCTATTCTGTTACCCAGACCATCGTAATCAAAGAAGAGTTTTGTACTATCCGATTTGTACACGGATTGCATTTTACCGTCGGCTCTCCAGTTTATTCTTTTGATGTTATTGGCTTTGTCTTCGATGAGGTTACCCAATTCGTCAAACCTGAAATTATTCGCAGAACCCACAACATTTACATTATTCGCATCAAAAGTAGTTTGATTATGCTCCAACTCCAGTGGAGTTTGATCCGTGCTGTGGTCGTTGAAATGATAAAGCCGGTTGTTTTAGTAAAGAATGTTGAATTAGTACTTGATTGATTCGTGGTTATCGGGGGGCTAATTCACTTTAATGAATGCTCCTTTTTTAGGAGCAATATCATATTTGTTTAAGATGGTGTCATTCTTCTCGTTTGAGCCCTCTAGGTAACTTTCGCTTTTAGATTGTACTTTATAGATGTACAGACTTGAACCATTAAATTCACTAAACTTTTCTTCACACCACTCAATTTCACCTGTTTCTTTATTTTCTGCTGGTCCGAAGCAGTAACCACCTGCTACAGTTAAGGTTTGATAAGGTGATTCATTAATGAATAGTACAAGACTACAATAATTATCACCCTTAATTGCAAAGGAATATATAGAAGACTTTCCATTTTCCAATTCTTGAATTGAGTATGCTTGAACAGTGTAGTTACTTGCTTCACCTTCTATTTCATCTACATATCTAATTATTTGAGTTGCCACATCTGAAGGAAACTCATACAATCCTTTCGCAGGTGCAAAGTCACTATAAATATCAAAAACTTCTAAATTTCGGTACTTGAAATTGCCGTTTCGAAATTCAAAACTATTTTGCGCCTTAGTACAGCCGAATTGCGCCATTATTTGAACTAACATAACCCCTGACATAATAAAATTGAATATTCCTTTCATTTTATAGTTCTTCAGGTGAAGTATCAATTGTTCGATTCTCAATATACCTATGGTTTGGTCTAACATCTTCAATCTTAACTATATTAAGTAATACCGGGCCATATATCGGGCCTTCAATTTTATTTGCTTTCGTTTTAGGAGTCCAGAAACCAATATACTTCCCTGCCCCAATTTGATCAATTTTACTGTATGAAGTGCTAAGCCACACGTATCCTTTAATAGTTTGTCCTAAAGAGGTTGGGACTTCAGACCCTTTTGATCCTCTAGCACCATGAATCAGAAACTTATCACCATCTACATCAGTAATAATCTCTATATGTCCTTCCCACATGATTAAATCACCATCTTTTGGATTTGTCTTTCTGAACCCACCATGGCTCTCGATATATTTTCTAATTGTATTCGTATTCACATTTCCATCAACCAGGAATCCTTTGGCAATTTCGGGATCAGTCTTGCACATTACGGAGTAGACATGTTCAGAACAGTCTGTTTTATCATCTTCCAAATTTAATGGACGAATTTGATCGTATGTCTGGGTTCCATCTCTTGATTTACTTTCTTCTACACGTTTCTTACCTTCCGGATCCCCAGCCGCATCCCCTCTTGGGTCAACCTTTCTGATTGGATTATTGTCAAAGGCTACATACGGACTTTGCCAAGGAAAACTCCTGAATAATGGATCAATACTCAACCACCTTCCTAATCTCGGGTCACACTGTCTAAACTCTGTGGTATAGCTATTCCCACTCCCTTTCACTTCATCATCCTTTTCCATACCGTTAAACCCATACCTGTACCCCCCAAAGCTGCGTTCGCGCATGAGGCTGCCAAAGGGGTAGTAGTCCTGTGATGAGAGCAGAGTGGGGAGGTTGTAGTCGCGGAGGTGGTCGTTGTTGGTATCCACTTTTATAGGGGCATCTGAGACTACAGCCAATACATTGCCCAAATGGTTGACCAGCTCATAGTTACGAGCTCCGAGGTGATGGCTAAAGGTTGTATTTGTTGTGCTCGATCCGATCATTTCTGCTTCCTCAATGAAGGTTCCTACCCGGTTACTTCCGTAAATATAGCGCTCTTTGATTTGATGGGAGAGGGTGGAGTTGTTGTGGTCCAGTGTTTTTTCATATATCGCCATGACATTACCCTGTGCATCGCGGCTGTAGTAGGTTGATTTGATGAGCGTATCGTATCTATGCTGATGCTTGGCAATGCGGTTCCCCAATCCGTCGTAGTCAAAGGACAGGTGGCTGCTGTCGGTTTTATGCACTGAGCGTACTTTCCCATCGGCGCGCCAGTCAATGCGATGGATGTCATTAGACAAATCTGCGACCAAATTTCCGAGTTCGTCGTACCGGAAGAAGTTCGAGGAGAGCACACTATTTGGAGCTGCCGAATCAAACGGAATATTGGTCTGTTCCAATTCGAGTGCCGTAGTATCACTACTCAAATCGTGGTAATGATACAAGCGATTATTGGTCTTTTTACCGTTTTCCGATTCGTAGAAATACACCAAACTGTCGATTAAGTTTCCCTGACCGTTGTACCTGGATTGTGTGGCTATGTTTCCATTGGCATCATAGGAAAACTCATTTCGATATTTATTCGGAATGGAGTTAGTCGCTTGCCACGCATTATCTGCAAACTGATCAAAAGCGGCTGCCTGCGTCAATCGGTTCAATTGATCGTATTCGTAGGCCATAGCTTGAGTACTAAGCTCATGTGGTACCTGTCCAGGTTGCCCGAGTTGAGGGGCGCCCCGGTTGCCTCCCGACAGCAGTACGGGAATAAATGCCAACCTGCTTCCTGGTTTTTATTTAAATAGCGAGGTGCAGGGGGATTCAATTACAGTTTACCACGCGATACACTTCGTTA